>NZ_BAABCA010000001.1:0-928293 GCF_039538365.1 Postechiella marina
TCAACATTTATTTGTTGAGGATTTTTTTTTGTTATATACTCAACTTAAAGTAAAACTTTATACTATTTATAATACGAAGGAAATGTTAATACAAACTTATCTATGGGGGCTACTGACTAATAATATATAAGCAAGCTTGTTTTTTTATTAAAAATGCGCATTTAGTTTTATGAGGAATAATAGTTCTAGTATTTATGTTTAGAGCCATTTTTTTCTTTTAAAATAGTATAGCATTCCAAAGAAGATAAATATCATTACACCCCAGAGTATAAAATAAGCATATTTATGCTTTAATTCAGGTATGTTTTCAAAATTCATACCGTATATACCTGCTATAAAGGTTAGAGGGATAAATATGGTAGCTATTATGGTTAGTACCTTCATAACTTCATTCATTTTATTACTTAGGTTGGTAAGGTGCATATCCATTAAACCCCATATCATTTCTCTATATATATCTACGTTTTCTGCTACTTGAATAGTATGGTCGTGTAGATCACTTAAATATAAATGTGTTTTTTCTTGTACTAATTTTTTGTCTACTTTGGTTAATTTACCGACTACTTCTCTTAAAGGAGAAACTGCTCTTCTTATTTTTAATACTTCTCTTTTAGAGTTTTGAATATCGAATACTAATTGATCATTATTTACTAAATTAAATAGGTTGTCTTCTATAGTTTCGGTTTTTTCACTAAGTATGTCTACTAAAATAAAGTAATTATCTACTATGACATCTATTAAGGCATATAATAGGTAATCTGCTTTCATTTTTCTAACCAAACCTTTGGAAGTTCTTATACGCTCTCTAATAGTGTCAAAAACGTCTCCTTCTGTTTCTTGAAAAGAGAGTAGATAATCTTCTCCTAAAACGAAACTGATATGTTCTATTTTTAATTTATTGTTATCATCGAAATGGAGCATTTTTAAAACTATAAAAGCATAGTTTTCGTATTCTTCTAATTTAGGACGTTGGTGTGTATTAACTATATCTTCTATTAGTAAGGGGTGCAATTCAAAATGTGTACCCAGTTCTTTAATGGATTCAACATTGTTTAAACCATTAACATTTATCCATGTTATGTTTTCTTTATTTTCATATAAGAATACATTTTTTACATTTTCTGCTCTTTCTTCTACTACCGTGTTTAAGTTATAGTCGAAAATCTCAACATTTAAGTCTTTGTTTTGTTTTTTTCCCATATAAACAGGAGAGCCAGGAGCTAATCCTGTATTCTTTCTTTGTGTTGATTTGTTGATTTTCATTCTAATTAAACCGTATTTAGAGTTATTTTATTCTATTAGATGTATTATATAGAGAGGCAATAGAATAGAAGTTAAAGACAATGTACAAAATAGTATGATAATATGTAATAGGCTTTTTTATTATTCATTTTTAAATAGAAAAACTCTGTAATTACATTACAGAGTTTTTCTATTTAAAATATGCTAATGATTATATTATAATTTATATTTCTGTTCTAAATTCGAATACTGGAGATTTAGATGTGTTTCCTGCTTCGTCTTTTGTTACTATTATCCAGTAATAAACTGTATCGTTAGTTAATGATATATTATTTTCTGTATTAGTATTTGTGTTTTCCTTTTGTAATTCTGTTGGAGGATTGGTTGTGCCTAAGTAAATATCATAAGTTGCTATATCGTTATCTAAATCACTTCCCAGCCATTCTAGATTAACAGGATTGCTTGTTATACTTCCCATTTTTGGTGAAATTATTGAAGCAGGAAATGGAGCATAGTTTTCTTCTGCTTCGCCTGCGTTAAACAAATTCCAAGTTTCACTGGTTGCTACTTTTGTAGTTTTGTTTGATTTAGATATAACATGCCAAGAATAGGGCACACCTCTTAATAGTGTAAATGAGGCCGAGTTACTAGATGTTGTTTTTTCTTGAATAGTATCTGTATTTAAATTTTTTATTATAATGGTGTAGTTATTTGTATTGCTAGACTTATTCCATTGGAATGCTACAGTGCTTTCTGTTTTAGATAAAATATTACCTTGATTACATTCTTCGTTTTTAAGTGGAGTTACTAGTGTAGCAGCTTCTGGAGGTAGAATTTTATCATCACCACCATTATTGCTATTAGAATCGTCGTTACTACTGCTACCGCAACTAACTATAAATATTAGGGTTAATACTAGTGCAGTTCTTTTTATATGTCGAAGTATCATTGTTTAATAATTTTAGATTGAAAATTAATTTTTTGAGATTTTAATTGAATAAAATAAAGGCCTGGTTTAAGTGTTTCTAAATTTAAGTTAAATTGTTTATTCTTTATAAACTTATTTTGTTGCATATAAACTTGTCCTGTAGAGGATATAATTTTGTAATTAACAGTATGGTTTACATTATTAAGAAAATTAAGACTTAATATTGTTTTGACTGTGTTTGGAAACAAAGTAATGTTATTATCTAAATTAATATTTTCTGAATATTTTCCTTGACATTCTTTAGCGGTTTTTACTTCTATTTTATTATTTCCGTCTTTTAAATTAAGGGTTAATATATTTTTAGTTGTTACTATATTGCTACCATTAAGAGTAACATTATATGTATCGCTTCCATTTAATGTTAAACTTACTTGCTTGTTTTTTGAGTTTATTTTACTTGTAACAATAAGTTTTTCTGGTTGGTATATTATAATATTAAAACATTGCTTGTAGTCTAAGTTGGCACTAGTTGTTATGCATAATGTATAAGAACCTGCTTCTAAATTTGTAAAAGATGTATTGGATGTAAAACTTTTTTCTATATTTAATTCTTCAATTTTGGCAGAAAAATTTAAGGTTGTATTGTTAGATGTAATTGTAATAGAACCATTATTACTACTTATACATGTTTCACTTTTTGTTAATATTTTAAAATTATCTGATGCTATTTCGAATATAGGGCACCCATCTGTATTTACAGATGTTTTTAAAGGGGTATCTGGACAAAGATCAATATCGTTTGTAACACCATCTTTATCATCATCATTTGGTAGAAAATCTATACAATCTTCACCAGGTAGTCCATAACAGCCATTACCGGTAGGACTATAAATGGGATCCCAAGTTATTCCTGCAACCCAATTATCTGCTCCATATTCGTATGCTCCAATATCTGGAGACGTACCTATATAGCCATCTGTTATACCCGTTATAATACGACCTTGGTTTATAGGGCTTGATTCTGGTTTTAGAGTAAATTTTCCGTTGTTAGCATCAGTAAATACATTTGCTGTAACTACTAAATTATTTTGTTTGTCAGATTGAGGTTCCCAATCTCCATTGTTTGATAGGTTATTCCAAACTTTTACATTAGAAAAAGATGTTCCGTCTTTATGCCAAGCTCCCATAACCTGCGATCCATTCCAAAGTGTGTTGTTATAAATTTCTATATCTTTTCCATTCCAATTAATTTGAATATTGGTCCATTCTGTGTTCCAAACCACATTGTGATGAACCTTAAAGCCTGCAGCATCATTATCTAAATAAATGGCAGTGGCTTTAGATTTAGATCCGTTAGACTGGGTGTCGTGAAACCAATTATGATGAATTTCTGTTGTATACTGGGCACCAACGGTATAAAATAGCCCACAATCATCTGCTAATAAATTGCTTTTAGATACATCATTATAAGCTATTTCATTGTTAGTTCCATAATATTGAATGCAATCTCGTCCTCCATTAAAAATAGTATTGTTTTTAATAAGGCTATTATTTATACCTCTAGCTACTAGAGGTGCATCATAATTGGATAAAAAATCGAAATCGTGAATATAATTATCTATAATTTGGATATTATTGCCTCTTGCTTGTATTCCTGCGGATGTATTAAATGCTATTTCGCATTTTTCGATGGTATTATTAGAGCCTTGTATATTAATACTAGCTTTTCCTGCTCTTGAAGAGTTAGAGACTCCTATGGTGTAATTGCCATAAAAAGAGGAAACAGCATATAGTACATTGTTAGTGGTTTTATTATTTCCGTTAGCTTGCCATGTAGAGCTATCTTCCATATTTATCGCACCTCCAAATACAGCAATATTTCTAATTTCAATATAGCTTTTGTTTTTTAAATTAATGGTTTCAATTCGTTTTCTCATTTTTACTTCGCCATCAGTAGGAGGAGTACCTCCTTGAAGTTGAATGAATAACTCTTTAGATGATTCATCAAAATACCATTCATTTTTATAGTCTAAAGCTTCTTTAACACCTTCGAGGTAAAAATCTCCGAGATCTTTAGGTGCATGAAATGTTCTTACCCAACTTTCGTTAGTACCAAATTCTAAATCAAAATTTACACGTCCGCTAGAACTACTTGTAATTCTTTTTTTCCATGCAGTCCAACCAGAACCTGCTTTGTCTCCGTAAAAGAAAATAGCACCACCAGTCCAGTTTATTGCTGGAATAGTGTTTTCTGTTAAATATGCATTATTTATAATTTCTCCACTACTGCCTCCAGTATTTCTAATTGTTGCTATATCGAAAGGGTTGTTATTTGTTTTGTTGGGCCACCTAGCTAAATCGCAAGCTGTTTGGTTTACCATAACGAAATTTTGATCTCCAAGACTATTAAAAGTAATTTTTGTTTTGTAAATAGATCCTGAATCTTGTGTCCAACCAGAAAGCGATTGCATAGCAGAAATAATTACTTTTTCTCCAGGATAGGATTGATATATAATAGGATTTCCTGCAGTTCCGGAGTTTTTAGGGGATAGTGTTTCTTCGTAGGTGCCTTCTCTTATGTAAACAATGTCTCCAGGGAGAGCTATTGAAGCTGCTTTTGATAGAGTTAGATATGGACTTTCTATGGTTCCAGAATTAGAGTCGTTTCCGTTTTTAGCAACATAAATATCTTTAGCAAAGGTGTTTAGTGTTAATAGTATAATGGCAATAGTAATTAACTTTTTGTAGATGTTTACTATCATTTGTATAGTTGTTTAGTTAGTTTTATTTGTTACTAAAAAGTATGTATAGATTATTTTTTTAGTTTGATAGCTATGGTATATATATGATTATTAGTACTTTTTATGTGTTTTTGGATTTCTAAACCATGATTAGTTTGTTGCCATTTTATATTATTAGAATTTCCTAAAATATTAATGTCTTCAATAGATAAATAGGTTAGATACTCTGAATTTTTAGCTAAAGAGGTTATATTAATTTTACCATTAGTAGGCCAACTTAAAACAATAGCGTAAAGTATGTTTCCTTTTTTTGTAAAACGAATATCTTTTGAAGAAAATAGGTTTGAGTTGTTTTTAGAATAATAAACTTCATTTATTTTGGTTGGTCCTTCTCCGTAAATTTTCCAAGTTGTAGTATTGTAAATAGCTTCTCCATTTATTTTTAGCCAATTACCAACTTTAAGCAAAATATCTTTTTGATTATTTGGTATGGTTCCATCAGATTTTGGTGATACATTTAAAATAAAACTTCCGTTTTTACTAACAATATCAGCTAAATTTGCTATAATTTTATTAGTTGTTTTATGTATTGAATTACTAGTATTACTGCAGGAGGTTTTCGAAATTGAAACATTGTTTTGCTTTTGTAATTCTTTAAGAGTTGATAATTTATCGCATTCAAGGTTATAAATAATTGTTTTCTCAGGAAATGAGTTATTATTTTTATCTTGTAAAACAACTTCTTTACCCCATTTTACACCTTTATTATAGTAATAAGATGCTAGTTTTGGGCGTATGTTTTCAAAATTAGGTGAATTATTATAATAATCTATCCAAAATATATCTGGTTGGTAGTTATCTATAAGATCTATAGTTCTATTCCACCACCTTTTTTTAAATTCGTTAGATACTGGTTGATTTAAATCTTTACCCTTAGCAGAATACAAATCGGCATAATCTGGGTTTGTAGTGTCAAAATGATCTTTTTTATTATAAACAGACCAATTAAAAGCAAATTGAGAAGAAGCTCCCATTATAAGTCCTTTATTTCTTCCTGCACGAAATAACTCTCCTAATATATCTCGTTTTGGACCCATGTCGTATGCATTCCAACGGGTGGTATTAGACTTATACATAGCAAATCCGTCGTGATGATCTGCAACAGGTATAACATATTTGGCTCCTGATTTTTTAAATAATTCTATCCAATTGTGTGCATCAAACTTTTCGCCTTTAAATAACGGAATAAAGTCTTTATACCCAAAATCTTTTTGATTACCCCAATTGGCTTTATGATGTATGAAAACATGAGAAGGTATATTTTTTTTTGAGCTTATTGGATAATTGAAATTGGTACTGTCTATATACATTAGCCTAGGGTAACTTTCGGCTTCGAATGCAGGAACTGTATATGCTCCCCAATTAACGAAAATTCCAAATTTAGCATTAGTAAACCATTTTGGTGTTTTGTAGTTGGCTTTAATAGAATCCCAATTTTCTTTATAGATGTTTTTTTCAATAGGATTAGTGTTTGCTTTTTTTTGGCATGAGAAACATAGTGTAATAGCAAGACATAGAGTAAAGACTAGAGCTCTATATATTGAATTAACTATTGGTAATCTCATAAATTAACGTGTTATTTATTAGATATAATATTTATTCGGTGTTGTATTTCAAACACCGAATAAGTATTATTTAATTTTTAATAATTTTACGTGTAATACCAGTATCTGTTTTTAAAAAGTATAACCCTTTTTTTAAGCTTGATATGTTAATAGAATTTTGAGCTTTTAGTTTTAATACCTCTTGTCCTAACGCATTGCTAATAGTAAATGTTTTAACATTGTTAATATTGCTAAGGTTTAAAATGTTTTTAACCGGGTTTGGGTACATACTAAGCGTATTAGCTTTTATATTTTTAACAGATAGAGCTGGACTTACAGTAAAGTTGTTTTGAGCGGGTAGAGATGCTGGAGCAAAATTTGTATCATCGCCCGCAATAGGTCTAAACTGAAAGGTGTAAATAGGAGCAGGTGTATCTTGATGGCTAATGTAGTTATTACCTTGATCTCCTGCATTAGGATCCCAATTGGCTCCTAAATCAGAGCTAGGTCTCATTGTACCGTTATTTTTGGCACTGTTAGGAATATTAATTGTTATTGTAGTAGTCATGTCGGTTCCAGGATCTAGTTCAGTTGGGTTACTAAAAAGACCATACCAAATATCACTAAATAAATTTACATCATTAACTGTTCCATCAGTTATCGTCCAAAGAGTAAACTTGATGCCATTAGGAGCAATTGGCATATCTGAAGAATATATTATATCTATATCCATTGTAGCACTAGAAGGGTAGGTTACAGAAGCTGGATTCCAATCCCAAGAATCACCTAATGGAGCAGATTCTATTGTAATAGCAACATCATTACCTGTTACATAGCTGGCCCATTGGTTGGCAGAGTTTTGGTAACCAACCCTCATAAAATAAGCTTCATTTGCAGGTAAATCGGCAGAGGCCATTAAATCTGTTGGAATAACCCAATCTATGCTAGAAGTACCAGTGTGCGTGTTTGCGACAGTTAAGTCATTTTTACCTTTTTTCCAAGTCCATTTTGATGTGTCTGAATTCCAAATTTGAATAGAGTATTGTAAGTTTGCTGAGTTTGTACCACCTACAGTGTGATCTAAACCAGCACCGTCATCACCAGCATCAAAGCTAGCAGATAAAGGATAGGATTCTCCCATTGTTACCGTACTAGGAGGTTGTGTTACCCATGTTTTTGTAGGGCTAGTTTGCGCAAACATAAAAGTACTTGTGAGTAATGCAAAAAATAATTTTTGAATCATAATATTTGGTATTAATTAGTTTTAGTTATAACTCAAAGTTAAATTTATAATGAGCAGTAAAGGGCTAGATTTGTCCAGAATACTATGATAAATGTGTTTTGAATTGCTCCAAACGTCAAATATTAAAGGATTTTTACTTTTTTACTATTAATTTTGTTTTATTGTTAATTTTTAAAATATAAACTCCTGTAGTTAAAGACTTAGAAAGGTTAAGTTGAGTTGTTTTTGTAGTTTCGTTATACGTTTTTCTTTCAAAATTTAAAAAGCTTCCTTTTAAATCTATAAGTTGAAATATATCATTTTCAGATGTGTTTGTAATATTAATGAAATTACTATTTAAAGGATTAGGATATACTTTTTGAAAAGAGCTATCTTGGTTAGGTATTGTTGTTTTTCCATCAAAATATTTTACACCAAAATTGTAAGCGTTTATGCCAATTTGTTCTCCAATTATTCTTCCTGGAATATCGTCTGCAGGAGGGTGTATGCCTCCCCAAATTCTAGATAAACTACATTGGTCTGAGGCATCTCTGTATGTTGCCCATTGCAGTTTTACATCTACACTTGGTCCTTCTTCAAAAACTAAAAACTCATCTTTTTTTGCAATAAACTCGCCATATCCCCCAGGGAAAAACTCATCTCCAGTTAACAAAGTCATTACTTCTGCAGCAGCTCTAGAGTAGGTAGAGTGCCCAGAAACGTATCCTGCAAATGGAGGAGTAACAAAGCTTGGGCGTTGGTAAGGCCACCAGTTTTCTGCTAAAATCCAGCCAACACCAGCGTTATCTGTTTTAGTATTTTGAATGTATTTATGCCCTCGCCAAGTGTATAATTTTATTTTGCCAAGGTGTTCTTTATTTGCCCCTTCAAGTGCATCGCCAGGATTTACGGTTTCTATGTAGCCTTCTTTTAATGGTATACCAGCAATGTGGTAATTTTCTAATTCAGCATTTGTACTTTGTCCTAATTTTGCCATGTATCGTATAGCAGATATTGGTCTTATATAATCGTACCAACCTTTAATGCCCCATGCGGTAATGGCAGCATCATGCATAGTACCTCCCATTAAAAAATAGGCTTTTACATCCCATTCTAAATTATTTAATATATCTCCTTTTCCATTTAGTTTTTTTACTAACAAACTATGGTCGCTTACGTAATTTAAAAGAGTAAACCAATGTCCAGGCGGGGTTTCTGAATCTGGACCATCTGCCCAAAATTCTGCTAATACTCTTGTATAGTCTCCTCTTGGAACTAATTGCTCTTTATAAGGTGCATTTGTATACGGGTTTATATTGTGTCCTTTAGAAATATCTCCGCCATCTGTAGATTTATAAAAGTCGATAAAGTCGTCAAAATTTGTAGGAACTTCATTTAAGTTTATGTTCCCTATGGATTTTGGTGAAATATCCCAAATGATATTATCTGATGGATCTAGGTGAGACGACCATATAGAAACCATAGAAAACCCCCATTTGTAAGCATCGCTTGAAGCATTATTTTGAGACAGATTAAGCATTGGAGGCTCATTTGGATCATGATATACTATATATTCATTTCCATCTTTATTATAAATGTTCTTATTTTCATTAATTAAGGAAAATGGATGAACTGCACCCCATTCTGGACTTAAAAAATCTGGTGTGTTTTCAGATATTAAATTACCACTTTGATCTATGAACTGAAATAAACTTAATTGTTGCCATCGATTTGGGTTTATGTTTTTATTTATTCCAGGCAAAGCAGGTATTAGTGGTGTATTAGTAGGTGTGTAATGTTTGTTTTTATAGTGGTCGATTTCATTAGATTTATCTGTTTTACCGTATTCTAAAATAGTTTTTGCTATGTAGTTTCCTAAAGCAGCAGGGTTACCAGAGCTGTAATCTATTGATTTATAATCTGTAGGGTATCCTAAATCAGCCATTATAAAATCGAATGTGCTTTGCGATTCTAATTGTCCTGGAGAGTTTTTAAAACGGTGAGATAGTAACCTATAAGCAGCATAACTCATGGCTTTTTCTTTGGCTTTATCTATATTTTCTTCGGTAGCGAAACCGTTAAAATTATTACTGTACCCATGTACTTTATTACCTAATAGATATGTTCTTGCTTTACTATTAAAAATAGACCAAGCATCATACAGGGCTATACTTGTGTGAAATAAATTTCTTGCATGAACAGTAGGTCTTGCATAATCGTTGCGTATAGCATGTAATAGTGCCTCATTCCATATTCTAGCTACCGAGCGTTTAGGAGATGTATTGGCTATGCTTAGGTTTACATCTGCATCTATTTTTTTTGTTGTACAGGTTAATCCGCTCTCAATTATGGATACTTGTCCTTTAGCTTCAAGATGCCATTGTACTTTAATTGTTTCTGTATTTTGGCCTTCTAATATTTCTCCTCCTGTAACGTACCATTGCACAGACGAATTTGTGTTTTTATTGTATGTGTATGTTTCAATATTAAGGTATCCAGATGTTGTATTCCCATTAATTACAGCTCCATCCATGTAGGTACAAGAGCCATCGTCTTCTACTGCATTTGGATTATAGCTACAAGAATTAGGATCTGTACAACCTTTTATTTTTACTCCCTGAGTTGTATCTACAACCTCATAATTATTACCTTCTATTACTTTTATTGTAGCATCTATTGGTAAATTATTATAGGTTTCAATTAGACCAGAAGGCCATTTTATTTTAATTTCTGAAATAGATGTTGCATTATCTAAGCCAAAATGTAAAGGTTGAATACTTTGAGAAAGAAAACCTACGCCAGAAGCGTAACGGTGTAAACTTCCGTTGTTTGTTGTAATTGATACACTTGCACCAATAGCGTTTCGGTTTGATGTTGTACCTTCTAATATTACTTTAAACCAATGTGGGTTTTGTGTAGAATTTTCGTTAATAGTCGTGTTTTGATAAAAGTAAGATTCTTTATTACTGTTTGATACAAACAAGTCTAAATCTCCATCGTTATCATAATCAAAAGGTGTTACTGCAAACCCCATGGTAATGGCGCCTAAGCCTACCTTACTGGTTTGCTCTGTAAAAGTGTAGTTTGCATTTGCATCGTTTTCAAAATATACATTAGCTTCTCCTTCAGGAAAAGATTCTTTAAACCCATTAACAACAAATAAATCTTCATCACCATCCAAATCAAAATCAGAAAAGGTACAACCCCAACTCCAGCCAGTTTTTAAAACACCTTTAGTTTCTGCTAGTTCTGTAAAAGTGTTATCACCATTGTTAGAGAATAAAAGATTCTTGTTTATATCGGTAACATACATGTCAAAATTACCATCGTTATTATAATCGCCTATGGTTATTCCCATATAGTTGGCACTTCTAGCCATATCGTATTTTAACGATTGATCTTCAAAAATACTTCCAAATTTATTTATGTATAACTCGTTAGGAATAAAAAAATCGTTAGTAACATATAAATCCATCCAATTATCATTATTAAAATCAAATGGCATACTCATATAAGATTGATTCATGCTGTTTACATTATAAAATACAGAACGATCTTCAAAGGTTCCGTCTCCTTTGTTCATATATAATATATTACCATCGCATCCATTCCAAACAGAAATATATAAGTCTATTAAACCATCATTATTGGCATCAAACCAAGTAGCACCAGCATTACTACATTCGTTTCGTTTTTTTATTTTAGCTTGTGTTGTTGTTTCTGTAAAAGTTCCATTTCCATTATTACGAAATAATTGTACTTTAAATGCATGTGTAAAAAAGATGTCTGGAAAGCCATCATTGTCATAATCGCCCCAAGACACTCCATATTTAATACCGTCTAGATAACCATTGTCTTTACTCTCTTCTGTTGAAGGAAATAGGTTATTTAATCCAGAAGTAGTAGTGACATCTGTGAATGTACCATCGTTATTGTTTCTAAATAATTTGCTTTTCCCTTTTTCTTCATTAATATTATCTTGGGCTTTGGCAACTACAAATAAATCAAGGTCATTATCACCATCATAATCTGCTACAGCTACACCATTATTTTCGCCTATATTGGTTAGTTTAGCAATACGCTCGATGCGTTTAAATGTTTGTGAAAAAGATTTTAAACTAAATAAAACAATAATAAAAAAAAGTAAGCAGTTGTTTAGTTGTTTCATAAGCTTGTAAGTTATAATGTAATAAAACTTAAAGTTTAATATATTAAAATTTAAGTTAATAATAAAAGCCTATTTGAAAATTCAAATAGGCTTTTAAAAGTTGTAAGTTTAGCCTTTTGTTTATGGCCTTAATTCTTCTTTTACTAAATAAAAGTCGTCATAATATATTACAGCATCACTGGCTGAATTACCATCAATAATAGCTCTAAACATTATTTGAGATATTGGTTGACTTTGCTTCCATGTAATAGTAAATTCATTCCAAACTCCTTGTTGTTCAGTTCCGTTGCTATAGTTTGTCCAACCTTGTTGAGTCCAGTTTTGAATAAAAAAGAATCCAGATCTAGCTGTTGGAGATACTACAGAACCAGGCTTAATATATCTTTTATATTTAAAGATGTAATTTGCATCAGGATCTAGAATAATTGGTTGAGAAAGCACAGCTGCTGGTTGTACATTAGCTTCTCCTGGTACTATTGTAGCTTTTATACTATAGCTACCAGTAGATGCTTGTTCAGAACTAACTTCAACAGTGCCTTTGTTGTCACCATGAATTCCCCAACTATCGCTTCCTTGAAAACCAAAGTCTTCTGCGCCTTGTACTCCAATAGGTAGTAAGTTAACATCATGCATGTTTACAGGCACATCTGTAAAAGATACCGGAGTACGTGTATCTGTAGATTCTATACCACTACCATCTAGTAGTGTAACTGTTATTACATCTGGTCTATAAATAGGTTCTGTTAATTTAATATCTAAAAAAGTAGAGTCATCTGCATTAATAGAAACAGATTCTATATTAAATACTATATCGTTTACTTTTACTTCAAAGAAAGATTCTTTGTTAAAAAATGGTGCAAACTCTCCGTTAAAAGGAATCTTAATAGTTTCGTCTTCTTGTTCGTTTATGTTTCCTGTTAAAACAAACGGTTGAGACGAAGGTATTACTTTTACAGGTCTGCTTATTATAAGTCTGTCGCTATCTGCAGGAATATTTTCTCCAGATCTAGATACTGTAATTCCTGCTTGAAAAGTTCCTAGTTTTTTGAAAACTAAGTTAGCAACTTCTTGGTTTCCTGATGCCACTGTTTCAGGTTCTGCGCCTTCAGTAGGAAATGTTCTTGCCCACCAAAATCTAGTTGTTGGTTCTCCTATTGTTGTTTTATCTGTAAATTCTAAGGTGTCTCCAGCTTCAACATAAATAGTATCTGTACTTTCTAAATCTAATAAAACATTAGCTTGTCTTACTTCAATTTCTGGAACAATAGTATCATAAACTTTAACTGTTAGGGTAGTGTCTATAACCCATTTTCCGTTTATTTCCTCGGCTTCCATAGTGTATGCGCTACCATTTTGAAAACCTCTAAAAGCTACATACTCGTCAAAAATATTAAACATTCTTACTTTTTGTAATCCAGATTTTTTAAAGTAAACATTTATAGTTTTATCTGTAGAAGTTGTATCTCCAGGGTTAATAATTCGTGTTTCATATAATGAAGAAGAATCTCTAAATGTAAATGGTCCTTCTATAAAGAAGTTACCTTCGCCTATAGTCCATTCATGATGAGAGTAATTTTGCGATAAGTTGGCAAAAGTAATATAATCATAAATGTTAATTTCTAAAGCTTGTTGACCTAAACTATGGTATAGTCCAACATCATAAAAGCTATTTGGTGCATCGTAATCGTCGTCCTGACATCCAAAAAAGGCTGTAGTTAGAACAACTGCAATTAAATATATTTTTTTCATTTTCAATCTTTTTTATTTATACAAATCTGGGTTAGCAATTACTTCGCTATTTGGTATTGGCCAATATGCGTGCTCTGACTCATTATAGTTAACTGCTGCTTCTTGGAATTCATCCCAGTCTGGTGTATCATCATTAGGAGATGCAGGATCTATTTCATCACAAAGCGCTCCCCACTTCCAAATTAAGGTTCCTTCTTCATTTTCTATTTGAAATGAAGTTCCTGTGTATTTTCTAGCAGCTAACTCTTGAAAACGTTGCTTTTTAATGCCCCATCTTCTAAGATCTATATTTCTATCTCCACCAGGACCCTCGCAAGATAATTCTAATGGGTATTCAACATGTCTTAAATGCTCGGTTAAATTTGTTGCATTATAGCTTACGTTATCATGGTCGTTTGTTGGGTATTCTCCAGAACCAACAGGTCCTAATAATTGTAATGCAGAACGTCTTCTTACTTTATTTATATATAGTAAAGCTTCGTCGATGTCTCCCATTTCTATTTGAGTCTCAGCATAGTTTAAGTATATTTCTCCTAAACGTAACAATCTTTCGTTTACACCAGAAATTGTTGTACCATCTGTACCTTCAACTTCTCTTTCAGAGCCTGCAAGGTCCCAGTTGGTGTGCTTTCTCCAAAAACAAGTCATTTTTACATTAAAACTAGCTCCTAAACCTGTTTTAGGTGCTCCGTAGTATGTCATATCATCGTCATCAGCTATTGCTACAGACCATGAAGTTCTCAAGCTATATTTTCTAAATGCTTCTGTACCGTCTTCTAAAGTAATTTTGTTTCTATTATCAGAATAATCTAAAGGATCGTTTCTATACTCTTGAATTAACCAGTTTGCAACTACACCACCAAACCATGTTCCAGAGCCTCCAGTAAGTAGTTGATTTATATTAGCATTTGAAGCAGAAGATTTTCCATCTAGTCTTGATAATGTATAAACTATTTCTAAAATAGATTCTTCGTTTAACTCATCCATAGTAGTAAAGTTACTGCCTATGTTTGGTGTTAAAGAATATCCATAATCATCAATTACTCGTTTTAAATATGTTGCAGCAGTAGGAAAGTTTCCTTCATATAAATATGATTGACCTAATAATGCTACAGCAGCACCAGAGGTTACTCTACCTACTTGAGATTCGTTGTTTCCATCAACCCATGTTGCAGGCAGGTTAGAAGCAGCGTATTCTAGATCGTCTCGATAAAATGTTAGGATTTCTTCAGATGTATTTACCGGTTTGTAATACCCAGTTTCTGAAGTAGGAACTTCTGACCATAATGGAACAGAACCACCGTTATAATGGTTATGAAGATTAAAGTAAGCAAATCCTCTTAAAAATCTAGCTTGTGCTAAAATCTCGGTGTTCTCTTGCTCTGAGTCTTCATTACCATAAGTTCCTGCTAATTTTTCTGCAGCAGCAATAACTTGATTAGCTCTAAAAATAGTAGTATATAGACTAGACCATTTTTCTACAACAGCTGTGCTCGCCTCGTTAAATGTTTGTTGGTAGTATATATTTGTATTATTTGGTCTTTGGTAACCATTAGCCCAAGCATAGTCTGAACGAGCTAACTCATCTACTAATCTATAATTATTAGGGTTAGAGTAGGCGTCGTAAACCGCTATTATTCCATACCTAAGGTCTTGTATATCGTTCCAGAATGTAGCTGGAGATATATTGTTTGGATTATCTTGTTCAAGAAAATCGTCTTTACATCCTACCATAGCTAAGCAAAAGGCCATGATTAGAACGATTTTATTATTCAATATTTTTTTCATAATCTTTTTTTTTTAGAATTGAAGTTGGAAACCTGCTCTTATTTGAGAACTAATAGGGTAAGTACCTTTATCAATACCTCTAGTACTTAAACCATTATTACCAACTTCTGGATCAAATCCGTCGTATTTGGTAAGGGTCAAAATGTTTTGTCCAGTTACATAAAAACGTAATTTAGATAAACCTATTTTTTCAATTTTACGTTTAGGAATTGTGTAACCTAAAGTAATGTTACGAAGTCTAGCAAAAGTACCATCTTCTAACCAATAATCATTTCTACCTCTAACATTATTATCTGTCGTAGAGCCTCTAAATACAGGTATTTGAGATGTAGGGTTTTGTGGAGACCATTGGTAAACTAAATCTTGGTGATTACCTTCTTGGTAAGCATAAGCTTTATTTCCATTCATAATTTCTCCTCCAACAGAAGCATACCATTGCATAGAAAAGTCTACACCTTTATACCATGTATTAAAGTTGAAACCCATTTCGAATTCTGGAGTACCGCTACCAGAGTATTGTCTGTCATTTATATCTATAACACCATCTCCTGCATCAGCTACACCATCGTTGTCTGTATCAACTGTTAAAGCATCTACTAGTCTTAAATCTCCTAATCTAGCATTACTGTTAGGGAATTCTTCTAAGTATTCAGCTAATTCAGCATCAGTTTGAATAACTCCGTTAGTTTTTATAAGCATAAATGCACCAGCTTCCATTCCTTCTGCTAAAACAGAAACAGCATCTCTATCGTTAGATGTTCCAGAAATTGTACTATCATCAAAATAGATTAACTTATTAGTATCTGCCATTTTAGTTATAGTGTTTTCATTTTTTGTAAAAGTTACACCAGCATTCCATGACCATTTACCTTTATGACGGTAATTAGCAGCTAATTCTACACCTTGATTAACCATGTCTCCAACGTTTAATACTACTTCTGCATTTTGGCCTGTGCCACCACCAACAGTAGGAGGGAGTAGTACAGAGAATAGCATATCTCTTTTATTTGTTCTATAAATATCTGAAGTAAAAGTTAATTTATTGTTGAAAAATGCTAAATCATATCCAAAGTTAGTTGAAACAGAAGTTTCCCATTTAACATCTTCGTTGGCAAAGCCTTCTTGAATAGCTCCATTAATTAAGCTATCGTCTCCGTTACCAAAAAGGTAATCGTTTTCTAGAACAATAGTAGGTTGGTAGCTATAATCTTGAATACCTTGGTTACCTGTAGTACCATGACTTGCTCTAATTTTGAAAGAAGATACAGTTCCTTTTAATTGTTGCCAGAAATCTTCGTCTGACACATTCCATCCAAGAGAAAAAGAAGGGAAAATACCCCAAGGATCTTTTCTAAATCTTGAAGATCCATCTCTACGTATACTACCACTAAATAAGTATTTACCTTGATAGTTGTATTGTACTCTACCTAACATACCTATAAGAGTATTTACTCTATCTTGCGTCCAACGGTTATTTCCAGAACCAGCTTCAGGGTCTTCTAATGCGTTGTTTAAAACTGTTATGTCGTTGTCGAATAAATCGTAACGTCTTGCGAAAAACTGAGAATACGAATACTCCTCAGCAGAATAAACCCCTGTTAAAGTAAAGTTATGGTCTCCAAAACTCTTTTTATAAGTTAAAATGTTTTCTAAAGTTTTCTTTTTAGATAAATTACTTTCATTATATATTTGAGCTCTTTGTTGTGATGGAACTTCATTACCTTCCCAATCGTAAGCAGTAAACTTTGGATTTATTCTTATTCTAGTACCATTGTTTCTACTTACAGACCCTCTAGATGTAAATTTTAAATTTTTATTAAAATTGTAAGTTAAACTTAAGCTACCATCAAAATAATCGTTTTGAGCATTATCTGTTTGTAGTAATCTATACCCTAAATAAGATATATTAGCTGCTCCAGATCCATCACCACTTTCTGTAGTTTCTTCTATACTAGGGTCTATTGCTGTTTGGTAAGCATCAAACCTTATAATTTCTTTTGTTAAACCCCAAGGAGAATATTCACGATCTTCCATTCTAAACGAAATCCCTGTTTTAATATCCCATTTTCCTTTTGAGTATGTTGTGTTAGATCTTACGTTAAAACGCTCTAAACCAGATTTAATTATAGCTCCTTCTTGGTTAAAAAAGTTTGCAGTAATGTTGTATGCTAATCCGTCTTTACCACCAGATACATTTAAACTGTGATTTTGTATAGGGGCATTGTCATTTTGTACAACGTCTTCTAAACTGTTATTGTTTGCTAATTGATGAGCTGCACGCTCTATAGTAGTCCATGTGTTACCAAAAACTCTTCCTTGTTGTGCATACGATAATAAAAATTGGCTATACCATCTATCTTCAGATTCCATTAAAGGTGTTCCAGAAGTAATGCTTTGAATACCATAGTAGCTATTAATATTAACCTTCATTTGGCCAATTTTACCTTTTTTAGTTGTAATTAAAATTACACCAGCAGCACCTCTAGTACCATAAATAGCTGTAGAAGCAGCATCTTTAAGTACATCTACGGTTTCAATTTCTGAGATACTTAATTTAGGATCGCTTTCAAAAGGAATACCATCTACCACATATAATGGTGAGTTAGCACCAAAAACAGAGGTTAAACCACGAATTTGCACATTCGCTTCAGAACCTGGCTCTCCAGAACTAGATGTAACAGAAACACCTGCTATTTGTCCTTGTAAGGCAGAACCTAAATCAGACGTTGCAGTATTCATAATATCTTCTGCTTTAACTTGTGCTACAGCCCCAGTTATTTCTTTTTTAGTTTGTGTTCCGTATCCAACTACTACAACTTCGTCTAGTGTAGATAAATCTTCTTTTAAAGAAACGTTAATTAAAGTTTGGCTACCAACAGTAACTTCTTTGGTAACATAACCTAAATAACTAAAAACAAGTACATCTTGAGGTTTTGCTGAAAGCAAAAAATTACCGTCAAAATCTGTTACCGCTCCAGTTGCAGTTCCTTTAACTATTATACTAGCTCCAGCTAAAGGCTCGCCTTCTCCTCCAGATACTACACCACTTATTGTAGCAGATTGGGCTTGAACGACGTTTGTGCTAATTATGCATATTAATGCAAAGAAGCACAACTTGAGTTGCGACTTTTTAAATCGCACCCTTTCAAGTAATTTGATTTTCATATTCATTTTAGTTTTAAATTAGTTTATAGGTTACAAATATGAATATATTTCAAGTTTTCTAGGGAAACTGAGGTGTAAAAAACTAAAACAATCGTATAAATTTAATAAGGGTTGACTTGGTTTTGGTTTATTAAATGCTTGATTTTTAGTATTTTATTTTTAATGTCAAGTCTCGGTCTAGTAAGAATCGTATTAGTTGTTTTAGTTTTTATTAGTTGGATTAGAGTACGGTAAATATTATAAAAAAACCTTTTAAATTTAAGAGGTTTTTTTATAATATGGTGGTTGTTTAAGGGCTAAATATAATTATTTAGGCTTGTTTTTTTCTTCTTGATCTTCTTCTTTCGAAGATGATTCTTCATTGCGAATAAACTTACTTGGTATAACTCCAAATTGCTTTTTAAAACATTTAGAAAAATATGATGCTGTGTTAAAACCTGTCATATACATAATTTCTTTAACAGATAAATCGCTGTTTTTTAATAGTTGTACAGCTCTCTTTAATCTAATGTTTCTTATAAATTCTCCAGAAGTTAATCCTGTTAATTCTTTTAGTTTAAGGTATAGGTTACTTCTACTTAAATTCATTTCTTTTACAAGAAACTCTACACTAAACTCTGTGTTCATCATATGTTTTTCAACGATTTCAATAGCTTTTTTCAAAAAGGTTTCGTCTACAGAGGTTACTGTAATTTCTTTAGGCTGTAGTGTAATCTCTCTATTAAAACGTTTTCTTAGCTTATCTCTTTGCTTAACAATGTTATTAAGTTTAAGCTCTAAAACTTCCATGTTAAAAGGCTTTCTTATGTAAGCATCAGCTCCTGTTTTTAGACCTTCTATTTCCCATTCTTGAGATATTTTTGCTGTTAGCATTACTACAGGAATATGACTTGTTTCTTGCGCATTTTTAAGTTTGTCGCAAAATTCGATACCTCCCATTACAGGCATTAATACATCTGTTAATATAACATTAGGTAATATCTTTTTGGCAAGCTCAAAACCGCGTTCTCCGTTTTCGGCTTCATAAATATCATATAAATCTTCTAAACCATTTCTTATAATAAGTCTTATATCTGCACTATCATCTACAATAAGTAAAGCAGGTAATTTAGATCTTGTTTTAGAAATGTTTTTTTCTACAATTTCATCTATTAAACCAATAGCATGTGAGTCTTCGTTTAATTGATTTAAATGAGCATATGTTTCGGTAGCATCTCTAAAGCCTATACCGTTAATGTTTTCGTAGGTTTCTTTATATCTAGGTATCCAAATAATAAAGTTAGACCCATCTGTAGCGTTACTTACAACGTCTATGCTTCCTTGGTGTAATTCTATTAACTTTTTTGCAAAAGATAAACCAATACCAGAGCCTTCGTATTTAGATTTTTTTGAGCCTTTTTCGCTATAAAAGCGTTCGAAAATAAGGTCTAATTTGTTTTTAGGTATACCTTTTCCCGTATCTTTTACTTGTATTATGGTATAATTTGCTTTATCTATTTTAGTTTTAAAACCATCAGGGACTTCAAAATTTTGACCTCTAAAAATATTTAGGCTAATAGAACCTCCTTTTGGTGTAAATTTAAAAGCATTTGAGAGTAGGTTGTTAATCACTTTCTCTATGGCATCTGGGTCTATCCAAGTTGTAATAAGTTCTGCTTCAGATTTTATATTGAAGTTAATATTATTTTTGCTACTTAAAAACTGAAATGGTTCTCCTATTTCTCGAATAAACTCAACAATATTAGTTTGGCTAACAGTTAGCTCCATTTTGCCTTTATCCATTTTTCTATAATCTAAGAGTTGATTTACAAGTCTTAAAAGATAGTCTGTGTTTTTAAGCATGAGTTGATATTGTTCTTTTGCTTTTTCGGGCTTTACATTTGGTCCTTTTTTTAACAAGTATTCTATTGGGCCTTTTATAAGTGTTAGCGGAGTTCTAAATTCATGCGAAATATTAGTAAAAAACTCTAATTTAAGTTGTTGTATCTGTTCTTGTTGTCCCTTTTCTAATACATCCAATTCTAATTTGTGCTTTTTAGAAGAGCCTATTATTGTAAAACGTCTAAAAGCAAAAAGCCCCATAATAAAAAGCATGATATATATTAGTATAGCTAAATTGGTTCTGTAAAAAGGAGGTGTTACATTAATTTGCAACTCTACTGGAGTTTCGTCCCAAATGCCATCATTGTTAGATGCTTTAACTTTTAGGGTATATAAACCAGACTCTAAGTTTGTATATGTAGCAAAACGCATGTCTGCTTTTGTGTAAATCCAGTCTTTGTCAAAGCCTTCTAACTTGTATGCAAATTGGTTTTTGCTTGGCGCCGCATAATGTAAGCTAGCAAACTCAAAAGAGAAGCTGTTTTCTTTATATTTTAAATCTATTTTTTTAGTATTATTAATAGATTGTTTTAATATAACTCGGTTTCCTATTTCTTTACCAATGCCTACAGGTTTATTAAATATAGAAAAATTGGTTATTACAGTTTCTGGTAGGGTAGAATTGTCTTTAATTTTCTCAGGAAAAAACTTATTAAAACCATTTACACCACCAAAGAGCATTTCTCCATTTTTTCTCTTAAAAGCTGCAACTTCTCCAAATTCATGACTTTGTAAGCCATCATTTACATCGTAATTTTTAAAGGTTTTATCTTCTATATTAAATTTAGATAATCCTTTATTGGTTGATAGCCATAAATTACCATGATTGTCTTCTAGTATAGATTTTACAACATTATTAGGTAACCCTTGTTTTTCTGAAAAAGAAATAAACTTAACTTTATTATCTTTTGTAGTAACTAGTTTGTTTAGTCCTCCACCAAAGGTACCTAGCCAGATATCGCCACTTTTACTTTGGAAAACGGTTAAAATATAATCATAGCTTAAGCTAAACGCATCATCAGGATTATTTTTATAAACAATAAACTGTGGGTTTTTTTTATTTATTTCATCTTTTGGTAATTTGCTAAGACCTTTGGCTGTAGCAAACCATATATTACCTTGCTCATCTTCAATAATGTCTCTAATAATATCGTTGGAGATACTATTTTTTTGATGAATGTTATAAAAAAGGTTGTCTTTTTTATACTCTCCAGGCACATCTGTCGCTAACCATCTGTGAACACCAGAATTATAGGTTCCTATCCAAATATTTTTTGAAGAATCTGTTAAAACAGAAAAAACGCTAGAGCTTATGTTAGATAATTGCTTAACATCTTTGTTTGTAAATTCTTTTTTAGGGTCGGTAATATCCAATTCAAATAAGCCTATAGACCCTTGGGAACCTATAAGCAACTTTTTTTTGCCTGCAATAGTTATTTCGCTTAAGTCGAATGCAAATTGAGAAGACCCTATACTAGTAAAGTGGTTTTCGTTTTCTCCATACCTTTGCATGTTTAAACCATTACCTTCAGTACCAATCCATAAGGTTTTATTACTGTCTTCAAAAATGGTTCGAATATTATTACCTGTTAAACTATTGGGAGCTCCTGTTTTTTGAATAAGCTTAAACTGTTTAATTTCGGGGTTAAACTTATTAACGCCTCCGCCATCTACACCAACCCAAACAATACCACTACGGTCTTGGTATAAGGATGAAACTAAGTTATTACTTAAACTTGTTGCAGGGTTGTTAGGGTTGTATCTAAAATTGTTAATTAAAACAGGAGGATCTTTTCTTTTTCCTGTTTTATAATAGAGAAGTCCATCTGTTTTTGCTCCCCATATGTAGTTGTTATCTGTTATTATTTTCTTGAAAAAACCACCAGAAAGCCATCTTACTCTTTGTGCAATACCATAAGGATAATAAGAATATAACCCACCTCCAGAACCAATTATAAGTCGGTTTAAATTATCTTCGGCTAAGCTTCTTACGGGCATGTTTGGTAAGCCAATTAAATGGTTTACTAGTTTAAAAAAGTCTTCTCCTTTTTGGTTTTTTGTTAATTTAAAAAGCCCTTGGTTACCACCAGCCCAAATTTGATTATTACTATCTTCGAAAATGCAATAGTAGTTTGTCGATTCTTTGCTTAAATAATTTGGTATTTTTATTTCTAAATGTTTAAACGTTACAGAGTCTAAAGGTTTTGTGGTGTCTATAACATCTATGCCTTGATTGGTACCAATCCATAATCTGTTTTTAGAATCTTTAAAAATGCTAGAAACATGATCGCTAGCCAAACTACTAGAATCTTCTTTGTTGTGTTTAAATCTTGTGAAATTTTCGGTGCTACTGTGGTAGTAATTAAGACCTTGCCCAGTTGTTGCTACCCAAAAATCGCCACCTTTATTAGGAGCAATATCCCAAACTAAAATACTAGATATGCTTTTAGGGTTATTGGGTTCTGGCTTAAAAACCGTGAATTTATACCCATCGTATCTATTTAATCCATCATGAGTTCCAAACCACATATAGCCCAATTCGTCTTGGTATATAGTGTTTACATCATTTTGAGATAAACCGTTTTCTGTCGATAAATGTTCGAAACCTACAGCATTTTGGCTATGGCTGTTAAAAACACAAATGAGAAAAAAAACAAATAGTTTTACTTTTAGCATAAAACGAAAAAATTATTTAAAGGCGTGTATTATTATAACAAATATAATAATACACGCCTTTAAATTATAATGATTAGTAAAATATAAAAAAAACTCTAAATTTTGTTAAAATTTAACCTCACTAGGGGTAATTTTAGCGTTTAGAGGTAAGATATAAAAAGTATATTTAAAATCTCCAGGTTTAACTAAATACTTGTTTAGTGGCTCTGCTCTAAAAGACCATGTGTTATCTCCTCCAACACCCATTTGTATTAAGTCTATGTTTACTGTTAACGTATTTCTTTTATTAAGTTCGTAGGTGTGTCTAGCTTCGTTTAAGTTATTTAAAGCATAAGGAGAAATACTAAAATTAAGAGGCTGTTCTCCTTTAATTAATACACCTTTGCCCGACGTATTTTTTAAACTAAACCATCTTGTTTCCATGTGGTTTCCAAATTCTTGAGGCACAATGTATTCGTAATTCATGGTATTAGCATCACCAGAATAAATACCTATTTTAGCGCCTGTGCTTCTGTCTGAATAATTTGCTTGAGGACCTTTTCCAAAATATTCTACATTATAAAATTGGTTATCAATATCGAAAGACATACCTATTTTAGGGATATTTGGTGCGTCTTTGTTTATAGAGGCTTTATAGTCTACCTTTAATTGTCCATTACCTAAAATAGTATAAGTTAAGGTAATGTTGGTTTTAGGTGTATTAATACTTCCTTTAACTATAATTTGTTTTTTACTAGGTTCTAAATCTTTAATTGATACACTAGATGTTTTAAAGTTTTTTGAAGCATCCAACCAAGCTCTTTCATTTTCTTGTTTTTTAGACTTTCTATAAGCCAAATCAGCTTCGGTTTCTGCTCTCCAAAAGTTAAGAGTAAGTGGAGATTTAATTAAATTAATACCTTTAGATTCAAAATTTGTTATAACTCCCTTTGTTTTATCTACTTTAATAGAAAACAACTTATTTTTTGCTATAATGTAGTTAGAATTTTCAGTTATTTCAATTTCAGAAGTTTTTATAGATTTTGTTTTTAAACTAGGCGTTTTATAAGGCAGTTTAAATTGCTCTTCAAAAACAACATAACCTTTGTTTGCCCAAGGTGTATTGTTTTTTAATTTACCTTGAATTGTAATAAGATATTCGCTGTTTGCCTTTAATTTGGGTTTTTTAATGTCTATTTTAATTTTTTCCTTTTGATAAGGATTCGTATTTAAACTAACTATATCTCCTGTTTGAATAATTTTTCCATTTTCTGATATATACCAAGTCAAATTATATTTTGATAAATTTGAAGCATGATGTCTGTTTAATATTTCAAATTCACCATTAAGCGAATTAATTTCTGTAATAACAGCAGGCTGATTTACTTTTTTACATTCGTAAATTTCTGGTTTAGGAGTTCTATTTGCAGCAATAATACCATTTAAGCAAAAGCTATTATCGTTAGGCTTATCTCCAAAATCGCCACCATAGGCTAGGTATTCTTCTCCATCTTTTGTTTTAGTAAGTAAACCTTGATCTATCCAATCCCAAATATAACCTCCAAGTGCTCTATCGTTTTTGTAAATAACATCCCAATAAGCTTTCATGTTACCTAGGGCATTTCCCATAGAGTGTGCATATTCGCACATAAGTACAGGTCTAGTGTCAAAGCTGGTTATGTCTATTAGGTTTTGTAATTCTTTAGCCTGCGGATACATTCTACTAATCATATCTACATATTTCTTATCAGAAGGATTTGCGCCTCCAGGCGAAAAATAATTTTTCTTATAGTCTTTATGAGTAGGCTGACCTTGAGCGCCTTCGTAATGAATATAGCGTGTAGGGTCAAAATCTTTTATCCACCCAGCCATGGCTGCGTGATTTGGGCCTGTTCCAGACTCGTTACCTAAAGACCAAAATACAATGCTTGGGTGGTTTTTATCGCGTTCTACCATTCTAATAGCACGTTCTAAATAAGCGCTTCCCCATTCTGGTACATTGGATAATTGACCGCGAGTGCCATGCGATTCTAAATTAGCTTCATCCATAACGTAAATTCCGTATTGGTCACATAAATCATAAAAGTACGGGTCGTTAGGGTAGTGCGATGTTCTTACCGCGTTAAAGTTAAACTGTTTTATTAGCTTAACATCTGCTTCTAAATCTTCTCTAGATAAGGCTTTGCCTTTTTTCATATCATGATCGTGTCTATTAACTCCAATCATTTTTACAGGATTTCCGTTTACTAAAAAGCGTCCACGATCGTCTATTTTTAGCTCTCTAAAACCAACTTTGGTTGTTATATGCTCAATTATATTGCCTTTATTGTCTTTTAAAGAAAATAATAAGGTATAAAGGTTAGGAGAATCTGCAGACCACTTTTTAGGTGCCTTAACTTCGGTTTCTATCATTGCAAAAGCAACATTATCACGTTGCGGATAGTTTTCGCCAAAAAATGTTTTTAATTTCATGGTTTTTGGCTCTCCAACTGTATTATTGTTTTCGTTTAGTAATTTGGTGGTTAGCGTCCAATCATCATAATTGGTTTTTAAAGGGTTGGTGCCAAAATAACCAACTTTTTTAATGTACTTGTCTTTTACATTGGCTATAAATTCTGGCCTTATTTGTAAAAGTGCGTTTTGGTAATTATCATCTAATTCTGTTCTAATAGTAAAATCAGATAATCTTACTTTAGGTACAGCTTGCAAAAATACTTCGCGCTCTATACCGCTTAGTCTCCAATGGTCTTGTGCCTCTAGATAGCTGCCATCGGCCCATCTGTAAACTTTTACAGCTATTTTATTTTCTCCTTTTTTTATGTGTTTTGTTACGTCAAATTCAGAAGGTAAGCGTGTATCTTCACTATAACCTACAAAATTACCATTTATCCAAACATAAAATGCAGAAGACACACCTCCAAAATGAAGTATAATATCTTTTTCGTTCCAAGATTCATCAACAGTAAATGTTTTTATATATTGCCCAACAGGATTGTCGTTATGGTTTATTTTAGGGAAATCGCTAAAAAAAGGATAAGTGGAGTTAGTATAAATAGGAATACCGTAACCTTGCATTTCCCAGTTAGAAGGGACTTCTATTGTTTTCCAATTAGAAGCGTTAAATTCATTTTTATAAAAATCATTAATAGCATCATCTGGTTTAGGTACCCAATTAAATTTCCAATCTCCATTTAAAGATTTGTAAAATTTCGAAGCTTCTCTAATATTTTTAATAGCTAGTTCTTCGGTTTCAAAACTGTAAAATGTAGCTTTTGCAGGTAATTTATTTATTTGATTCACTAAAGGGTTTTCCCAATCATTTTGTTGAGAGAAAGTAGAAAGTGAAATAAAAAGGAAAATTGAAAAAATACTTCTGGTCATTGTTTAATTATTTTGTTCAACAAAAATCGATTATTACACTTATAAAAAAAAGCATAGATGTTTTATTAAGTAGCACTAATGTGTAATTACCATCGTAATTAAGAATAAAATATGATAACCATGTTAAATTATTAAAATCTTAAATTTTGGAAGTTTTTTTGTTAGCTCCTAATTTTTTTTGCTTAAAACCTTTAATAATAGCGCTATCGGCTCATATGGTTTTTGATATAGAACATTTGTTACCTCCTTTATTTTAGATTTATTTAACATTTGTAACACTAACTATTAAATAATAAAGAATATGAAAATTAAATTTCTTGAAAAGTGGTTTTTCAAAAAGAAACAAATTAGGGCTACCATGATAGCTGTAATTTGTTTGTTTGGAATTAATACAATTCAAGCACAATCCATAACCGTAAGTGGTGTGGTTGACGGAGACGGACTACCTTTAGCAGGAGCAAGTGTTATTGTAAAAGGTACAGCAAGAGGAACAATTACCGATTTTGATGGTAATTATGTTATTAAGGCTAATGTTGGAGAAATACTTCAGTTCACCTATTTAGGTTACGAATCTGATGAGGTTACCGTAGGAAATCAAAACGTAATTAATGTAACAATGAAAGAAGACCTTTCTACTTTAGAGGAGGTTGTAGTTGTTGGTTATGGTACTCAAAAGAAAAGAGAGGTTACTGGTGCTGTAGGGCAAGTAAAAGCAGAAGTTTTAGAAAAAACTACAACATCTGATATTGGTACTGCATTACAAGGGCAAATAGCGGGTGTAAATGTAACATCTAGTTCTGGTGCACCAGGTGAAGAGGCTAACATCTTAATTCGTGGATTTAGTTCTTTATTAGATGGTAATAATGGGCCTTTATATGTAGTAGATGGTATTCCTTTTGATACCGATCCAGGGTTAAGTATTAGTGAAATCGAAACTATTGATGTTTTAAAAGATGCTGCATCTACAGCTATATATGGTGTTCGTGGTGCTTCTGGTGTTATCCTTATTACAACTAAACAAGGTAAGGTTGGACAAATGAATATTCGTGTAAATTCTGAGTATGGTATACAAAATATTACTTCTGATTTTGACGCTATGTCTAAAGAAGAGTATACCTATATTCACTTATTAAGAGGCGCTTTAAACTCTGATAAAATACAAGGTGGTGTTGATGGAGATATACACAGAAATTCAAGTTATTTTACTAACGATACAGATATAGGTAGTGTGCTTTTAAATGATAACGCACCAATTCAAAACCATTCTATAAATGTTTCTGGTGGTAAAGAAGGTTTAACTTATAACTTTAATGCTAACTATTTTGGGCAAGAGGGATCTTTTTACAATTCAGACTTTAAAAGGTTTAACATTCGTTCTAACGTTCAGTTTACAACAGGTAAATGGAAAGTTACAACAGGTTTAACCCTTAGAAGAGATTTAAAATTAGTTCCAGTAAATGGTATGATGAATAGAATATACCAATATAGAACGTTTCAACCAGCTATAGATTTAGACACAGATGCATTATCAAATATATCTGAAGTAAGTTTAGAAGATCCTACGCAAGATTGGCAACTTAATGAGGCAAGGAGACTTGCTAATGCTGCAAGAACATTAAAAACAGACGATCAAAGAAATACAAATAGTCATACAGGTAATATTCAATTTGAATTTGATGCCACAAAAAACTTAAAAATTACAGGTCGTTTTGGTGCAACATATTCAGATAGAAAAGATGTTAGAATTGTGCCTAGGTTCGATATTTATAATACCGAAGGCGAATTAATTTCTAACCCAGCTAACATAACATCTAATAGAACAACAGATATTACAACTTCTAAATTAACATCAGAGGTTTTTGCTACATACACCAAATCGTTTGGAGACCATAACTTTACGCTTTTAGCAGGTGGGTCTTTCGAGAAATCTACAAACGAGCGTTACCTAGTAGAGGTTAGAAATAACCTAAACCCAGCAGTAACAGTATTAGATAATTATGAGTTAATTTGGGATGTTGAGTCTGGAGGACAAGATTACACAAGAACTTTACAAGGTGCTTATACTAGGCTGCAGTATAACTACGACTCTAAATACTTACTTTCTGTAATTGTAAGACGCGACCGTTCTTCTCAATTTAGTAAAGGATTACAAGTAGGTTATTTCCCGTCTGTGTCTTTAGGGTGGAATATCTCTGACGAACCATTTTGGGAGCCTTTAAAAAAGACAGTTAACTCATTTAAAATGAGATTAAGTTCTGGGCAAAACGGAAATGATAGATTCCCTGCTTATAGTAACCAATCTGTAGTAGAGGTAGGTAGAGATTATATTTTTGGTAGTAATAATGCGTCTGGAGATATTAACAACCCAGATCCTGGAACAGTAGCTTTAGGTACAACGCAATTAGAGTATGCAAATTCTCTTTTAGGTTGGGAAACTAATGTAGAGCAGAATTTTGGTTTCGATATGGGTTTCTTTAAAAACAAACTTACTGTAACAACAGATGTTTATAAAAGTGAAAAACGCGATTTATTATACCAAGTTGTAAATCCACCGTCTACAGGGGTTTCTGGACAATATAGAAACACCATTTTTAATGTAGGTAATATGGAGAATACTGGTGTAGAGTACGGTGTTAAATACAGACATAAAGGTAAAAATGGATTTAACTGGAATATTGCTGGAACCTATACATCAAATAACAACTTAGTAACTCAAACAAGTTTAAATAACCCTATTATTAGACTAGACAGAAGTTTTATTTCTGATGCTGGTACAGACGAGTTAGTAAGTGTTATTACAGAAGGTTACGAAGCAGCTGCATTTTTCTTGAGAGAAACTAATGGTGTTATAAAAACAGAAGAAGAATTAACTGCATATAAAGAAATAGACCCAAGTGCAAAAATGGGAGAACTTCGTTACATTGATCAATTAACTGTTGATACAGATGGTGATGGTATTGCAGATGCAGGCGATGGTACTATCGATGATAACGATAAAGTATACCAAGGAAGCGGATCTGCAGACTGGGAAGCTGGTTTAAATTTCTCAGCAAACTATAAAGGCTTCGATTTTAACATGCAATGGTATGGATCTTTTGGAGCAGAAGTAATGAATGGTAGTAAAGCTTACGCATACCAAGTTGGTACACATAGAGACTTGTTTTATTCTTGGACAGAGAACAATACAGGATCAGATATACCTTGGTATAATGGTAACAATACTAAATCTTACAGAGGTGCTTCAGATTATTTTCTTGAAGATGGTGATTTTATAAGATTAAGAAACATATCGTTAGGGTATTCTTTACCAAAAAAGTTGGTTAAAGGTATGGGAATCACTAAATTTAGACTATACGTGCAAGCTCAGAACCCAATAACAATAACAGATTACACAGGTTTCGATCCTGAAGTAGGTGGTAATGGTTTAAGCACTCGTGGTATTGATCAAGGAAAGTATCCTGTTTCTTCTCAATACAAGGCAGGTATCCAACTTCAATTTTAATTACTAATAAAAATGAAGATGGAAAGAATAGATAAAAAAAATAAAAAAATAAATTTAAAGATGAAAAAGACACTTTTAAAAAGGGTAATTCCTCTTTTGTTAATAGCATTTATATTTCAAGCTTGCGACGATCAGTTCGATCAAGTAAACCCTAATGCCTTAACAAATGAGAGTTTTTGGACTAATACTGGCGATTTAAATTCGGGTTTAAATGCAGCTTATGCAGCTTTAAGAGACGAAAATATATTAGGAATTTTATTTGAGCCTTACCGTACAGATATTGCTGTACCATACTCACAAAGAAGTAACGTTACTGGAAACCCTATATACGATCAAACCTTCGATTTAACTACAGACCAGGTTCAAGATAAATGGGATGCTTGTTTTATGGGTATTTTTAGAGCCAATCAAGTATTAGATGCTTACGAAGATCTTAAGTCAACGTTTGTAGGTGAAGAAGCAATAAATTCAGGAATAAGAATTGAAGCACAAGCTAGAGCTATTAGAGGATATTTGTATTATGTACTACATAATTCTTATAATCAAGGATCGGTACCTGTATTTACAACAGTACCAACTAGTTTTGACGATTTTCAAAAAACATTTTCTTCTGCAGAGGAGGTAAAAACATTTTACCGTCAGGAATTGCAATACGGAATAGATAATTTACCAGCAACATACAATGCTTGGAGAGAAGATGCAGGAAATGGGAATTTAGGGCGTATAACTGGTGGTTTTTGCGAAGCTTTAATAGCTAAAAGTTACATGAACGAAAATGATTTTGCAAATGCTAAAACATACCTAGAAAACGTTATGAATAACTATGGTTATAGATTAATGGATGATTTGGCGCAATGTTTTACAGGTATAGATGAGTTTAACGACGAGTCTATTTTCGAAATTAACTATACAACAGATGTAAACCTTTTAGGTACAGACGAGCAAAATTTAGCACAACGTATATCTCATTTTTTAAATGATGGTAATAGAATTCAAGCAACCTCTTGGTTAACGTTAAAATATAGAGCAGAGCGACCAGATCCAAACGATCCTGCAAACTTAGTAACAAGAGAAACTTTTGAAAATAATGGCGATTATATAGAAGGTGGAGACCAAGTAGACGTTTTAAGGTATTATAGTTTACGTATGGGGAACTCTTTATCTTCTGTAGATGATTGGGATTCTAAAATGTATGGAGAGTATCCTGCAGAATATGGAAGACATCCAAATGCAGCTCCTCATGCTAAGCAGTTTCCTAACTTTTGGAAAAAATTTACACACTGGAATGTACCTAATGGAGGAGCAGGAGAAGATGAAAGTACAGAGTATGATAATAAATCTGGAATTAACATCCCTGTTATTCGTTTAGCAGAAATTTACTTACTGTATGCGGAGTGTATGCTGGAAGAAGGTGATTTATCTGAAGCATTAAGATATATTAACCGTATAAGAAAGCGTTCTCATCTTATATTATTAGGTAAGTCTACAGATCCTGGAGCAGAGTATGCTAATGCTACTACAACTTATATGGACGATATAGATTTAGACGCTTCAAATGGAGAAGAAGCTGTAACTATTGCAAACTTAACAGAGCATTTAAGGTTTACAGAAAAACCATTAGAGTTAGCTTTAGAAAGCGAGCGCTATTTAGATTTAAGACGTTGGGGTGTATGGAAAGATCAATTAGAATATATAGCACAGTTTGAATACGATGCTTACCATTACAAAAATAATGTACAAGGTAAAAATCCGGTAAGATGGAGAAACTATATAGTACCAGCAGGTTTCGAACCTCAATTACCATACAGAATGAGGTTTCCAGATAAGCCACAAGCAAATAATAACCGTAGAGCTAAAGAGCCTCATTTAAGAGACCATTTAATAGGTTCTCAAAACTTTAATGCAGATTTACACTCGTATTTCCCAATTCCTCAAGACGAAATTAATGCTAACTTAAACTGGGATAAATAAAAAAAAGCAATTATGAAAAACATAAAAAACATATTACAAGTATCATTTGCATTATTGCTGCTTATTGGCTGTAATGATGATGAATATGAAATACCAGGGGAGTTTGTAGATCTATCTCTTACTTTTACCTCTGGAGCGGGAACAGATAGAGAATCTCAAGTAAATAGATTTTTCTCTTTTAGCGATATATCTGCAGGAGCAGAGTATCAAGAATGGAGTATACCAGATAATGCTTTCTTTTTAGAAGGACCAATTCCTAATAATTTAGATAATCATGACGAGTATATAAAAGAGCCTAGAGAAGAAAAAACCTCTACAGATAAAACGGTTCATGTTTTATTTAAAAAAGGAGATACACTTACTAAAATAGGATATTATGCAGTATTTCCAGATTCTACTTCTTTTATCTTTAATTCTTATTATGATTCAGATTTAAATTCATTTGTTCCAGATACGGTTAAAACTTTAAATGTTAACGGAAAATGGGTAGCAGAATATGAGTTTACTTTAGATGTATACGATACTGTTGTTGCTAAGCCAGAAGTAAGGTATACAGACGGAACAATTTTAGATCACATAAACACCGAATCTATTACCTTAACTTATGGCGATAAATTAGTTTTTGAAGATTTAAGTAACTTTGTTGAAGATAACAATGCTAGACCAGACGAAACAAAATGGACAGTAAGAACATTTGAAGACAATGAAGACGATAGAGTATCTATAAGTGTAGAATCTCAACTTAGAGAAGGTGATTACGAAAAAAAGATTATTGATACAGTAACCTTTAATAAATTAGGAGATTTTAAAGTGTCTTTAAAAGCAACCAGAGCTAGAACAGAAAATTTAAGAGTTAGTACAGATACTATTTTAATGCCAGTAGTTATTAAAGTAGTACCTCTAGCCGAAGATTTAGTTTTACAAACAGATGTAGATATAGAAGAAAGAGATGATGACCGAATAGTTATACCAGTTAGCTCGCCTTTAGAAGCTATTGAAGGTAACATAGGTGCAGATTTTATAGTAAAAGTAGATGGAACAGAAATACCGGTAGAGTCTGTATCAATAGGAACTCGTAAGGTTAATGGAGAAACTGTTGGAGGGTTATTGTTTATTACTCTTGATGTACCTTTAGAGCCTGCAGATGCCAGTAAAACAGTTACTGTATCTTACAACGGTACAAGTATAATGTCTAAAGACGAGCGTCTTTTACAGGCATTTACAGATGAGCCAATAGTTGTTTATGTGCCAACACCAATGGGGCAAGTAGGCGATGTATTAGAGTCTGAAAATGATGAGATTGTAATAAAATTTGATCAAGAAATTGATGCAACTTCAATAGCAAACTCTTCAAATCCAGGAGCAGGTTTCATGATCGAAATTGATGGTGTTGCAGCAACAATCGAGTCTGTAAGTGTTAATGCAGATAATGCAAAGACTTTAGATATTGCTCTTGTAGAGGATGTTTCTAGGTTGGATGTAATAACAATAGCGTATACAGGTCCAGGAGATATTATGTCTGTTGGAGGAGGTACTATAGCCGATTTTGCACCAATTACTGTTATGATGAATGAAGATGATATTTTAAATGGTGAAGGAGATTTTGAAGGTGATGTAGCTCCAAATTGGACAGATGCAAATGGAAACGGAACATCAACAGTAACTTTTGTAGATCCTACTCCAATTGTTGCACCAAGTGGTTCTAAAGTAGCTTTCTTTCAAGCTCCAGATGGTAATAAGCCAGACTTAAGGAGTACAATTACCTTTCCTTTTGAAGGCGGAAAAACATATATTTTAAAGTATAAGAGATATATAACATCTGCTACAACTACTACTACATCAAAAACATATATTGGAGCAACACAATTAGCTAGCGACCAATGGGCAGCAGCACCAAGAGATGTTTGGGTAGATTATCAAATAGAGTATACGCATGCAGGATCAGGTACTTCTAACGAAACAATAAGGTTTCAGCCTGTACCAGCGGGAGTGTGCGAAGTTTATTTCGATAATTTAATTGTTCAAGAAAAAGAAATTTAAAAAGTAGATTAAAAAATATCTTTTTTAAAATTTAGTTAATTATTTAAGTTTGAAACCCTGTTTGATTTTAATCAAATGGGGTTTCTTTTTATAATACCATTCCCTATTTATTAGTGGTTTAGAGACATTAGTACTCCTAAATAGAACATATGTTATTATAGAATAGCAGTGTTCTTAATAATTTTATAATCTAAATAACTAAAGTTTAATACTAGTAGATGTTTAAATAAAAACGCTACTTTATTAAGATACCATCTCATTTATTTTTTAACCAAATAAACTTATGCGCAATCAAAATCTAAAAATTCTAAAAGTATTTACCTTATGCTTATGTTTAATAAGTGTAATATCTTGTAAAGAAGACATAGCTAAACCAGAAAATATAGCATTCAACAAAAACTGGAAATTTATTCAAAAAGATGTACAAGAAGCAATAAGTCCTCAATTTGACGATACAGAGTGGGAAACGGTTAGAGTACCTCACGATTGGAGTATAAAAGGTCCGTTCTCTAAAGATAATCCTTCCTTTTCTAGAGGTGGTTGGTTGCCAACAGGAAAAAGCACTTACAGAAAAACATTTAGAGTAAACGCTTCTCAAGAAAACAATAAAGTATTTGTTTATTTTGACGGAGCTTATAGAAACTCTGTTGTTTATATTAACGGAAAAAAAGTAGGTTATCGCCCAATGGGATATATTGGTTTTGAGTACGATTTAAGTGAGCATATTAACTTTAATGGATCTAATGTATTAACAGTAACTCTAGATAATTCTGCGCAGCCAGGTTCTAGATGGTATACAGGTACAGGTATTTATAGAGATGTTACTTTAAAAATTAGAAACAAAACTTATATCCCTAACTGGAGTTTATACGTAACATCTTCAAGAATTAGTAAAGGAGAGGCTACAATTAACGCCACTTTCGATATTAAAAACGAAAATTTAGAAGATAAAAACCTAACCGTAGAAACCCGTGTTTTATTAAATGGAAAAATTGTGTCTATAAGTAAAGAAGATGCTTTGGTTGCTTCTGGTAAAAAGAAAGACTTATTAATTAACTTAAAAGTTGATAACCCTAAATTATGGTCACCAAAAACACCAGATTTGTACACGGTTAATGTGCAGATAAAAGATAATGGTGTTGTTGTTGCAAATGAATCTGTTAGAACAGGAATTAGAAAATTGGGTTACCATAAAGACACAGGTTTTTCAATTAATGGCGAGCAAATAAAATTAAAAGGAGTTTGTTTACACCATGCAGCAGGACCTCTAGGAGCAGCAGTTTATAAAAGAACAATAGAAAGACAATTAGAAGTGTTAAGAGAAATGGGCTGTAATGCAGTTAGAACTTCTCACAACCCTTTTTCTTCTGAGTTTTTAGATATATGCGACGAAATGGGCTTTTTGGTAATGAATGAGGTTTTTGATGAATGGGAAATTGTTAAAAAACCAACAACTGTTCAAGACGGAAAAAAAGTGCGTATTCCTGTTAAGTATTATGCCAATATATTTAAAGAATGGGCAGATAAGGATTTAACAGATTTTGTTTTAAGAGATAGAAATCATGCATCGGTGGTTATGTGGAGTATAGGAAACGAAATAGACCAAATGAAAACAGATGAAGGTATTCCTATTGCAAATAGGTTAATAGATATTATTCATAAATTAGATGATAGACCTGTTACCAATGGTTTAATTGGTTATGGTTGGGATGCTTGGCCTAGCGAAGGAGCAGCATCTACTAGCGATATTAGAGGTTATAATTATATAAAAGAAAACGGTTTAGATCGAGAAGATCAAGTAGCTCCAGATGCTATGGGCATTGTAACAGAGTGTGCTTCTGCGCAGTCATATTACCCAAGAAACACTTATTTATATGGAGAAGAGAAAGCGCAATGGTGGGCAAAGTTGGGCTATAAACATACAGACGCCTACGAGTGGGTAGAAAAAAGAGAATTAATAGGTTATAGAGGGGTGCAGGCTTGGAAAGATATAAAAAATAGACCTAATATTATGGGGCAATTTATCTGGACAGGATGGGACTATTTAGGCGAAGTAATACCATATGGTTGGCCCGCACGTTCTTCATCTTTTGCTCCAATAGACTTATGTGGTTTTCCTAAAGATGGTTATTACTTTTATCAGTCACAATGGTCCGAAAAACCGATGGTGCACATTTTTCCGCATTGGAATTTAGACGGTATGGAAGGAAAAGAAGTAACTGTTTATGCCTATACAAATGGAGATGAGGTAGAGTTATTTCAAGATGGAAAATCGCTTGGGAAACAAAAAAATAATTTAAATGATGTAGAATACCAACAGTGGCAAGTGGTTTATAAGCCAGGCGAATTAAAAGCTATATCGTATAAAAATGGCAAGCAAATAGCAGAAGATGTTGTTAAAACAGCAGGAAAACCTGCAAAAATTGATGTATTTGTAAGACGTAAAACATTAAAGGCAGACGGAGAAGATTTGTCTTATATAGAATGTACAATTCTAGATAAAGACGGAAATGTTGTTCCCAAAGCAGATAATTTAATTCAATTTAAAGTTGAAGGCGAAGCTAAAATAATAGGTGTGGGCAATGGCGATAATTTTAGCCATACCTCTTTTCAAGCTAAAGAAAGAAAGGCTTTTAATAGTAAGTGTTTAGCTATTATTCAAACATCCGAGAATATTGGGGATATAACTTTTACAGCGTCTTCTCAAGGACTAGAAACTACAGTTGTGTCATTTAAAACAGAAAAATAAAATTGTTTTTGTTGGTAGTTAATTCTAATTATTTAAGTTAACTAACTTATTTAAAATAAAATTTATATCCATGCGCTTTTTTGTCAAGTATGTTTTTGTTTTTTTACTTGTTGTTTCTTGTAAATCAAATTTAATAATAGATTATGATAGTGAATTTATAGTTTACCAAGGGAGAATAGGAGTTAATAGCGATAAAAAAGCATCAGAGATTTATTGGTCTGGTTCTTCTATTAAAATTAATTTTACAGGCACCGAAATAAAAGTAGTTTTAGAAGACGAAAATGGATTAAATTACTTTAATGTTATTTTAGACGGTAAGCCAATTGAGGTTTTAAAGCTAGATAAAGGAAAACAAACGTATACTTTAGCAAAGGCATTAGTAGATAAAAAACATACAATAGAATTAACAAAACGTAACGAATGGACTTATGGTAAAACCTTGTTTTATGGTTTTAAAATTACAGGTAAAGCCTTAAAAAAAGATGCCGAAAAATTAATATTTATAGAGTATTATGGTGATTCTATTACCGTTGGACATGGTAACGAAGACACGGTTTCTGGGCAAGACAGAAATGATGGTGATGTTACAAACAATTACATGTCTTATGCAGCAATTACAGCAAGACGCTTAAATGCAAATTATTCTTGTATTGCTAGAAGTGGTATTGGTGTAACTGTAAGTTGGTTTAATATGATAATGCCAGAGATGTATTATAGACTAGACCCTAGTGATACTAGTAGCAAATGGGATTTTTCTAAAAAACAAGCCGATATTGTAGTTGTAAATTTATTTCAGAATGATAGTTGGATTGTAAAACAACCAAAGCACGAAGAGTATATACGTAGGTTTGGAGAAGAAACACCTAGCGAAACAAAAATTATAAAGGCTTATTCTAATTTTGTGGGCAAAATTAGAGCACATTACCCAAAGGCCTCTATAGTGTGCTTGCTAGGTAATATGGACATTACAAAAGTGAATTCTCCATGGCCAAACTATGTAGTACAAGCAGTTAAAAGTTTAAACGATACAAATATTTTTACCTGTTTTGTACCTTATAAAAATACTAAAAAGCATCCACGAGTAAACGATCATAAAATAATAGCAGATCGTTTAACTAAGCTTATAGAAACTCAAGTTTTAAAAAAATAGAGTCCTTTATTTGTTTTTTTTCTGTTTTACGTATTCACTTGGTATTACTCCAAATTGCTTTTTAAAACATTTTGCAAAGTATGATGAGGTATTAAACCCCGTCATGTACATAATTTCTTTTACAGAAAGGTCGCTTTGTTCAAATAGTTGCACCGCACGTTTTAATCTTATGTTTCTAATAAACTCACTAGAAGATAAACCTGTTATTTCTTTAAATTTAGTGTAAAGATTGGTTCTACTAAAGCCCATTTCTTTAACCAACATTTCAACATTAAAATCGGTATTCATCATATGTTTTTCAACAATAGCAATGGCTTGATTTAAAAAACGTTCATCTTGAGAGGTAACTGTAACTTCCTTGGGTTGCAGTGTAATATCTAAATTAAATTTATTTCTTAAGTTTTCTCTATGTTGTAATATATTATTTAATTTGAGCTCTAAAATTTCTACGTCAAACGGTTTTCTAATATACCCATCTGCACCAATTTTTAATCCAGTAATTTCGCTTTCTTGCGATAATTTTGCAGTAAGCATTACAACAGGAATATGGCTGGTTTCTTTTTTAGATTTTACATGTTTACAAAACTCTATACCATCCATTATGGGCATCATAATATCTGTAACAATAAGTTTAGGCGAAACTGTTTTTAATATTTCTAGCCCTTCTTGCCCGTTTTCTGCAGTATGAATTTTAAATTTTGATTTTAAAGCTTGAACAATAAAAGCTCTAATATCTTCATTATCATCAACTAGTAAGAGTTCAGGTAAATCAGAATCTACTTGGACTAAATTTTGATCTTCTATTTCGTCATTTATGCTTATGGCAAACGAGTCTGATTCCGAAGAACGAATTTCAAAATCACTCTCGCTAATTTCTTTACATGTAATTTCTGGTACGTTTAAATAAGCTTTTTTGTTAACCGGTAATTTAACAGTAAATTGGGTGCCTTCATTAGGCTTACTGTTAACCATAATATACCCTTGATGCAGTTCTACTATGTTTTTTACAAAGGCTAAGCCTATGCCCATACCTTTAGAGTTTTTCTTGTCTATGTTTTTTTCAGAAAAGAATCGTTCAAAAATATTTTCAACTTTATCTTTATCCATACCCGCTCCCGAATCTACAACCTCAATAACTACATAATTTGTTGGTCCGTTTTCTTCGTGGATGTTTATTTTTATAAAACCATTATCTGGTGTAAACTTAAATGCGTTAGATAATAGGTTGTTCATTATTTTTTCGACAGAATCATGATCAAACCAAGACACCAAATTATTATTTGAGGCAGTAATATGAAATGATATAGCATGCTTTTGTGCTGTAAACTGGAATGGTTCGCTTACCTCTTTAATAAAGTTAACTATGTTGCTTTTACGCATAACTAACCTCATTTTACCTTGGTTTATTTTTCTAAAATCTAGTAGCTGTGTAATAAGTCTTAGTAAATAATCGCTGTTTTTTTGCATAAGCTTATACTGCTCTTGTACCACGCTATTATCTAATTTATCACCTTGTTTTTGTAAAAATTTTAAAGGGCCTTTTATTAAAGTTAATGGAGTTGTAAACTCGTGAGTTATATTAGTAAAAAACTCTAATTTAATACGTTGTAGCTCGTTGTTTTTTTCTTTTTCTAAATGTTCTAGTTCTAAAGAGTGTTTTTTTGAAGTACTTATAATAGTAAACCTGCGGTATAGTAAAAGAAAAGCTATAAATATTAAACCATAAATTAGAAAAGCCAATTTGGTTTGCCAAAATGGAGGCGAAATAATTATTTTTAATTCTGAAGGTGTAGAGTCCCAAATATCATCATTGTTAGATGCTTTTACTTTTAGAATATAAGTATCGGGTTCTAAGTTTGTGTAGGTGGCAAAACGCTTGTTGGAGCTGGTGTAAATCCAATCGTCATCAAAACCTTCTAACATATAGGCAAACTTGTTTTTTTGAGGCGCCGCATAGTGCAATGCAGCAAACTCGAAAGACAAGCTGTTTTCTTTGTGTTTTAATTTTAACTCTTCTATTTTGTTAATCGATTTATTTAAAATAACTCTGTGGTTTATTTCTTCACCTATATTAATTGGTCTATTAGATATAGATAAGCCTGTAATAACCGTTTGTGCCTCTACTTTATTGTCTTTAATGTCTTTAGGGTTAAAAACATTAAAGCCATTAATACCTCCAAAAATAAGATCTCCGTTTTCTCTTTTTAACCGCGCTAATTCTTGAAATTCGTTGTCTTGTAGTCCGTCGTTAACATCATAGTTTTTAAATATTTCTGTTGCAGGATTAAATTTAGAAATACCTTTATTTGTAGATATCCAAAGGTTTTTTTTATCGTCTTCAAGAATACCTTTTATAACGTTATTAGGTAAGCCATTGGTTTCGTTGTATCTAATAAAAGAGTCAGATTTTCCATCTATTGAAGGGATAAACTTATTTAAACCACCGCCAAAAGTACCTATCCAAAATTCGCCCCTAGAGCTTTCTTTGAGTTCAAGTATATAGTTATGGCTAATGCTATTTTTGTCTTTTATATTGTTTTTGTATACTATAAACTTGGGGTTTTCTTTGTATTTTTCACTTTTAAGAAGCCTGCTTAATCCATTTCCTGTAGCAATCCATATGTCGCCTTTAGAGTCTTCATAAATGTTTCGTATTATGTTGCTAGAGATACTTAAGTAATCTCTGGGGTTGCTTTCTAGTTTATCTTTTTTATAGGTTTGGGTTTCTTTGTTATATAACCAACGGTGTATACCATTTTGGTAAGTCCCTATCCATAGGTTTTTTTGACGGTCTTTTAATATAGAAAATACACTTCCTTTAATATCTTTAAATGCATCAAAGTCAACTTCAAAAATGTTATTAGGATCTGTAATGTCTAATTGATAAAGCTTTTTTCCAAATTCACCACCCGTAAGTAATAGTTTACGATTTTGTATAGTGATTTCTTCAAAAGCAAAAGCCTTTTTATTATCTCCAAATTTTTTAAAAGTCTTATTTACAGTGGTATCCTTACTCATTAAGTTAATACCTCCACCTTCGGTTCCTACCCATAGATAACCATTGCTGTCTTCGTAGAAAGCCCTTATTTTGTCGTAGCTAAGACTGTTAGGGTTAGAGGTGTTTTTAATGTGCTCAATATGCTTTCTATTGGGGTCAAATTTATTTATTCCACCACCATTTGTGCCAACCCATATAATACCTGTTTTGTCTTTATACAATGAGGTAATGCTGTTTTTACTCAAACTGCTATTTTTTTTAGGGTCGTGTTTGTATAAATTACTAATTTGTGTTTTTTTGCCTTGTTTGGTATTAAATTGAAGAAGACCACTGTTTGTACCTACCCAAAGGTATGGGGTGTCGTAGAGAATGTCATCAATTCCACTTGCTAAATATTGAGGTATTCCTCCCACTTTTTTTAAAGTGCCTGTCTCATTATTTAGATCGATAGTAAATAGATTTCGACTTATGGATACATATAGTTTTTGATCTGGAGTTTCAATTATAGCTTTTAGTCTTCTGTTAAGTGAGTTACCATAAAGGTTGAATTTTATTTCGCCACTGCTTTCATCTAGTTTAAAAAGACCTATAGAGGTTGTTGCCCAAATTTGATTTTTACTGTCTTCAAAAAAAGTATAAACACTGTATTTATATTCGCTCTTTAGGTTGTATTTATTGTCTTTATTTAGGTTTATGCTTTTAAATTTTAAAGAATCTAACGGTTTATTAAGGTTTGCAACGTCTATATTTTTGTTTGCAGCTACCCACAAGCGATTTTTAGAATCTATAAAAAGATTAAAAATTTGGTTGTTACCAATGCTATTTGGGTCCGACTCGTCGTGTACGAAATGTGTGAATTTTTCAGTAGATCTGTCAAAATAATTTAAACCACGCCCCGAAGTACCAATCCATAAATTATCTTTTTTGTCGCCAGTAATAGCAAAGATTAAATTACTATTAATGCTATTAGGGTTGTTTGGGTTTGGTGTATATACGGTAAAGTTGTAACCATCATATTTGTTTAGGCCATCGTGCGTGCCAAACCACATAAAACCTTGGTTATCTTGATAGATACAGTTTATGTCGTTTTGCGATAATCCATGATTGGTGCCTATGTGTTCAAAATAAATATCATCTTGGGCGTGTACGCTATAAAATAGTAGTAAAAACGCTATAAACAATAGGGTGTAAGATTTTGTATAGGGAGTATTCATTAATTGAGATATTGCCTTTTGAGTTATAAGTATGAAGCAGTGCAAAGCAAGCATACTTTATTAAGGTTAATTGGATTGTAAATTTAATGAATATTATATAAATAAATGTGAATAGATGTTAATCTAAAGCATTTTTAGTAACAAACCATCTCCAGCCTATTATGGCCATTTGTAATTTTGATGCTTGCGATAAGTCTAGCTGTTGTTTAGAAAAACTAGGTAGAATAACTTTATTAATTTTTGCTAAAATTTTGAATACTTGTTTCCCCATTTTATCTGTGCTTTATATTACAAAAATAGTAAAACTTATTCTAGACTAAGTTCTACATTTTGTAGAGGGCTATAAGATAATTGTAATTAAGTTAATAATAAAAGTAATTACAAGTTTGGCGAGTGTTATCATAATTTTAAGGGGTTTTAGGTTAATAAAAAATGTATACATATCAATGTTTTTTGAAGATATATATTTGGCAATATGTTTACCTAACGATTTAAACTAAATCGGCGATTTTGCATGAAGATTTGTAACTTAAAAAGTAAGTTTGATTATAGTTTTTATGTGACGCCCTTTGTGTAATATTGTAATTGTAGTTAAATATCTATTTTTTGTTTAAAAGTGAAACAATTATAAGGCGTTTTTAATGTTGTTTTTAAAAAGCAAGGGGCCTTTTGTTTTAAAAGAAGTGTTTTTTAGTAGTTTCCTCTTTTGAGTATTTTTTATAATAAAAAAAAGCCCTCGTTTTAGAGGGCTTAAAAAAGTTTGTGTTTTTGTATGTATTACGACTATAAAACCATTTTATTTGTATTTATTAATGGCTGTTTTGTTTTAAATCTATATTTGTAGGATTGATTTTTAATTTTTCTGTTTTAAAGTGATTTCTACAACACCATTTTCTCCTTTCACCCCATATTTTTTTATAGCTCTTTCTCCTTTTAAAACATTTATTTTTTCAATGTTTTCTGAGCTAATTGCTTTCATTTCTTTTTCTGTAATTTCTTTTCCATCTAAAATGTAAAGTGGTATTTTTTGTTTTACTGTTTTTATACTTACAGAGGTTTTGTTTTTATTTGTTATTTCTATTGCACCATCTTTTGCCTTATTTCCATATTTGTCAATGGCATTTTTGCCTTTTAATACATTAACAGATTTTATATCGTATTTATGTAATGTAAAACCTTCGTTTGTAATTATTTTGCCATCTACCACATAAATTGGCTTTTTTCCTGTTTGCATTTGTGCGTTTATTATGGCGGGAGCAAACTTAAAGGCGTGGCTCTCACTATTTCCAATAGAAATGCTATGGTCCTTTTTATCAATTGCAATTTTTATAGTTTTAAGAGGTTTTTTAGAATTCGAGCTAAAACTTGTGTTATGCGAGTTTTTATAGCTTACTTTTATTTTTATAGAAGTAATGTCGTTGTTTGTATTTCTTTTTACACCGTTTATACTTAAGTTATAGCCTTTTTTATTTAAATCGGCTTTAATTTGGTTAAGCATGTGGTCGGTCATATTCTTTTCTATATAAACATTTAGTTTATCTCCATAGTTTGCGTTATTGCTAGTAATTGAATTCTTTATATTCGATTTTTTAATAATAATTTCCTTTGTATTAAAGCTCATTAAAAACCAGCCTAGAATAGGAAGGATTAATAAATACTTTAAATAATTAACTTTTTTTGATTTTGATTTGTGTAACATAACGATTCGTTTTTTGATTAATGAATTATAAAAATTATTTGTTATAACCAGTTGATTAGCTGGTATGCTTGTTTTAAGTAAAGTGTATTGGTAGCTTTTTTTGCAATCAATATTTTTTTGAGTTTGTTTATCTGCAATAAACTCTAAATTTTGTTTTAACTCTTTGCTATAAAGCCATATTATAGGGTTAAACCAAAGTATAATACTAGAAACTTGAGTTAATAGCGCGTCTATAGAATGGTATTGGTTAGCATGTGTTTTTTCGTGCGTAATAATATGGTTTAATTCTGTTGTTTTAAATTGTGAAGGGTTGTATACTATCCATTTAAAAAAAGAAAAAGGTAGAGCATTGTTAGTTGTTTCAATAAAACGAAAACCATCAGGTTGTTTAATGCTCTTTTTAGTTATAATGTTAAACAAAGATGCTAATTGAATAATAAAACGTATAGAAAAAATAATAACTCCAATTCCATATAAAATAGGCAAGTAGTTAAAAAAAATGAAGCCTTCTTTTGTAATGTTTTCAAAATTAGCATCTTCATTAAAAGTAAAATGAGGTACTATAAATGGTTCTTGGTCTACATATATTGGAATTATTAAAAAAGGGAAAATAAAAGTTGATGTTAAACCTAATAGTAGGAACCAGCGATTTTGCTCAAAAAAAGTTTCACGTTGTAAAAACAATTTATAACAGCCATAAAATATAATGGTAATGGCACTAGCTTTAAGTAAATACGCCATAATTATTTGTCTTTTTCAATTAGAGCAATAATTTCCTTGAGTTCTTCTACACTTATTTTTTCTTCTTTTGTAAAGAATGATACAACATCCTTGTAAGAGTTATTAAAATAATTACCTATAGCTATATTCATAAAACGTTTTCTGTACTCTTCCTTTGTTATAATAGGGTAGTATTGGTGCGTTTTTCCATAGGCATTATAAGCCACATATCCTTTGTTTTCGAGATGGCGTATTATTGTAGATAATGTATTGTAATGTGGTTTGTCTTCTTTAATTTGGGTTAAAACATCTTTTACAAAAGCTTTTTCTAGTTTCCATAAGATTTGCATTATTTCTTCTTCTTTGTTTGTTAGCTTTTCCATTAGTTTAAAAATTAGTGCATTACAAATATAAACTATTTTTTTAGTTAAACAACTATAAAAGTAGTTATTAAACTATATGTGTAGTTTAAAAAAACTATCGCATTTTGCTAACCACTTTTTAAGTTTAATTTATCTTCGCAAAAAAAATATATTTATGAGTTTACTTTGGGTAATCCTTGGTTTTGTGTTGTTAGTAGTAGGAGGCGAGTTTTTGGTTAGAAGCTCTGTTGCTTTATCGTTTAAGTTTAATATTTCTAAAATGGTTATTGGTATGACGGTGGTTTCGTTTGCTACTTCTGCGCCAGAATTATTAGTAAGCCTACAAGCTGCTTTGTCTGGGTCGCCAGCAATAGCAATTAATAATGTTGTAGGCTCTAATATTGCCAATATTGGTTTAGTGTTGGGTATAACAGCGCTTGTAGGCCCTATTGCTGTAGATAAATCGTTTTACAAGCTTAATTGGCCTGTAATGATGATTTTTTCTATGATATTATATTATGTTTTAAAAAATGATAATATTTTATCTGGTATAGAAGGAGGTATTTTATTTGTGGGTTTAATTGTCTTTTTAGTTTATTTAATAAAAACTGCAAAAAATGATACCGAAACCGAAGAGGTTGACGATGCGTTGGCTGTAGTTTCTAATTTTAAAATATTTATATGGTTAACTATAGGTGCAGCTGCTTTATATTTTGGAAGTGAATGGTTGGTATTTGGAGCTAAAGAAATTGCTACATCTGTAGGGGTTAGCGAGGCTGTAATTGGTGTTTCGTTAATTGCTATTGGTACAAGTGTGCCAGAATTGGCAGCATCTGTTATTGCTGCAGCCAAAAAAGAGAAAGCCATTTCTTTAGGTAATTTAATAGGATCTAATATTTTTAATATAGCATCGGTTCTAGGATTAACAGCTATGGTAAAACCTATTCCGGTAACAGAACCGCAAATTTTATCGAGCGATATTTTTTGGATGCTTGGCTTTTCGGCTGTATTAATTCCTTTAATATTTTTGCCAAAACGATTAGTAATAAGTAGGTTTAAAGGGTTCTTTTTAGTATTTGCTTATGGCGTATTTATGTTTCTAGTATTTACTAAGGGAAAATTCTAGAAGTAAAACTTTTGTTTTTTAGTATATTAAAAACTAATTTATAAAAGGTTATCGAGACTTATTTACAGATAAAGGCATTAATTATTTTTTGAGCTTAACTTGCAGTGTTTCGTTAAAAAAAAGGAGACTTCTACATGGGCTAAAACAAGATTTTCGATTTTATATTGTTTGTTAAAATGGGAATTTTTACATTTTTGTACTTCTTTAATAATGATGACAAAATTACCTGTTGTTTTCCCTTTTACAATTATTTATTAATGGCGTGTTTGTCGTTTATATCATAAAAAAAATCTCAAATAAATTTTATGCCTAAAGCAGTATTATATGCTTAGGCAGAAATTAATAGTTATAAAAATGGATGTTTAACCTTTAAAAAGGTAAAGCCCAGTAGCGCTATTTAGATTTAATAACCAAACAAACTTAAGTATACTGTGTTTTACACTTATGTGAGTTTCATATAATTTTTTTAATAAAAAAGTATATTATATAAAGGCAATAATTTTAAAAGGAGCTAACGGAAAATAGGACAAGCAGTATTAATCAGTCCAAAAAAGCACAAGGTTGTAATTCCGGGTAATTTGCCTATAGCTACTATTATCAAGTTGATATTCTAGCGAGGCTCTCTTTAGAAAACCATTTAAATAAGTAGGTTCTTTTGATGTTGTTGTAAATACAGTAATTTTAAATACAAAACCTACTCTGTTTGCAATTACATAAGTGACTATAAGTGTAGCTATAAGTACGTTTATTAAATGTGGCACTTTCGAAAAACAAAGGCGGTATTCGTTTAATTTCTTTAAATAGAAAACACCTTATAATTAAAAAGTTTATAACAAATAAAAAGGGTTTACAAATTGCAAACCCTTATTATTATGAACAAAACTGTTATTCTAAAATAATTATATTTTAGCAGATTTAACTGTTTTTATAATTCTTCCAGCTATTTTGTATGGATCTCCATTAGAAGCAGGACGTCTGTCTTCTAACCATCCTTTCCATCCTTTTTCTACTGTAATAATAGGAATACGAATAGATGCTCCACGGTCAGAAACTCCATAAGAGAAATCTGTAATAGCAGCAGTTTCGTGTTCACCTGTTAAACGTTGGTCGTTAAACTCACCGTAAACAGCAATGTGCTCTTTTACTACTGGTCTAAAAGCTTCACAAATAGCTTCGTAAGTTTCTTTAGATCCACAAGTTCTTAATACCTCGTTAGAAAAGTTTGCGTGCATACCAGAACCATTCCAATCCATATCTTTACCTAGTGGTTTTGGGTGGTACTCGATGTAGTAACCATATTTTTCTGTTAAACGGTCTAGTAAATATCTAGCAACCCAAATTTCATCTCCAGCTTTCTTAGCACCTTTTGCAAATAATTGAAATTCCCATTGTCCAGAAGCAACCTCTTGGTTAATCCCTTCAAAGTTTAAACCAGCATCGATACATAAATCTGCATGCTCTTCAACTAAGTCTCTACCGTGTGTGTTTTTACCACCAACAGAACAGTAGTACATACCTTGTGGTGCAGGGTATCCGCCTACTGGGAAACCTAATGGTAATTGAGTTTTAGTATCCATAATAAAATACTCTTGCTCGAAACCAAACCAAAAATCATTATCATCATCATCAATACCAGCTCTACCGTTAGAAACGTGTGGCGTACCATCAGCATTCATAACTTCTGTCATAACTAAGTAACCGTTGATTCTGTCTGGATCTGGGTAAATAGCTACAGGAACTAATAAACAGTCAGAAGATCCACCTTCGGCTTGTCTAGTTGATGAACCATCAAAAGACCAGTTTCCAATTTCTTCTAGAGTTCCTTTGAAGTCTTCATGCTCTTCTACCTTAGTTTTACTTCTCAAATTTTGAGTTGGGTAATACCCGTCTAACCAAAGGTATTCTAATTTAATTTTTGCCATAATGATTATTTTATAATTGTAATAATGATATTAATATCACAAATATAAAAGATTCTTTTCTACTTTGCATTTCTTAGGGGTGTTTTCGTAAAACCTCAAGTTATTTTTATTTATACCCTATTTTTTTTGGGCTTTAGTTATAAAAAGTATACTATTTTTTATTTTTATTGAAAAAATGTCAAAATATTTTTTTTAATTTTTCACTTTTATTCACCTTGATAGTTATTTTTGTATTACGAAATGCAACCCTTTGGTTTCAAAATTAAATTAATTTAAAGTTATGTCTACATTAAGGTTTCATGCTATAAAAAATTCTCTGTCTTATAAACCGTTAATTTTTGAAGAGAAAATTCGTAGGTCAGATTTGTTTGGAGAAAATGTGTTTAACGAAAATTCGATGCGCCAATATTTAACAAAAGATGCCTTTGAAGGAGTAGTTAATGCTGTGCAACATGGTAAAAAGATAGATAGAAGCATAGCAGACCAAGTTGCGTCGTCTATGCGAGATTGGGCATTATCTAAGGGTGTTACGCATTATACACACTGGTTTCAGCCTTTAACAGGCTCGACCGCCGAAAAGCACGATGCTTTTTTTGAAACTATTGGAGATGGCGTGGCTATAGAAAAATTTGGAGGAGGCCAATTGGTACAACAAGAGCCTGATGCGTCTAGTTTTCCTAATGGAGGTATTCGAAATACTTTTGAAGCTAGGGGTTACACCGCATGGGATCCTACATCACCTGCCTTTATATACGATACAACATTATGTATTCCAACCATTTTTGTTGCTTATACTGGTGAAGCGTTAGATTATAAAACACCTTTATTAAGAGCCTTGCACGCAGTAGATGGTGCTGCGACAGCAGTTTGCAAATATTTTGATAAGAACGTTAAAAAAGTAACATCGTCTTTAGGGTGGGAACAAGAATATTTTTTAGTAGATAAAATGTTGGCAGCTAGCAGGCCCGATATAGCTTTAACAGGAAGAACGTTGTTGGGGCACTCATCTGCTAAGGGACAACAACTAGACGATCATTACTTTGGTTCTATACCTAATAGAGCTTTAAATTTTATGAAAGAGCTAGAAAACGAATGTATGCTTTTAGGTATTCCTGTTAAAACGAGACATAACGAAGTGGCTCCCAATCAATTTGAGTTAGCTCCTATATATGAAGAGGCTAATTTAGCGGTAGACCATAATTCTTTACTAATGGATATTATGGGGCGTGTAGCTTCTCGCCATAATTTTAAAGTACTACTACACGAAAAACCCTTTGCAGGTGTTAATGGTTCTGGTAAGCATAACAACTGGTCTTTATCTACAGATACAGGAATTAATCTTTTAGCTCCTGGAAAAACACCAATGAGCAATTTGCAGTTTCTTACCTTTTTTATAAATACCATAAAAGCGGTACACGATAACGAAGCTTTATTGCGTGCCTCTATAGCATCTGCTAGTAACGACCATAGGTTGGGAGCAAACGAGGCTCCTCCAGCCATTATTTCTGTATTTATTGGCGAGCAATTAACTAAGGTTTTAGAAGAGTTGGAAGGTGTTACCAAGGGAAAACTTTCTCCACAAGAGAAAACAGATTTAAAATTAAATGTAGTTGGTAAAATACCAGATGTTTTATTAGATAATACAGATAGAAATAGAACGTCGTCTTTTGCTTTTACAGGAAATAAATTTGAATTTAGAGCTGTGGGCGCTATAGCCAATTGTGGTAACCCAATGACCATTTTAAATACTATTGTTGCTAAACAATTATCTGATTTTAAAGTTGAGGTAGATGCATTAATAGCAAAGAAGGACCTAAAGAAAGACGAAGCTGTTTTTAATGTAATACGAGAATATATAAAATCGTCCAGAAATATTTTGTTTGAAGGTAATGGTTATGGAGAATTGTGGGAGATTGAAGCTAAGAAACGAGGTTTAAGTAATAATAAATCTACGCCAGAAGCCCTTAAAGCAAGAGTATCAGACAAATCTATAGCATTATTTGAAGAGATGAAAGTAATGAGTAGGGTAGAAAGTGAGGCAAGATACGAGATTGAAGTTGAAGCATACATATTACACATACAAATAGAAAGTAGAGTTTTGGGAGACATTGCCAGAAACCATATTGTACCAACTGCGGTTAAATATCAAAACATATTAATAGAAAATGTAAAAGGCTTAAAAGAAATTTTTGAAAAAGATTATAAATCGGTTTCTAAAGAGCAGTTAAGTTTAATAGCAGAAATTTCAAATCATTTAGAAGGCATTAACTCTAATGTTACTAAAATGATAGACCAACGTAGATTAGCAAATTCTATAGAAGATCTAGGCGAAAAAGCAAATGCCTACTGTAATAAAGTAAAACCATTGTTTGAAGATATTCGTTACCATTGCGATAAGTTAGAATTGCTTGTAGATGACGAATTATGGCCATTAACTAAGTATAGAGAATTATTATTTACACGATAAAATGTTTTTTTATAAATAGCACTTAAAAAAGCAGGATTTTTACATTCAAAAAAATTAAATTTGTAGCTTAATAAAAGATTATGAGTCAAGAAGTTTCTAAGCGTTATGCGCAACGTGGTGTTTCGGCATCAAAAGAAGATGTTCACAACGCGATTAAGAATATAGATAAAGGATTGTTTCCAAAAGCATTTTGTAAAATCGTACCAGATTATTTAACAAATGATGACGATTACTGTTTAATTATGCATGCAGATGGTGCAGGAACAAAATCGTCTTTAGCTTATATGTACTGGAAAGAAACTGGAGATATATCTGTGTGGAAAGGTATAGCTCAAGATGCGTTAATAATGAATATAGACGATTTATTGTGTGTAGGAGCTACAGATAATATTATGTTATCGTCTACCATTGGGCGTAACAAAAACTTAATTCCTGGCGAAGTACTTTCTGCTATTATTAATGGAACAGAAGAACTGCTTGACGATTTAAAATCTTTTGGAGTAACTATACATTCTACAGGTGGAGAAACTGCCGATGTTGGAGATTTAGTTAGAACAATTATTGTAGATTCTACAGTTACTGCAAGAATGAAGCGAAGCGAGGTAATAGACAACTCAAATATTAAAGCTGGCGATGTAATTGTTGGTTTAGAGTCTTTTGGGCAAGCCTCTTACGAGAAATCGTATAATGGCGGTATGGGTAGTAATGGTTTAACATCTGCAAGACACGATGTGTTTAGTAAGTATTTAGCAGCATCTTATCCAGAGAGTTTCGATGCTTCTGTGCCAGAAGACTTAGTATATTCTGGAGGCGTAAAGTTAACAGATACGGTTAAGGATTCTCCTATAGATGCAGGTAAGTTGGTATTGTCTCCAACACGAACTTATGCGCCAATTATAAAAAAGATTTTATCTCAATTTAATAGCGAAACTATTCATGGTATGGTACACTGCTCTGGTGGTGCGCAAACCAAAATTCTTCATTTTGTAGATCAGTTTCATATTGTAAAAGATAATATGTTTCCAATTCCACCATTATTTAAACTTATTCAAGAGCAATCTAAAACAGATTGGAAAGAGATGTATCAAGTATTTAACTGTGGGCATAGAATGGAGTTGTATGTATCTCCAGAAATAGCAGAAGATATTATTGCAATTTCGAAATCTTTTAATGTTAATGCTCAAGTAATTGGTAGGGTAGAAGCATCAGACACAAAAAAGCTTACAATAAAAAGTGAATTTGGAGAGTTTAGTTATTAAAATTTAGTTTTCTGTTAAATTGGAATGATTCTTGATGAAAACTGTAAATTGGAGATAACTTAACATAATCTATATAATGAATATTCGAAAAAGATTGTTAGTAAAAGGCCTAAAGACGTTTTCTTTTTTTCCAGAGCAACAAAGCCCAAACTTTATTATTTATAAACGATTTTTAGTTGTCTTTTTATTTTTTTCGTTTTCAGTTTATGCCCAACCAGACTCCTTATTTATTAAAGAGAAAGTAATAAAAATACAAAGACCAGAGTGGAAAACAAAAAGTAACGCAAGCATAGATTTAAGCGAGGTAACTTTTGTAAATTGGAATTCTGGAGGTAGTAATTCTGTATCTGCTCTATTGGGATATAAGTTTAATGCAGATTATAAAGACAAGTATTTTTTCTGGAAAAACAGCTTGTCTGTGCGTTACGGAATAAATAAGCAACAAAAACGAGAATTAAGAAAAACAGATGATTTATTCGAAATAACATCTAATTTAGGATATAAACCCGAAAATAATTCACATTGGTTTTATTCTGCACGTTTCAATTTTAAATCGCAATTAGCTAATGGATATAAATATCCAGATAAAGACAACCCTATATCGCGATTAATGGCGCCAGGATATCTGTTTTTTGGTGGCGGAATGGAATATGGAAAAGATATTGACGAGTTATCATTTTATTTTTCGCCTATAACATTAAAAACCACATTTGTACTTGATGATGATTTGGCAAATACAGGTGCTTTTGGTGTAGATCCAGCTATTATTGATGATGATGGAAATATTATTACACCAGGAGAAAGAGTAAGAAGTGAGGTAGGTATTTTAATAACCAATAGCTACGAAATGGAAGTTGCAGAAAATATAGTAGCAAAAAATTTACTAAGTCTATATTCTGATTACGTACATAATTTTGGAAATATAGATATAGACTGGAGACTTGGTTTCGACTTTAAAGTTAATAGTTTTATAAGAGCAACATTAGAGTCTCATTTAAAATATGATGATGATGTTAAAACTACAAAACCATCAGATATAGAAGGTGAGTTTGACGAGGCTGGGGCAAGAATACAATGGAAACAATTTTTAGGCATTGGCTTTGCTGTAGATTTTTAATAACTGCTAATAAATTGTCTTAAAAAAGTAAGTATAAGTTTTGTGTGGCGTGCAATAGTTTTTAGATTTGCTGTAAACTGATTATTGTTAAAATAGTAAATGAATAAGGCCCAATTAGTATGCTTAATACTCTTCTCTGTATTTTTAAATAATAACATTGCAGCTCAAAAAAGTATATCATTTCAAGTTATAGATTTTGATACAAATTATCCTATCCAAGACGTTTCTGTACAGATAGAAAAAACTAAAAGAGGAGCTTTTACCAATGCAAAAGGCATATTTAACTTAAATAATGTTTTAGATACACGCAGTTTAATTTTTTCTAAAATAGGTTATACTACACAAACCATTAAAGTAAGCGATTTAAAAGGTGTTATTTATTTAGAGCCAAAAATAAGTGCGCTAGACGAGGTAGTAATTAGAAATTTTTCTAGTAGCCAGTTAAAGCGAGTTGTGCCAGATCAAATTTATTTATCTAAAGGCGATATAGAAAAACTTCCTTTTATATTAGGCGAAAAAGATGTTATAAAGTTAATTCAATACACTCCCGGTGTACAGCAAGCTACAGAAGGACAGTCTGGGCTTTTAGTTAGAGGTGGTAATGGTAGTATGAATTTAACATTGTTAGATAATATATATTTACATAATACGTCGCATTTAGGAGGTGTGTTTTCTGCAATAAATTCAGATTTTGTTCAGGCTCTAGAGTTTTCTAAGGCTGGTTTTGATGCTGCTTATGGAGGCAGATTATCTTCGGTAACTAATATACAAACCTTAAAACCTTCAGATAGTACGTATTTTGAAGGAAGTTTAGGTTTGTTATCTACAAAGTTAACCGGTAACATAAAAGTAAACGAAACCAATAGTTTACTGTTATCTGGTAGAAGAACGTATTTAGAAATTTTTAAACCCTTTTTTGGCGATGATACATCTGTTCTTGGAAAAGATAAAAACTATTTTCTTTACGATTTTTTAGGAAAGCACAGCCTAAAACTATCCCCAAAAAGTAATTTAGAAACCACTTTTTATTTAACAAAAGATAACTTTAAGGATCATACCAAAGGAAGAAGTAGAAATTTAGAATGGGGAAACGTTTTATTTGGTACAACTTTTAAACATCAATTCTCTAGTATTTTAAGTTCGCAAACAACACTTTCTAATAGTTATTATGAGTTTTCTTTTGGAGATAACGAGTTTCCATACGATTATAATGCTAAGAGTACTTTTAATGTATTAAGTTTAAAACACTTTTTTTTATGGGATAAACCCAATGTATATAGCTTAAAAATAGGGGCAGACTTTAATATAAATAAAATACTTCCTAAACGTGTAAATGCTAGGATAGATGAGGTGCCATTAGAAATTTTAAATCAAGAAACTTTTAGTTATGATGATTTTAGTTTGTATGGCGATTTAGAATGGCCTATTTCTCAGAAAACAAAAGTAAAAGCAGGGCTTAGAGCTACCTCTTTTTTTAGTAAAAAAAATGCTGTAGTAGATAGGGAACATTATTTTGTTATAGAACCTAGAGTAAGCTTTAAATATCAATTTAAAGAAAATCAAGCCTTTAAGATGAGCTACCAAAGATTAAGTCAGTTTATTCATCAAGCATCAGTAACCTCTTTTAGTTTACCAGCCGATTTTTTTGTTGTAAGCTCTAATAACTTAAAACCACAAGTTGTAAACCAATATAGTTTAGGTTACGCTTTTGAAGAAAATGGATTGCAATTAAATAGTGCTTTGTATTACAAACATGTTTCTAATTACACCGAATTTGAAAATGGATCTGTAAATAATTTATTTTCTAATAATATATATAATGATATTTTAGTTGGTAAATTTGATTCTTACGGACTAGAGTTTAGTGTTAGTAAAAAGATAAATAAGTTAACTGCTCAATTTGCTTTGACACTATCTAATACCATTGCAGAATTTGATGAAATAAATAATGGGCATTCTTTTTCGGCAACATTCGACAGGCCAATAAATGTAAATTCTATAGCTCACTATAAATTAAACGATAGAATAGAATTAGGGGCTCTGTTTTTATTTACTAGCGGACAAAATTATACCCGACCAAACGATGTAAGGATTATTAACGAAAGACCAATACTTAATTTTGAATCTAAAAATGCATCAAGATTTCCTAATTATCATAGGCTAGATTTATCGTGTACTTACGCTTTTAAGCATAAAGGTAAATGGAAATCGAAATTAAACCTAACGCTTTATAATGCTTATAATAATAAAAACCCGTTTCAAATTTATTTCTCTACAGAAGGCGATATAGATGATACGTTTATAGAAATAACAGAGAATAGAGATAATCTATTTCCAATATTACCAACGCTAAATTGGTTGTTTTCCTTTTAAATTTATAATGATATGAAAATTTATTATTTATTACTTATTGTATTGTTTGGTTGCGAAAATAACAACGTTATTTTGTCTGATGAGTTAACAGTTGAGGGGCAAATATTAGAAGGAGAATTTGCGAGAATTAATTTAACCAATAGCTTACCTTTTAGTGGTGTAATAGATTCTATGGAGGTGGCAAGGTCTATGGAAGCAAAGGCAAAAGTAGAACTGTCGGATGGTGAAATCTCAGAGATATTAACTTTAAAAAGAGACGATAGTCGTTTTCCTTATTTATATTATAGAAGTAATATTATTAAGGGAGAATTAAATAAACAATACAATTTATCTGTAACTATTAGAGGCAAAGAATTTAAATCTATAACTACTATTCCAGAAAAAGTAAATGTATTAGATGTGTCGTTTTCTACTTGGGAAGAAGAAGGCGTAGTAGAGCCAGATTATAAAGACATTAATTTTACAATAGAAAATAATACAGACGAAGACCGGTATTTTAAAATTTTAATAAAGAACGAAAACGAAAAACGGTTTGAGTTTGCACGCCCTTTTATATTTAATACAGAAAATATTTCTACAAATACTTTTCCGTTAATAGTGAGTTATATTAAGTTTAATGAAGATAGTGGAGAAAAAGAAAACCATGTTAGAGTGGGTGAGGTATTGGAATTAAAAATAGTATCTATAACTAAAGAGCAATTCTATTTTTGGAAATCTATAGAAGGCGATGTTACAAGCCCGTTAGAAGATTCTTCCTTTTCTAATGCAGTGGTTAGCAATATAAGTAATGGAGCTTTTGGTTACTGGTCTGGAGAAAGTGTTGAGTCTTTTAAATTTGAAATTCCAGAATAAAAAAAACGACTATTTATAAATTATAAACAGTCGTTTTTATATTTTTAAGTTTAGATTATTTAGTCTATTTCTATGTTTCCAAATAAATCTTCGTAAGCATCAAAAACAGCTTCAAACTTATCTTCTAATTCTGTAAAAGAACCTTCAAAGTAAGTGTCAAAATCGTTAGTTGTTCCGTCTTCAAATAAGAATCTTGCATTAATAATGTCTTCAGTTATTTCAACTTCTTCCCAAGATTGAGAGTTAGAATTGTATTGGTAATCCGTATAAGTATCTTCATCTTTGTAAAACTCACTTTCTGCTATTAGTTTATTATTAATACTTAATTGGGCACTAGTATTACTGTTTAATAACGCTATTTCCTCGTCTATAGTTAAGGTTTCGTCTTCAGAGTCAAAGTTATCGTCTTTAGCACTAACTGTTAAAGCTGCATCTAAGAATTGAAAAGATACACTTACACTATCAAATATATCTTCAACATTACCGTCTTCATTATTAAAGTTTCCTTTAGCAGTGTAATCAAATCCTGTAATAACATCGCTGTTAAGTTTAAATTGGAAAGATTGCTTAACTGTACTGTTGTTAGAGTTTGTGTAAGCTGTAATAAAATGAAAATCTGCAATAGTAGTGGTGTTGTTAACTTTAGCAGGTATTAATTGTCCATCTTGAAACGTAGCAGAGTATTCTTGAGAAAACACCGTTACGCCATCTATTTTTAAATTTGCCTTAGCAAGCGTAGGTAATTCTTCTGTATCATCTCCTCCAGCAATAGTTGTGTTAAAATCTGTAACAGTAAATACAGCTGTTTTTCCGTTGTTGTAAGCTATGTTGTAAATAATATCGTCGCTTGTTCCTGTTTTATCAAACTCTTCTGTTTCAGAGTTCCAGTTGTAAATTCCTTTTTCTTCATTATAATCATCTAAAAGCGAAGAATCATCAACAACACAACTGTTACAGCTTGTTTTGCGTTAAATGAAATGATACCTTTATTAGTACCTTCTATAGAAGAGATATTAGAAATTGTGTTTAATGCTATATTTTTAGAATCACTACTTTTTGTTGTATTAGCAGGACTTAAATATTCTGCTAGTTCTATAATTTTGCTTAAAGCATCATTATCTTTAAAATCTTCAATTTTGTTTAATAACTCAATAGAGTTGTCTTCAAGTTGTTCTTTACCTTCCTCTACTGTTAGAGAACCTTTTACTTTAGAAGAATCTCCATTGTCATCACTTCCACAAGAGATGTTAAAAGCAAGAACAGCACATAATGCTAGGGCATAAAATTTTTTCATAATTTGATTGTTTGTTTTTGTTAAGTGAGTAAAAATATTAGTTTTTTCTGTATTTAAAAATTATTAAGGTTATTATTGTTTTATGATTATCATTCAACGATAATTTACTATGCATAATTTACTTATTACTAATTTTTAAGGTATTTTTTGGTTTATAGGTAAAAAAAGCGGACTAAATAAAAAATAATTATAGGGTAATTAGTACATTTTCTAGAGATATAATTATCTTGCACTATTAATTAAAAGTAATTCAAGCTCCTTAAAATGCCTAATATTAATAATAGAGTTCTATTGCTTACTTCAGTATTTTTTATTTTATGTTGTGGTTTTCAATATTTTAATATTCAAGACGGTATTTTTAGCGTAAACCTTTTTGCAGAAATTTCGTTTTTTATAATTTTTATTAAATACAAAAAAATAAAAGCTTGGAGTATTTTTCTTTTTTGGCTGTTCTTTACGCTTTCGGGCTTGGCTATATTTATATATAGAGATATTGCCTATAGCGAGATTACAACAAGCCTTAAATTACTAGGGTATTTTATGCTTTTAATTTATGTGTTTCCAAAGCAGAAGAAAAATAAAATTAGCAAAAGCGACTTTTTAATTTACACACTTATTTTTATTATAAACTTATATGTTATTTACGAGGTTATTAATATGATATCTGATTTTGTTTCTGCCAAGCACATGATTACGTTGTTTACTATTTACGGATTTGTGCTTATATTTTTATATATGAGCGCTTTTAGATATAGATTATTACACAATTCTAGATCTAAATATTTCTTATTATTAGCTTCATTTTTAACTGTAGCAGAAATATTAGGGATTTTGGGCTATTTTTTAGAGTATACCTTTATGTTTTATTTAGAATTCTTTTTCTATTTATTTGGTTTATGTTGTGGTGTTATTAGTTTTATAGATGAAGACAAAGGCGATAGTTTACACAAATTAATAAAAACGGGTAACATTTAAAAACTTAACTATTTTATTGTTTTTGGTGTAAATATGTTAGCCTAACTACGGTTATTTTTAAAAGTTATACGAGTTCAATGCAATGTAGTTATTGTAAATACATAAATTATCGTATTTTTGGTTTCCAATTAAAAAAGGCAGATGTTAGAGAAATTACAGATAGTAAAACAACGTTTTGATGAGGTTAGTGATTTAATTATTCAACCAGATATTATTACAGATCAAAAAAGATACGTACAGCTTAATAGAGAATATAAAGATTTACGCATTTTAATGGACAAAAGAGAGGCGTATATAGAGTTTACGAATAATTTAGCTGAAGCAGAAGAGATTATAGCAGATGGAAGCGATGCCGAAATGGTAGATATGGCCAAAATGCAGTATGAAGAAGCTAAAGAAGGCATACCAAAGCTAGAAGAAGAAATAAAAGTTCTTTTAATACCAAAAGATCCAGAAGATTCTAAAAATGCAGTAGTAGAATTACGTGCTGGTACAGGTGGAGATGAAGCAAGTATTTTTGCTGGAGATTTATTTAGAATGTATACTAAATATTGCGAAGGTAAAGGTTGGAGCGTAAGTACTGTAGATTTTAGTGAAGGTACCAATGGTGGTTTTAAAGAAATTCAGTTTGAAGTAAATGGCGAAGATGTTTACGGTACATTAAAATTTGAAGCAGGAGTACATCGTGTACAACGTGTACCACAAACAGAAACTCAAGGGCGTGTACATACCAGTGCTGCTACAGTAATGGTTTTTCCAGAAGCCGAAGAGTTTGATGTAGAAATAAACCCAAAAGATGTAAGAATAGATTTTTTCTGTTCTTCTGGTCCTGGAGGGCAGTCTGTAAATACAACATACTCTGCAGTTCGATTAACACATATACCAACAGGATTGGTGGCGCAATGTCAAGATCAAAAATCTCAACATAAAAATAAAGAAAAGGCATTTAAAGTATTGCGTTCTCGTTTATACGAGCTTGAGTTAGCCAAAAAGAATGCAGAAGATGCAGAGAAACGTGGTAGTATGGTAAGCAGTGGAGATAGAAGTGCGAAAATTAGAACGTATAACTATCCGCAAGGTCGCGTTACAGACCATAGAATTGGCTTAACGCTTTACGATTTATCGAATATTGTAAACGGAGATATCCAGAAAATAATAGACGAATTAATGCTAGCTGAAAACACAGAAAAGTTAAAGGCAAACGATAATGTAATTTAAATTAACAAGCCTCTTTATAGAGGCTTTTTTTTATATCATGACAACACAAGAATTAATAGAGCAAATTAAAATAAAAAAATCCTTTTTATGTATAGGGTTGGATGTCGATTTAAATAAAATACCAAAACATCTTTTAAAAGAAGACGATCCTATTTTTGTATTTAATAAAGCAATTATAGATGCAACACATCATTTATGCGTAGCCTATAAACCCAATACAGCTTTTTATGAAGCTTACGGAATTAAAGGGTGGAAATCTTTAGAGAAAACTATTAATTATTTAAACGAAAATTATCCTGAAATCTTTACAGTTGCCGATGCTAAGCGTGGCGATATTGGTAATACAAGTACGATGTATGCCAAAGCATTTTTTGATGATTTAGCTTTCGATAGTGTTACTGTAGCACCATATATGGGAAAAGATTCTGTAGAACCTTTTTTAACTTTTAAAAATAAACACACTATTATGTTGGCATTAACATCAAATCAAGGTGCTTTCGATTTTCAAACAAAAACTGTTGATGGTAAAGAGCTGTATAAACAAGTTTTAGAAACATCAAAATCATGGAACAATTCAGAGAATTTAATGTACGTAGTAGGGGCAACTAAGGCAGAGTATTTTGCAGATATAAGAAAAATTATTCCAAATAGTTTCCTTTTAGTGCCAGGCGTAGGTGCGCAAGGCGGAAATTTGCAAGAGGTTTGTAAATATGGTATGAGTGATAATGTAGGGCTTTTAATAAATTCTTCTAGAGGAATTATTTATGCATCTTCCAATGCAGATTACGCACAAGCAGCAGCAGAAAAAGCACAAGAGCTTCAAAACGAAATGGAAATTATTATTAAAAATAAGTAATAACTCTTTTTAGTTTAATTTTTGTAAACCTAAAGGTTTGTTATGCAAGTAGTAGATCAAATAAACAGAAAGCTTTATTTCGAAAACACACCAAAACGCATAATTTCTTTAGTGCCAAGTCAAACCGAGTTATTATGCGATTTGGGATTAGAAAATAGTATTGTTGGTATTACTAAGTTTTGTGTACACCCTATAGATATAAAAGGAAAGACTACTATAGTTGGTGGTACAAAACAAATTCATATAAACAGAATAAAAGCGCTTAATCCAGATATTATTCTTTGCAATAAAGAAGAAAACACTAAAGATATTGTTGAGGCTTGTGAGTTAATTTGTTCTACTCATGTTTCAGATATTTTTAATATTGAAGACAGTTTAGAATTAATAAAACAATACGGTACCATTTTTAACGTAGAAAATAAAACAGCGTTATTAGTACATGATATTCTTAAAGAAGTCATTTCTTTTAAAGCTTTTATTACAAGTAAACCTACAATAAAAGTGGTTTATTTTATTTGGAAAAACCCTTGGATGGTGGCAGCTAATAATACTTTTATAAACTACTTATTAGATTTTAATAAGTTTATAAATATTTATAGCATAAAAAACCGTTACCCCGAAATAGAGCTTTCAGAATTTAACTCAAATAAAGAAGTAGAACTCGTTTTATTGTCATCAGAACCTTTTCCTTTCAATACTTCTCATATAAAAGAAATGCAATTGTATTACCCTAATGCAAAAGTAATTACAGTAGATGGAGAAATGTTTTCTTGGTATGGTTCAAGACTATTAAAAGCTTTTAAATACTTTAAAAACTTGCGTTTAAGCCTTCAGAATAATCTACCTTACTAGCATCGTCTACAAAATTTGAAATTTTACTTTCTAGCTCTTTTAGGCTTATTAGTTTGTTTAAATTAGGTTTAATTTTACCGACTTTGCAAAAATGTGTACTCATAGTTTTTCTTTTTTATATAAAGTACGGTATTTTCTAATTTTTGGATGTGAGAAAAAAGTTAAAGAATTAATAAATAAACTTAAACACTAATTTTGTTTTGATCTCTAGCTAAAAATTTTAATCTGTTTAGCTTATTTAAAAGTTTGATAGCTTTATACTCAGAAATATCGCTTAATGCAGAGTCGGTTTGTCTAAAATTATAAGCTTGTTCCATAAGTTGTTTATAGCGTTTACTAAGCTTATTTTGACTGTTTTTTATAGTATCTATTTTATTCATGCTATTAATTTATAAGGAACTTAAATATACATTTTAATTATTTAAAATGCAATTAACCTAATTGATTGTTAGATTTTTAGAAACAAAAAAAACGAATGTTTTTGGCATTCGTTTTCTTTGTATTAATAGCTTATATGTTTTAGTCTTGTAGAGCAAAAACTTTTTTTAGTAAATCTGTTGTCCTCGAAGAAAATTTAGTTCTAATATCTTTTTCTTCTACAGCAATCATTGTAAACACGCCTTTTAATGCTTCTTGTGTTACATAGTCTGTTAAATCTGGGTTAACTTTAGATGTAAAAGGTACGGTGTTGTATTTGTTTATTAGGTTACTCCAAATTTGATCTGCACCAACTTTACTAAAAGATTGTTTAATTACAGGATTAAATTTATCGTATAAAGCAGTTTGTGTTTTACTTGTTAAGTATTGTGTTGCAGCGTCGTCGCTACCCACCAAAATATTTTTAGCATCGGCAAACGTAATACTTTTAACAGCATCTATAAAAATAGGTGTTGCTTCTTTAACAGCATCTTCTGCAGCTCTGTTAAGCACTTTTAAGCCTTCGTCTGCTAGTTTGCTTAAGCCTATGTCTCTAAGTGTTTTATCTACTTTTTGAAGTTCTTCTGGTAATAAAATTTTAACTAAATCGTTTTTAAAAAAACCATCTGTTTGAGTTAGTTTTGTAACCTGTTTATCTATTCCAAAATCTAGGGCTTGGCGCAAACCAGATGCTATTTCTGTGTTTCCTATAGCGCCACCAGATTGTGGTAATTGGTTAACTACTTGTTGTAATTCTGCGCAGGCAGTAAAATTAAAAACTAGGGCAAATGCTAATAACTTACGTATCATAAATAATATGTGTTTCTATATATTAAGCAAATATAAATTTTAAGCTCTATAAATGCTTGAATATTATATTTGTTTTATGATTTTTGTTTTAATATTATTGTAAATTAGTATAAAATCAAGTACTATTTATTCGTTTAAACCAAAATAACCCTGAGTTAAACAATAAGCAAGTTGTAAATTAAGACTTTATTTTTGCATAATGTTTAATGATTTTTAATAGCTATAAGCAAAAGAATCATTAAATTAATTAAGTAAAATACTATTTTAGCACAATATTTGTTTATTAGTTAGTATTAATTAATTATAGGTTATTATAATGAAGTTTAAATTGTTATTTGCTATTGCTCTATTTCTTAGTCCGATGTTTTTCTGGGGGCAAGTAAAAATTTCTAACAATATTCAACCCTCTTCTTTAGCTAAGAGCGACGAAAATGCACTCTATTTTGTAGATTTTTGGGCTACTTGGTGTGGACCTTGTGTGCATGCTTCTAAATATTTAGAATCTTTACAAATGCAATTTCCTAACAACTTTTATATTGTTTCTTTAACACAAGAAAGTCCAGAAGTGGTTAAAAAATTTATGGCAAAGCATAATATGCGTCTAGCAGTTGCTATAGATTATGAAGGTGATACATTTTTAAAACACAACGTAAGAAGTTTACCATATGGTATATTATTTAATGCCGATGGAAAAAAGTTATGGGAAGGTCATGCTGCAGATTTAAAAAATTATAATGTAGGCGGATATTTAGCAAGAAATAAAAAAACGGTGTCTGTTTCTTCTTTTTTTAAACTTCAAGAATATAAAAAAGAAGTAGCTGTGCCAAAAGAGGAAGAAGAAGCTATAAAAAAGAACTTTGTTTTTAATGAAGATAAGGCGATTGAATTCGAATCTTCAGATGTCCAAGTTATAGATAAAGGCGATTTTGTTGAGTTTAGAGGTTCTTTACAAGATATTATTTCTTATAATTTAAAAAGTTATAAAGGCCAAGTTAAAATACCTGCAGAATTAAATAAGTATTACTCGATGCGTTTTAGAAAAGATACTAAGGTATTTTTTAATAAAGAAAAATACATTTTAAGGGCTCTAAAATTGAGAAAAAAAGATGAAGAGCACGAGGGAGATGTTATTGTTTTAACTGTAGATTCGCCTAAGTTTTGGGATACTAACCAAATAGATTGGGGAGTTAATAATCCGCAGTTTTTAATTGGAGATTCTGAGATTAAAGCAGATAATGTGTCTTTAAACGAGATAGTTTATAAATTATCTGGTTTATTAGAAACACCTATTATTTTTAATGAAAAGAGTAATGATGAAGATTTGCACGATTGGCATATACATTATAAGTATTTTGAGTTTATGTCTTCTAACCTTGACGATTATGGTATTAAGGTAGAAAAGAAAGTAGAAAAAATTCCGCAGTACGTTTACACTGCTCGATAAATACACTAAAATTTATATAGAATAGATGGCTCACAAATACTAACTTGTGAGCTTTTTTTTATTGTTAGTATAATGTAAGTTAGACTTATAGGTTTTGTGCTTAAATAGCAGCATAACTCTTTAATTACTTTTTTATTCGTAATTACTAGCATATTTTAAATGAGCTATTATTTATTGGATGAGTTGTTAATGGAGAATAATACGTAGCTAACAGTTGCTTATAAAGGGTTGGATAGTAGGTTAGACCTTAGTTACATATCCTACTAGCGTTAATTAATAAAGGTATGTTAAAGCTCTTTTAGTATTGTTGCATACATACAACATCCCAAAAGCAAATGGCAAAAAGTACGATTTTAGAAAAGCATCTTTGTTAAAATATGTTTTTAATGTTACTTATACTTGTTTTATTGGTATAAAAAAAAGACACCCGTTAAGGTGTCTTTTTATTAATATTATGTTTTAAAAAACGTTCTAATTAATCAATTAGTTGTTTAATACTCTAAATTCAGTACGTCTGTTCTTTTGGTGCTCACCTTCAGAACATTCAACACCATTAGAACAACGGTTTACTAATCTAGTTTCTCCGTACCCTTTACCAGATAATCTGCTTCTAGAAATACCTTTAGATACTAAGTAGTTAACTACAGAGTTAGCACGTTGTTGAGATAAAGACATGTTAAAATCGTCGTTACCTCTAGCATCTGTATGAGACATTAATTCAATACTAACTGGTTTGCTGTTTAATAATGGTAATAAAGTTTCGTCAATAATTTTCTTAGATGCAGGAGTAATACGAGCGCTTCCTAATTCGTAAAAAATTGGTAAAACGTTAGCGTCTAATAAACCACAATCAACTTCTTCCCAAGTAGTAATACCTCCTTTTTTAGCTAATACAGTTCTAGTTACAGTTTGAAATCTAGCAGGAACAGTTACACTTTTAGTTGTAGCTGCAGTAGCAACAACTTGACGCTTAATAGTAGAGTATTCTGCAGGAATTTCTACAGTATCCATTCTTGCAGGAGTTTTAATAACTCTCTTTTTGTAAGATGTTGGTATTTCGCTTACAGGAATACTTCCAGTAGTAGCATCTGTAGCTAAAGTAGTAAAGCTTACATCTCTAAATTGTGCAGGGTATTCAACGAAACAAGCAACAACACAATCTTCTTTGTTTGGAGAATCACATGCTGTTTCTTTGTATTGCCATCCTGAAGTTTTTGGGTAAGTTTCAAAAGTTCTTGAGCTAGTTCCAAAAGTAGCAGGGTTAATGCTTAAATCTGTTCTTCCTTCTTTTTTAACGTAAGGTACATCTACAGTTTCGTAAGTTGCAGGAACATAGATGAATTTTTTAGAAGCTTCTTTAATTAGTACACGATCTTCTACTGTTCTGTATGTTGCAGGAACAACCTCTAGCTTTGTGTAAGCAGGGTACACTTCAATAGTTTCTTCAATGTCTTTAAACTCATCTTTAGTAATACATTTTACGTAACATTTTCCTGGATCAGGATTTACAGGTAAATTTTGAGCTTGTGAGAATCCGATACCTAATAAAAAAGCTAGGCATAAAAATAAATTTGTTTTCATAAAAAATTAAATTTTAGTTAATGGTTACATTTTTTTTCCACTGTATGTATGACACTGTAAAAATAAAAAAGTCACAGTTAAAATTGCAATTAAATATGTAAATAAAATATTATTAATAAAATGTTAATGAATTAAAAACGGTAATGCCCTCATTTTAAGAGAAAATGACAGTCTTGTTATTAAAAACCATAACTTTTCTATTGGCATGTAGTTTTATAGCGTTAGCGAGTACTATTTTTTCAAGATCTCTTCCTTTGGCTATTAAGGCTTCTATAGTATAAGTGTGCGATATATGCGCTACGTCTTGCTCTATAATAGGCCCAGCATCAAGCTCTTCTGTTACATAGTGGCTAGTGGCGCCAATTATTTTAACCCCTCTTTTATAAGCCGAATGATATGGTTTTGCTCCCACAAAGGCAGGTAAAAAAGAATGATGAATGTTTATTATTTTATTGGGGTATTTGTTTATTAATTTACTAGATACTATTTGCATATAACGAGCTAATACAATAAAGTCTACATTATATGTCTTTAATAATTCTAATTGTTTGTCTTCTGCCTCTGCTTTTGTTGCTTTTGTAACTGGTATATGGAAAAACGGAATTTTAAAACTATCTGCTATAGGTTTTAAATCGATATGATTACTAATAATAAAGGGGATTTCTAAATTTAATTCGCCAGAGTTGTAGCGTCCTAATATATCGTATAAACAATGGTCGTATTTAGAAACAAATAAAGCCATTTTGGGTTTGTTGTGCGAAGAATAAATGCGCCATTTCATTTCAAATTTTTCGGCTAATGTTGTCTTAAATGCGCTTTTAAAAGCATCGGTAGAAAAATTATCTCCAATAAATTCACTTTCTAATCGCATAAAAAATATATCTTGCTCTCTGTCAACATGCTGGTCGAGGTAAATTATATTTCCGTTTTGCTCTACTATAAAATTCGTGACAGATGCGATTATACCAGATAAATCTTTACAGTGAATTAAAATGGTTATTTTGTTCATTACTTTTTGTTCTAAATTTGAGGTTAAAAGTAGCTTAAAAATCTAAAAATAAAGGGCGAGATGTTAATTTTAGATAATCAATAAAAAATAGTTGTAATTTTTGAATAATTCGTAAATTAGCATTAATAAAAATAACTTTTTTTAAGAATGACACAGTCAAATCCATATAAGCCAAAGAATAAAGTAAGAATTGTAACTGCAGCATCTTTATTTGATGGGCACGATGCTTCCATAAATATTATGAGACGAATTATTCAATCTACAGGAGTAGAGGTAATTCATTTAGGGCACGATAGAAGTGTAGAAGAGGTGGTAAATACAGCTATTCAAGAAGATGTTAATGCCATTTGTTTAACATCTTACCAAGGTGGACATATGGAGTATTTTAAGTATATGTTCGATTTATTAAAAGCAAACAACTCAGAACATATTAAAATATTTGGAGGCGGTGGCGGTGTAATTTTGCCAACAGAGATTAAAGAATTAATGGATTATGGTATTGCTCGTATTTATTCGCCCGATGATGGTAGAGAAATGGGATTACAAGGTATGATTAACGATTTGGTTGAACTATCTGATTTCGAGATTGGACATAGTTTAAATGTTGATATTAAGACGCTTGCAGATAAAAACTCGAAACATATTGCAAGAATAATATCTTCGGCCGAAAATTTTCCAGAAATAGCAAAAAGTACATTAGATAAAATACATTTAAAAAACCAAACTAATAACGTTCCGGTTTTAGGAATTACAGGAACAGGAGGAGCAGGTAAGTCTAGTTTGGTAGACGAGTTGGTTAGGCGTTTTTTACTCGATTTTCCAGAAAAAACTATAGGTATTATTTCTGTCGATCCTTCAAAAAGAAAAACTGGAGGTGCTTTATTAGGCGATCGTATAAGAATGAATGCTATTAATTCGCCACGCGTTTATATGCGTAGTTTGGCTACAAGGCAATCTAATTTGGCCTTATCAAAATATGTAAACGAAGCCATAGAGGTTTTAAAAGCAGCAGAGTTCGATTTAATTATACTAGAAACATCGGGTATTGGACAGTCTGATACAGAAATTATAGAGCATAGTGATGTATCTCTATATGTTATGACGCCAGAGTTTGGTGCAGCAACACAACTAGAGAAAATAGATATGCTAGACTTTGCAGATCTAGTTGCTATAAATAAATTTGATAAAAGAGGCGCTTTGGATGCTTTACGCGATGTTAAAAAACAATATATGCGTAATAATAATCTTTGGGATATGCCTCAAGAAGAGCTACCAGTTTATGGTACAATAGCCTCGCAGTTTAACGATCCAGGAATGAATACGCTTTATAAAGCAATTATTGATAATTTAGTTAATAAGGCAGAAGCTAATTTAAAATCTAATTTCGAAATTTCTAGCGAAATGAGCGAAAAGATTTTTGTTATTCCACCATCGCGAACAAGGTATTTGTCAGAAATAGCAGAAAATAACAGAGCCTACGATAAGAAGGCGATTGCTCAGGTAGATTGTGCCCAAAAGCTTTATGGTATCTATAAAACCATATGTTCTGTAGCAGATATTAATTTAAAAAAAGAGGCTTTGTTGCTTTTAAACAAGCATGGTTTAAACCAAGAATTAATTCTTGAACATGCTAAAAGTGAAAGTGAAACAACATTCTTGAAATTACTAATTTCAGAATTTGATAGAGTAAAACTAAATCTAGATCCTTTTAATTGGGAAATTTTATTGGAGTGGGGCGATAAGATAAATAAATATAAAAATCCTATTTATACCTTTAAAGTACGAGATAAAGAAATTAAGATAGAAACACAAACAGAATCTTTATCACATTTGCAGATACCAAAAGTAGCACTGCCAAAGTATAAAGCTTGGGGCGATGTACTAAAATGGTGTTTACAAGAAAATGTTCCTGGCGAGTTTCCTTTTACTTCTGGTTTGTATCCTTTTAAGCGCACAGGCGAAGATCCAGCTAGAATGTTTGCTGGAGAAGGTGGACCGGAGCGAACAAATAAGCGTTTTCATTATGTAAGTGCTGGGTTGCCAGCAAAACGACTTTCTACTGCTTTCGATAGTGTAACTTTATATGGTAGCGATCCTGATTTGCGCCCAGACATTTATGGTAAAATTGGCAACGCTGGTGTTTCTATTTGCTGTTTAGACGATGCAAAGAAACTCTATTCTGGGTTTAATTTAGCGGATGTTATGACATCTGTAAGTATGACTATTAATGGTCCAGCTCCTATTCTTTTAGGTTTTTTTATGAATGCTGCCATAGATCAGCAATGCGAAATATATATTAAAGAAAACGGATTAGAACAGGAGGTTGAGGCAAAAATAGAAAAATTGTATGCTAACCAAGAAAGACCTAAGTACAATGATGAGTTACCAGCAGGAAATAATGGGCTAGGTTTAATGTTGTTAGGTGTAACAGGTAATCAAGTTTTACCAGAACCTATATATGAAGAGATTAAAAAAAATACAATAGCACAAGTTAGAGGTACAGTACAAGCAGATATTTTAAAAGAAGATCAAGCGCAGAATACTTGTATCTTTTCAACAGAATTTGCATTGCGCTTAATGGGCGATGTCCAAGAATACTTTATAGAAAATAATGTACGTAATTTTTATTCGGTTTCCATATCTGGATATCATATTGCAGAAGCTGGAGCAAACCCTATTACCCAACTGGCGTTAACATTATCTAATGGTTTTACTTATGTAGAGTACTATTTAAGTCGCGGAATGGATATTAACAAGTTCGGACCTAATTTATCTTTTTTCTTTTCTAACGGAATCGATCCAGAATATGCAGTTATAGGTCGTGTAGCTCGTAAAATTTGGGCCAAAGCCATGAAACATAAATATGGTGCTAATGCTAGAGCACAAATGTTAAAATACCATATTCAAACCTCAGGAAGAAGTTTACATGCTCAAGAAATAGATTTTAACGATATACGCACATCTTTACAAGCACTTTATGCCATTTACGATAACTGCAACTCGTTACACACAAACGCTTATGATGAAGCTATAACCACACCAACAGAAGAGTCTGTACGTCGTGCTATGGCTATCCAACTTATTATTAATAAAGAATTAGGTTTGGCTAAAAACGAAAACCCTATTCAAGGCTCTTTTATAATTGAAGAATTAACAGATTTGGTAGAGGAGGCTGTACTTATGGAGTTTGATAGAATTACAGAGCGTGGTGGTGTTTTAGGAGCTATGGAAACCATGTATCAGCGTTCTAAAATTCAAGAAGAAAGTCTTTATTACGAAACTTTAAAGCATAACGGGCAGTTTCCTATTATAGGTGTAAATACATTTTTAAGCAGTAAAGGCTCGCCAACAGTTATACCAAAAGAAGTTATTCGTGCTACAGAAGACGAAAAACAATTTCAAATAAAAACATTGCAAAACCTTCATAACGCACATGATACTAAAGCACTGTTAAAAAGCCTACAAGACAAGGCTATTAATAACGAAAACATATTTGAGGCCTTAATGGAAGTATGTAAATTTTGCTCTTTAGGCAGTATTACATCGGCTTTATTTGAAGTTGGTGGACAATATCGACGAAATATGTAATTTATAGGAGAAATTATTAGTTAACCGCTTGAAGACCATATCTTTGTTTTATTTTAACTTATGCCAACGATTAAGTATAATAACCTATTTAGCATTGTATTGTTAAATTCTATTTCTCCATTATCTAGAGAGGTAAACAAATTTTTATCAAATAAATTGGTTTGCAAGCAATATAAAAAAGGTGATTTTTTAGTTAGAAATGGAGATATGTGCGATAGACTTCATGTAATTAGAAAAGGTTTAATACGTGGTTATTTTAATTATGAAGACAAGGAGGTTACTACATGGGTAAGTGTAGATAACGAATTTGTTACTTCAATTTCTGGCTATTTTAAAAAAGAACCAGCATTAGAAAACATTCAATGCTTAGAAGATACATTTACAGAAAGTATTAGTTATGACGATATGCGTTTTGCAATCGAAAATTTTAAAGAAATGTCTAAAATTCATAGAGTTTTGCTAGAAGAATATTATGTTCAAGCAGAACATCGCTCTTTTATTGCAAGAATACCTACAGCTATTGGGCGCTACGAGCACTTTTTAAAAATATCGAATTCACAGATTCTAGATCGTTTGCCAAAGAAATATCTAGCTTCTTTACTAAACATGCGACCAGAAACGCTTTCTAGATTGAATAAACAATTAGTTTAACAAAAATTTAATATAAAATTGACATATATCAATTGAAAAACAACTTTTTATACATTTTTACAAATGTATAATTTAAATTAGCACTGATTTCATATCTAAATTGCTAGTATCTGCTCTTTAAATTGAGTTGATTAATGAAGTCTCTCTAAAAACACATCTTTTTTAAGGTGTGTTTTTTTCTTGCCAAAAGTATTTTGATTAAAACTATAGTGTTAGTAACCAGCTTCTTTGAAGCTTCTTGAATTTTTTTAACTCACTTCTTAAAATAGGGAGGAAATCTTTTCCGTTACTGTTTGATCGCTCTAGCCTATAAGAACTTTTGTATAACATATTGGTTAAACGTTTAAGGGATGCAATATGTTTATGTTTGCGCTCAGAATAGCGCTCTAATTCTGCATTAACAATTTCTGGGGCTAATGATACCGATTGCTGAACAATATCACCAGAAAAATAAATATTTGTATCTTCTGTACCGTCAGGCTTTAAAGAAGACAAATCGTGATTTAAGTATATAGATATATTTTGCGAAAGCGCAAAAATATCTAATGCTTTTTGATAAATCGGTAATTCCGATAGGTTTGATGGGGTTTTGGGTGACATATTCTTTTCTTCTTAGCAATAATATCAAAATTACTCACAAGAAACAATATTTTACTTTCGATGTTAAAGTAAAAATGTATATTTGCTTTAAGTATTAATTATTTTTTTGTGTTTTGATTTAAAATGAGCTTAGATGTTCTTAATAGTAAGATTTTAAAGTGTTTACAGCAAAATGCTAGGCTTTCTAATGCCGAAATAGGGCGTAGGGTTGGTATTAGTTCTCCAGCGGTATCAGAGCGAATAAAGAAAATGGAAGATTTGGGCATTATTGAAGATTATAAAGCCATAGTATCTCCGTTTGAAATTGGTTATCAATTAAAAGCTATAATTACTTTGCGCGCTTTTATGGGAAAATTAAAACCATTTTTAGATAAGGTTAAAACTTATGATGAGGTGGTAAACTGTTATCGTATTACTGGCGATGAGAATATTGTAATGGAAGTGGTTTTAAAAAACCATAAGCATTTAGAGGTTTTTATAGATCAGCTTATTAGTTATGGCGAAACTAAAACTCAAATTGTATTATCTCGCGTTGTTAAACAAAAAGAGATTATACCCATAAAGTAAAATTAATTAATACGCCAAGGCGGGTGCTCTCTATTTTTTCCTGCCGAATATAAAATAATGCTATTACCATCAGGGTCTTGTAAATGTGCTTCGCGCCATAACCAAGGTTTGTCTTCTGGTAATTGATTAAAAACTATTCCGTTTTTTTTAAGTTCTAGAACCCAATCATCTAAATAATTACTTTCAAAATAAATAGAAATGCCAGCGCCTATAGGTAGCTCGTCTACTAAATGGATAGAAAATGTAGCATTACCGTCTGGGCATTTAAATCTTACATATCTTGGAAGCGCATTTACAATAAGATGCGCTCCCAAAATTTTGTAAAATTCAGTCGCTTTTTCAACATTTAAAGACGGAATAGTAATTTGGTTTAAATCCATAAAATTTCTTCTTCTTTAATATTTTTTTGTTGTTTCTTAGATTTTAAATAAAGCTTTAAAATAAATAAAAGAAAAACACAAAGAGCCGATAATATTGTAATAATATACCATGTGTTATTAAACCCTAAGTTATCAACCATACTCATTCCTGCTTTATGGCCAAAAATATGTGCTACAGAAAATGCTATAGAATATAATGCCATGTATTCGCCTTGGTTGCCTTGTTTTGCTCTGTCCATAGCAAAAGCATTAGAAAACGGAAAAGCTATCATTTCTCCAAAAGTCATTAATAACATACCTATTATTACAACGCCAGTCCAAGAACTCATATTTAAAATAATAAAGCTTAAACCTGTTAATATGGCACCAAAAAGAATTAAACCTGTTTTGGTAAACTTTGTAGTTTCTAACCATTTTATTAAAGGCATTTCTATGGCAAAAATTAAAAAACCATTCATACCTAAAAGTAAGCCTATGTCAAACTCTGTAAAATAATGTACATCTTTATAATACAATGGCATGGTAGAAAAGTATTGTAAAAAAGCAATGCCAAAAAGTACCATAGCTACCAAAAATATAATAAAAGCTTTGTCTTGATAAGCCGATTTTGGGTTTTCTGTTTTTACATTATCTAATGTTTTTGTGGTTTTTGGGTTTAATACGTTTATTAAAACTACAGTAGCTATAATGCATGTAACACCATCTACCCAAAATAAACCAGCATAACTTAATTTAGTAATTATAATACCGCCAATGGCAGGACCAGCAGAGAAGCCTAAGTTTATAGCAAGTCTAATTAGGGTTACAGATCGTGTTTTGTTTTCTGGTTTGCTATAAGCGCTTAAAGCAACAAACATAGCAGGCCTAAACATATCTGCAACAAGCATAACCATAAAAATACCTAGGCAAAAGGCAACAAAAGACGTTAGGAATTGCAAAGCAATAAAAAGTAGGCCTGTAAGCATTAAACTATATACCATGACTTTATAATAACCAATTTTGTCGGTTAGTTTACCACCTAGCCAAGAACCAATAACAGAGCCCAAACCAAAAGCGCTCATTACCCAACCTACATCGCTTAATGTAAAATTAAGACTCTTAATTAAGTATAACGATAAAAATGGAATAACCATTGTACCAGCTCTATTAATAAGTGTAATTAGAGCAAGCCACCATACTTCGTTAGACAATCCTTTAAATGTGTTTAGATAATTGTTAAATAGTTTTTGCATTAGTTCTAGGTGTTCAAGTTTCTGTTTTCAAATTTTTGGTTTTAGTTAAAAGTCTAGATTAGACTAAAAATAAAAAGTCCGACTGCGAAGTCGGACTTTTTAAATATTGTAATATTTTATAATTATATCACCACAATATGCAACAAGCCCATCTTCTTGTCTTTAAACAAGAGGTCCATTGTTTTCTATAAATAGTGACGTTATTACGCATTTTTGTTTTATTATATTAATACAAAGCTAAATAAAATAATTTGAAATTGTATTTTTGAAAAGAAATAAAATATTATAAAATGAAAAAAGTACTGCTATTACTGACTTTTTCTGCTTTAATTTTTTCTTGCGGAAGTAGTTTTCAAGGGTTTTATAATGCACATAAAACAGATTTAGGGGCAACATCGTTTCAGGTTCCTAATTTTATGAAGGCTGTTTTAAGTAACATTTCCCCTGATGTAAAAAGTGCTATTGGTAATATTACAGATGTTAAATATATTACTTTAAAAAACGTTAATAACTTTAAGCGTGAAGAGTTAATAGAGGAAATGAATGCGGTTACTAATAATGGTTATATCGATGTTTTTAGAAAAAACGAGATTGAGCAAGTTAGAATTGTATCTGTAAAAGAAATTGGTGTGGTTGTAACCGATGCTATTATATTTAACAGTAATAAAACAGAAACTACAGCCTATTATTTACAAGGAAATTTTGATCCGGAAAAAATTAAGGCTTTTGCAGACGAAAATACGTTTAACAACTTTTCTAGTAGTTTAAAGTCGTCTTACCAATTAAATACAAATCCATCTTTTAACCCAAATAACTAATGCGAATACTTTTTTTACTTTTTGTTATATCTATGTCAACACTAAGCTGTGCACAAGATAAACGCCCTTTAAAGGGTGATACCGAATTTCAGAAAGCTTTAAATGCAGAGTATAAAGATGCCTCTACATCGCCTTTAAAAAATAAAGATAGAAAAGATTTTGAAGGTTTAGAGTTTTTTAAATTCGATAGCACTTATGTGGTAAAAGCAAGTTTAGAACGTACACCAAACTCTAAGTGGTTTAATATGAAAACAACAACTAGCAGACTGTCTAAAGAGCGTGTTTATGGTGTTTTAACTTTTGAATTAAAGGGAAAACCATATAGATTGAATGTATATCAAGGCCAAGATACAATGCAACAAGAGGGGTTAGAAAATTATTTGTTTTTACCTTTTTTAGACGAGACTAATGGCGAAGAAACTTATGGTGGTGGTCGTTATATTGATGCTCGTATTCCAGAGGGTAACATAATGGAAATAGATTTTAATCAAGCTTATAATCCTTATTGTGCTTACAACGAAAAGTTTTCTTGTCCTGTTGTACCGCGTCAAAATTATTTAAGAACTCGTATTGAGGCTGGTGTAAAGGTTTTTAATAAACATTAGTCTTTATGTACTAATGCTGCTTTTGCGTTAGCGATAGAAATGGCATCCTTTTTAAAACTTAGGGAAACTTCTGTTTTTTAGCTAGGTAATAAACTAAATAGGTAGTTGTGTTTTTTATAATAATAAAAGACTGTTTTAAAAAGATATAATGGATAGCGCGACCCTTGTGGTAACGCCCTAAATAAAAAATTAGGCACAAAAAAAAGCCTTGAAAAAATCAAGGCTTAGCTTATGTATTATAGAGTTGTTTTTATCCGTTCATAGAAATTAAAAACTCTTCGTTACTTCTTGTTTGTTTAAAACGATCGTTAATAAACTCCATAGCTTCTACAGGGTTCATGTCTGCTAAATATTTGCGCATTACCCACATACGTTGTATGGTGTTTGCATCTAAAAGAATGTCGTCTCTACGTGTGCTTGAAGATGTAAGATCGATAGCTGGGAATATTCTACGGTTAGATATTTTTCTATCTAATTGTAACTCCATGTTACCAGTACCTTTAAATTCTTCGAAAATAACCTCGTCCATTTTAGAGCCAGTTTCTGTAAGTGCAGTAGCAATAATGGTTAAAGAGCCTCCATTTTCTATGTTTCTAGCAGCACCAAAAAAGCGTTTTGGTTTGTGTAAAGCATTAGCATCTACACCACCACTTAGTATTTTACCAGAGGCTGGTTGTACTGTATTGTAGGCTCTTGCTAAACGCGTTATAGAATCTAGAAGTATAACCACATCGTGGCCACACTCTACCAAGCGTTTTGCTTTTTCTAGTACAATATTAGCTATTTTTACGTGTTCGTGCGCTTCTTTATCAAAGGTAGAGGCTATTACTTCGCCACGTACATTACGTTGCATATCTGTTACCTCTTCTGGGCGTTCGTCTATAAGTAAAATCATTTGGTACACCTCAGGATGGTTGGCTGCAATAGCGTTTGCAACATCTTTTAGTAACATGGTTTTACCAGTTTTTGGTTGCGATACAATCATACCACGTTGCCCTTTACCAATAGGAGCAAACAAGTCCATAATTCTTGTAGAAATGGTAGCTTGTTTTTCTGCAAGGTTGAATTTTTCTTGAGGAAATAACGGGGTTAAATGCTCGAAAGCAACACGGTCTCTAACTACATTAGGGCTTTGTCCATTAATTTTACTAACCTTAATTAAAGGAAAATATTTTTCGCCTTCTTTTGGCGGACGTACATGACCTAAGACTGTATCTCCGGTTTTAAGACCAAATAAACGTATTTGAGATTGCGATACATAAATATCGTCTGGAGACGATAAATAGTTATAATCAGACGAGCGTAAAAAACCATAACCATCTTGCATAATGTCTAAAACACCTTCACTTTCTATAATGGCATCAAATTCAAAATCTGGTTCGCGGTATCTGTTGCGTCCGTCTTTATTACCAGCATCAACATTACCATTTTTTTGATTTTTGTTTTTATGCTGGTTATTGTTATCTCTTTTTTGTTGTGTTTTTTGATTGTCTCTAGGGTTTGGTTTTGGCCTAGGATTTGGTTTATTACGCGCAGGCTTTTTTTCTTGCGTATCTGGTGCTTTTGCTTTTTCTGGAGCAGGAGCAGTTGTTTCTTGTTTTTCTGGAGCAGGAGCAGCTTCTGTAGTAGGTGCTTTTTCTGCAACTGGTTTTGTTTCTCGCTTAACTGGTTGTTTTTGCACACGTTGTCTAGGTTTTCTAGGCGCAGGTGCTTTTGCTTCTTTAGTTTCTGCTTTATCTACAGGAGCAACAACATCTTTTACTGCGTTTGGATCTGCAGCTTGTTGATCTAATATTTGGTATACTAAATCTAATTTTTTTAAGGAACGATATTTAGGAACGTTCAGTTTTTTTGCGATTTCTTGTAAATCGGCGAGCTTTTTTGCTTTTAGTTGTGAAATTTCAAACATTGATGTTTTATGCTATTATTGGATATAAATATGTGTAATTCTGAAAAAAATAATTTTTATCTGAAGAATTAACAACCTGCAATAGTGGTTGTTGGGAATTATTAATGCAATTATACAACTTTATTTTAATTTTTTGGGGTAATTTTATAAAAGAAACTATTATTTTAGCACTCTAGTTTTATAAAAACATGTTACAACGCATACAAAGCATATACCTTTTACTAGCTGCAGGAGTCTCTGCAGGGCTCATTTTTGTACTACATTTATGGGTAAATAACGAGGGTGTACATATGTTTGCAAAAGATAATATGCTGTATTTAGGTCTGTTTTTAGGCTCTGCATTATTATCAGTAATTTCAATATTTATGTATAAAAACAGGAAGTCTCAATTTATGTTGGGACGTCTTAACATCATATTAAACTTTATTTTATTAGGCTTTTTTGTATATCAATCTCTAAATTTATCTGGAGAAACGGCGGTTTCAGAGAAAGGTATTGGCATGTTCATCCCTATTATTTCTATCGTATTGTTGGCTTTAGCTAATAAGGCCATTAAGAAGGATGAAGATCTTGTAAAATCTGTAGATAGATTACGATAAACACCTAACATCATTAATTAAGTGCGTTAGCCCAAGATGAAGATCTTGGGCTTTTTTTTGTTTTACTTTAAAAAAGATAGATTTGAATTATAAGAAATCGCTTTTATCCAGTATAACTGTAACAACGTAAAAGAGCTTAAACAAAGTTATAGATGTTTTAATTACTAGCGTAAATCTTGATAAACCTGACTTAAGCCTAAAGTTATTTAAAAACAAAAAAGTCTGGAATATATCCAGACTTTTTAAATTTTATGTAGTAATAATTACTTATTTAATTTCTACCACTTCTAAATCAAAAATTAATTCTTGACCAGCTAACGGGTGGTTAGCATCAACAACTATGTGGTTTTCGTGTACCTCTGCAACACGAAATTGTACTTCTCTGCCTTCTTGATCTTTCGATGCTAGGCCCATACCAACCTCAGGAGCCATATCTTGAGGTAATTGTTCTTTTTTTACATCGTATAATAAGTCTTCTCTAACCTCGCCATAAGCTTCAGTAACCGGAATATTTATTGTTTTCTTTTCATTCAATTTCATGTCAATAATACCTTTTTCAAAACCAGGAATTAAAGCTCCTTGACCTAAAGTTACCTCTAAAGGCTCTCTCTCTAATGAGCTATCAAAAACTTGACCGTTGTTTAGCTTGCCTGTGTAATGAACTTTTACCGTATCATTTTCTTTTACTTGACTCATAAATTTTAATTATCTTTTAAATTTAATTATGCATACAAAACTACAACTTATCATCTAATTACTTGGGGTGTATTGCCTATACTTTGTGATAGATTTAAGATTTTGGATATCTCTCTGGGAATTCAATAACTTCTAGATTATCAATTTTTTTACCATCAATAGTAAATCTAAGCATAGTTCTTGCTTTATGAAAGCCATGTTTGCCCGCAGCCCCAGGATTCATGTGTAGTAAATTTAATTTATTATCGGGCATAACTTTTAAAATATGCGAATGACCAGTAATAAAAAGTTTTGGCGGATTTGCTTTTATCTCTTCTCGCACTCTAATATTATAGGCTTTGGGGTAACCTCCAATATGTGTTATCCAAACATCAAGATCTTCGCACATAAACCGATTGTTTTCAGGAAATTCTAATCTAATTTCAGAATTATCAATATTACCATAAACACCCCGTAAAGGTTTTAATTCTTTAATAGCATCGGTAACTTTAAGATCTCCAATATCGCCTGCATGCCAAACCTCGTCGGCTTGTTTAACATACTTTAAAATATCGTTATCTATATAACTATGGGTATCAGAGAGTAATAATATTTTCTTCATTTATGCAACTTTTATTTCTTTATACTTTTAATAAAATACGTTGTGTTAATTATTTTAATATATAATTAAGATTACCCGTTTCGGCAGGACAACAAATCTATCTATCTTTGTTCTTTAAAAGTATTTAAAACAAAAGTATAGAAATAGCTTGCGATATTTTATAAAACTTTCATATAATGGTAGTGCATATCACGGTTGGCAAATTCAACCCGATGCTATATCGGTACAAGAAGTTATAGAAAAAGCCTTGTCTACACTTTTAAACAGGCCAATATCTATTATGGGAGCAGGGCGTACAGATACTGGTGTGCATGCTACAGAAATGTATGCACATTTTGATATAAATATAGATTTAAAGAATTGTAATTTAATTTATAAACTCAACTCCTTTTTACCAAAAGATATTGCTGTTCAAGACCTTTTTAGGGTAAATAGCGATGCACATACGCGTTTTGCAGCAACGAGTAGGGAATATTTATATAGAGTGTCTTTAGTAAAAAATGCTTTTACTTTCGATCATGTTTTTTTTGTTAAACAGCAATTGGATATTGATAAAATGAATGAAGCTGCTAAAATTTTATTTCAGTATAAAGATTTTCAATGCTTTTCGAAAACAAATACCGATGTAAAAACGTATAATTGTGATATTATGAAAGCCGAGTGGTTTGTTAAAAATAACGAACTCCATTTTGTAATAAAAGCCAATCGATTTTTAAGAAATATGGTTAGAGCCATTGTGGGTACTATGATTAATATAGGGATTGGTAAATTGGAGGTTGAAGACTTACATCGTATAATAAAATCTAAAAATAGGAGCGAAGCTGGTTTTTCTGTTCCAGCACACGCACTTTATTTAACAAAAATTGAATATCCAGAAGATATAAAAAATATAAATGAGTAATAAAAAAGAACAATTATTTGATATAGGCTTGTTTAAACGTCTTTTTCAATTTATAAAACCTTATAACCTTGTTTTTTCGGGGGTGTTTGGTTCTGTTATTTTAATAGCCATTTTAGGTGTGTCTACACCGTATTTATTACAACAGGCTATAGACACTAATTTAACAAATAGGGTAAGCGAAGGCTTTTTATTTTTTATTCTGTTAATGGTTGGGCTTTTGTTTGCAGAGTTTGTTTTTCAACTATTATTTATTTACTACTCGGGTTGGCTAGGGCAAAGTGTTGTAAAAGATATAAGGGTTAAATTATTTAACCATTTACTTCGTTTTAAAATGAAGTATTACGATAACTCGTCTGTTGGTGTGTTAATTACTCGCTCTGTTACAGATATGGAGCGCATTGCCGATATTTTTGGACAAGGTTTATTTATGATTTTTCGCGATTTTTTAACCATGATTGTTGTATCTATAGTTATGGTTATAATGAGCTGGAAATTAAGTTTAATAGTGTTTGCTATGTTACCAGTGGTTTTATACGCCACCAAGGTTTTTCAAAAATACATGAAAACTGCTTTTGAGGAAGTGAGAAACGAGGTATCTAACTTAAACTCTTTTGTGCAAGAGCGTATTACAGGCATGAAAATATTACAGTTGTTTGCACGAGAAGATGTTGAAAACGAAAACTTTAAAACTATTAACGGACGCCATAAAAAAGGGTGGTTAAAAACAATTTGGTATAACTCAATATTTTTTCCAATTCCAGATTTTTGTGCATCTGCAGTTACAGGGTTAGTGGTTTGGTATGGTGGTTTAGCATCGGTTGTAGATGGTACTGCTACACAAGGTGTTTTGTTTGCTTTTGTTATGTTTATTCCAAAATTATTTAGACCATTAAGGCAAATAGCCGATAAGTTTAATGCCTTGCAAATGGGTATGGTTGCTGCCAATAGAGTGTTTAAGGTAATAGATACAACATCGCAAATTGATGATACAGGAAAGCATATAGCCAAAAATTTTAAAGGAGATATAAATTTCGAGAATGTGTTTTTTAATTATGTTGAAGATGAAGCTGTTTTAAAAGGCATTTCTTTTAATGTTAAAGCAGGAGAAACTGTGGCTATTGTTGGAGCTACTGGAGCAGGAAAGTCTACAATTATTAACTTATTAAATCGTTTTTACGAAATTAAATCTGGTGTAATTTCTATTGATAATTTTGATATTAAAGAAGTTACCTTGCATTCTTTACGTAGCCAAATAGCAGTGGTATTACAAGATGTATTTTTATTTGCAGATACTATTTTAAATAATATAACTTTAAATAATCCAGAAATAACTGAGGCACAAGTAGAGCAAGCTGCTAGAGATATTGGTGTGCACGATTTTATATCGAGTTTGCCAAACGGTTACCACTATAATGTAAAAGAACGTGGTGTTATGTTGTCTTCAGGGCAACGTCAACTAATTTCTTTTTTAAGAGCTTATGTAACAAACCCAAGCATTTTAGTGTTAGATGAGGCAACATCTTCTGTCGATTCTTATTCAGAACAACTTATTCAAAATGCAACCGATAAAATTACAAAAGGTAGAACGTCTATAGTTATTGCACACCGTTTGGCTACCATAAAAAAGGCAGACAAAATTATAGTTATGGATGCTGGTAATATTATGGAGCAAGGTACGCATGAAGAGTTACTTCAAATAAAAAACGGATATTATAAGAATTTATACGAAGTTCAGTTTTTAAAAGAAGAGGTGGCTTAACCTAAATCTTTTTTAATCATATTTGTTAAATCTGTAGTGTCTTCGTAAACTACAAATTCACCATTTTTAAAATAAGAAATATGTCCGGTTTCTTCGCTAACAGCAAGCGCAACTGCATCTGTTTTTTCGGTAATGCCTATTGCTGCTCTATGACGCAAACCAAAGCGTTGCGGAATATTTTTTTCGTTGTTTACAGGTAAAATAATACGTGTTGCTTTTACAATATTATCGTCTACAATAATAGCGCCATCGTGTAACGGGCTATTTTTAAAAAAAATACTCTCTATAATAGGCTGGGTTACCTTTATGTTCATTTCGTCTCCAGACGATAAAAGGAAATCTAAATTGTTGTTTCGTTCTAACACAATTAAAGCACCAGTTTTAGACATAGACATTTTGTTACATGCCGAAATAATAGCTTCAATATCTGTATTATCTTCAACTGTATCTGTTTTTAAAAAGTTGAATTTTTGTAAAAAATCGCGTCGTCTATTAAAATTAGTAGAACCAACCATAAGCAGAAATTTTCTAATTTCTGGCTGGAAAACTACAATTAAAGCTATAATGCCCACCTTCATAAAACCACCAAAAATGCTAGTTAGCAGTTCCATGTTTAAAAATTCGGTAAGTTTCCAAACCAAATAAATAATAATAATACCAATAAAAATATTTATTGCTACTGTACCTTTTATTAGTTTATAAACATAGTAGAGTAGAAGTGCCACAAGAATAACATCTATATAGTCTATAAGATTTAAATCTATAATATTATCAAATATCTCCAATGGCTGTGGGTTTTGGTAAATTTAGTAAAATATGGTTAATAAATGTATTCGTTGTTTGATATTTCAATAGGACTAAAATCTAGTTTATTTAATGTAGATTTAAATGAAATATAATTTTGAAACGTAAGATTGGTATTAAAATATAAGTTCATTTTTAAATTATGGTTATCAATCTCATTTTTAGAAAAAAGGTCTTTTAAATAAGAGTCTAGATAATTTAGTGTTGTAATTTTTCGAGTTATAGAACTGTTTTTAGAGTTAACCGTTAAGGTAATGGAGTCTTTAGAGTAGAAGTTAAGCCAATATATTTCTTCTAGATTCAGTGCATTATTTGCATGAGTTAAAATATAGTCTTGTTTTGTAAATTCAACAAAACCTAAGCTCTTTTTTATGCTATTGTTACAAGTAAAAAAGTTTTTAACGTTTTCTTTTTTATGACTTGAATTGGCCTTTTTTTCTTGTAGATATTTTATATGTGGCATGGCTTGTTTTAATGTTAAGCGTTTATCTACGTTAACGAGCCAATTTGTTGTGCTAATTAAATTTTTTCGGTTTAATTCTACACTATCTTTTTTAGTTTCATCATAAAATAAATAGGCAGCAGATACATCTTGTATTTCAGATATTTTAGAATGATTTATTTCCGGAAGTAATATCACTTTGTCTTTTCCACAAGAAAATAAAACTATTAAAATAAAGCAGTATAATATGTTTTTCATAATTTATAAATAACCAATAAATTAATTTAAAGCCTCAAGCAGTTTAACACACTCTAAAGCTTCTTTAACATCGTGTACACGTAAAATTGAAGCTCCCTTTTGTAGAGCAACAGTGTTTAAAATCGATGTGCCATTAAGTGCTTCTTTAGCAGATATTTCTAGTTTTTTGTATATCATAGATTTTCTAGAAATACCAGCAAGAATTGGCTTGTCAAGCATTTTTAATAATTCTAACTCATTTAAAAGCTCGAAGTTTTGTTCTAATGTTTTTGCAAAACCAAAACCAGGATCAACAATCATATCTGCAATACCAAGTTTTTTGGCTTGAGCGATACGCTCAGAAAAGTAAAAAATAATGTCTTTAGTTAAATTATTGTAATTGGTTTGTTGTTGCATGGTTTGCGGTGTGCCTCGCATATGCATCATAATGTATGGCACATGTAAATTAGCAACAGTTTGTAGCATATCATTGTCTAATTTACCTGCAGAAATATCGTTAATTAAAGCAGCGCCAGCTTCAATAGTTTGTTTTGCTACTTGGCTTCTAAAAGTATCTACAGAAATTAAAGTTTCTGGAAAAGTTTTTAAAACCAAACTTATAATAGGTAAAATACGTTTTAACTCAACATCTTGGCTAACATGTGCTGCATTTGGGCGCGAGCTGTAAGCACCAATATCTATAAAAGTAGCACCTTCATTTAGCATTAAATCGACATGGTTTAGTATGTCTTTTTCATTTTTATGGGCACCACCATCGTAAAACGAATCTGGAGTAATATTTAAAATACCCATAACTTTTGGAGTCGATAAATCTATAAGTTTGCCTTTACAATTTATGGTCATATTTTTATTAAAATAAATAAAATTTAAAGTGAGTTAAAAAAGCTATTAAAGCCTATACAAAATTAATTATTTGTTTACGAGCAGCAACATTTATACATTAAATATTAAAGTTTATACAACAGGTTTTGCACTTTAAACAATTTAAGCGAAATTTACGCAAAATTCAATATAATTTATGCAAGATACTTCAAAACAATACGACGCTATTATAAACACTTGTAAAAACTTATTTACTAAAAAAATGTCTGATTATGGTAGTGCATGGCGCATATTACGTTTGCCATCTCTAACAGATCAAATTTTTATAAAAGCGCAACGTATTCGTGGTTTGCAAGAAAACGAGGTGAGAAAGGTTGATGAAGGCGAAGTAAGCGAATTTATAGGTATTATAAACTATGCTGTAATGGCTTTAATTCAGTTAGAAAAAGGTGTTGTAGAACAACCAGACTTATCTACAGAAGAGGCAACAGAGTTGTACGAAAAGCAAGTAGCAATAACCAAGCAATTAATGGAAGATAAAAACCATGATTATGGCGAAGCTTGGCGAGATATGCGTGTAAGTAGTTTAACCGATTTAATTTTACAAAAATTGTTGCGTGTTAAGCAAATAGAAGACAACAAAGGGAAAACTTTAGTTAGCGAAGGTATAGATGCTAATTATCAAGATATGATTAATTACGCTGTTTTTGCCATGATTCACTTAGGAGAATAGATTGCCGATTACCATTTTTAATTCAATATAATTTATGAAAATATTAGTAGCCTTAAGTAGAGTATTTGTTGGAGTTTTATTCATTATTTCTGGAATGATTAAGTTAAACGATCCTTTAGGGTTTTCGTACAAGCTTCAAGAATATTTTAGTGCAGATGTTTTAAATGTAGAATTTTTTATTCCGTATGCATTAATGATTTCTGTTTTAGTTGTTATTTTCGAAGTTGTTTTAGGTGTTTTCTTGCTTATTGGTTATAAACCTAAATTTACAATATGGAGCTTATTAGCTATGATTGTGTTTTTTACTTTCTTAACCTTTTACTCGGCTTATTTTGATAAAGTAAAAGATTGTGGATGCTTTGGCGATGCTTTAAAATTAACACCTTGGGAGAGTTTTACAAAAGATTTAATACTCTTATTTTTTATATTAATACTTGTTATTGGTTTAAAATACATAAAACCAGTTTTTGGCAAATTACAAACCACTATTTTAGCTTTACTTAGTTTTATTTTTAGTTTATGGTTTGGTTACCATGTGCTAATGCATTTACCAGCTAAAGATTTTAGAGCTTATAAAATAGGCGCTAACATTCAAGAAGGTATGAGTATTCCTGAAGATGCAGCAAAACCTGTTCAAGAATTTTATTGGAAATTTAATGTAAATGGCGAAGAAAAAACAATAACAACAGATGGTTCTTATCCAACAGTTAAAGGTGATTTTATAAGTGTAGATAGTAAGATGATTACAGAAGGTTACCAACCACCAATTTACGATTTTTCTATAGAAAGTAACGACGAAGATTTAACAACACAGTTTTTAAACGAAGACAATTTAGTAGTTGTTATATCTTATAATTTAGATAAAATAGAAACCCAAGGAGCTTTAAAACTTAAAGCATTACAAGACGAAGCCTTAAGGCAAGGCTATAAAATTATTGGTTTAACAGCATCTGGCGAAGAGGCAAAACAACGCATAAAGGAAGCTTATAAATTAGATTTCGAATTTTATTTATGCGACGAAAAAGCCTTAAAAACAATTGTTCGTGCAAATCCTGGTATTTTAGAAATGGATAAAGGCACTATAAAACAAAAAGTACATTATAACGATTTAAATTTATTAGAATTACCCAAAGTAGAAAGGAAGCCAGAGTAGTCTATTAAAGATTAAGAAACAGTTTATTCTATTAACAAAGAAATATTAACTCAAGAAAAAGCAGATAATTTGTTAAAAAGAAAACAAAAAAGAAGTATTTGTGTTTAAAGAAAGGATATAAAAGCAATATTCTAGATGCTATTAACAAAACCAATAATATCAATTATTCAAGTTTTGTTAATATTGTTCTAAAAGCCAAAGAATAAGCTATTAACTAGTATTAAACAAAACCTAATAATAACTAAAGCAACTGATAAACTATTTATTAAATAAAACAGGTTATGCACTACTCACTTTATTTGGAGTAGTAACGGTTATATTTTTATTATTTAATGTGCTTCCTGGCGATCCTGCAAAAATGATGTTAGGCCAAAACCAAACAGCAGAGCAGGTTAAAACAGTAAAACAAAAATACGGATTCGATAAACCTTTAAAAACACAGTATTTATATTACATAAACGATTTATTGCCAATCTCCTTTCATTCCAATAATAAAGAAGATTACACCTTTTTAAGAGTAAATAAATATAAGGCCATAAAACTTTTTACAATAGGCAATACAACAACCGTAATAAAGCCACCATATTTAAGAGAATCTTTTACAAAACAAGGTAAAAAGGTAAGTCAGGTTTTGGCAGAAACATTACCTAATACATTTGTTTTAGCTATATCTGCTATTGTAATAGCTATAATTCTAGGTGTTGCTTTAGGCATTGTATCTGCTCTATATAAAGATAAATGGTTAGATAAAACCATTCAAATATTTAGCACGTTAGGTATGAGTGTCCCATCCTTTTTTAGCGCCATTCTGTTTGCATGGTTATTTGGTTATGTATTACATAAATACACCAATTTAGAAATGACGGGTAGCCTATACGAGCTAGACGATTTTGGAGAATCTATGCATATAAAATGGAAAAACTTAATACTTCCAGCAGTAGTTTTAGGTATTCGTCCATTAGCGGTTGTTATTCAATTAATGCGTAATTCACTATTAGAAGTTTTTAATCAAGATTATATAAGAACCGCACGAGCAAAAGGTTTAAGCGAATTTCAAATAATTAAAAAACACGCCATTAAAAATGCATTAAACCCAGTAGTAACAGCAATTTCAGGTTGGTTTGCATCCATGTTGGCAGGCGCAGTATTTGTAGAGTATATTTTTGGGTGGAACGGTCTTGGCAAAGAAATAGTAAACGCCTTAAATACATTAGACTTACCCGTAATTATGGGTGCAGTTTTAGTAATAGCAACTCTTTTTGTAATTATAAATATTTTTGTCGACTTAATCTATGTTTGGTTAGATCCAAAAGTAAAACTAGAATAATTTAATTTCCGCGAAAGCGAAAACCTCATTATCGCAAAACTCAAAATCATGAACAAATTTAAATACATAATAATACTATTTCTAGGGCTTTTAAGCTGTAAAGAAGAGCCTAAAGCCTTTTCTACTAAAGCCTTAAACGATACATTTAAAAATATAGAAGGTAACACCATAACCCTTAAAAGCATATTAGAAAAACATAAAGGCAAAAATGTTGTAATAGATATTTGGGCATCTTGGTGTGGCGACTGTATTCAAGGTATGCCAAAAGTAAAAGCATTACAAACCCAATTTCCAGATGTAGCCTACGTATTTTTATCTTTAGATAGAGGAGAAGATGCCTGGAAAAGAGGCATAAAAAAATACGATGTAGTAGGCGATCACTATTATATGCCTAACGGAAAAGATTGTGACTTTGCAGATTTCGCAAAAATAAGCTGGATTCCTAGATATATGGTTATAAATAAGTCTAGCGAAATCGTTGTATTTAATGTTATTGAAGCTGATGACGATAAGTTGATAGAAGCATTAAAAAATTAACTATTTTTGTTTTTAAGAACAGAAAATATTAATCTAAAAATAAACAATCCTTCTCCATTTTGAAGGTTAGTACGACCATTATGAGAAAAAATATCGTAGCAGGAAACTGGAAAATGAATAATGATTTAGCACAAACAGAATCATTATTAAACGACTTAAAAAATCAAGAAGCAACATCAAACGCAGAGATTATGGTTGCGCCAACGTATACAAACTTATACCAAGCAAGCCAAGCTCTAAAAGAATCTAAAATAGAAGTTGTTGCACAAAACATGCACTTTGCAGAAAACGGGGCATACACAGGCGAAATTAGCGCAAGTATGTTACAAAGTATTGGTGTTAAAACTGTTATTTTAGGACACAGCGAGCGTCGTGAGTATTTTAATGAAACAGACGAGTTGTTAGCCAAAAAAGTAGATGCAGCTTTAGCAAAAGGAATGCGTGTTATTTTCTGTTTCGGAGAAGAATTAGCAGACAGAAAAGCAGGAAACGAAGAAACCGTAGTGGGTAATCAAATAAAAAATGCATTGTTTCATTTAGGCGCAGCAGCATTTCAAAATATAGTGTTAGCTTACGAGCCAGTTTGGGCTATTGGTACAGGCGAAACAGCAAGTCCAGAGCAAGCACAAGATATGCATGCATTTATAAGAAAAACATTAGCAGATAAATATGGTAACGATGTAGCCGATGGAGTTTCAATTCTTTACGGTGGTAGTGTTAAGCCAGCAAATGCAGAAGAAATTTTCTCTAAACCAGACGTAGACGGAGGCTTAATAGGAGGCGCATCTCTTAAAGCAGAAGATTTTTTTGCAATAGTAAACGCATTTTAAATTAACACGATTTATGGCGTTACCACAAGGGGCGGGCTTTCACGAGTCGCTCTCTGCGAGGAGCTCCAACAATCGTTCAATCCCTAACGCGGGCGTACTTGTACAGTACAGACATAAAATAAAAACCTGTAAAATTTAAAATCTTACAGGTTTTTTTGTACCCAAAAAGTAATAAACCCAACCCATACTTTTTAACATTTAGGTATAAAGAATCATAGTTTTTACCGTTATCTTTGTACTCGAAAAATAAATAAGCATGTCAAACATCATATATATAGGTTACGAGTTTAAAGTAAAACCATTACAACCCGGAGTAGAAATTTTAATAGCAGAATTAGGTTATGCAGGTTTCGAAAGTTTTGTAGAAACCGAGTATGGAGTTACAGCTTATATTCAAAAAGAAGAATGGAATGCTAATATTTTAGATAACATTCAAATTTTAGAATCCAACGAGTTTCAAATCTCTTATCAGTTTAACGAAATAGAGCAAACCAACTGGAATCAAGAATGGGAAAAAAACTTTAACCCTATTATTGTAGACAATGCCTGTTCTGTACGCGCACCTTTTCACGAAAAACCCAATACAAAATACGATATAGTAATAGAACCAAAAATGAGTTTTGGCACAGGGCACCACGAAACCACACACATGATGATTCAGCATATTTTAAAAAACGATTTAGAAGGTAAATCTGTTTTAGATATGGGATGTGGTACAGGCGTTTTAGCTATTCTTGCAGAAATAAAAGGCGCAAAACCATTAGATGCTGTAGATTATGATAATTGGTGTTACCTAAATAGTTTAGAAAACGTACAGCGCAACAACTCTAAACACATTACAGTTATAGAAGGCGATGCTAGTGTATTAAAAGATAAAAAGTACGATGTTATTATAGCAAATATTAACCGTAATATATTACTTCAAGACATGGAAACATACGTGTCTTGCCTTAATAAAAATGGGATGCTTTTTTTAAGCGGATTTTACAATACAGACATTCCTATTATTCAAGCAGAGTGCGAAAAGCATTTGTTAAAATTTGAAGAAAAATTAGAAAGAAACAATTGGGTATCATTAAAATTTTTAAATTAGTATAAAATTTGTTAGGTCTCCACCCCAATTTAGACAAATACAATTATGAGTACAAAAGAAAAAACATTAGAAGAATTATTATTGCAAGAAGAGGTGTTAACTCAAAACGAGATAGTATTACACAACGACGATGTAAATACCTTCGATCATGTTATAGAAACACTTATTTATGCTTGCGAACATACACCAGAACAAGCAGAGCAGTGCTCTATTATTGTGCACCATAATGGTAAATGTACTGTAAAAACAGGATTGCTAGACGATTTAAAACCGCGTTGTACCATGCTACTAGAAGCAGGTTTAAGTGCAGAAATTGTTTAAAAAAAGAACAGCCTTAAAACTTAAATAAACACTAAAGGTTACTTAATTTTTAAGGCAATTATATACTTAGAATAATTTACTATTAATTAATTCTACATTTATTTATTATAAAGTTGACGGACAAACATAGTTTGTAATAGGTAATTCTGTTTGCTTTATAGCAGCAAATCCACCAGCAATATCAATTAAGTTGTTAAAGCCTCGTGCTTTTAAAATAGATGCAGCAATTACCGATCGGTAACCACCAGCACAATGCACGTAATAGGTTTTGTCCTTATCAATGGCATTCATGTTTTCATTAATATAATCTAAAGCAAAATGTTGCACTTGTTCGCCTACAAGATGCTCAGAGGAGTATTCCCCATCTTTTCTAACATCTAAAACATTAATGGTTTTAGTATTAAACTCTTTATTAAAAGCATCAACAGAGATTGAAGTGATTGTTTCAATATCTTTTCCAGCATGTTTCCAAGCTTCAATGCCACCTTCAAGATAGCCTAAAGTATTATCGTAACCCACACGAGATAATCGTGTAACGGTTTCTTCTTCTCTACCTTTTGGACTAACCAAAAGAATAGGTTGCTTTAAATCGGTAATTAAAGCGCCAACCCAAGGAGCAAAACCCCCATTAATACCAATAAATATTGAATTTGGAATATGCGCTTTAACAAATTCATCCTGGGTTCTCACATCAAGCACTAAAGCATCTTCGTTGTTAGCAATAGCCTCAAATTGCTCTGGTGTTAAGGCGGTGTCGCCTTGCTTTAAAACCGTTTCAAAATCGTTGTATCCCGATTTATTCATCATCGCATTTTTTGCAAAATATTGCGGTGGTGGTGCAATACCATTCAGCACTTCTTTTACAAATTCAGCTTTGGTCATATTTGCTCTTAAAGCATAATTTGTTTTTTTCTGATCGCCTAAAACACCAACCGTTTCTTTACTTAAGTTTTTTCCGCAAGCAGAACCTGCGCCATGTGCAGGATAAACAATAACATCGTCTGGAAGTGTCATTATCTTTTCGCGTAGAGAATCATATAGCATTGCAGCCAAATCTTCTTTTGTTAAATCAGATTTAATAGCCAAATCAGGTCTTCCAACATCGCCTAAAAATAAAGTGTCGCCAGAGAATATAGCATGCTCTTTTCCGTTTTCGTCAAATAATAAAAACGTCGAAGATTCCAAAGTATGTCCAGGTGTGTGCAATACTTTTATAGTAATGTTTCCTAGTTTAAAGGTTTCGTTATCCTTGGCAGAATGAATATCATAAGTTGTTTCTGCTCCCGGACCATAAATAATAGTAGCACCAGTTTTTTTAGCTAAATCTACATGGCCAGAAACAAAATCTGCATGAAAATGCGTTTCAAAAATATATTTAATTTTTGCGTTTTCTTTATTAGCTTTATCTACATATTGTTGTGTTTCTCTAAGCGGATCGATAATAGCAACTTCTCCGTTAGATTCTACGTAATAAGCACCTTGTGCTAAACAGCCTGTATATATTTGTTCTATTCGCATAATATTGTTTTTATTTCCGCGAAGGCGAAAAATTTCTTTATCATAAATTAACTATTCAAAATTACGAAACCTTATTATTTTGGTTTGTAACTTATATTACCTTAAAACTATTTTAACTCTTTAAAAATGATGTAAACCGCCATTATTATTACAAAAAAACCAAAACTCTTTTTTAATTTTTTACCGCTTATATATTTAGATAGCCCACCACCAATTAAAATGCCTAAAATAGAAATTACGGTAAAGGTTAAAAGGAAGGTCCAATCAATATCTAAGGTTTGTACATCGCCTAAAAAACCGATTAAAGAGTTTATTGTTACTATAATTAAAGAAGTGCCAACTGCTTTTTTCATGGGTATTTTTGCCCATATTACTAAAGCAGGAACATATAAAAAACCACCACCTGCACCAATAATACCTGTTATGGTGCCAATAGTTAAGCCTTGTAAAAAGGTTTTGTAATAGGGCTGAGGTTCTGGGTCTATTTGTTTTTCTTTTCCATTTTTAATCATCGATATAGAAGCTAAAAACATGATAATTGCAAAAAACACCATGATGCCCATACCTTTCGAGAGGTGGAAGTCGCCAACAGAAAATAAGGTTTCTGGAATGCCAGGAACTAAAAAACGTCTTGACAAATACACAGCAAGAAACGAAGGAAATGAAAACGCTAAACCTGTTTTAAAATCGACTAAGCCTTTTTTAAATTTTTGGTACGTACCCACCATAGATGTTGTGCCCACAACAAATAATGAATAAGCTGTTGCTACAACCGGATTATAGCCTAAAAGGTAAACCAATAACGGTACAGTAAGAATGGAACCACCGCCACCAATAAGGCCTAAAACAAGACCAACAATTAAAGCGCCAACGTAGCCTATAATTTGAGTAGAATCCATTTAGTGAGGCAGTTTGCTTTTTAAAACACCGTAAAGGAAAGTGCCAGCAATAGCAGCGCCAATAACGATAAGCATGCTCCAAACTCCGGTTCCTAAAAGAATGTACATAGGTCCTGGGCAAGCACCAACAAGCGCCCAACCTAAACCGAAAATAATACCACCAATAATGTATCGTGTAACTCCATTATCTTTTTTAGGAACAAAAATATCTGCACCTTTTATGCTTTTTATATAGCCTTTTTTTGAAATTTGTAAAAATAGAATTCCAGAGGCAATTGCGGTTCCTATGATGCCATACATATGGAAAGATTGAAACCTAAACATTTCGTATATACGATACCATGATACAGCTTCGGATTTTACTAATACGATACCAAAAAAGATGCCTACTAAAAGAAATTTTATAGCTTTCATAATATTAAAAGATTAGGGGTAAAATAAAGTTAGTCATAATTAAACCGCCAATAAAAAAGCCAATTACAGCTATTAACGATGGTTTTTGTAAGCTGCTTAGTCCAGTAATAGCGTGTCCTGAGGTGCAACCACCAGCGTAACGCGTACCAAAACCAACTAATAAACCGCCAACAATTAAAAGTATCATTGCTTTAGGGGATACTAATATATCTGCGCTATACATTTCGGTGGGTACAAGTGTGGCTCCGGGTGTTTTAAAACCCATATTTTGCAGTTCGGTAATGGTTGTTGGGTTTAAGGTTGTTAGGCTATCGTTAGATAAAAACGTTACCGCTATAAATCCACCAATTATGGCTCCTAAAACGACTATTAAATTCCAGACTTGTTTTTTCCAATCGAACTTAAAAAAGTCGGCAAATTTGCCAGCGCCAGCAATACTACACATGGTGCGTAGGTTAGACGACATACCAAAAGTTTTACCAAAATAGAGTAGGAGCGCCATTACTAAGGCTATTAATGGGCCTGATATATACCATGGCCAAGGATTTAAAATGGATTCCATTTATTATAATTTTTGGTGCGAATTTAAACCTAACGGTTTTAAGTAACTGTAATAAATGTTACTTAAGTATAAAGAAGGTACTGGTTTTTGGGTGTGTTACTTGGTTGGCTCGCGTTAGGGATTGCAGTGGAAAGCCCACAGCGGAGGAACGGAGCGCGGACTTGTAGCGGAAAGCCCGACCCTTGGGTAACGCCCAAATGTTTTTAAAGAATTTCTATTTTATTGCGACCGAGTGAGATTTTGTTTTCGTTTTCTAGTTTTTTTAATAGTCTAGAAATGACAACGCGAGAGGTGTTTAAATCGCTAGCGATGTCTTGGTGTTTTATGGATATAATTTTAGAACTGTTTACCATTGCCATATTTTTTAGGTATTTGTGCAGGCGTTCGTCCATTTTCATAAAGGCAAGATTGTCTATGGCTTCGAGCATTTCGTCGAAACGGATTTGGTAACTTTCTAGGATGAAATTGCGCCAGCTGGCGTTGTTGTGAAACCAGGTTTGCATGTTTTGGACGGGGATGAGCACGAGTGTGGAATCTTTTTCGGCAACAGCTCTAATTTTACTTTTGGAGGTGCCCATGCAGCAGGTTAGCGACATGGTACAGGTTTCTCCAGCTTCGAGAAAATAAATAAGGAGTTCATTGCCATCTGGATCTTCGCGCATTATTTTTATATCGCCGATTAGTAGTAATGGAATGTATTGCAGGGTTTGGTTGATATCGATAATGATATCGTCCTTTTTGAAGGTTTTGAAAATGCCGTTTTTAGAGATTTCGGCGATTAAATCTGCATCGAGATTTTGAGCGAATTTTTGATTTAGCAGGTCCTTATTCATACTCAAAAATAAGAATTTAAAATGTAATAAGTTACTTTTGTAAGCACTATGGACTCGTTAACACAAATTGTTTTAGGTGCTGCAGTTGGAGAAGCTGTTTTGGGGAGAAAGGTTGGTAATAAAGCCATGCTTTACGGCGCTATTGCTGGAACCATCCCAGATTTTGATGTGTTTGCATCGCATTTTACAGATACGGTTAGTGCCTTGGCTATACATCGTGGTTTTACACATTCTGTTTTATTTTCGGTGCTTTTTGCGCCTCTTTTTGGTTGGCTGGTATCTAGATATGAGCATTTTAAAGATTTTAAAGGGTGGTCGTGGTTGTTTTTCTGGGCTTTTGTAACGCACCCTATTTTAGATGCGCATACCACTTGGGGCACGCAATTATTTTGGCCCATGGATTTACGATTGGCTTTTAAAACCATTTTTGTTATCGATCCGCTTTATACCTTGCCTTTTCTGGTGTTTTTAATTCTTGCGATGCTGCAAAGGCGAACCTCGAAAAAGCGTCGAGTTTATAACACCATTGGTTTGGTGGTGAGTTCGGTTTATTTGCTGTTAACCTTTCTTTTAAAATGGGTGGCTTTTAACGCTTTTGAGACTGCTTTAACCGACCAAAAAATATCGTATTTGCAATTAGATACGCGACCTGCGCCTCTAAATACCATACTTTGGAGTGCAAACGCGGAAACTGAAGATGCGTATTTGTTGGGGAATTATTCGTTTTTTGATAGCAAACCGATTGCTTTTGAAAGTTATCCTAAAAACCATGCGTTATTAGGAGATTTGGTTGAAAACGAAAAAGTAAAACGAATGATTGCTATTTCTGAAGGTTGGTATACCATTACTCAAGAAGCTGATACACTTTATTTTAACGATTTACGATTCGGACTTTTGAGTATGAAACCAAATTCTCAAAATTTTGTTTTTAAATATAGCATTACTGTTGATGCTACTGGCGAGGTTGTATTTACTGAAATGCCTAAAGGCAAACGGGATGCTAAAAAGCTACTTTCGGAATTATGGACGCGCTTAAAAGGAAATTAATCGGCATTTAATTTGTTGTAAATAGCTTTTGAAGCGATAAGGCCAAAGATGCTTCCTAAACTTGAAACCACACCATTTATTAGAAACAAAGAGGCGTGAAAGGTTGCGTTTTCCATAATGAACCACGGATCGAAGCCTAAGCGACCAAAGGTTTTTATGAGTAATATGCTCCCGAATACACCAATTAAAGTATTGCCTGTAAAACCAAAGGTATATTTTGGTTTAAAATAGGGAAATAGGTTTGACGCTATAATCCCTATAAAAATACTAATTAAGGAAATTAACGTACCTGTCATAACTTTAGATTTTTAGTTAATGTTCGCCATAACCAACATCATCCATTTTTCCTTTAAAGACTTTGTACTGTATAAAGGTATAAATGGCAACTAACACAGCTGCTACTGCAAACCAATACACGCCAACTGATAATCCGTATGCATCGGCAGCGACATTATACAACGTTAAATCCGGATTTATGCTATTTGTTGATGGTAACACTTTTGGGAAAATAGAGGCGACGGTTGTTGTTAAACCACCAAATAAAAATAGTGATGAAAATAAAAATCCTAAGCCATGTTTTTTGAACGTTTTTACTTTAAATAAACCAAATAAGCCTGTTAGGGTAATTATTGGAAATATCCATAGCCACGGGATGTTTAAGAAGTTATGAAAAGGTTTTGGTTCGATAACGTGCCAAACTAAAATGGAGGTTATCACCAAAATTAATAGTACGATGTTTAGGTTGAAAACTACCTTTTTAAGTTTTTCATTTAAGTCGGAATTGGTTTTAAAAATAATCCAATTGGCACCATGAATGGTTAAGGCAATAACACCAATAATACCTAATAAAAGGGTAAACCAATCAATAATTCCAAGTTGTTCGGCATGGGGACTAAAAGTAGGATTCCAAAGCGGTAAGAAGAAAAAATGAGCTTCGTGTGTAGATACGCCATTAACAACGTTTCCTAGGTTTACACCTCTAACTACGTTGCCTAATGCAATACCAAAAAATAAAGCAAGTAATAAGCTTGAAATTCCGAAAGCTTTGTCCCAGATAGATTCCCACATTTTGTTGTGAATCTGCCCTCGTAACTCTAAACCAATAGCTCTGAAAATGAGTAGCCATAAAATCATCATAAGTGGTAAATAGAAGCCACTAAAAGAAGAGGCGTATAAGGTTGGGAATGCAAAAAATAATACGCCTCCAGATGCGATGAGCCAAACCTCGTTAGCATCCCAAAACGGACCAATAGCGTTAGTAATTGCTTTTTTGTCTTTTTCTTTTTTAGCAAAGAATAAATGTATAATACCAGCACCAAAATCGTAACCATCTAAAACCACATAAATAGCTAACATTGTCATTAAAACGATATACCAAAATAATTCCATAATTAGTGTTGTTGATTTAGTTGTGGTCCATTGTTAATTATTTTGCCTGCTAGCATTAAAAAGAGTAAGCCTAAAAGTAAATACAAGCCAATAAAACCTAATAATGTAAATAAGGTGTTACCTGAAGATACGGTTGGTGAAGCACCATCGGCTGTTCTAAGCAGGTTGTAAACTAGCCATGGCTGTCTGCCTAATTCTGCAGTATACCAACCTGTTGTATTAGCGATATAAGGAAATGGCAGCATAAACATAATTGACCATAATATCCATTTGGTTTTGTAGAGTTTTTTTCGAAATAACTGTACCGCTGCTAGTAACATTAAACCAATAAATATAGTACCCAAGCCAACCATAATATGATACGCATAGTATAAACCAGGTATATTGGTTGGGTAAACTGCAGGATCAAACTCGTTTAAACCTTTAATTTCGGCATCCCATTTTTGATAGGTTAAAAAACTTAGTATGTTAGGAACAGCAATTTTATTATCTAATTTCTTTTCTAAAACGTTGGGTTGACCAATTAAAACTATTTCCGATCCGCCTTTTTCGGTTTCAAAAATGCCTTCCATTGCTGCAAAAGTTACGGGTTGGTATTTTACCACATTTTTGGCTGCTAAATCTCCTGTTGGAAACGCGACTAATAAACTAGAAATTAAGCCGAAAATAACACCTGTTTTTAAGAACAGTTTCCCGAATTCGTGATGTTTGTTGTTTAGTATGTAAAACGCACCTATGGCAGCGACTACAAATGATGATGTTACTAAGGATGCCGCTTGATTATGTAAATACGATGGCAACAACCAAGGGTTTGAAAATAAAGCGCCAAAGTTGTTCAAAACAAATTTTCCGTTTTCTAATATTTCGTAGCCAACAGGATATTGCATCCAGGAATGTGTCGCAATAATTAAATAGCCACTAGCCCAAGAGCCTAAAAAGACGAGAAATCCAGTAACGAAATGTAATTTATGACCTAGTAATTTTTCTCCAAATAAAAACAGTCCTAAAAAGGACGATTCTAAAAAGAATGAGAACATACCTTCCATGGCTAAGGTTTGTCCAATAATTCCGCCTGTTAGTTCTGAAAACTTAGCCCAATTGGTTCCAAATTGAAATTCCATAGGGATTCCGGTAACAACACCCATCGCAAAATTTAAAGCAAAAATTTTCATCCAGAATTTTGCAGCATCATTATACTTTTCGATATCTGTTCGTAGAAATTTCCATTTAAAATAAACTATCATTAAAGATAATCCCATGGTTAATTGCGGGAATAAGTAGTGAAAAGTAATAGTAAATGCAAATTGCATTCTATCGTAGAATAACATGTCTTCCATAGACTAAATTTTAGACTATAAAAATACGATACAGAAGCTTAATATTGTGTAACTTTTATTGCAAAAGATACCTTAAAATCCCATGTTTTTAAATTTTAACATTTTCAATTGTTTTTTAATAATCTAATAAATAATTTTTTTAATTATGGTATATCTTTTGTATTGCAACTAGAAAAAACAAGTTTATCTTAGTTTTTAATAAATGAAAAAAAAATCAAGATTATTTTAAATAAGATTTGGATGGAAGTTAAAAAATATTGTATATTTGCACCCACTTAAAAAGGCCTCGTGGCGCAACTGAATAGCGCACTTGATTACGGCTCAAGAGGTTATAGGTTTGAATCCTATCGAGGTCACAATTTTATTTAAAAAGCTTTAAACTAAATGTTTAAAGCTTTTTTATTTTATCTAAATTGTAAAAAAACATAAACACGCTCTTTTTCAATAAAGTAGATGTTTGAACTTTTATTTTCTCATATAATAAAATAGATTAGTAATATTACAATGATAAAAAAAACTATACTTAGGCATCTTAAATTATATTGAAATGTACCTCTGTTAATAGATATTCAGCAGTTGTATTTTTATTACCCTTTTACCGCTGCATTTTTTCTTTGAGTGATGAATCTGCTTTTATGACAGTTATGTCGCGCAAGCTCGCTTTCGCCAAAACGTAATTATTAATTTAAGAATGAGGAAGCTATTTGTAATGAGTGCATACATGGGGTTCAATATTTTTAAACCAGATAATAGTGATTAGGTTATGTTGATACTGAGATGAATTAATGAATCTTAAGGTCAAGGTCGTTAATCTGCAGGCTTCTTCAATTTAGAACATCTCAAATTCTATACATTTTTTTCTAAAATTTTAATATTCTGCAGGGAGAATTTATACTTGTGTTTTTTGAAAATCTTATTTTTTTATTTATTTCTTTGTGGACAATAAAAAATTACAAATGTTTAAATTAATTTTACTTAGCATATCAATTTTCCAAGGGACTTTGATCAGTTTAGTACTTCTGTTTTCGCCATTTTTTAAAAATAAAGCAAATAAATTTCTTGCTTTTGCACTTTTTTCTATTTCGTTTTCGCTACTTAAGGTTGCTTTGGATATTACTCAACTATTTGAAGCGTATCATTTTTTAAGAATTTTAGAAGTTATCGATTCTGAGGCGTTACTACCTGTATTCATTTTTTTATTTATTGCTAATCAGATTAATTATTCTAAACTAGAACGTAGAAAAGTATTGTGGCTGTTTATACCTTCACTTATTTCAACATTAGTCTTTGCATATTTAGAATTTGGTTTAAACAATAATATTAGTGAAGAGGTTAACCTGCATAGTATTATTAGTACGATTGTAATTGTAGTTGTTTTAGTTGTTCTTATTTTTTTCTATCCTTTTATTCTATTAAAAACATACAAACTCATTCAATTTTCAAAGCATAAGCAAGAGAAGAGCTGGTTGACTTGTTTGTGGTCTTTTGAAGTTTTTATTCTAGGCTCTTTGATGCTTCTAGTAATTTTAGCACCCTTTATTGCAAGTGAAATTTTAAACGCATTACAAATTCTAGCATTATTTTCTACTTTGCTTATATATTGGGTTGCATATACTGGCGTTTATAAGCTAAAACTAATTAACGACCGTAGTAAAATTAGAAAGTTAATAAGTAAACCGAAATCAAAAATTCAATCGAAACATACTGTTGAATCTTTAGAGAAGCCTCTAAAAACAAACGTAATTAAAGAGCAAATTTCAATATCAAAAGATAATAGTTATTATCAAACGTTAGAGAATCTTTGTTCTGTTCAAAAAATTTATAGAGATAGTAATCTAGATCGAAATTCTGTAGCCGAAATTTTGGGTATTAGTCCGAGTTATGTTTCTCAATTAGTTAATTCAATAACGGGCGAAAACTTTTCAACCTATATTAATCGATATCGTGTAGAGGAGATAAAACGCCTCATTTTAGATAAAGAATTTGAAAATTACAGTTTAGTAGCAATTGGTTTAGAATGTGGTTTTTCTTCAAAAACTACGTTTCATAATTCATTTAAAAAAATTACTGGTATGACGCCAAATGCCTATAGAAAAAAGCATCAATAGGTTCCAACTTGTTCAGTTTAGAGATATTGGAACTCCTAAATCACTACTTCTCAGTAGCTTTGCATTTAAATAAAATTAATAATGCAAAAAAATCAAGAACTAATGGGAAATACTTTTAAAGGAAAAATGTTATTATTGGTACTGTCAATTTGTTTCATTATAACAAGTTGTAGCAAAGATGATGACTCTTCACCTAGTGAATTATCCAACGATATCGAAAATCAAAACTATGTAAGAATTATTGAAGAAAACATAGCCAACCTCCCAATTAATACTCAAGTTGCTATCGCTCTAGTGTATAACGGAACTACAGAGTATATAGGAATAACTAACAATAATAATAATAAATTAAGAGGAGTAAATAATGCTGAATCGGTTTTTGAAATAGGCTCAATTACCAAAGCATTTACAGGTATTTGCTTCTCAAAAATGATTACAACAAAAGAAGCTTTATTATCTGAAACACTACAAGATCAGTTTAATTTTTTAATACCTACAGGAGGCAGTATTACACTTGAGCAATTAGCAAATCATACTTCAGGGTTGCCAAGGTTACCAACTAATATTGATGAGGTTGTTAACTTTGATATAGATAACCCTTATGCTAATTACAGTACAGAAAACTTAAAAAGTTACCTTCAAACTGACGTTAATCTCAATTCAGTAAGTGGTACTGAGTATCTATATTCCAATCTAGGTATGGGTATTTTAGGGTATACTTTGGCACAAAAGCGAAATACTAGTTATGAAGGATTGTTACAGGACATTATATTCAATCCATTAAATATGGAGAATTCTACTACTTTATTAGACAATGTTGATACGTCAAAACTAGTAGAACCAAGAGATATAAATGGAAATATCGTATCGCATTGGGATTTCTCGGAAACAACTTCTGCTGGTGGTTCCATAAAATCTTCAGTAACAGATATGTCTAAATTTATTCTTAAGAATTTTGAAGATAATACCGTCTTCAACTTGGCTCAATCAGAAACATTTGATATTGGAAATAATTTCTATATGGGCTTAGGCTGGAATATATTTAAAGCTGATGGCTACGAGTTACTCAATCATAATGGTGGTACAGGTGGTTTTTCTTCTATGCTTATGTTAGACAAAGAGACGCAAACAGGTGTAATTGTTTTATCTAATGTTGAAGATTATAATGATGCAATTGAGGAGTTGTGTAACTCTTTGTTCGTTGAAATAAATGAATAATTACATAAATTAATTAACTAAAATTATGCAGTCAGAAGCTTAAACTAGACTGGTTTTAACTTGTGATTAATTCTATTAAAAATATTTGATAAAAAAAATAGTATCATTATTACTTATTATTTTAATCTCTTGCAGCAAAAGTTCTGAAGTAGCCTTTTTCTTTAGATGGAGTTACAAATGGATTTGAAAATGGTATCTTGATATATTTAGATTATAATAATAGAGTACTAGACTCTACCATTGTAAAAGATAATACTTTTAAGTTTGAAACTAAATTGCCTGACACTATAATAAAGCTCTGGCTTCACAACAAAAGTTTTTTAATTACAGAGCATTTTGGGCAGAAAATAAACCAATGTCGTTTGATGCTACTAAAACTGATTTTAGAAATGCAAAAATAAGAGGTTCTGAATCCGAAAAGTTAAATTTCGATTTATATCAAAAAATAGCAGAACTACCTGAGAGTGAAAAAGAAAAAAATAGAGATGGAGTTTGAAAAAATAACCCTAATAGCGTTGTGAGCTCATCTATGCTTTCATTGTTCGCAACAACTTGGGGAAAACAAAATACAAAGGAACTCTTTAAAGCATTTTCAAAATAGAATAAAAACTCAAAATTTGGACAAGAAATCACAAAATATATTGAATTAAATAAGGAACCTAAAATAGGAGATCAGTTTGTTGACTTTGAATCTAAAAATTAAAATGGAGAACTACGGAAATTATCAAATTTGAAAGAGAAAATAGTCCTTCTCGAGTTTTGGGCTTCTTGGTGTGGTCCATGTTGTAAAGAAAATCCTAATCTAGTAGGTAATTATGAAATATTCGCAGTTTCTTTGGATACAGAGAAAGACGGTTGGCTAAAAGCAATAAAAGAAGATAGTTTAAATTGGGAACACGTAAGTGATTTAAAATGTCAAAAAAAAACGAAGCTTCACTAATTTATGGAGTTAATGAAATACCTGACAACTTCTTAATTGGCGAAAATGGATACATTATTGGAAAAAACTTAAGAGGTCAAGAATTAAATCATAAGTTAGAGGAGGTACTAAATAATTAAATTTTCTAATAAATCTATAATTTAGCAATTTTTTACTTTTTCTATTCTCTTTACTGTTACTTCTCTCAAGTTGGTTTTCTCAAGGAAGAATCTTCTTTTACTAAGGTTTACAAAAGCATAATTGATATGCTTTAAGACTTACAATTGTTAAATTTTTATTAGATACGATTTGCATAGTATCATAATAATATCCTCCTTCAAAAAGTTTGAACTCTGTTCGCTAAAGGGTACTAAAAAAAAACGCAACAACTTAATAGTAAGATTGTTGCGTTTTTTTTTTTATGTGTTAAATGGTCTGGTTTTAGTTTTATTTAAAGGACTCTGGAAAATTAATTTATATCCATATTTATATCACTTTCCATGTAGTCGTATTGAACAAGAAAAGGTTTGTAATTAGTTATAATTTTATCTATATGCTTGCTAGATAGTGGTTTGGTTATGTGCTTGAAACAGAATTCTTCTTTTTCCATACCTTGTACAAGTTTATAATCGCAAAGCATATATATACTAATACATTTGTTTTCTAGGTTTTTAAGTTTGTTAAATGCTTTTAAAAATGTGAGTTCGTGCTTTTCTGTTGTGTTTTTGTCTAATAATATTATATTAGGGACCTTTACAGATTGAAAGTTATTTGCGTTATTAATCTGTTTTAAAAAATTAAGAGCTGTTTTATTATTTACAAAGCTTTTTATACTGGTTTGGGCTCTCGATTTTTCTATAGTATCTCTTAAAACAAAAAGATTCGTTTTATCGTCTCCAACAAGCATAATAGTAACCTTCATAAAATTAAATTAAACTAGGTAGAGTTACTTTAAAGCATGTATCTTTATCTAGGTGGCTTTTTACAGTAATTTTGCCTTCAAGATTTTCTACAATACTCTTAACTATATATAGGCCTAGGCCATTGCCAGGTGTCTCTTCTTTATTTGCTCTATAGTATAAGTCGAATATTTTATCTATACAGCTACTTGTTATACCTTGACCATTATCGCAAACCTTAATTATAATTCTGTTTTGAAATGTTTTAACAGATATATTTATAAATGGTGTATGGTCTTTAGATTTTGGTTTAGAGTACTTTATAGCATTTTGTATTAAGTTTTGAAATATTGAACTTATCATTTCTGGATTAGAACTGAATACTCTAGTGTTAACTACTTCTGTATTAAAACGAATATGTTTAAAGTTTTCTAAACCAGAGAGCATTCTTAATACGTGGTCTATAATTTGTTCGAAATCAATAATCGAAATCTCATCGTTACTTGTAGATATTGATGATGCTTGAGAAAGGTTTTGAATGAGTCCTTTGCCTTCTTGTATTTTATTACTAAGCATATCTATTAATAGCTTTTTTTTAGAAGGAACATCTTCTTTTTTTAATAAGCTAATTAAACCTTCGGCAGACAAAAGCGGTGCTTTAAGGTCGTGTGCAGAGCGGTATAAAAATAATTCTAAATCTTTAGTTTTTTGTTTAAGCCTATTTTCTAGTTTTTTGCGCTTAGTTATGTCTAGCATAACTGCACAGTAAAAGCAATTATCGTCTACTGCAAGTGTGTTTAATGTAAACTCTACAGGAAACTGCTCTCCATTTTTACGTAAACAATACAGCTCTATAGTTTTTATATTTTGCTTTGCTTTAGTTTTATTTATAAGTTCTTTAAAATCTCCTTTTCGTACTTTTTTAGATGTTAGAAGTGTAATAGGCTTTCCTAATATTTCTAATTTAGTGTAACCAAAAGCAAATTGTGCGCCTTGATTCCATTCTGTAATATTGCCTTTTGAGTCTGCAACTACTATAATACTTGCGTTTATAGATTGGTAAATCGATCTGTATTTAGAATAGGCTAAATTGCTTTCGTGCAAATCAATTTTTTGAGACTGAGCTTTAGTTACATCATTATATATGGCAACATATTTTACTGTATTTTCTTCATCTATTCTAACAGGTATAATGGTTGTATTTAACCAAAACAATTTACCCTTGTGAGACCTATCGCTTAAAATGCCATTCCATTTTTGCCCCATTTTAATTGTTCTCCATAAGTTTTTATAGAGTTTTTCTGAGTGCAAATGAGATTTAAATAATTCATGGGTTTCTCCAATAAGGTTATTAGGATCTCTTTCTAAAATTTTACAGTAGTTTTTATTAGCAAATTCTAACCTTCCAAGCGCGTCTGTAATTGTTACTATAGAGGCTTCTTTAAGTAAAGTTTCAATGCTTTCGTTAAGGTTAGTTGATAAATAGTATTTAATTGCTTCCATAAAACTCGCTTTTAGTTTCTAAACTATACTTCTTAGCATCTACTAATTCATTAAACACACCAAAAGGAGTAATGGGGTTGTATATGCGTTTGTATGTAGTTATTAATAAATTTATACCTAAACTATTTGTAATAAAAGCTTCAGATATTCTTAATCGCAGTAGGTCTAAATTTTTTGCTAATAGCTTTGCTGCCGAAATAGAAAAAGTACCTCGAGTGTCTCTTACATCTATAAGAAAAGGCATGGCTTGTCCATTACATAATTTTGTTATAGCTCTTATATAAAGTTTTGCTCTTTTGTAATCTAGTTTGGAGTTGGTGTCTTTATTGTTGAATTTGCAGTAAAGTATTCCAGATCCATCAGTCCAAAACATAGCGTCTTCGTAAATTATAATTCCCTCTTTCATTATTTTACTTGTATGCGTTAAACTCTATATATTTTTTGTTAGAATATTGCAAAGCACCTGTGAGATTGGTGCTAATATTATTAGGCAATATTTTTGTGCTTATTAGTTTATATAGTTCTAAAAACAATTTTACTTTAAAAGACTTAACTATAAATGATTCTGAGAGTGCATAAGAATCTATTTTGGTGCTACTAGATAGTAATTTATATAAGTCAATTGCTTTTTTACTATCTAAACCTGTAAGGTCTATAAGTAGGGGCTTATATTTGCCATTTGAAAAAGCAGAGATTATAGTAATAAATAGGTTTTCAATTTCAGCTTTATGAAGCTTTTTATCGAATTTGCTGCTAAAATCGCAATGTATTACATTTCGGTCTATCCAAAACTTTACATTTTTTAAAAGTATTTTATTTTTCATCTTACAATTAATTATTACTTTTTGTAAGACAATTGGCATGCCACAAACTTAACCTGTTGCTTAGTTTGCTTGTTTTGTGGTGTTTACGTGTATGTGTTTCTTTGTAGAGGGCGCTTTATGTGACGGTATACCGTGACGGTATACCGTGATTATTTTACAGACACGGAATACCGCTACTTTGTATTGGGTTTTTTTATTCCTAATTTCTTCATTTTATCGCGTAAAGTGCTGGGCTTTAGGTTTAAAATATGAGAAGCGCCATTAGCTCCACTAATAACCCAATTAGATTGCTCTAAAATATTGATTATATGGTTGCGTTGTATTGTATCTAAAGATTGATCTTTCTCATTTATAGCTTGCTTTGCTTTTTGCTGTTGTAAATTAGACTCGTAACCAGGAATAATTAAAGTATCGCTATCTGATAAAATAGAAGCTCTTTCTATTAAGTTTTCAAGTTCTCTTACGTTGCCTGGCCAATTGTGGGCCTTGAGTTGAGACATAGAATCGTCTGTAACATATTTTATATTTTTATCGTAAGCTTTATTAAATTTATCTATAAAGTGTTCAACTAAAAGAGGGATATCGTCTTTACGCTTTCTTAGTGGAGGCACTTCTATAGGGAATACGTTTAACCTAAAATATAAATCTTCTCTAAACTGTTTTTTATTTATTTCTTCTAGTAAATCTCTGTTGGTTGCTGCTATTACTCTAACATCTAGCTTTTTTAAATGTGCACCACCTACTACTTCAATTTCGCCTTCTTGTAAAAAGCGTAATATTTTAGGTTGCATATCTAGAGGAAGTTCTCCAATTTCATCTAGAAATAAAGTGCCTCCATCAGCTAATTCAAATTTGCCTATTTTATCTCTAAAAGCTCCGGTAAACGATCCTTTTTTATGACCAAATAATTCACTTTCTATAAGTTCTCTTGGTATAGCAGAGCAGTTTACTTTAATTAAGGGTTTGTTGTTTCTAGTACTCGTGTTATGTAATGCTCTTGCAATTAATTCTTTCCCTGTACCAGATTCTCCCAAAAGTAATACGGTAGCATTAGTAGGAGCAACTTTTTCTACTTCAGATAGTACATTACTAAACTCTGTACTACCATAAACCATTTCTTCGTAGTTAAAAACCAAATCTAACTCGTTTCTTAGGTATACATTTTCCTGCTCTAATTGGTTTCTTAATTCTGTTAGTTCTGTGTTTGCTTTTATTAATAGTTGATTAGTTTTTACTATTCTACTTTCTGCTAAAGTTCTTTCTTTACTTTCTATCATTAGCGATACAATACTGGCTATAGATGTGGCAAAACTCTCTTCTTCGTCTGTAAAAATTCTTTTAGAGGTTGTGCTTTCAAAACTTATAATACCATAATAGTCATTTCTACCATAAATTAATACATCAATTCTAGATGTAACATTATTAGGAATAAAAAATTGTTTGGCAAATGCTTTTGTTATTGGGTTGTTAACTACATCGTCTATATTAATACTGTTTTTGGTTTTAAAAGCATTAAAGTAATTAGGGAATTTTTCTTTTTTTATAGTTAAGCCTTCGCTATCAAATGTATCGTTTATAGAATTATAAAATAGTTTGCTTAATAATTGCGTTTTGTTGTTTTGATATTCCCAAATGGTTACTAAATCTGCATTAAGGGCTTTAGCAGCTGTTGTTGATATTTTTTTTAATGAAGATCCAAACTCTTCGCCAATAAGGTTGGCTAGTTTAATAATAATGTTTTTTCGTTGGTTAGATATTTTAATGTTTTCTTTTAAAATATTTTCGGCCTTTACTCTGTAAGTTATATCTGTTATAGTTGTAAAGTAAGCTATAATGTAACCTTCTTTATCTTTTATTACAGAGTCTGATAAGGTAACAGGAAACCGCTCGCCATTTTTTCTCATTAAAATAGTTTCCTTATTAAGTCCCATACTTTTTATAGGGTTGTTAAAGGCTTTAAAAATATTATCATATTCTTCAGGGGGCCAATAAGGAAAAGGAGCTTTAATACCTATTAATTCTTTTTCTGTAAACCCTGTCATTTTACATAAGGCATCATTTACCCTAATATGTTCTCCTTTTAGGTTAACAACAGAAAGGCCTTCGTTTAAAGATGCTATCAGGTTTTCTGAGAATTCTTTTTGAGTTTTTAGCTCGTCTTCTGCGACTTGTCTTTCAGAGCTTTCAATCATTAAAGATACAATGCTGGCTATGGATGATGCAAATTCCTGATCTTCTGCAGTCCATTTTTTTAAAGGCATGCCTACATGTCCAAAAGAAACAACGCCATAATAACCGTTAGAGTCGTTAATACACACACCCATTAGAGATGTAATGTTGTTTGGTTTTAAATAGTTTTTTGTGAATTTTTTTGTGGAATTACTATTTTGAGCATCCTCAATAAGTATAGTTTCATTTTTATATAAAGCTTCAAAATACGCAGGGTTGTCTTTGTATTTTATTTTTATTCCGGTTTCAAAACTGTTTTTGCTAAGTTTATATAATCTTTCGCAAACTAATTCGCCTATATCATCATCAAGTTTCCAAACACTTACTCTTTCAATATTTAAGGTTTTAGCAGCTAATTTTGTTATTTTTTTTAAAGAGCTAGTTAGGTCTTCGCCAACAAGATTAGCTAATTCTAAAATAACTTTTTTCTTTAGGTTAGATTTTTTTGCGCTTTCTATTAGTATTTGTTTGGCTTTTTCTTCTTTAGAAATGTCTTTTACAGTGGTATATAAAGCTATAACCTCGTCTTTATCGTTTTTTATGGTGCCTGTAAAAAAAGAGGCTTTAATTTTTTCGCCATTTTTTTTAACTATGTCGTACGATACTTCTGTTGTTTTTTCGTTGGCTATTTCGTTATATTTGTTTAAAATACAGTTTAGGTCTTTTTGTTGCCAAAAAGGATAAGGGTGTTCTTGCTGCATAAGCTCTTCTAGGGCGTAACCAGTTATATTGCATAAAGATTTGTTTACCATTATAATTTTGGTGTTTAAATCTGTTATAAGCAAGCCTTCTTGCATAGACATTATAAGTTTATCTGTAAACTCTTTTGCAGCTTTTAAGGTGAGCTCTGCTTTTTTACGCTCTGTAATATCTTGTACAGTGCCTATTATTTTTATTGGCTTTTTTAGTTTATCTATAATAACTTCTCCTATGCCATGAATCCATATTTCTTTCTTGTCTTTTACTCTTATAAATCGATATTCTTTGTTGTATTTTGTTTGTAAATTAATACAGTTTTCTAGATGAGTATTAACAGATTCTAAATCGTCTGGATGTATATTTACATTCCAATTATCTACAGTTTTAATAAAAGATTTGTCAATGCCTATAATGTTTTCAAGAGTTTCAGAACATGCCCAAGTCATCGTTTTTAAATCTACAGATAAAGAGGCGATATTTGCTACTTTTTGTGACTGCTTTAAATTTTGTTCGCTTTCTAAAAGTTTTTTTTCTGCTTGTTTTCGTTCTGTAATATCTAGAACAGTGGAGAAATTTGATGTTTTAACCCCATTTTCGTCGTAAATGCTTGATATAGATACGTATACAGGAAATCGTTCTCCATTTTTACGCATATAAGTATTCTCGTATTCTCTTTTGTTTTTGTTTTGAATTAATAATTTATAGTTATTGTCGTTTTCCTTTTTTAATTCTGGAGGCGAATAGGGGTATGGGCGTTTTACACCAATAAGTTCTTTTTCTGTAAAACCAGTCATTTTACAAAAAGCAGGGTTTACACTAATTATTTCAGATTCTAAATTTATAACAACAAGACCTTCGTTCATGGCATTTAAGAGTCCAGAAGAAAATTCTCGAGCCTTTTTAATTTCTCGTAAATTGTTTTGCCATGCTGTAATATCTCTAGCAATGGCAAGTATTTTTCCGTCTTTTTGCTTTTTTGCAGATACTTCTACTTCAAATATAGAGCCATCTTTACGTGTAAATTTTCTAGGAAAAACTATAGATTTTCCATCAAGTAAATTTTGATGGTTTTGTTTGTTTTGAATAAAGTCTCCAATATTTATATCTTGAATTTTTAAATTTAAAAACTCGTTTTTTGTATAACCTAAGTTGGTATAAGCTGCTTTATTAAATTGGTGTATTGTTCCGTCTAAGGTATATGTAATAATAGAATCGTTAGCTTGATCTATTAATGCTTTGTACGATTCGTCTCTCTTTTTTATTTCTTCGGATGCTCTAAATTTCTCAATAGCTATATGCGCTAACTTTACAGCAAAATTAAGTTCTTGAATGTCGTCTATAGAAGGGTTGTTTACAGACTTGCTATAAATAGCAAAAGTGCCTAATATTTCTTTGTTTTTAGAAAATATTGGAAGCGACCAACATGAGTTTAAGTTATATTGCGCTGCGAGGTCTTTATAATTTATCCATAGTTTGTCTTTACTAATGTCAGAAACAATTATTGGCTTTTTTACAAACGCAGCTGTGCCGCAAGAGCCAACGTTTTTTCCTATAGCTATTTTTTTTATAGCTAAGCAATATGCCTTTGGTAGCGATGGGGCAGAGCTTAGGTTAAGGTGAATACCATCATTATCTAGCAAGCTAATAGAACCAAAATAGTTAGGATGAATAGATTCGTAATTTAAAAGAAGTTTGTCAAAAATTCTATTTAATGGGGTGTTTACAGCAATTAAATCTAATATTTCATTTTTTTGTATTAGTAACTGCTCTGCTTTTTTGCGCTCTAATACTTCGTTACCTAGATCTAGACTTTTTTGTTCTAGCTTTTTTATAAGGCGTTCGCTATAAAGTTTTAAAACCTCATCTTCTGCAATAACCTTATTTTTTTTAGTATTTGTACTTTTTTTAGTTCTGTTAAATATAGTATTAACAGTGTTAAGTACTTCCTCGTGGTCTATTGGTTTTCTTAAAAAATTTGAAGCACCTAATTTTAAGGCAAATTCTTCGTCTAGTTTCTCTGTGTATGTTGATGTGTAAAAAACGAATGGTATTTCTGATAATGCTTCTTCTTTTTTGCAAGCTTGGCAAAATAAATACCCGTCCATAATGGGCATTAAAATATCTGATATTATTAAATCTATTTGATGGTTTTCGTGCAGTATATTTAAACCTTCTTGACCGTTGTTGGCTTCAATAATAGAATAACCAGATTCTTCAAGAATAACTCTTAAAAGATATAGGTTTTCAAAAGTATCATCTACTATTAAAATAGTTTTATTTGTCATATTATTTTGCGTTAACAATACTTTCCATTTGATTAATAAATGTTTCTGGTGTTATGGGTTTTTCTAAATAACCATCAGCTCCAGCCTCTATTGCTTTTTCTCTATCTCCTCCCATAGCGTAAGATGTAACTGCAATTAATGTTGTAGATTTGCTAAGTCCGTTATGTCTTAGTTTATTACATATTTCGTAACCATCCATATCTGGTAGCTGAATGTCTATTAAAATAATTTCGGGTTTGTTTTCGTGAGCAATTTTTAAACCTTCTAAGCCATTGTAAGCTTTAAGAACATTGTATTTACTTTGAGTTAATAAGTATGATAGCATATACATATTTTGCTCATTGTCTTCAATTATTAAAATAGTAGCTTTCATAATTTTTAATTTTAAATTACAGAATTAATTTTATGTACCTTAATTATTAACTAGTTAGTTTTATAGGGAGTTTAAAGGTGAAATTACTTCCTTTTCCTTTTGTGCTTTCTACGCTAATAGAGCCTCCTAGTTTTTCAATTAAATTCTTGCTAATAGCTAATCCTAGTCCTGTACCTTCATGGCTTCTACTTAAGCCACTTTCTATCTGAATAAAAGGTTTAAATAAGTTTGCTAAGTCTTCTTTACTAATGCCAATGCCTTGATCTATTACTTGGGTAATAACAAAATTATCTTTTCTAAAGACATTTATATGTATGTTGCCTTTGTTTGAAAACTTTATGGCGTTTGATAGTAAATTGAGTAGAACTTGTTCTACACGTCTTTCGTCACTGTTTAATATTAGTTTTATTTCTCTTATTTCTGATGTAATAGAGAGTCCCTTTTTGGATGCTTGTGGTAATATAAAGTCTAGAGTTTTTTGTAATGTTGTTATGTAATTGAAGGGGTAAAGCGAAACTTTTAATTTGCCAGCTTCAATTTTAGAAATATCTAAAATGTCGTTTATTAAGCCTAATAAATGATTTCCACTGGTTTTAACCATGTTAAGTTGTTTTTTTTGCTCGTTATTTAAAGGACCTGCAAATTCTTTAAGCAATATGCTAGTAAAACCAATTATGGAGTTCATTGGTGTTCTTAATTCGTGAGACATGGTTGCTAAAAAAGCAGATTTCATTAAGTCTGCAGATTGTGCTTTTTGTTTTTCTTTTTCCAGCTCAGAAGTTCTTAATTTTACTAGTTTTTCTAAGTTACTTCTGTAATTTTCTAGTTCTAATTCTACTTTTACTTTATCAGAAATATCAATTACAGCAAATAGTGCATGTGTTTCTCCTGCAATTTCAAGAGGTTCAACAGAGACTAAAAGACTTAATCGTTTGCCACTTACCAGTGTTCTATGTACGGTTTCGTTACTTAAATAACCGTTTTTTAATAATTTACCTAATATTCTGTTTTTTTGTTCGTAATAGGCTTCATCATGAATTTCTATTTGGGCATCATCAAACGATTTTCCTATTAAATGCTCTCGGGTAGTTTCAAGCATTTTTGCCATGGTTTCGTTAACATCTACTCTAACTTGATTGCTATTAATAATAGAAAAACCAATAATATTAGATTGAAATATTTTTGATAATTTGTCTTCGCTTTCTTTTAGATTTTTTTCGTACTCGGTACGCTCGGTTATGTCTTGTACAAGAGAAAAAATTGTGTCTATTTCTCCATCTTTATTTCTTAATACAGAATTATGCCATTCGCAATAAATTAATTTTTTAGATTTTGTATTATTACGATTTATGCTTTTGTTACTATTTACTACTCCTTGTATTAGTTCGCTGCAAACCTTGATGGTTTGCCTTGCGTCTTCTTTGTAAACTAAGTTTATGTCTTTAAATTTTTTACCAATAACCTCTTGTACTTCCCACCCAAAAATATTTTCTGCTTGGCTAGACCAATTACGAATTATTAAATTTTCATCCCACTCAATTATTGCTACGGGAGAATTGTTTAAGTGTGTGGTAAGGCGTTGGTGCGCTCTTCTTATTTCTTCGCTAACTTGTTTTTGCTCTGTTATATCTCTAATTACACCAATAAGTAGTTTGTTACCTTCGCTGTCTATGAAACGTGTTTTTTTTGTAGAAAAAATTAAAGGAGTTTTGCCATTTAAAGTTAAAGTTTCTTCGTTAATGTTTTCTATGCCTGTACTTAAAACCTGTTTGTCTATTTTTAAAAAATGCTCTTGTTCTTTAGGGTTTATGGTTTTGTCTAGGTTTTTACCAATAATATCTAATCTGTTTAGATTAAATATTTTGCAAAAAGCATCGTTAGCTATTAATAGTTTACTTTGGTCGTCTTTTACAAAAATAGGATCTCCTATGTTGTTTAATATGTTGTTAAGGTATTTTTTGTTGTTAATTTCTGCTTCTGCTGCTTTTTTCTGGTTGGTAACATCAATAGTCATACCTATAATACCATTAAAATTGTTGTTAGCATCATAGGTTTTTATGGCTTTGTTAGAGAGCCATGAAACACTCCCGTTTTTATGCAAAGATCTAAACAGTATTTCAATATCTTCTTCTTCTTTGTTAAAAACAAAATGTAGCCATTCTTTTAAAGTTTTTTCTTTGTCTTCTGGAATTATAGCTTCTGCCCATCCAAAGTCCATAGACTCTTCAAAAGTTCGTCCGGTATATTTTATCCACTCTTTATTTACATAATTGCATGCGCCTTCTGTATCTGCTTGAAAAATGGCTACTGGTGCGCTAGAGGTTAAGCGTTTAAAAAGTTTTTCGCTATCTATTAAGTTTAATTCGGCAAGTTTTTTTTCTGTAATATCAATAACAGTACCTTGAAATTCTATGGCGTTACCAAACTCATCGTCTATAACTTCCATTTGTGCTCTTACATATCTTATGGTATTATCACGACGAAGTACTCTATACTCAAAAGAATCGGTGCTTTTGTTTGTAATTCTATCTTTTACTAACCTTTTATGAAAACTTTGGTCTTCGGGATGTACAGTGCTTAAAACGGTGCTGTATTTTAGGTCTGTACTTTTATCTACATCATACAGTTCGTATATAAGGTCAGACCAAAAAACTTTGTCTTTTAAAATATTCCAACTCCAATATCCTATTTTACCAATTCTTATAGCAGATTCAACCTTTCGTTGCATTTCTGCCATTTTTATTTCAGACTTTTTACGCTCTGTAATATCTCTTATAACACCTATTATAAATTTATTTCCAGTACTATCTATAAATCTTGTTTTTTTAGTTGATATAGTAATAGTATCTATTTTGTTTAAACAAACCGTTTCTTCGTTAACGGTTTCTATACCAGAGTTAATTATTTGCCTGTCATCGTTTAAAAATCGTTCCCTTTCTTCTGGAGGTACATTTTCGGCTAGTGTTTTTCCAAGAATTTCTGCTCTTGTACTATTAAAAATTGAGCAAAGCGCATCGTTAACTAACACCATTCTACTTTGGCTGTCTTTTACAAAAACGGGATCGCCAATATTATTTATTATGTTTTCAAGGTATTTTTCACTTTCTTTAAGTTGCTCTTCGGCTTCTTTACGTTGGGTAATATCTAAGCAAATGCCTATGTAGCCATATAATTCATTTTTAGCATTGATGTTTCCAACTGCTTTTACCGACATCCACTTAATTTGTCCAGTTTTATTTAAAAATCTAAATTCTGCATAAAATTCATCGCCAGAGGGTACTACTTGCATCCAAGAATTTAAAACTCTATTTCTGTCTTCTGGGTGTATAGCTTCTGCCCAGCCAAAGCCCATAGCATCTTTAAACGACATGTCTGCATATTCTACCCATTGTTCGTTTACATAATTGCAAGTGCCATCTATTTGCATTTTAAAAATTCCAACTGGCGCATTAGATGTTAGTTCTCTAAAAAGGAGTTCGCTATTTATTAATTTTTCTTCGGCATTTTTTCTTTCGGTGGTTTCTAATGCCATGCCAATATAACCGTATAAGTTATTTTGGGCATCGTAAGTGCCAACCGTTTTTACAGAAACCCAAGTAACATGGTTGTCTTTATGTAAAAATCTAAATTCGGTTTCTAATTCATTTTCATCAGCCAGCATGTATTCTTGCCACTCTTCAATTATTCTTTTTTCGTCATCAGGATGTAATGCTTTAGACCAACCCGTACCCATTGCTTCTTCGTAAGTTAAGCCTGCATACTTGAGCCATTGTGCGTTTACATAATTGCAATTACCTTGTGCGTCGGTTTGAAAAATTGCAGCAGGTGCTTTAGATGTTAATCGCTTAAATAATTTTTCGCTTTTTATTAATTTATCTTCGGCTTTTTTACGTTCTGTAATATCTGTTGCGACAATACCAAGGGCTATAGGTTTTTTTATAGAAGCATCTTTTATTAAAAAACCAGACATTTCTATAGGAATTAATTTTTTTGTTTTAGAGTGCTTAAAATTAACTTCGCCATTCCACTTACCCGTTTTAAAAATAGTAGGAATGTGTTCTTTTTCTATAGTTGTTTTGTAATTTTCTGGGAAAACATCTTTTATAGATTGTGGTAAAATGTCTTTTGGTTCAAGCCCAATTAGTTTTTTTCCATTTGAGTTTAAGTAAAGTGGTTTACCTTCTAAAGTAGATAAGCCTATAAAGCTATCGCTTGTTTCTATTAAAGATAAAAGCATTTGGTTATTAAGGTCTGCTTTTTTCTTTTCTGTTATATCTGTAAAATATATTGTTATTCCGTCTAGAGTGGGGTAAACCCTATTTTCAAACCACTTATCTAGAGGTTCGTAATACTCTTCAAAATATTGCATTTTTTGTGTTTCTGCAGCTTTGTAGTATGCGTTGTAAAAAGTAGAGCCTACACCTTCAGGAAATTCTTTCCAAATATGTTTTCCTATTAAGCTACTAGCAGGTCTGCCAATAAAATCGGCAGCTTTTTTATTTAAATAGGTGTAACGCCAATTGGTGTCAAGGTTTATAAAGCCATCACTAATATTGTCTAAAGTTGTTTCTAATTTGAAAGCAAATTTTTGTTCAATTTCGTCTTTTTCAATTTTAAGAGCAGCATATCTTTTTCTGTATTTTATAAAAGAGAAAAGACCTTGATTTTTATTCTCTATAAAAGGAGTTGTTGTGTTTTTTTTATCAAAATATTTTAAATAAAAATATAAGATAACAGAGAATATTAGGGCAGAAATTGATTTGCCTATAAGATGGCTTATTAATGATTTAGCAAAAGTTGGTGATCCATAGAATAAAACTAGGTTATATATTAGGGCATCAAAAATTAGAATAGAAAAGAGAGAAATAAAGAGAGTTAAAAAAAAAGGGAGTTTATTTACTTTTTCTACTAGGTACTGAAAAATAATGGCCAGTAAAACAAAATCTAATATTAATATTAGTGTGCCACTTAAAAAGTATTTGGTATTTACTTTAACTAGGTTAACACTGTAATCTGGTATGTTGTTTATTTGTATGTCAATTATTTGCTGTATGTATGTTATCTCGAATATTAAAGTCATTATTATATTAGAAATAATAATACCAAACAGTAGAGTTCTCGAGCTAGCAGCTCCTTCTCTTATGTAAATTAATAAGGTAGCAAATAAAACAGCGCTGAATAAAATAATAGAATTGGGATAAATGGTGTAATCATTAAAAACAGGTAGGTTAAACGACCTTTCTAAGTTGGCTTGTAGATATTGTATGGCGCCTAAAAGAATGTATAATGGAGCTAAGCCTATTTTATTTCTAAATTTAAATAAAAGAAGAATACATGAAGCTATAAGTAAAAACTCAGCAATTATGGTTATATATATATTCATGTATAAAGTATACTGTTAATAATTTATAGGTATTTAAAAAAATAAACTTGTAAAAACTAAATTTAGCATTTATAAAGCAAAACATGAAACTTTTTTTATTTAAAAACTTTTTATTCTATGAATAAATTAAAGGTGTAAAAGGCTTTAATTGGATGAAATAAATATAGGCAACTTGGTTATGTATACTATATTTTGTAATTACTAAAACACGTTACAAATATTAAATTTTTAGAGTTATAAAATTTAATGTTTGGAAGAGAAGAGAGTAAGTGTAAATAGGTTTTATATTAAAATTATTGAGTCGATTAAAAGTTTAAAGGTCTCGTTTTTTTTATTGCCTATTAAAAAAGCAATTTCTTCGATGTTGGTTTTGTTGTAGTTAGGAATATTTACTTTGCGACCTCGAAATTTTGGATGCATTTCTGATAAATTAAAACAGATGGTTTGCCATTTATTTGATGTATTAAAATAAGCGATATAAGAGTGTCGATCTGATGATTTATGCTTTATTCTAAATTGATAGGTTTTTCCATCTCCTTTAACTTTTAAAATGATTTTACTGTGTTGCTCAGTGTTTAATGTATTGAAGCTGTATTTTAAAGAAGAGAAGCCTCCGTTGTTTTGTAATGAAATATGACCTTTGTAAACACCATGTCCTTCTTCGTTTAAGTAGAAGATTCCAGTCGATACGCCTCCCATAACACCATCGTTAATGGTTTTCCAGTTCTTGATGTTGCTTGTTTTATTAAATTTAAAAAGAGTAACTGTTTGCATCGATATTGTTGTGTTTGGATTGTTAAATAAAAAAATATAGACTGTTTATGGGTTAACCATTGTAATAATCTAAGTTTAAAAATTCGTTTTTTAGGTCTGTCATCTTGCTAATAAAGTTTTTATTGTCGTGATAATTTTTGTTTTTTATAAATTTTATAAAATGTCCGTTAGAGTGAATGCTTAAAGTTTTAGTGTTATAAATTACTAAGCGGTAGTAGGGTATCACCCAAGAATAGCAGTTTAATTTATTAGTAAAATGAATAATAATGCCTTTTGGTCGCAATTCTATATTAGAATAATTAATATCAGAGTTTATTGTGTTTTTCGGTTTTAATTTAGGGCTTAATTCTGCAATAATAAATCTACCAGAACCAACACCTTTAATCTTAATTTTTTCGAATAAAGAAAATGGTTTTCCAAGTATGTTTGTACTTTGTTTAAAGTATGCTTTGTTTATATGGCTTGTGTTAAATATCATATTTGTTGATTTAAGGAAAATAAATAAGCTTCTCCGTTTTCTAAATGTTTTTTTTGCTTAGTTGTAGGCATTTTGTCATACATTCTTACCAGCATTCCTAGTCTAGGGTTAGACAAAAAGAAATCGCGGTGGGTGTGCATAAAGCGCCAAAAAAGCCCATCCCAGGTGTCTTGCCATGGCCCTTTTTTGTAATTGCTCATTTTTATTAGGTAATTACTACTGCTTATATAGGGTTTTGTTGCGATTAATCCACCATCTGCAAATTGACTCATACCGTAAATATTGGTTACCATTACCCAATCATATGCATCAATAAAAAGTTCCATAAACCATTTGTATACTTCGTCTGGATCAAACTCGCATAGCAACATAAAATTACCTAAAACCATTAACCGTTCTATATGGTGGCAATAACCTGTTTGTAATACTTTTTTTATAGTTTGATCTATAGGTGGTATTCCTGTAGTTGCATTGTAAAAGGATGCTGGTATTTTCTTTTTAAAGTTCCAAAAATTAGTGGTGCGTTCTTCGCTTCCTTTGCACAAATAAACACCTCTTATAAACTCTCTCCAACCTATAATTTGACGCATAAAACCCTCGGTAGAATTAATAGGTATGTTATTTTTTTTTGCATAGTTTAAGCACGTATCAATTATTTGTTTTGGTGTAATTAGCCCGACGTTAAGCATTGGTGTTAAAACGCTATGATTTAGTATGGAGTTTTCTGCAACTATAGCATCTTCATATACGCCAAATTCCATAAAGCGTTGATTAAAAAAGTCATTTAACCAGTGCTTTGTTGTTTCAAAATTTGTTGGATACAAAGGGTATTCACTAAGGTTGCCAAGGTGGTTGGAGAAATGTTTAGAAACATAGGTTTTTGCCTCAATGTAGTAATCATCTATATCTGGAAATTGTATTGGTGGTGGTGTTTTTTTAGCAGGATATTTTTTTCTGTTCTCTGTGTCAAAAGTCCATTTTCCACCATTAGGTTTTCCATTGTCATCTATAAGTATATTTAACTTTTTACGCTGCTCTTTGTAAAAAGTGGTTTGGTAGTATTTCTTTTTATCAGCTTTAAAAAATGAACTTAGTTCTTCTTTAGTGTTTAAGAATAGAGGAGAATTATATTTAGTTGATGTTATTTGGTTTTTTAATAAGTTCTTGTTAAGTCTTTTTTCTAGCCAATTATCTGTAGGATCTATATAATTGATATGTGAAATACCTTTTTGTTTTAATTCTGGAATAAGTATCCTAATGTCACAAATTTTCTGGGTGGCTTCAATATAGATTACTTTAAGTTTTTTATCTTTTTTAAGAAAATCGGCATAGCGTTTCATAGTTGCTCTATGGAATGCTATTTTTTGTTTATGAAACAAATATTGTTTGAAGAATAAATACGATTCTATAATATAAAAAGTGTTTTTATTCTCAAAAAGTGGCGACTCTTGAAATAGTTGATGTGGAAATATAATGTTTATACCTTTCATTTTTCGTTTCTACAGCGTTTGCTACAATATTTAACGTCTTCCCAGTTTTCCTTCCATTTTTTTCGCCAAGTAAAAGGACGTTTACAAATAGTGCATATTTTTTGGGGCAAATGTTGTTTTTTCATAATTAAAAATTGGGCACTTCATTCACTCTAACGTAGGGGTGTTTTTCTATTTTATTTAAAGCGTAGTAGCTGTTTAATCCCGATATACCTACGCTGTTTGTGGCTTCTAAATCAATATCGTTATTCACCATTGCAGTGTCTGGAATTACTAGGTGTTCTATTTCACCTATTACCAAAACGGTTCCGTTAATTTTAATATCAATAGCTTCTTTAAACAGCATACCCATTTTAAAAGTGCTTTCTTTTACAAATGGAGCTTGAAAATTGTTGTAATAGTCTTCGGTTAAACCGCAGCGTTTAAATTCAGAAATTTCAGCATTGAACTTTGCAGATGTGTAATGAGCATTTTTTATAAATTCTGGATGAATATGGTTAATCGTGTATTTTCCAGTTTCTTTAATGTTGTTAAACGTGTGTCCAACCTCTTTAGTTCTTGGTCTAGAAATAAAACCTATTAATGCAGGGTTACTTCCTAAGTGTACTACAGAACTAAATATGGCTAAATTAGTTTTACCTTGGTTGTTAATTGTACCTATTAAATTTGCAGGTTTAACGCCTGTAACAGAATTAATTATTTTTAATCGTGTAATTCGGTCTAGTTTTTTTATGTCTGCTTTAGTGTAAATCATTTTGTGTTCTGTTAATGTGAGTGTTAAGTATGTGCTTCTTTTCTTTTTGTACCGATGGATGTTTTTTATGCCCCCAAATTTTATCTCTAGCTAGTTTTGAACTTGCTTGCAAGTTTACAATGGGTAAAGGGTAATTGGTATCTGTGTTAATATTGTAAAATATTTTTTCCATTGCAGTCATTTTCCACGGTTCGTGAATGTAAGCTGTTGGGATATTAGCAAGTTCTGGAACCCATTTTTTTATAAACACACCATTTGGGTCGTGCTCCTTAGAGTTTTTAACAGGGTTGTATAAGCGTACCGTATTAATGCCTGTTGTACCTGCTTGCATTTGAAACTGGGGGTAGTGAATTCCTGGTTCGTAGTCTAAAAAATGTTTAGCCAAATAGTAGGCGCCATCTCTCCAATCTTGGTCGAGGTTAAGGGTAAAAAAAGAAACCACCATGGCACGCATTCTAAAGTTAATCCAGCCAGTTTGTTTAACAGCGCGCATACAAGCATCAATTAAAGGATAGCCGGTTTTGCCTGTTTCCCAAGCTGTAATAAAAGCACTGTTTTTTCTATGTGATAGTAGTTCGTACCCCTTATTAATGCAATGTGTTTCGTAACTACATTCTACTTCAAATTTCTGAATAAAATGGCAATGCCAGTGCAATCTTGTAAGCATGGCAGAAAAGGCATTACTGTTTTTTGTGCCATTTGGATGTGTACCAATAAATTGAAAAGCTTGTTTTACGCTTATATTTCCCCATGCTAAATAAGGAGATAATCTGCTACAAGATATTCTACTCTCTGTAGGTTTCGAAATGTGCTTTTGATAGTTAAAACCTCTATTGTTAGCAAATGATTTTAAATAATGCCAAGCATTTTTTTCGCCAGCTGGCTGATATTGTTTTGGATATAATTGAAGCTTTTCTTCTAATTTTTTTGGAATTAAAAAATCATGTTTAAGCTCTGCTTGTTTGGAAACCGAATACTTGTTTTTAATAACAGGTGTGTGCATTGTTGTATGCCATTTTTTATTCCAGGCTTCTCTGTTTTTAATGCCTCGTAAAATACCGTCGCGTTGCAACTCTAGCCAAGTTATAGTTTGTTTTTTGCAAAATAATTTTACTTGTTTATCGCGTTGCCATGTTGTTTTTGTTCCGCTTTCTTGGTAGCTAAAAAGAGTTTTTATTTCAAAATTTTCTTGAAGATATTTAAACACTTCAATAGCTTCTGCGTAAAATACATCAACTTTTCTATTAAAAGGAGCTAAAGTGTTGTTTAAGGCAGTAATAGAATGATATATAAATTGTAAATGTCTGGTACTAGTATCTGGGTATTTAATAAGACTAGGTTCAAATAAATATATAATAAGGTAAGGTATAGCGTCTTTTTCTGCCTTAAAAAAAGGCTCGTGGTCTTGCGAGCGTATATCGCGCTTTATCCAAACAATATTTAAAGGTGTTTTTTTCAAAAGTCAAGTTCTTTTTTACATTTTTTCCAGAACGAGAAGAAGGATGGGTAGTAGCCTTTTACATTAAACATCCAATCTCTAGGAGTTTCTGTGCCTTTGTAATGGTTGTTTAAAGTTTTTTTTAACAATGTTTTATAGTTGTAATGCATAGTTAATGGCTTTTTATGTACTTATTTGTGTCAATAATCTCTCCAAGTCAATTCTTGAATAAATTTTTCAATTTCAGCTTGAGCATGACCACGATTTAAAATTTCAGAAAGAATAAATTTTGTAGAAATAATACCTCTAGAAATATAAGGAGATAAGTAGGTTACAGAACCATTAATATAATTTCGAGTAGCTCCATATTTTATTGGGTTTATTTTATTAAGACGTTCAATAATTTCTACATAAGTAAGTGGAAATGTTGTGTTATGATTTTTAAACAAATTCATTTATCGTTTACTTATTTTATTGCCAGATATTGCTTTTTGTCTAGAGCATTTAAAGCGTGTAATATCTGGTTTTCTTTTCTTTAAATGTTTAGTGCTTACACCACTATTAACACGTTTTCGCCAACGTTTAAAACTTGAAGTTTTTAGGTTGTATCGCATAAGTTTAATTACCTCTTTTTCTGGCAAATTAAACTGAAATTTAATGGCTTCAAAAGGTGTTCTATCTTCCCATGCCATTTCTATAATGCGGTCTAAATCTCTTTCTGTAAACTGTTTAGTTTCTACCGTCATAGCTTTATATTTTTTTCCAAGTTTGGTCTGCATTTAAATAAAAACTACCTAATGCATTAAAACGACATTGTTCTGGGGCAATAATAGAAAGAAAGTTTTCACCATTATCTCTTTTGTAAAGATGATATACTTCGCCAATAATGGGGGTGAAGGAAAATTTTGCATCAAAAATAAGTTTGTTGTCTTCAAACTCTTGCATCATTTTTTCATATTCATTTTTAAGCTCTAAATATTTTGCTTTAACCTTGTGGTTTATGTTGTTTATACTTCTGTTTTTCCAGGGAGTCGTATCTGTAGTTGTTATAGCTGGAGCTCCCACATTTGTTCCGTAGGGTTTAATAGAGGCATCGTATTTTTGAGTTTCTGGGTTAAAAACTATTGAGTCTGGTTTTCTTTTATTTCTCATAGTTCAAAAAAATTAGTTCATTTTTTCTATCTTCTTCATTACCTCTTCAGCTTCAAAAGTTTTTTGGTCGCTCATTCTTCTATTTGAGGTAGATAATGTGTGTGCTTCCTTCAAAAGTTTTTCGTATTTAACTTGTAGCTTCTCTTTCTCTGATTTCTTTTTGAATAATCCAAACATAATGTACAGCGTTTTTAATCTAATTAAAGTATAAAGATACAAAATGTTTATCTTTTTAGTGTTTTTGTTAAACAAAAAAAATATTGTAATCAAGTATCTAGCTTTTAGTTGAGAAAGTTAAAAAGCGTATTTCTTGTTGACATTTACTAAAAGTTGTTTAGTAAATGTCTTTTCGATTAAATAGAGAAGAGTATAAAGCCAATACAGGATATGTTATAAAAAGCGAATAGCGTGTAAAAAACAAAACCCTGTAAACATAGTGTTTACAGGGTTTCTGCGGAGAAAGAGGGATTCGAACCCCCGGAGGTGTGACCCTCAACAGTTTTCAAGACTGCCGCATTCGACCACTCTGCCATTTCTCCTGAGTGCCTCATAAGGTATTTCCTTAATGCGGGTGCAAATATAGAACCCTTTTTTAATTCTTTCAAATAAAAAACATGTTTTTTTAAAACATTTTTTTAAGTGCATGAAAATTAAATAGATATATTGTGTTTTTTATAAGAATAGGTATAGTTTATTATTTAAAAACACAATATAAATTAAAAGTGTAGTAAATTATTACCAATCATTTTAATGTTTATTTGTAATAAAATAGTAAAAAACGCAATTCAAACCTTATTTTTGTATTCACATAGAAAAAAATATGAGCACTATAAAACAGTTGCAATGGCGGTACGCAACAAAAAAATTCGACGCAACCAAAACACTTTCTAAAGAAAAAATAGATGTATTAAAGCAAGCTTTTAATTTAACAGCAACATCTTTTGGTTTGCAAACATTAAAGTTGTTAATATTAGAAAATAAAGAGCAACGAGTACCTTTATTACAACACTCATATAATCAAAAACAAGTTGTAGATGCATCGCACTTACTTGTTATTTGCATACAAGATAACATAGAAGTAAACGATATAAACGAATATTATAAAAACATAAAAGCTATACGTAATACGCCAGATTCTATATTAAATCCATACAAAAACGATTTAATAGAAATGATGGATAGAAAAACAATTGAAGAACGCCAACAATGGTCTAAAAACCAAGCTTACATTGCCTTAGGTAATTTAATGACGGTGTGTGCTATTGAAGGTATAGATGCATGTCCAATGGAAGGTTTTAATCCGGAGGCATATAATAATCATCTTAATTTAAGTGAGTTAGGGTTGGAATCTGTATTGCTTTTACCTGTAGGTTATAGGGCAGACAACGATATGTTTGCCACATTAAAAAAAGTAAGAAAACCACTAACAGAAACTGTAATAGAACTTTAAATAAGCTCTGTATAGTGTATAGTCACTATATGATATCTCAAGCCTTAGGGTAAAAAGACAATAACAAACAAATAAACAACACAACATGCCAGGATTCGAATTATTTGGAGAATTAGAAAAAAACGAGGTAAACGATGTATTAGATAACGGAGTGTTAATGCGCTACGGATTTGATGGTATGAGAAAAGGCCACTGGAAAGCCAAAGAACTAGAAGCCGAATTACAAAAAACATTTAAAGCCAACCACGTACAACTTGTTTCTAGTGGTACAGCAGCAGTATCTGTAGCATTAGCAAGTGCTGGTATAGGCGCAGGAGACGAAGTTATTATGCCAACCTTTACCTTTGTAGCCAGTTTTGAAGCTATTATGTTATTAGGCGCCATTCCTGTTTTAGTAGATATAGATGATACTTTAGGCTTAAATCCTGAGGCTATAAAGGCTGCGATAACTCCAAAAGCAAAAGCTGTAATGGTAGTGCAAATGTGCGGTAGTATGGCAAATATGGATGCCATACAAAATATTTGTAACGCGCATAATTTATTATTAGTAGAAGATGCTTGCCAAGCCATTGGAGGTACTTTTAAAGGCAAGCCTTTAGGTAGTATTGGCGATTTAGGTTGTTTTTCTTTCGACTTTGTAAAAACCATAACCTGTGGCGAAGGTGGGGCTGTAGTAACAAATAACGAAACGTATTATACAAATTCCGATCATTATAGCGACCATGGTCACGACCATGTTGGTCACGACCGTGGAGCCGAAACTCACCCCTTTTTAGGTTATAACTTTAGAATATCAGAGCTTCATGCAGCAGTAGGCTTGGCCCAAGTAAAACGCCTACCAGAGTTTTTAAATATTCAAAGAAGAAACTTAAACATACTTAAAGAAGCCTTAGCAGAAATTCCGGAAGTTACTTTTAGAACCGTTCCAGAAGGCGGAGAAGAAAGTGGTGCCTTTTTAAACTTCTTTATGCCAGATTTAGATACTGCACGAAAAGTAATAGATGGTTTTAAAACCGGAGGCGTAGATGCATGTTGGAATTATTACGATAATAGCTGGCATTATATTCGTAAATGGGATCATTTAAAAAACTTAAAATCACTATTTCCTATCTCTAAAGAGGTAAAAGAAGGCTTAGAATATTTGCAAACAAAAACCTTCGAAAAATCTGATCATTTTATAGGTCGTAATATTTCATGTTTAATAAAATTATCTTGGACAGAGCAAGAGGTTAAAGATAGAGCATCAAAAATGGCAGAAATTATAAAATCTGTTTTGTAGTAAATAAAGCTCTATATTACATTTAGGAGAGAGCTAAATATTTGTATTTATTTAGTAGGATTTTTTTATCTTAATGTAGATGATTTTTTACATTAGTTTAAGATTTAAAAGTTTGATTTTTATATAATTGCATATATTTATGTAAATAAAGTTTGATTATATGAAATGCTCTTGTTTTATAATTTTATACTTATTTAGTTTTTATTTTTTTGCTCAAAATTCTAGAGAATTAGATTCTTTAAAACTTGAAATAATTAGAACTAATAATGATTCTCTTAAAAAAGCTCTTTTAAAAGATGTTTTTAATAAGTATTTATTTATCGATTTAGATTCGGCGAAAGTATATCATGATCGAATTGTTAGCACTCCAGAAACTGATAAGATATCAATAATAGAAAAATTAGCGTTATCTTCAAAATTCCATTATTATAGTTCTAATTTAGATAGTGCATTACATTACACAGAAAAGGCTTTAGCTATAAGTCTAGAAATTAGAGATTCAAAACTAACTGCCGATTTATACCGAAAAATGGCAATATTGAGTAGTCGAAGTTTTGATTATGAAAGCGCCGAAAAGTATGGGGTACTAGCTTTGGAAAAGGCAAATGAAACTAAGGATTGGGAACTTATAGCATCTTCAAATTTAATGATAGGAAATCAATTTTATAAAAAAAATGATTTTGATATCGCCTTGCAGTATTACATAACTGTTGATTCTCTTTATGGTTCCAATTATAAAACAGACAGGTATTTAGCATTATGTTATGATAATATTGCTAGTATTTATACCGATATAAAAGACGAGAAAGCGCTTGAATATATTGATAAAGGAAAAGATATTTATAAAGCATTGGGAGACCAAGAAGGCTTGCATTATAATTATAACTTAAGAGGTATATATTTTCAAAGAATAGAGGAGATTGATACTGCAATTAAAAATTACGAAAAGGCTTTACGTTTTTTTAGTGATTATGGAAATAATTTTAGAGAGATTGATGTGTCTTATAGACTTGTAACTTGTTATTCTATTAGTGGACATTTTAATAAGGGGGAAGAACTTTTTAAACGAATGGAGTCCAAAACAGATGGTTCTTTAAATGACGAAAGTTTATACAATTTTTATTCTAGTGGAGGAGATTTATATTTAAATCAAAATAAGTACGAAACAGCTATTAAATATTTTAATAAGGCTAATGAGTTTTTTAATTATGACAAAATAGAATACTCTGTTAGGCAAAGACAATATGCTTTTCAAGGTTTGGCAAATGCTTATTTTGGAGCAAAGAATTATAAGAAGGCTTTTGAAGCTTTAAATACATTTAAAAACATAACAGATAGTATTTATTTAAAAAATAGTCTTGAAATAACTAAAGGTTTAGAAACCAAATACCAAACCGAAAAAAAAGAACAAGAAATAGCGCTTTTAAAATCAGAAAAAGAATTAAGCAATCAAAAGCAAAAGAGCGAACGTAGTATGTTATTTGGAGGTTTAGCTTTTACCTCTGTAGCTGGAGTGTTTTTGTTTCTCTTGTTTAGAGATCGACAAAAAGTCAATAAAAAGTTGACAGAACTAGACAAAGCAAAATCGAATTTCTTTGCAAATATTTCTCATGAGTTTCGTACACCTTTAACCTTAATATGCAATCCTATTGATGAGGCTTTAAAAGACGATTTGCTTTCTAGTATAAAACGAGAGCAATTTGTTATGGCTAAACGTAATTCCGATAGGTTATTATCATTAGTAAATCAACTTTTAGATCTTTCTAAAATAGATGCAGGGCAATTAAAGCTACGTATTCAAAAAGGAAATATTCAAAATATAATTTCTGGTTTAGCAGAATCATTTAATTATCTAGCAAAACAAAAAAAACTTTCATATCATTTAAAAATAGATAAAAGCAATAAAGAATCTTGGTTTGATAAAGATGCGTTAGAAAAAATAACAATTAACCTATTATCTAACGCTTTTAAATATACACCTAAAAATGGCTCTATAACATGTACATCGCTTATAGAAAATAATGCTTTACAACTTAGTGTTAAGAACACAGGTATAGGCTTTAATAAAAACGAATTAGAAAACATATTTACACGTTTTTACCAAACCGATGAGCAAAACGAGGGTACAGGTATTGGGTTGGCTTTGGTAAAAGAGTTGGTAGAGCTCCATAAAGGTGTTATTAAAGTAGATAGTAAAGCGAAAGAGTGGATTTGTTTTACGGTTATACTACCTATAGATAAAAAAAGTTTTAAAGAAGAGGCATTTGTTAGTTCAACCGAAATAAAATCGAACTATAAAACTCAAAATTTAGAAGGTGTTGTTGCTGAAGATGAGGTTTTTGAAGTTAACGAAAAACCAATTCTTCTAATTGTAGAAGATAATATTGATGTGCGAGCATTGCTTAAACAAAATTTTGAAGCAGATTATAACATTTTAACTGCCGAAAACGGACAAATAGGTAGCGATTTAGCTATAGAACATGTTCCAGATATTATAATTTCTGATATTATGATGCCTGTAAAAAATGGTGTGTCGCTTACTAATGAGCTAAAGAATAACGAGCTAACCAGTCATATTCCTATTATATTATTAACTGCTAAAGCAGGTGATGAAAACGAAATAAAAGGATTAGAAATTGGTGCAGACGATTATATAACCAAACCTTTTAGTTCTAAGGTTTTAAAAACGAAAGTATTAAACCTTATAAATATTAGACGTAAGCTACAAAGTAGATATAGCCAAGAAGTTGTGTTAAGCCCTAAAGATATTGCAGTTACTAATTTAGACCAGAAATTCTTAGAAAAAATACAGGAAGTATTAGAAAACAAACTGGTAGAATCGTCTTTTAGTGTAGGAGATTTTAGCGATGCAGTAGGCATGAGTCGTATGCAATTACATAGAAAAATTAAGGCACTTACAGGTTTATCTACATCAGAGTTTATTAGGTCGCAACGCTTAAAATTAGCAGCAGACTTATTAAAAACATCCAATATTAATATATCGCAAGTTGGCTATTCAGTTGGTTTTAACGATCATTCTTACTTTGCAAAATGTTTTAAAAATGTATTTAATTGTACACCAACAGAGTATGCTAAAAAGTATCAAACAGAATAAAAATTTCTAAAATTCTGCTTTAAACAAATCGATTTCTTAATTGTTTACTTCAATGTTATTATAAAATTGGCTATACCTTATAGTGTAAAGACTATAAGTTAAATAAAAATAGACAGCTCTTACCTATTGCTATTACTACAATGTTACATAATTTATAGTAATTGTTACATGTGTTATAACTAATTATATACAACAGATTTACATTTGGAGTAATTAGTAGCATTAATTATTTACCGGTTAGCAAGTGACAAGAAAAAGAAAGACTTATACAGGTAAATTAGAACATCTCCCAAAGCATAAAATATATCTAAATGTTAACCATCTAGAGCATGGTGAATACATTTTAAAAATTATGCATAAGAATAAAGTTATAAAAATAATCAGCTTTAATAAATAGAGAGAATGAAACAATGTTACACTTTATGGGTTTTTACCTTTTTTTTAGGAATTCTTAATTACAATGCGCAAACCGAATTTAGAAAAGATTCCATTCACTTATTTCAGTGGGATAATTATAATAACGATTGGAGGCACAATACACGAGAATATCTTACTTACAATAATGGAGGAATTAAAGAAACTAATCTGCGCAGGCAGTTTTTAACAGGTACTAATTGGGTTAATTATTATCAGTTTAATAAAACCTACACGCCAGATAACCAGTTAGAAAGTAATATACAACAAAACTGGAACAACCCAAATAGTGGTTGGAATGATAAATACAAGCACATTTATACGTATGATGACAGTGGTAATGAAATTTCACATAAATACGATTTATACTATAACGAGGCTTGGCAAAATTACCAAAGAGAAACTAAAGGTTATGTAGATAATTATCTTAACATGACAACTACTCAAGATTATGACAATTCCTCTATGGTATTTGTGCCAAAGAAACGTACGGTAAACTATTATGCAGATAATTTATTAGACTATCAAATAGAAGAAATATATTATCGAGATGTTGCTGTTTGGGAAAATGATGAAAAAATAGACTACACCTATAATACGTTTAGGCAACTTACAGATATCGAGACCTATGGTTTTGATTCTTCTACTGGTGAGTTTGCCGAAGCACCATATATAAAAACGTTTAACACCTATACAGCCGAAGGTCTTATAGAAGAAAGTATAACGCAACAATGGTTTACCTCTGAATATCGAAACGTAGAGCGTTGGGCATATAGCTATGTAAACGGAAACCAAACCGAATTTTTAATGCAAGAATGGAGCAGCTCTACTAATACATGGGAAAATAAATATAGGCACGTAAAAACCTACGATGCAAACGATAATGAAATAGAATTTATTTACCAAAGTTGGAATACCGACGCTACACCAAATGCATGGAAAGGCTTTTTACGTATCGTTACCTATTGGTCGCAATTAGAAGTCTTAAGTAGCAATGAATTTCACAACAAATCAACGCTTCTTATATATCCAAATCCAACTTCAGAATACCTTAACATCGTTTCTAATACAGCCATAAAGCAAATTCAATTATATAATTTATTAGAAAAGCAAGTATTAAAAACTAATAAAAGTCAAGTTGATATAAGAGCCTTGCCACCAGGTCTGTATTTTGCTAAAATAGAATATGGCAGTAATACAATTACAAAAAAGGTAATTATTAATTAAAAAATAGAAAATTATGTTTAGAATTAAGCTAAAAATCAAAACCATTGTAAAAGGATTAATCATGCTATGTTTTGTAGCAATTACTCAATTAGTAAGTGCACAACAAGGCATGAATTACAAAGCCATTTTAAAAGATGCCGATGGCAATGTGTTAAGCAATACTTACATGACGGTACAATTTAGCATTCATCAAAACACAGTGTCGGGTGCTGTGGTATATCAAGAAGACCATAATTACACCACCGATGCTAACGGACTCGTAATACTAAACATAGGTACAGACACCACTCCAAGTATAGGAGACTTTAGCACTATTGAATGGGGTAAATCCCCTCATTTTTTACAAACAAGCATTACTTATAGCGGTGGCACTATTAATTTTGATGCCACCGAGTTTATGGCAGTGCCTTATGCTAAACATGCCCAAATTGCAGAAAAAATTATTACACTTCCTGAACCTTATATTTTAGGAAGAAGTTCAAGAATCTCTAATGCAAGATTTCGATATAATGGAAAACATGGATGGCAGGCTGCACAAAAAATGTGTGAAGCAACCTATCCTGGAGATCCTAATGTACGTGCTTTTACTTTAGAGCAAATAACCCAAGCCATAGTTTTAGGAAACTATGATGAAGCTAATTTAAGTAGTATTGATCAAGTACGATTTTGGGCAATTACACCAATTACCTACAATGTAAATAACACCTATTTTCCAAGTGCTCATGAAAATAATGCTCAAGGGCTCAATATTAACGCTGGAGATAGTGGTGGTAATGGAACAATAGGAGAAATACGTATAGAAGATTCAACTCATATAGAAAACGGGAGTAATCCTTTTAAAACGTATTTAAAAGTGTTTAATGGAATTGTTCCAAATTCTTATTATCCGTGTATGTGTGGTACATATAAATAATAGTGCGAAAATCTTAATTTAAATTAGTTATAAATTTAATGGTATACAAAGTCATTTTACTACTCACCATATTTGTTCTGTCTTGCAAAAATGAAACAAAAACGCCAGTGGTTGTTAAAAAAGAAACGCCATGTGAAGATATTAAAGAGCAGGAATGTACTTTTCTCTGTAACATTAAGGGAGAAGCTTGGAATTATACCAAAGTTTCTGGTATTGTAAGCCAGAATAAAAAAACACAAAAGCGTACAGCTATTATTACGTTTACAAAACAATTAGAAAAAGGAAAGGAAAGTGTACAGCTTTTTTATGATGGCAATACCAATATATTAGAAGATGTTCAATTAGCAGATGAAACTATGAGAACATTGTCCTTTACGCCAATTAGTTTTAGTGGTGTAAGTTACTCAGATGCAGAAAAACTATTTCAAACTAAATAATTTAAAACGATTTAATTATGAAAACAAAAATTATAATATTAAGTCTATTAATTTCCTATTTGGGAAATTCTCAAGCCATAGACAAATTTAGTATAGATTCTGGAGGAGGATTAGCCACTGCCGATGGTATCCAAATGTTTTACACAATTGGTGAAGTTAATGTGCAAGAATTGCGTGTTAATAGTATGCTTCTTTCCGAAGGTTTTATTAATGGTGATATGGAGCAAATCACTTTATCTTCAAATAATTTAGAGTTTGAATTGGGTTTTAAAATATATCCCAATCCTCTAACTAATTTTATAAATATCGAGTCTAACCCAGACGTAGACTACTTTGAAATGTACGATTTACAAGGAAAAAAAGTTTTAAGTTCAAGTAAATATGAAAAGGTAAAAGTAGAGTTTTTATCTAAGGGGGTTTATTTACTTAAAGCGTATTCTAGAAACAACTTTATTACAAAAAAGGTAGTTGTTGATTAATGGTAAATAGGTAATGATTTATAGATGCTTATTTTAATAATTCATATATTCTACAATCTCTAATCCATAACCAATAAGGCCAACACGTTTGGTGTGTCCCTTGGCGTTAGATATTAAACTAAGTTTATGTATGTTTAAATCGTGTAGTATTTGTGCACCAATACCAAAATCGCGACTATCCATATTAATTCTTGGTGCTTTAGGTATATCTTTAGCGCCTTGGTTTTCTTTTAAGAAGTTTAATCTATTTAAAATATCCATAGATTGTGTTTCTTGATTAATAAAAATAATAGCGCCTTTTCCAGCCTTACTAATTACATTAAACATGGCATTTAACTGGTCGTCTATGTTATTAGTGAGCGTGCCAAGAATGTCGTTATTTACTAAAGTCGAGTTTATTCTTGTAAGTACAGGTTCGTTATTTTTCCAATTACCTTTTGTTAAAGCAATGTGTACTTGTTTATTTGTGGTTTGCTTATAAGCTCTTAATCTGTAGTTACCAAAACGTGTTTCAATTTCAAAATCTTCTTTTTTCTCAATTAAAGAATCGTGTTGCATTCTATAAGCCACTAAATCTTCAATAGAGACAATTTTAATATCGTGTTTTTTTGCAATTTTAAAAAGTTGAGGTAGCCTTGCCATGGTACCGTCTTCGTTCATAATTTCTACAATTACTCCAGCAGGTTGTAAACCAGCCAATCTTGCAAAGTCTATAGCAGCTTCGGTATGTCCTGTACGTCTTAATACACCTCCTTCTTTAGCTACTAAAGGAAATATATGTCCTGGTCTAGCCAATTCAAAAGGTTTTGTGTTTGGGTCTACAAGTGCCTTAACTGTTTTTGCTCTGTCGCTTGCAGAAATTCCGGTAGTAACACCTTTACCGCGTAAATCTACAGATACTGTAAAAGCAGTTTCCATAGGGTCGGTATTGTTTCTAACCATCATGCTAAGGTCTAGTTCTTTACATCTGTTTTCTGTAAGTGGCGCACAAATAAGTCCGCGACCATGCGTAGCCATAAAGTTTATCATTTCTGGTGTTACTTTATCTGCAGCAGCTAAAAAATCACCTTCATTTTCTCTGTTTTCGTCATCAACTACAATAATTACTTTACCATTTCTAATGTCTTGTATAGCATCGTGAATGGTGTTTAGTTTAAACTCTGTAGTGTTCTCTTTTTTAGTATCTGGTATCATAAGTGCAAAGGTATTGCTTATTTTAAACTATCTAAACAATTTTGTTTTAAGTCTTCTTTTAGTTTCGATTTGATAAATAAGTAGCCAATCATGTAAAGTGGTAAGCCTACTATTAGCATAATAACATTAGGCTTTTTGTTTGCTTTATTAATGTTAGCGTAGAAATTTTTCACATTAATTAAAGATTTTATATAGTATATAATATAAATGGCAAACGAAATAATACTTAGTTGTATAGATGCTATGGCTAAAGATGGTAATTTATTGTTTTTAAAAACAAAGAATAATATTAAAAGCACTGCACCTATACTGTATAAGGTTATAGCAAATTTTGTGTGGTCGCTATAATCTTTATTTATTTTTTGCGATTTCTCGAAACCTGCTTGTATTGCAAGTCCGTCTTCGCGCAATGTTTTAGTAGATACGTCTCTACTGTTTAAAATCTTAATAGCTTCGTATCTGCTTTCTTCTTTATGCTCTAGGGCTTCGTAATTATTAATAACATCTATTAACTCTTCGTTAGTGTAAGATTGTAAAAACTTATAATCTATACTGTTTTGAGGTTTAATGTTAAACATTTTTCTTAATGGATCTGTAATGCTATCCATATCAAAAAGACCTTTGTCTTCTGTAGCTCTTTTTGTTAGAAAAATACTAAGCGGAAGCATAATAAGTGTAGAAAACCAACTTGCTAAAATAGGGTTGAATCCACCGTTTTTGGCACTATTCATAGCAAAAATACCAATAAAGTGATAGGTTAAAAATAGAAGAATAGCAATTACCATAGGCAAACCAATACCTCCTTTTCTAATTAAAGCACCTAAGGGAGCGCCTACAAAAAATAAGATAACACAAGCAAAACCTAATGCGAATTTTTCGTGAAACGAAATGATATGCCTATTGTACAGAGATTTTGTTGGTTTAAGATTTGCTCTTTTTGTTGTTACTAGTTGCTTTGCACTATTTATACCGCTTAACGATACATTTACAATTTGAGATTTTGTTTTTGTATTAAAAAGATCTAGTATTTCGCCAGAATATATAGAATCTTTTTCTACCGTTTCTTCGTTTTCAAAGGTTTGATTTATTATGGCTTTTTTTTCAATATCTATAGGGTTTATATCATCTCCACCTTCTATAGTAGGTTCTTTTGTCATGCCAGGTTTATAGATGTTGGCACGCTGATATAATGTTTTTGATAAAATTTTATGGTCTTCGCTTCTTTTGTTTGTAAGCGAGTCTATAGTATAATCTAGGCTCGAAATGTCAAGCATATTATATTTATCGGTATAGTTTTTATCGTCTACATCTACATTGTTAAAATCAGATAAATCAATATTAATAATGTAGGTTTTAAATAAGCTTTTTGCAAACGGATATTTCTTTTTATCGGCTGTTTTTCTTGGTATTCTGTCTTCGTAATAATTACCGTCGTGTAAAACTAATTTTATAACAGACGACGAATCGCTACTAATAAGTTCTCCTGTTTCTGCTACAATGGTAGTTGTGTTTTTACGTCCGCCAGTACCTTTTTTATGAATAATTACATTTTTTAAATACTGGTCGTTATCACCACTTTTTTCTTCAACTTTAATGTTTGTGCCACTTTCTCCTATTGGGTTAAACTGGCCTTCTGCAATACCCATAGCAGGTTTAATTTTGGCTATATTTTTTCTTAGGTTATAGGAGTTGTATTCGGCCCAAGGTATAACGTTGTTAGAAAACAAAAAGGTTAAAACTCCAAGTATAGCAATAAATATTCCTAAGCCTGTCATGGCACGTTGCAGAGAGATACCTGTAGATTTCATGGCTGCAAACTCATAGTTTTCTGCAAAACTACCAAACACCATTATAGATGCCAATAATATGGTTAGTGGTAATACAAGTGGCATTAATTTGGGTAAAAAGTAAAGTAAAAACTTTGCAATAACTACAATGTCTAGATCTTTACCGGCAAGTTCTTTTATGTATAACCAAATAGTTTGTAGTACAAAAATAAGCACCAATATTATAAATACGCTAAAAAAGGTTTTAAAGTATGAGGTTAGTATGTAGCGGTCTAATATTTTCACACATTTAAATTTTATGAATCATTTGATTTCAAACTAATTATAAAATTAAGAACGTGTGTAGCCACTGCGTTCTTACTCTGTTTTTAATTTAATTAATTAACCTAATCTAGGTTGTTAACGTAATAATCTTTATACTTATTAGCGTCAAAGGTAAATAAGGTTTTTGATAAAGGAGCATTTGTTTTAAAAGAATTAACGGTTAAAATTGTTTTTGTGCCATTTTTACCTATTGTAATTAAATTGTAAATGTGTTTGGTTTGCGTATCTATACCTAAAAGAATATAGTTTATTTCTGAATCTGAATCGATTGGAGTTAATTTTACAAGCTGAATTTTTCTGCCTTTTATATTTTGAACAATATCCATAGCATAAGTGTAGCCTTCTTCATAAAAAGATAACATTTTACTAGGTGTTATGCTGTTTTCATCTTCATCATTATTTGAAGATATAGAAATTTCTTCATCTTCTGGGCTAATACTATACAATGTTTTTCCATCAAATAAGCGTGTAACACCAAGTATGTTTAATTTGTATTTTTCACCTTGTAATACAACATCTCCACGGGTTTCTTGTCTAATGTTTTCGCTTGTATTTTCTAAAATGTATTTAAAGTTGATGGAAATGTTTTTGTATGATTTTACTTTTGTAGATACTTCGTTTAATAAATTTTTAGCTTTATTTTGAGAGAAAGAAGTAAAGCTTGTAAGCGTAATAAGTAATATGGTAATAATATTCTTCATGTTCATTTCTAAATTATATTTCATTTTCTAAATGTTGATCTAGAGCTATTAAATCTGGAACCAAAACTTGTCTAGCTTTACTACCTTCAAACGGACCAACAATACCGGCAGCTTCTAATTGGTCTATTATTCTACCAGCACGATTATAGCCAAGTTTTAACTTTCGTTGTAGTAAAGATGCCGAGCCTTGTTGGGCTGTAACAATAACTATGGCTGCGTCTTTAAATAACTTATCCCTATCAGATATATCTATATCAAGACTTGTGCCACTTTCTTCGCCAACATATTCTGGCAGTAAATAAGCGTCTGGATATGCTTTTTGTGCGCCAATAAAATCGACAATTCTTTCTACTTCTGGGGTGTCTACAAAGGCACACTGAATTCTAATCATGTCGTTACCTTGCGTGTAAAGCATGTCGCCTCGACCAATAAGCTGATCGGCACCACCTGCATCTAAAATAGTTCTAGAATCTATTTTGCTAGAAACTCTAAAAGCAATACGAGCAGGGAAATTGGCTTTAATAATACCTGTAATTACATTTACAGACGGGCGTTGCGTTGCAATAATTAAATGTATACCAATGGCACGTGCCAATTGCGCAAGCCTAGCTACAGGTGTTTCTACTTCTTTTCCCGCAGTCATTATTAAATCTGCAAACTCATCAACCACCAAAACAATGTAAGGTAAAAACTGATGCCCATCGTTAGGGTTTAATTTTCGCGCTTTAAACTTGGTGTTATATTCTGCAATATTTCTACAAAGTGCATTTTTAAGCATTTCGTAGCGGTTATCCATTTCAATACAAAGCGAATTTAAGGTGTTAATTACTTTTGTATTGTCTGTAATAATAGCTTCGGCTTCGTCTGGAAGTTTAGCTAAATAATGGCGTTCTATTTTATTAAATAAAGTTAATTCTACTTTTTTAGGGTCTACAAGAACAAACTTAACTTCGGCAGGATGTTTTTTATAAAGTAAAGAGGTTAAAACAGCATTTAACCCAACCGATTTACCTTGTCCTGTAGCACCAGCCATAAGTAAGTGAGGCATTTTAGCTAAATCTACAACCAATGTTTCGTTACTAATTGTTTTTCCTAAAGCAATAGGAAGTTGCATGTCTGACTTTTGAAACTTTTGCGAAGCAATTGCAGATCGCATAGAAACAATAGTCGAGTTTTTATTTGGTACTTCAATTCCAATTGTACCTTTTCCTGGAATGGGTGCAATTATACGAATACCTAAGGCAGCAAGAGATAATGCAATATCGTCTTCTAAATTTTTAATTTTAGAGATACGTATACCGGCTTCTGGTACTATTTCGTATAAAGTTACAGTAGGTCCTATTGTGGCTTTAATACTAGCAATTCCAATTTTGTAGTTGTTTAAAGTTTCAACAATTTTATTTTTGTTTTCTTCAAGCTCTTCTTGGTTTATTGTAATACCACCAGTATCGTATTGTTTTAAAAGATCTAAAGGTGGGAATTGATATTTTCCTAGCTCTAAGGTTGGGTCAAACTGTCCAAAATCTTCAACCAATTTATTAGCTAAATTATCGGTTTCAGATACCTCTTCAGGAACATCTACAACTTTTATTTCTAAATCCTCGTCTATAGTTTCTTCTTCAGCAATATTAACTTCAAGTGTTGTTTTTTCTATAATTGGATTAATAATTTCTTTTTTGGTAACCTCTATGTTTTCTTTTGGTTTAGGAGGCTCTGGAGTACTCTCTTCCTGTGTTTTTAATACAGCTTTAAAAGCTTCGGCTTCTTCCGTTAGGTTATTGTCAATAGGTACAATAGCGTCTTTAGCTTCTGCAAATTCATCTTTAATATTGTTTTTTGCAGAGCTGAATAATTTAGTAATACTCTCGAAAGTTACTTTAAACCTGATAGCCAAATAGCTAATTAATCCAAAAAGTAATAAAAGAGCAATACCAATTTTACCAATATAGTCTTGCAAATAGCTGTTAATTTCGAAACCTATTGTGCCTCCAAGAATACTGTTTTTATTTCCAAAAAAGCCTAAAAGTATAGAAAACCAAATCATTATTAATATACCCCAAAACCAATGTTTAGAAAGTTTAGATTTTTCAATATTCATTAAAACATAAGCCCCCGATAAAAATACTAGACCCGAAATAATAAATGACGAAATACCAAAACCACGTTGTATAAAGAAATCGCCTAACCAAGCACCAAATTGGCTTGCCCAATTTTTGGTTTCAGATGTTCTTTCTGGAAAAGCGTCTAGAAGACTTTGGTCGCTATCTCCAGTGAAAAAAAAGGAAACAAAAGCTACGCACAGTAGTAAGCCAAACATACTTAAAAAACTACCTAAAACTAGTTTTTGCTGACTTGATAGCTTGTAACTAGGTAGCTTTAACTTTTTTCTAGGCGCTTTTGTTTTAGTCGATTTGGTTTTTTTCTTAGCCATTAAAGGTTTGTAATTTCAAAAATTAAGATTTAGGATTGCATTATTAATACAAAGCAACAAAAATACAAATTACAAACGTTAACGAAACTATATTTTATAAAATTGCAAGACTTATATAATTAAGGCTTTTTATTAATGCGATTTATATAAAATATTTAAGAGAATTTAGGTATATAAATTATAAAGCCAATAATAGAAGCAAAAAAGGCAGCTATAAAAACTGCGCCTGCAGCAATGTCTTTAATAATACCTATTTTTTTATGGTGTTCTGGGTGAATAAAATCGGCTACAGCCTCGATAGCTGTATTTACGCCTTCGGCACACATAACCATGCCAATGGCAAGAAGTTGTATAGTCCATTCTGTCGCCGAGATGTTAAAAAAGAATCCTGCCAAGGTAATAACGATTGCAATAAAAAATTGAATTTTTATGCTGGCTTCGGTTTTTAAAAGTAAAATAGCTCCTTTGTAAGCATAACCTACACTTTTTAACCGGTTAACTAAGAAGGATTCTTTTTTAGTCATCTTATGGTTTTATTTTAAAGCATTTAATGCAGCTTCGTAGTTAGGCTCATCAACAGTTTCTGCAACTTGCTCTGTGTATATAACTGTTCCGTTTTCGTCAACAACTACAATAGATCTAGATAACAAAGCATCTAATGGACCGTCAATAAAATCGACACCATAAGCTTTTCCAAAGCTAGCATCTTTAAAATCAGATAAGCTTACTACGTTTTCTAATCCTTCAGCGCCACAAAAACGTGCTTGAGCAAAAGGTAAATCGCGAGAAATACATAATACTTTAGTGTTTTCTAAGTTGCTAACATCTTTATTAAATTGACGAACCGATTGCGCACAGGTTCCCGTGTCTACACTTGGAAAAATGTTTAAAACCAATTTGTTGCCTTTAAAATCGTTTAAAGTTTTTGTAGATAAATCTACTGCTGTAAGTTTAAAATCTGGTGTTTTAGAGCCTATTGCAGGTAATTCTCCAGAAGTGTTAATTGCATTTCCTTTTAATGTAACTGTTGCCATTGTTTTGTGTTTAGATTTAAAAATTTAAAATTAGGAATATTTACACGTTAAACGAAACTATTAATTGATTTGTTTATAAATAGATTATTGATAGTTAAATTTTAATTAAATTAAGTCTATAGTTATAATTAATCGTTTTAAAATAATTAATAGTTTTTACTTATGCTGATATAGTATATTAGAATATTGTTAACACAGTAATAATAAAACAATTTGTAATTTTATGATTATCAAATAAACATATAAAAATAGAGATAATGGAGAGCAATAATCATGATTTAAATAGCGGAGACATAAGTAAATGCCCTTTCTTTTCGGGAGCAAAGAAGGAAGTAGCGGGAGAGGGAACAAATAATAGAGATTGGTGGCCAAACGAATTAAAATTAAATGTTTTAAGACAACATGGCGCAAAATCTAACCCAATGGGAGAAGATTTTGATTATGCAGAAGCGTTTAATAGCATAGATTTTTCAACATTAAAACAAGAGGTAATTGATTTGTTAACCGATTCGCAAGATTGGTGGCCTGCAGATTATGGGCATTATGGTCCGTTTATGATTAGAATGGCATGGCACAGCGCAGGAACATACCGTGTTGGAGATGGTAGAGGTGGTGCAAATACAGGAAACCAGCGTTTTGCTCCTTTAAATAGTTGGCCAGATAATGGCAATTTAGACAAAGCACGATTATTATTATGGCCTATTAAAAAGAAATACGGAAAGAAATTATCTTGGGCCGATTTAATGATTCTTGCTGGAACTTGCGCTATAGAGTCTATGGGACTTAAAACTATTGGTTTTGCTGGCGGACGAGTAGATGTTTGGGAACCAGAGCAAGATGTGTATTGGGGTGCTGAAACTGAATGGATGGGGAATAAAGAGCGTTTTGAAGATGGGAAACTTGAAGGTGATTTAGGTGCATCGCATATGGGATTAATTTACGTAAATCCTGAAGGTCCTAACGGAAAATCTGACCCGTTAGGAACTGCTAAACTTATGAAAGAAACTTTTGGACGTATGGCTATGAATGATGAAGAAACTGTAGCGCTTACTGCAGGAGGACATACTTTTGGTAAAACTCATGGTGCTGCTAGTCCTGATGAATATGTTGCTGCAGAACCACATGGAGCTAAAATGGAAGAGATGAGCACAGGTTGGAAAAACAGCTTTAAATCGGGAGTTTTAGATGATACAATTACTAGCGGGTTAGAAGGTGCTTGGACACCAAACCCAACGCAGTGGGATCACGATTTTTTTGATGTTTTATTAAATTACGATTGGGAATTAACTCCAAGTCCTGCAGGTGTTTTACAATGGACGCCAACAAAAGCATCTCATGCTAAAATGGCTCCAGCAGCAGGAGATGCAACAAAGAAGCAAGGTTTAATGATGACCGATGCAGATATGGCTTTAAAAGTAGATCCAGATTATTTAAAGATTTCTAAACACTTTCAAGCTAACCCAAAAGCCTTTGAAGATGCTTTTACTCGCGCTTGGTTTAAATTAACACATAGAGATTTAGGGCCAGTAAACCGCTATTTGGGACCGGAAGTTCCACAAGAAGAGTTCGATTGGCAAGATCCAATTCCTGCAGTAAATTATGTTTTAACAGATGCCGATGTAGATGCTTTAAAGCAAACTATTTTAAATTCGGGCTTAACAGTTTCTCAGTTAGTTTCTACAGCGTGGGCTTCAGCTTCAACATACAGAGGGTCAGACATGCGAGGAGGAGCAAACGGAGGTCGTATTCGTTTGGTGCCTCAAAAAGATTGGGAGGTTAATAACCCTCAAGAGTTAGCAAAAGTATTAGATGTATATAATAATATTCAAAAAGATTTTGGAGCTATTTCTATAGCAGATTTAATTGTTTTGGGAGGTTCTGTAGGGGTAGAACAGGCTGCAAAAAAAGCAGGTTATGTAGTAACTGTACCTTTTGTTGGTGGTCGAGGAGATGCGTCTCAAGAGCAAACAGATGTAGAATCTTTTAGTTATTTAGAGCCTATTGCAGATGGGTTTAGAAACTATATAAAATCTAATATTAACATAGCTGCAGAAAGGATGTTGGTAGACAAAGCAAATTTGTTAACGCTTTCTATTCCAGAAACAACTGTTTTGCTTGGAGGTTTACGTATGTTGGGTACAAATTTTAATGGTTCTAATTATGGTGTGTTTACAAAGAATCCAGGAAGTCTTACAAACGATTTTTTTGTTAATATTTTAGACTTTACGTATTCTTGGAGCTCTATAAACGAAAATGATACTTTATTTGAAGGTAAAAACAGAAAAACTGGACAAGTTGAGTTTATTGGTACACGAGCAGATTTAATTTTTGGATCTAATACAGAATTAAGAGCTGTAGCCGAAGTTTATGCTGCAGATGATGCTAAAGAGAAATTTGTTAACGATTTTGTTAAAGCTTGGACTAAGGTGATGCATTTAGATCGTTTCGATTTAAAAAAATAAAAAAATATAGATAAGGCTGTTTAAAAAGTGCTTTTAAACAGTCTTATTTTAATAAACGGATAAAGTAAAAGAATGAACGATATAAATTATTTTCAAAGTGCGATACAATCTGGAGACAAAGAGCGGGTAGAAACGCTTATAAAATTTCATCCAAATCTAGTAAACACTAAAGATGGGAGAGGGTTTACACCTTTAATTTTTGCATCTTATTTTGGTAAAAACGATATTGTAAATCTATTGTTAGATAACAATGCAGAAATTGATACTGTTGATGCTTCTGGAAATACAGCTTTAATTGGTGTTTCTTTTAAAGGTAATTTAGATTTAGTTAGGCTTTTAATACAACAAGGTGCTAATGTTAATGCTCAAAACAATTTAGGTATTACTCCAACAATATATGCAGCCATGTATAATCAGTCAAAAGTGATTAAACTTTTATTAAAGCATAATGCAGATATTTCTATTAAGGATGCAGAAGGTAAAACAGCTATAGATTATGCTATAGAGCACGACTTTAAAGATGTTTTAGAGCTTTTACAATAAATTTTATTATTATATAAGATTTACTGGCCTTGTTTCTGCATCAATTACGTGCCCATTAACCAATTCTAAAGAGAATTTAAAAGTTATGTTTTGGGCCGATTGGAATTTGTCTATAAATTCAATGTAGTAATCGGTAGATACTTTTAAGCCTTTTTCTTGGTTTTTAGTATTTAATAAATCAATCCATTCGTTAAGTTTATAGCGGTCGTTTTTACTGTCGGTAGTATCATCATAAGTGTTAGATACAAGTAAATTACATGCGTAAATTCTAAAATTGTTTAGGTCTATAGGATTTCCTATTTCGGTGTTTAAAATTTTGAAATTTGAAGTGATCTTTAATTCCTTTATATTGGTGTGTATACCTTTAGAAGATAAAATGCAAGGTGTATTTGTATTATTTTTAATAACCGTAGTGTTTAATTTTAAATGTATTCTAAATTTATAGCTATCTACTGTATTAATAGTGTCTAAATTAGTTAAATATTTAGAGTTTGTTAGTTTAAAATTAGAAATTTCTTGTTTACATACGGCGTCCTTTTGTTTGCATCCAAAAAGAAATACTTGTAAAAGGACTATGATTAAAATTAATGATTTGTTTGTCATTATTATAATTATTATAAAGGGTTTATGTTAGCATTGCATATTATAGAAGGAGTTTGAGAATGCTAATAAGTAATAAAAACTAGAATTAAAATCCTTCAAAAACACCTAATCCAAAAAGCGCAAAATCGTATTTTACAGGATCGTTAGCATCTAGTTTACGCAAGGCTGTGTCTAACTCTAACAAAGCTTTACTATCATTTTGCTTTCTAGTAAGTAAACCTAATTTTCTTGCTACGTTACCAGAGTGAACATCTAAAGGACAAGATAGTTGTGCAGGTGTCAGTTTTGTCCAAATTCCAAAATCTACACCGGTATTATCTTGTCTAACCATCCAACGTAAAAACATATTTAACTACGTATAAAAGATGGTTGTTTTTTTTAAATTTTGTTTACTACCTTTATCTCATGAAACTAAATAAAAAGGAGCTTAAAGAGTTTTTAGATAACAAAGTTAATGAATATAATACTCTAGAGTTTATAGATTCAGACCCAATTTCAATTCCACATAAGTATACTTTAAAAGAAGATATAGAAATATCTGGTTTTTTGGCAGCTACTATTGCCTGGGGAAATAGAAAGAGTATTATTAAAAATGCTAATAAAATTATGGAGTTGATGGGAAACTCTCCCTATGATTTTGTTATGAGCCATTGTAATGAAGACCTGGCACAATTTGAAGGATTCGTACATAGAACTTTCAATAGTGAGGACTTAGGCTTCTTTATAAAAAGTTTAAAGAATATATATTCCAATCATAAAGGTTTAGAAGACATTTTCTCAAAAAATATTTCAAATAACTCAACACAACAATCAATTTCAGAATTTAAAAAAATATTTTTTGAAATAGACCATCCAAGAAGAACAACTAAGCATGTTAGCGACCCATTGAAGGGCTCTGCTGCGAAAAGAATTAATATGTGGCTTAGATGGAATTGTAGAGATGATAGTGCTGGTGTAGATTTTGGTATTTGGAAAACAATTGATGCTTCAGCCTTGTCTTGTCCTTTAGATGTACATTCTGGGAATGTTGCAAGAAAATTAGGTCTTTTAAAACGAAAACAAAATGATGCCAAAGCTCTAGCTGAATTAGATACTAGTTTAAGGTTATTAGACAAAAGAGACCCTGTAAAATATGACTTTGCACTTTTTGGCCTAGGTGTTTTTGAAGGATTTTAATATTTTTAAGAACTTATTAATCTCTTTACCTTTTGAGCAGTACCTAATGAACATTCTCCAAGTTTAGCTGCTCTTCTAAGTGACTCACCATTTTCAAGTTCTTGTTTAACTTTCTTGTATTTAATTAAAAACTCATCATCACTCATAGCAACACCATAAAGCCGACCTTTATATTTTCCTTTAGCTTTAGCAATCTCAATTCCCTGACGTTGACGTTCTAACATATTAGTTCGTTCCATTTCTGCCACGTTTCCAAGAACACTAATAATCATTTTAAATATTGGATTTGGTTTACTATCCACCATCGAATACATTCCAATATTTTCGACATATAAATTAACTCCGTTTTGATTAAAGAACTCTGAAACAGTTAATATGTCAAGAATATTTCTTCCCATACGGTCTATTGAAGAAATGTGAACTTCATCAACTTTATTATTAATAATATCGTTCGTTAGTTTTTTTCCTTGTGGTCTCTTATAAAACGGAATAGCTCCACTGATTTTATCAACATAAACGGATTGGAACTTATCTGAATTAGTTTTTTGTCTTGCTATATTTTGGTCTAATGTGGAAACTCTAATATACTTTACTTTCATAATTTAAAAACCTTATTAAGTAAAGATAGTGTATATTTTTAGGGTGTCAAAAATATACACTTAAAAACTTACCTACAGTTCAAATTAAGTGTGCCATTTTGAAGCATACTCTAAAAATATACACTTCATATAACCAATTCATTTTTGAAATATTCCAATATCATTACCATAGCGAGCGTGTCCAACTCACAATATTTCAATAGTGCACTTGTAAGTTGTTCTCTTTCCTGGTTAGACATATTAGTATATTGTAATTTACCGTAAGCAGTAAGAGCAGCTCCTCCATCTGCTATATCCTCAATTTCAGATAATGACAGTTCTATTTGCTCTTCTGTCCAATCTTCAAATACCTTTGGTAATGACTTATAAGGATTCACAACCTCTTTATCTTCAATTTTCAACCATATATAATTGGAGTCGAAATTTTTACTTGAAACTTTTATATCCCTTATAGCCTTTGAATATTTATCTTTTAGAAAAGCACTACTTTTCAATATTGCTGGTAATACCATTTTAATGGAATTAGAACCTTTGGCATATGGATTATAATAATATTTCTTAATGACTTCACACAAGTCAACCATGTCGCGATTTCCTCTCCAGGTCGTAACACTATTCCTTTTACTATGCGAAATAGTTTGTATAAAATCTATAAGTTCATTTTTATCATTTTCATCCGAATCTAATAATTGTTCATAAATAGCATTTACAATTGTATTTTCATGAGCAGCAAATTTGAATATAGTACCATCATCTGCTGCAAGCACTTTTTTTAATTGTCTGACAAACTCAAAATTGGGAAATACTCCAGGTTTATTATTAATATATTCTGAAGCATGATGAATTGTACCATCTTCGTGATAAGTATGATGCGAAAATTGAAATGCTATTTGCTCATAAGGTCTTCTATCTTTATTAAATGGCAATGCTACTGTACTGGTTTCAAAATCTATAAAATGTAAGGGATAAATCCAGGATGTCATTTCTTGTTTGAGTCCATCGACATCGACATAACAAGTATTATCCTCATTTATATTTTTTTCTATCTGAATCCACTGTCTCTCGGTTCTAGATAACTTCCCAGCTTCTTCTTTGTAACCTATAGCTTCTGGAGTAATGTCTTTTTTAAAAATAACTCCTTCAGAAAACAATTTTTCTCCTCGTCTAAAGTCCCAAATATCAAAAGTGTTTGGAGTATCAAAATCTGTATCTGTCCATTGGTGCTGCTTCCTAAAACATGTTTTAAATCCCGATAATTTACCTTCATTTTCTTCGGCATCTGTAGTTTTAAATTCACAACTTTTACATGCTCTATAACTTGTTGGCCAATTATAATACCTATCTTCTAAATAGGCTTCTTTTAATAGAGTAATCGATTCTACAAAGCCCATGTTATCATGAAACTTGTATTTATCTGTCATTATACCTTCTACAGCTTGACTGATATCAACTTTCCCTAAAACTGAAGTCCCTAATTTCGAAATATCTGATTCCAATTTTACAATACCTGTTCTATTATCGGCTTGTTTACTTATTCGAAACATTTGATTGAGACCATCAATGGAAGCTTTAGCCTCTTTATTAGCCATCATTAGATAAGGATTAATTGACCAACCTGGATAGACTAGCTGTATAACATATTTTTGAAATGCGATATCAAACAAATATGACTTCCAACTTGAAACAAGACTACCTTTTTTTCCAATAAAAGTATAATCATTGGAAGGTTTATATGATTTAGCCTTAACTTCTATAAGTTTAATATTGTTGCCATGCTTAATTAAAATGTCTGTACGTATAAATAGATTGTCTATTAAAAAAGCAGCTTCAAAAATGATTATATTTTCTTGTAAGAGTAATATTTTAGTTTGTTCTGCTAGTCTCTCATAATCCCAATCATTCCCTTCAATTAAAACTCCTTTTGGATAATGCATACGTGCCAGTTCTTCTACCTGGAATCCACCTTGAGCCAAAGCTTGTAAAAACGCATCATTTACTTTTTGATTAGCATATTGCTCCTTCTTGGTGTAAAATAACTTATTAGGGCATTCTAAACCTAACTTAAATCGGGATTTAGTGAGGACACGCATATTATATATGTTTTATAATTAATACTCGATTAGATTAAAATAAATCTATACCCAAAACAAGAAATAAATCTTATTTCAAATAAATCAAAATAGAAAAAACTGAAACTAACACTAACATAACAATAAAATACACTAATTGCTTCTTTTGACCTTTCATCACTAATTCATGAACACTTTCAAAATTCTTTTCTTGTTTTAAAGACAACTCATCAAGTCGATTAGTGATATTATCCTCCCCTAACAAAATAGCTTCTTTATTTTCGTTTACTGATTGCTTTATTTTCTCTGATAGATTCTTAACAATCTCTAATTGTTTAATAATTTGCTCAGTTTGATTATGAAAATTAAGAGTGCTTAATTGGTTTTCAATTTTCACTATTTCTTTAGATAGAGCTTGATGCTTATCAATAATAGTATTTAAGACTTTCTCTTTATCACTAATTAATTGTTCCGAGCTAGATTTATGCTTTAAAGAAACATCATCTAGATTTGAAGAAAACCGACTAGAGCTAGTATTAATTTTATCAACCAAAGCACTTACCGAAACATCAATATTATCTGTGATAACAGTAACTCTTTCTTTAAAAGCATTATTATGTTTACTTAATTGCTCAATAATAGTATTATTCTCTTCTGATAAATTATCATTCAGTTTTTGAAAATTAGAAACCAAATAAAGAACCTTTTCTGATAATTCATGACTGCCTTTAGTTACAGACAAAACTTGATTTCTTGCTGATTCTAATTGTTTTAAATTTCCTTCAATTTCAATAAGTGTATCTTGTATCTTAATGCTGTTCATTCGGCTCTAAGTATTTTAAAGTGATTGTTTTTAGTTGTTTGCTATGTATTAATAATTGTACTTCAGACAGTAAAGAATTGTATGTATCAATATTCATGTAAACTTTAATTAAGCTATTATACTTTCTGAACATCTCCCAAAACTCTTCAATTGATTCTATTCTATTAGACATTTCCTCCATACCATCGGTATAACGTAATACTAATTGTTTTTCTAAATTTTCATTATTATTTGTACCTAAATAAATTAATGTAAAAGCTTCTAGTAATGCTAAAGCTGGATTAGTATCTGTTAATGACCTTGAAATTAATCTCACTGCTCCTTGCAAGTGTTTAACATTATCTATTGGTGTACCAATTCCTACTAATTCATCTTCTATAACTCTCAGATATTTAAATAAAATATTAACGCTAGATATTTTACCTCCATCTGTATCAGTAACAAGAGAATAAAGGGCACCATTTTCAGCAACGTAATCAGTTTTAGCATATTTAGAATTGAAGTAATAATAAATAAAATCCTTTAGTTCTTCATTTCTTTCAACCCAAGGTTTTTCTTCAGAAACACCTTCTAAGCAAAAATTACGCATATCATCAATAGCTCTTTTTCGTTTCTCAGAAATCTTGTCGTACACAAACTCGGTTAAATATGCTAAGCATTGATATATTTCTTGAGAAATTTCATTTTCCATTCCTCCTTTTAAAGCTACTGATTCAGCTTTCTTAAGTTCTAACAGCGCTCTATCCTTGGTGAAATATCTTTCCAAAAAATGAAGAAGACCATTAAAATAAGCACCTTTCTTTCTCCTTATTGCAACAATTCTAAACTGATTATTGGCATAATCTTGCGTGAAGTCTTCTATCAATTCAATACAACATAACCTATAAATAGCCTTATTAATATCTGTTACGGTTTCATTAGTATAATTAACATAAATTATGACCTTATCATCAACCCCAGTTGTTAAAAGCGAACTTAAAAAACCTTTTCTGTTTTCATATTGCTTAGATATCTTATTATAGACACTAACATTACTAACACTCAATAGCTGATGCATATATGTCTTCTCGACAATATCCCCTTTGAAACTTTCATTAAAGAAGTACATTACCGATTGAAAATCTGCACTTAAATATTGATAATGCTTTCTCCCAAGATTTAAACCTTGTTCCTTTAGTTTTACATTAAGTTCTTCTTCGGTATGCCAACCAGTACTATCTCTTTCAACTTTTTTTAAGGTACAATTATTAAATAAATTACACTCGTTATTACATTGATTGAAAGCAAACATTCTATTGTCTTTCTTGCAATGCAACTTCACTAAATCTTTTGAAGGGCTTACTTTTTCAAGAAATTCTTCTGAGACTTCTAAATCATAAAATTTCAATATGTGATTTAAATCTTTCGTTTTAAACCATTTATTTCTTAATGTACTTAGCGGGAATTTTACACCAGTAAAACTTGGTTTAATTCTCACAATATCATAATCCGAAAACAAAATTACAGAAAGCGCCATTTTCCTATCTCTTCCAGCACGTCCAGCTTCTTGAACAAAGCTTTCCAACGAACTAGAATAATTCATATTTACTGTATACCTTACGTTTGGCTTATCAATCCCCATTCCAAAGGCTTTAGTTGCAATCATAAGAGGCTGTTTATCATCACGAAATAATTCTAAATTAGCCATTGAACTTTCATCATCATCTCCTCCCGTAAATGAACCTACATTTGGTATTATACTCTGTATCTCTTCTTTATTTTGTTCTACCGATATCCCAGTGTTTCTCACATGTGGACAAAACACAATACCAGCTTCTTTATAAAGCTTTTTTTCTTCAAAGTAAGCAGAAGGCATTTCTATTGACAAATCGTTATCAATATTGTCATCATTGTTTTGTCTCTCTTTAAATCTTTTTTTAATTACACTAACATTATCATTTAACTGCAATTCATTTATATAGTCTGGGATTTGTTTTACGTACTGTTTTAAAAACTTCTTTTTAGAATCAAAAACAGACCAGTTATTCGTAATATTAATTGCTCTTGGAAGACTAGCATCTACAACATTATGAGTGTCATAAAAGGAATCCTCTTCGAATTCTGCTTCAACTCTTTCAATTTTGTATTGTAATTCTAAACGATTGGTGTTTTCATAACGCACCACAGCATCAGAATCCAAATTAAATGCTCCATTACCAGAAAGCTCTCGTTCTACATCTGATAATACATCAAAAGAAGCTGTTGCTGTTAAACCAAATAATGAAATTTCCTTTTCTTTTGCTTTTACATAATTATACAAATTACGACCTAAATGTAAATATGAAAACCTAAAGTCGTGACCCCATTCCGAGACACAATGAACCTCGTCAATAACTCCGTACGAGAAATACACATTATAGTCATGCATACTCTTTAGACGTTCCCTAAATTTTAATATGGATAAACGTTCTGGAGACACAAAAGCAAAGAGTAATTGAGAGGACTCTAGGCGGTGTTCTCTAATGATTCTTTCATTCCTATTAATGGAAGAGTTCAAATAAGTACAAACATCTATACCACAATTAATAAGACCATCATATTGGTCTTTCATTAATGACTTTAGTGGGTCTATTATCAAAGTTACTCCAGGCTGTAATAATGCAGCTATTTGATATGTTAATGACTTTCCGCCACCCGTAGGTAAAAGTCCTATGACGGGTAGATTCTGTAAAGCCCTATCTAGTATTGGTAATTGACCTGGTCTAAATGCCTCTTTTCTAAAAAGGAGCTGTAAGAAATAAGTTAAACTCTCTTTTTCTGTAATGTTTTCGCTAAAAACCCCTAAATCGGACTTAGTTACGAGATTTTTGTATTTAATTAAACTAGAGGTGTATATTGTTCTGTCTCTTTTCTTTTGTACAATTGTACGAATATTAAAATAACAATTATTTAAACAGTTAAATTTACTAAAGCTATTAGATTCTATTTGGTAGGATTGTAATAATGCCATATCCACAACCATATCGTACTTTTTACTAAAATGTATAGATTTAGGTTCAATATGAGTATTTACCCCTAAATGTAAAGGGGAATCATAAAAAGTATCATTACTTATAATATCTAATTCAACTGCTGGAAATTTTAGTCCATCAAACGATATACTTAATTGCGAAAGATGATTAAAAGACTGCTCTAAATCCTTTATCGCCATTACTGCAAAAGGCACATCTTGTTCTTCCACTAAAATTTTCCATTGTTTCTTATGTATTTCTAGATGCCCCGTTATTAACGCTTCTACTATTACTTTTTGAAATCTAGCAATGGCTATTGGAGTTAGTAAGGTCTGAATTTGCGATTTATCACTTTCATTAAATTTTAAATCTCCCTTTAAACCTTTTTCAAAAAGAGTCTCCAAATATGGATAATTGATATCCTTATCGGTATCAAAATACACTTCACCTCTTATGACTTTTTTAAAAGAATGATTAAAACTTTTGGAGAACACTTCTTCAATAAACAAACTAGCTTTTGTTGGTAATCCTCTTGTTATAATATTATTCAATACTGCCAATAAAGGATGTACATCGTCATATACACTTGCTCCAATATCAAAAGGAGCTGTGGTTTCAAAATGAGATAATTTATCCAAGAATGGATGTTTTAATCTTTTTCTTGAAGCTCTTACTATGTCTAATTCATAAGCTGCATGAAATTGAACTGAAGGATAATACTCGATAGGAATTAAATGTCCTTCATTGGTATACTCAAGTTTGAAAATTTTACATTTATATGTCCAATTTCTATTATTAAGCTGAGTAGTTTCCTTAGTGTATAACAGAGGTACATTGAAGTAATTATAGAATGCATCAATACGTAAATTAGTAGGATTTAATGGTCCAACGCTAACTATATAATTGTCTGATAGAACAGTTGTATCAATAAGCTTTGCTAAGTGCTTTAAATCTATTTGGGCTACATCTAATATATTTGAAAAAATATGAATTACGGGTAGTCCTAATTCACTTTTAATTTGGTCATGTGTGATATTTTCAAAGAAATCAGAATAGCTATTAATTATAACAGCGTTATCTACATATGCTTTTGTATGTTCTATTGCCCTATTTAAGGCGACTTCAGAAGGCTCAATAAGCGTTACTCGTTGAGCTTTATTACCAATCCCTAAATTAGTTAAGTAATCAAACAAATTAATAGTTCCTAAACCTTGACCACACCCCCAATCAACAATTTCGAATCCATTATTAAAAACTTCTTTAGGCAATTGAGCAAAAGCGTCCAAGAGTTTTGCTTGATGCATGTTCCCAAACGACCATAGGTATTGACACATGTGTTCATGTGTATTTAATAAAGCCGTCCCTCTTTTTAATTCACTCCAGAGTATATCTTTTTCTTCACGAGTTAAATGCGAAATACTAGTATTAGCAATACCACGAATATCTTGGAATGTTAGATTAGGATGTGTAGAAATTTGTTGATTGTAATTCTCCATTAATGACGTGTTATAAAATAACTCTAAAGGTTAAATTAACACGTTCTGCTTGTACCTTTTTAGTTTTTGGTACTTGATGTTTCCAATAATGCTGAAGCTCACCCATCATTATTAATAAGCTTCCATGTTTTAATACAATTTCAACTTTTTCGTTAGTTTCTATATGTTTTAATTGAAACTTTCTTTCTGCTCCAAAATTTACTGAGGCTATAATTGGATTTTCACCCAATTCTTTCTCTGCATCGGTATGCCAGGAGATAGAATCATTACCATTGCGATATCTATTTAATAAAACACTATTAAACTGTACGCCAGATTTAGGTTCTATATCTTTTTTTATTTCCAGCAATTCCTTAGACCAAGGATGTGGTTGTAAAGTAATACCAGAAAAACTATATGGCTTATCAGAATCACCATACCAAGAAGTTAATCTAGGGAAAGGGATTTGCTTCCCGTACATATTCATAGATTCTTGCTTCCATTTTATATTTTCTATAAAAGTATTCAAGTACGAATCAGCTTCAATCTTATCATAAAAATCTGGGATATATAAATACTCTCCATTATTTATTTTAACGGGTTGATTATAATCTGGTACTTCTGCAAACATGTCTAATTGTTCCATAATCTAATCTCTTTTTATTTCTTTATACCAACATACACGTAATCCAAACTAGGCCCAGAACCCATAACAAGTTCATAGCAAATAACATTTTCTGTGTCTTTGGATTCTAATTTTATAAACTTAATTAAATCTCCTTCATACGCTTTTTCAACCCATTTCTTGCTAAACTCAAATTCACCATCATAGTAAATAAACTCAGTAGAACTTGAAGCCTCATTACTCACTTCATTCTCCTCATCAAGTATAATTTCTCCTGTTGCTGGACATTCAAAATACAATGGGCTATCCAAAAACACCTTTTCTAACTTCATAATTTATCGTTTAAATCTGCGACAATAATTTCAGAAAAACACATAGCAATGGTTTCTTTATCTAGTTCTTCAAGAAATATCTTTACATTTTCTGTTATTTCATTCTGAGGATTAAACATACTAGGGTTTACTACATCTGACACTTCTATAAAATCATCATCTGCAATTATATCTAAGTTTTCTAAATATAGTTTTTCTATATCATCATTAAACTGTGACATTATAAAGCAGTCCTTTTCTGATTGTAATATTTTTACAGATTTTAAATTCGGATTAATAGATTTACCATGTTTTTTTATTAAATCGCTTAATATTTCTCTCTTTTTATAAACCATCAAGTTATATTTAATACCCCCAATCATTATGTACAATTGGCAAGCTGTTTAATTCGTTTCTATGTAACCTCCATTTAGGCATAAATTTATCCATTAAATAAATAAATCTATCGTTGTGATGGCGCTCATGTAAATGTACCAATTCGTGAACCAAAATATACTCTAGGCATATTAATGGTTTTTTTGCTAATTCTAGGTTTAACCAAATGCGTTTAGCATCAGTATTACAAGCTCCCCATTTGGTTTTCATTTGTTTTACTCCCCAAGCATTAGATTTTACATCTATAACCTTTTCCCACTTTTCAATAAGCTCTGGTAATTGCTCTTTTAATTGTTTACGATACCATTCTTTCATTAATTTAGCCTTATCAGCTGTGGTAGTATTCTTTTTTACTTTTAGTTGAATCTTAGAGATTCCTTTTATTTCAACAGAACTAACACCTTCGTATTCTATCACTTCAAGCATATATCGTTTTCCTTGATAGTAATGACTTTCTCCAGAAACGTAAGTTCTTACTGTTTCTCTGGCTTGTGCTTTAAAGTTTTTTACATGCTTTTTTATCCAACCTAATTTGCTAATAGCAAATAAGCGAAGGACTTCCTCATCTGTTTTTTGAGGAACCGCCAAGCGTATTCTACCATGTGGAGGATATACTGCCAAATGCATATTTTTAATGTCTTTTCTAATCACATCTATCTCTACATTGGCAATTTGTAATACATCTGAATTAGTACTCATCTTGCGCCTTTATAATCTTCATTAATTCCATTACTTTCTCTGGGTCTTCAATATATTTATTTACTGCAATACGAAGCTTTTTCTCTTTTATACCGCCATCTCGCCAACCATCTAGTTTATTATATTTTACAGCTTCGTCTAGGACCACAGATAGTTCTTCATCATTATCTAAATTGTCATACAACGCTTGCTTTGCTCTTGTATTTATTGTTGATGGATAGCTTGTATTCCCTTCTGGATTTGACACCTTTTTTGCTAATTCTTTTATATGGTCTAAATAAGTCTCATAATCTATAGCGTCTTGGTTTCTTAATTCAATTAACTCGTCTAAAAGTTTAGACATTTTTTCGTAATACTTTGGATTGGTTTGTGACTCTTCATTAATCACTTTTCTTACGTTATTCTCTATAGTTTCTGCTACAGCTTGCTGTTTTCCTTTTTTATTTTCTTCAGAAGTCGCTGAAGTATCATCACCTAATTTAACAATAAGTTCTACCAGGGTTTTATTTTCGAAATCTGAAATTTTCTTACTAGCATTTGCATTTAAGTACATATCCATTAATTGACGCATACCTGGTTCAAATCTTTTTAAATCGATATAATCACCACTAGCTTGCTTGATAGTATCTCGAAGGTCTGAATAATACTGTACTTCTTCTTTAATCTTACTAGCCTCTAAAGCAGAATATCCTAATTTATGTATTTCGTTAGCAATGTTAGCATAAGCTCTTATTAAACTAACTACAGCTTTATATAAGGCGACTCTTTTTTCTTCAGTAGCTTTTATATCATTAGGGTTTTCTGTATTACCACAAAAATATCTAATATAATTAGGTTCATCTTTAGGAAATACAGGCTCGCACATGGCTCTAACAGTTTCTAATGCTGTTTCTAATCGGTCTTTACTTTCTTCAAACCTATCTTTTAATAAGCCATTTACATCGTCTTCATCATAATTATCAAATACTTCTGAAGTATAACTAGTAATAGAATGCTGGAGACTTTTAAATAAATCTTTATAATCTATAATATATCCATATTCTTTATCGTCTGTATCTACACGGTTAACACGACATATGGCTTGAAATAAGCCATGGTCTTGCATTTTTTTATCGATATAGAGATAAGTCGCCGATGGAGCATCAAAGCCTGTTAAAAGCTTATCTACAACAATTAGAAGTTTCATTTTATTAGGCTCGTTGATAAACATGGCTTTAGCATCTGCCTCAAAAGCCTCTGTACTTTGACCTTTTAACATCTTAGTATAAACTTCATATTTTAAAAGTTTATCTGTTAAACCTTCTCCTGTTTCTTCACCTTTAATATCTCCATGATGTGGCTCATAAGAAGTTATGATTGCACAATCTTTAAAGTTGTTATTTTGAAATATCTCGTAATATTTGCAAGCTTGGTGTACAGAACTAGAAACCAACATGGCATTACCTTCACCTGTACTTAATCTTGGCTTAGTTTCAAAATCGAAAATAATATCGGAAACAATTTTTTCTAACCTGGATTTAGAACCTAGCATTTTCTGCATGGTTCCCCAACGTTTCTTTAGTTCTATTTTGGCTACATCTGTTAACCCAGCAGTTTTAGCATCAAACCATTCGTCAATTCTGTTTTGGTCTGTTACAAATTGCTCAACATCTCTTGCTTCATACAATAAATCTAACACCACGCCATCTTCTACAGCTTCATCAAATTTGTAAGGGTTACCTATGTATGAGCCAAAAACTTCAATAGATTTTTGTTTGTCTTTTTTTAGTAATGGTGTTCCTGTAAAACCTATAAACAAAGCCTCTGGAAGAATCGTTTTCATGGCTTCGTGAAGTTTACCAGATTGTGTACGGTGACACTCATCCACAAAAACATAGATATTTCCTTTAGCTTTAAAATCACTTCCTAAGCTTTCTTTAAGGTCTTTTATAAAAGCGTTGTAATCTCCATCTTCGGCATTACGCCCAAATTTATGGACCAAACTGCCTATAAGCATCTCTGTTTTATTATTTAAAACATTAATTAAATCACGACCACTTTTAGTACGGTAAATGCGCTCATCTACACCTGTAAATAGTTTTTCTATTTGGTCATCTAGCTCTTCACGGTCGGTTATAATTAATACCCGACTATCTTGTATATTTTCTCTAATCCACTTAGTTAGCCAAACCATGGTAAGCGACTTTCCAGAACCTTGGCTATGCCATAAAATTCCTCCTGTATCTTTTTTAATATTTTCTTGAGCTGCTTTAATTCCAAAATATTGATTAGGACGGCTTAATTTCTTTACGCCTTTATCGAACACCACAAAGTCATGTATAAGCTCTAAAAAGCGTTCTTTTTGGAACATAAGATATATATGCTTGTCTAATAGATAATCGAATTCTTTATTGCTTTCTTCTTTCCATTTAAGATAGTATTTCTCTGTTGTTTCTATGGTTCCATAACGGATACCTTGCGTATCATTTCCCGCTAGGACTAATTGCATGGTACTAAAGAAGCTTTCTATAAATTCTGGTTTTTGATTATCTAAGTTTTGGCGTATACCTTGTTCTACACCAACTTTACTTCTTTTTAATTCTATGACACCTAAGGCAATACCATTAAGATAAATAACAATATCTGGACGCTTATTATACTTTCCTTTAACAGTAACTTCTTCCGCTATAGCAAAATTATTGTCTTGTGGTTTTTTCCAATCTATTAACCAAATGGTTTCTTTTGCTTGCCCTAATTCTTCTCGTATAGTTATACCGTAGCGTAACAAACGATATACTTCTTTATTAGCATCGTACAATCCGTTAGCTGTATTATTAACTGCTTTAGCTAGCTTGTCTATTGCTTTTTGAGCTAAAACATTAGAGTAGCCCTTATCTAAAAGATACTGCTTTAAAAGGTTTTCTTCTAGTGGTTGCGTTCGTACTTGGTCTTCCCAATCTCCTAGGTATTGGTAATCTAATTCTTTTTGAAATAATTGAACAACTCTATTTTGTGTTTCTCTTTCTGGCTTACCAATGTTTTTATTACTCATGTTCTACTTTTTCTAATTCAAAAATCACGTTATAACTATCGTTATATATATTTCCTATACGTGTTAAAACAGCGTTTACAAAACTTATAACCTTTGGGTCTCCTTCTTTTAAGCGGTTATCTGAATTTGTAAGATTTACCCAATACTGAAAATCATTTTTACAAACAAAACTATCGTTTTGCGCTTGTACATTATCTTTAAACCTCATCTCTGGTGATTGATTATTACTCTGGCTTCTATTCTCATTAAAAGATAGCGCTCTAAAGTTACCGTTTGAATTTAATAACCATTTTACTAATACAGAAATTTTAGTTTTGCGATATACCCAACTATTTGGATAAATATGGTCCCAGTCCCAAGGTTTATTGGTGTCCTCAATACCCTCAAAAGCCATAAATTCCCCAAATTGGCTATTGAAATAATTACGCTGTGCTACAGTTAAAAATTGCCTATTCCAAAAAACATAATGACACAAATTTCTCCAATAATGTGTTGCTTGCTCTATTTTTTGTTCTTCAACTAATTGCTTATCTACATCTTCTGAAATATTATAATTTATGGGTAAAAGATTTAAAAACTCATTGTTTTCTCTAAAAACTTCTTTGAGCCAATCGAACCAAAATAAATGTTGATTTCTATCTTTCAAGAACTTTTCACCTATTAATTGTAGAAAACCATTAAACTGTTTTGGCGCTAATAATGGTGGTAATTCGTTATGATTTTGTATACTTAATTGCGGCCATATTTCGCTCCAACTTTGCCAATTACTTTTAAATAATACGTTAAAGAACTTAGGCGCTATTTTACGTTTTTCTTTACTTCCAGAAAATAATGTACAGTGTATAAAAGCACTTCGAATACTCTTTTCTTCATTAGTATTTAACTCCTTATTGTTAAACTTATAAACTAACAGAATCAATAACAAATCTGTGTTTTTAGAAAGTACTTCTTTATTAAAAATAGGTGGTAAATGTAACGGATGGCTATTTATAATTGCTACAGCACCATCCATTAAATCTTTCGCTTCTTTACTATTAATAAATTCTTTTAAATCTTCCTTAAACCCATCTTCTGCTAGCAGTTTTCTAAAATCTTGTAACCCAATTGTGCGCTCAAAAGATTGAAAATCTCTACGTTTCATTTTTATAAAACGTACAAATAAATTGACCACTGTGGTAGGTGAAAGGAAATTTAAGCCTATTTCTTCAACTAATTCTTTTGCTTCGGGTAATGACGCTTTAATAAGGGAATAAATAAGTTCTTGTCCAGATATTCTAGTACCAGATGAATTTAATCTTAAAAACAAAACTGCATCTTCTCCTGTTTCATTATCTGCATTAACGTCTTCTTCTTCCATACTACTTTTATCTACCACAATTTCTGGCAAGAGTAGTGATTTAGCATTATTAACCCCTTTGTAAATGGCGTATAGCCAGTCTTCATCTATTTTATTGTAATCGCAAATACCATACTTGGTCTCTATATTTGTTAAGGAACACTCTAGTGTAGATTTTAAATTGTTTTTATCTGTTTTTAGAATTAATGCTAAGGGAACAGGATAATGAGCGTCCCATGGCGAGCGTAGTGCTATATCTAACTGAGAAAAGCCTAAAGATGTCTCACTAGACTTTTTTCTAAAATACTCCAGTGCATTTCTTTGGTCTGCCATAGATAACCTCTTGGTGTGGTCGTTTAAACGATATCCCCAAGGATGCGAGCGTGTTAAAACACGTACTGCAAACCTTAATCCATTTTGATTATTTACTAATGGTTTTAGGTCTATCCAGATAGAAGGAATGTTTTCTTTTTTTATATTAAGTACATTACTAGAAATGGAATTGAGCGTATTTTGAAATCCTAAAGCGATGGTTGTGCACCTTTGCTGTCCGTCTAACAAATATTTGGTGTTATTGATGTCTTTTGACATTAATAAGCTACCTATAGGATACCCTCTAAAGATGGAGTCCCATAAAGCTTCCATTTGATGTGGCTGCCATACAAAACCACGTTGTAGCGTAGGTAATTGAATACCACCCTTTAAACTTTTTGAGTCTTCTTCTAAATCTACCTGCCATTTTGCGATATCATAAATGGTATAAGCATTTATTTTCTTACTCATACCAACCGTGTTTACCAATTAATAAGTCCTTTACCAATCCTTCTATCATACTCTAGCTTTATACTCTTTAAAAAATTGCTCACCTTCCTTAAGATAAAAAGATTGATGCCCAAAATTTTCATACTCCTCTTTCCAGGCTTCTCTTATAATTTCGTGGTTATTGTACCAGGAATTCATACCAACTTCCCAAGATTTCCATAAATCTTCATCAATACGCCCTTTGTTATACCAATAGAATTCTTCTGCACATAGATTAAAATAATCGTTAAGCTTATTTCTAAGGAAAGGATACTTATTAGGCTTGTTTTTCTTTAAATGTTCTAAAGATTCATACTTAGTTATTTTCTCTAAATAGCCATTTAAAACATCGTACCGCTTATTGAATTCTCCAAACAATTGTTTTTGAAGTTGATGATTAGCAATATCAGATTGGTTTTTATTGTATTTGTTTGTTGAGACCAACACAGCCACACCTATAAACAATGTAACTAGTACACTTAAAATGTTTATTACAAGCTCCCAGTCTACAACTAAATTAGTAACAATTGCTCCCATATTACACTAACCTCGTTTTACCCGTTAACAACTCTTGCATCATCCCTTGCTTAACTTGTTGGTATTTTGCTGTTTTAGATTGTAATTGTTCCAGTTCTATATCCATATCGGAAAGAATTTCAGATATTGCTGTTTGTTCATCTTTAGAGTTTGGAAACCAATTCTCAATTTTATTCATCTCACTTTTATTCAACTTAGCTCTTGTTCCTCCATTTATGTAATCAAGAATATTTTTATGAACTAATGAATAAAACAAAAATCCTTGGTCAAATTGTTTTTTTGCCTTTAAAATATGTGCGTGATTATTAACCCAACACTTTCCATTTATTCTGTAGGCTATTGGTCTAGTCTTATACTCATCAAAATAACCGCCATCTTCTGCCATTAAAATAACATCGTCATCCAAAACATAATCGTTAACATAATCTACTATTCCATTAGCACCACAATATGGTATATCTCCATTCATTTTTGCTCTTACCTCACCGTTCAGTGGAATTCTTAAATTATCTAAGCAGTCTGCAACTTCTTCAATTGTGTAACTTCCCCATTCCCCAGAAAAACCAGGTAAACGCTTACCATCTTTATGAGGTGGTGTTAACAGTTGCTGCATGGCACCTTGTTTAATGGCTTTCTTTTTGGTTATAAGGGCATCTAAACTAGAAATAAGGGCATCTACATCGCTTAATGCTGTGGCTATGGCTTGTTGTTCTTTTAGAGTTGGGGGAGTTGGGATTTGTATTCTCGAAATTTGTCCAAGAGAAAGAAAGGGTTGAGCACCTCCTGCAATAAAATCTTTTAAAATTCTCCTTTTTCTTGATATAAGGGTATTATTAAGATAGCTGCCGTCAATTTTATTTGAAGATTTCAAAAGAGCCACATTTTTTAAACTAAACTCATAATCCACCTTCACTAAAGCTGTTGTTCCTACTCCTGCTCCAATATTAACCATTAGAACATCATTCATCTCAGGATTGCATCTTCTATAAATTTCATTGTGAACTTCCTCAGATAGAAAATAACAATCTTTGTAATGTATTTTGTTTTCCTTTACATGAATAGCAGTTAAAAATGGGACTCCTTTAGAAATCGGTTTTGGTGTATCATGAGTACCATCTGTAATTTTTGAGCATAATTCTGAAAGTATTTCGAAACTCCAATCCTCAGGAATCAGCCCAACCTCAGTTTGTTTAAAACCCTTAGGCAAACTCTGAGCAGCGCCTTTTTTTGTTACTAGCTCCATACCAATCCCATTTTTTCAAGATGCTTATTAACTTGGTCTTCCAAAGTTTTAGTTTGGTTGTCTAACTCGCCAAGTGTGTTATCGTAACGTTCTCCTAATTCCTTAATACGGCTGGTTAAACGTTGGGATATGGCATCAATTTCGGTTTGTATAGCAGCTTGTAAAGTTGTTAGCCATTTATGGTCTACTACAAGGGTACGCACTTCGGCTTCTGTTAGTTTACCATATTGTGCTAGCGTTAATTGGTCTAGTTTCTCTGCTTGTGCTCTTAGGTCTTTTTTAAGTTGCGTTTCCTTAGTAAATAGTTTTAGCATTTTAGTGGCTAACTGCAAGGCTTCTTTTTCTTCGGGTTGCTGCTTTATTTCTTTTATAAACGCAGTTAATGTGGTTTTGCTTATAGCTCCTTTATCGTTGGTAGCTTCGTTAAGTAAACCTTCTTCTCCAGCGTGTTCCTCGGTGTAGTTAGTAATTTCTGCTTGTGTACTTTCTATTTCTGCTTCAATAGTGTTTAAAGCTTCTTGCTCGTCTGCTAAATACTGGTTTATTACTAAGGCTTTTGGTATTAAATCGCAAGTCCAACCTTTATCAACCTCTTTACCGCTTTTGTTTTTTACCAGGATACGTTTTACTTTGGCTTTCCAGCCTTCTTCTAATATTAAATACACGTCATCTTTCATGGTATCATTCCAATAATCTAACAAGTGTTGATACACATCGTAACCACTTAGCAGTGCTTTATTGGTGTAACGTTCTAGTAAATCTTCAGAAATGTCTTTTAAAAAAGCTTTAGGCTTGGTGTTTTCTGTAATGCCATTTAATATTGAGTGATTACGCTCTGTAAATGCTTTAAAAATAGCGTCTAATTCGGTATTATAAGCTGTGAAGTCTGAATGCTCGAAAATAGTCGCTTTAATAGCTTCTTTTTGTACGTTTAATTTTGAGTAACCTTCACGTATAGGCGAAAACAAGTCTTTTCTTAAATTTGGGTAAACGCTCCAGTATTGCTCCAGCGCATCAATATCTTTTTGAGGTATTCCACCATTAAGATGTGCGTTAAGGTCTTGTATATCTTCGTCCTCTTGGGTGTCTATATATCTTGGGATATTTAGGTTGTATTCGTTAGCTTCAATTTCTTGATATGGCACTAATCGGCTATATTTTTCTAACTCCCATTGGTTGTTAAACGTGTCTACAATTTTATGTAAGTCTTGCTCACGAAGTCTGTTTTTATTTCCATCTTTTATGAAACCTTTGCTAGAATCTATCATAAAAACACCTTTACGGTCATCAGCATGTTCCTTATCAATTACAATAATACAGGCGGGAATTCCAGTACCATAAAACAAGTTAGCTGGCAAACCAATAATACCTTTAATCCATTTGCGTTGTAATATGTTTTTTCTAATTCCAGCTTCTGCATTTCCTCTAAATAATACACCATGCGGTAAAATAACCGCACCTTTACCTGTACTTTTTAAAGACGAAATAATATGTAATAAAAAGGCGTAATCTCCATTTTTATCTGGTGGTACACCATAACCTTTAAAACGACTAAACGTATCGTCCATTGGATTAATACCTGTAGACCAACTTTTAACCGAAAATGGTGGGTTGGCTACCACGAAATCGAAACGTTTAAGGCTTGTTTCGCTGTCTTTAAACTGTGGTGTAGCAATGGTGTTACCGCCAGCAATGGAAGCCTCTGGATAACCGTGTAACCACATATTCATGATAGCTAAACCTTTGGTAGCAATATCTTTTTCTTGTCCGTATAACGTTAAACCGTTTGGAGCTTCATCAGCAACTTTTAAAAGTAAAGAACCCGAACCACATGTAGGGTCGTATGCAGTGTATGATGGCTTATCTGCCTTATGGACATTAATAACTTTAGCAAGTATTCTAGAGACTTCTGCTGGGGTATAAAACTGTCCTTTACTTTTTCCAGACTCGGTAGCAAAGTGACGCATTAAAAACTCGTAGGCATCACCTAGGATGTCGTCATCTTCTGCTCGGTTATTTTTAAAGTTTAAACCTTCGTGTTCAAAAATAGCAATCAATCGAGACAATCGGTCTACTTTTTCTTTACCAGAACCTAATTTTTCATCATCATTAAAATCGGCAAGTTCCATAGAGCCTTCCAGTCCGTTGGCAGCAAATAATGGTCGTAATATTTCTTTATTAATACGGTCTCCAATATCGGGTTGTCCTTTAAGCTTAACCATATCGTCAAACGAGGCTCCTTCTGGAATCTCGATTAAGCTCATTGCGTTTCCAGCATACTTATCGCTCACATACTTTACAAAAAGCATAGTAAGTACGTAATCTTTATATTGTGAGGCATCCATACCGCCTCTTAGTTCATTACACGTAGCCCATAAGGAGCTATATAGTTCAGATTTTTTTATTGCCATTAGTTGATTTTATTTTATATAAATGCAAGAGGACATAAATAAATAATAGTTCCAAGGGAAGAACTCGAAAAGTCGCTAAAATATATGTCCAATTTGAATCCTTAAATATAGAATTATATCTATTAAATTTCGTTCAATCTTGAAAATAATTTGCTCTTTTACTTGCAGCTGCATATTTATTAATAAAGAATAGATATGAAACAAAAAACGCATTACACCTTTAGTGAAATACTAAAGCTAACAGGTATATCTGAACGAACTTTTAGATACCGAATGAAAATCATCAAAGAAAAATACAAAGACCAACCAGAACTGCTGTTTAAAAAGAGACATTCCTGGAGAATACACCACAGTTTAGTTTTTGAATTCAACCACAAATACCAAATAAATAATACCAATAAAAACTAAAACATATGGAATCTATAATAAAAAACATAGAATTAATGTACACTCCTTACACCAAAGAATTATTAATAAAATACGTTAATTTACAATATGAAGAGGATGCCGACTTTAGCGATGAAAGTCTAAAAACAGAGCTCCTTTGGTTATACGAAAACAATGAGCTTGACCGATTGATACTTGCGGAGTATTTAGACTCAGACGCTTTAAAAATGACTATTACTAATAAAACTAAAACAAACAATATATCACCAAGCAAGCCATTAACTCAACAACGATTATCAACATTAATCAAGTCTAAACTTGAAGAAGTTGATGGCGCTTTGTATGATTGTACCGTTACAGACTACCAACTATTAAAAAGTAATAGCGGATTATTTAGTATACTAATACCCTTAAAATAACTAGCTATACACTTTCGAGTACATTCTCTTTATTTTACCCTACCTATGTTTTAACGGAGGGAGTAACCCTTCTTACAGTACCTCCCTCCGTTATCATTAAGGTACCATTTGATGCTTTAAACGTACTTTTTGTACTCTAGCTATCACGTACTTGCTAACATGCAATTTTATAATAAACCCCTAAAACACTAAAAAGAAGCCCTTTTTAAATAAGTGACACTATGATGAAAAAACATTGGATACAAAAAGAGTATAAAATTTATATAGACATGCAATTTACTTTTAGTTATAGACATAGTATATTTAGAGCAGCTTAGTTAATTAGGCTTTATACAATGAAAAAAACAGGTTATAAAAAATATAGAACGATACATTTGCCAAAAGTAATTGTAGACAACCTTCTTTTAAAACTACATATTGGTTTAGCCGATTTTGATTATAATATTGAAATCTTTTTTTCTATTATAAATGAAATACTAACAAAGAGTGCTATATATAATAAACAAAATGAAGATTACTTGTTTCAATTTACTCCCTTAGATTCAAGATATCTTAAAGTTAAATATGGAAATAGTTATCCAAATTATATTCGCTTTTTAGTTAATCAAGGTATTATATGGAATGATAATTATTATCAAGGTAAGACAACATATTATTACTTATATAATTTAGATTATTATATAAATAATACTAATACACTATATAATATAAATAAAGAAATTACCAGCCCTACCTATTGTTTCCCAGATAGCATTACAATAACAACCTCAAACAATAAAAACATTAAGAAAACAGACAATCAAAAAAATAGGATTTATAATGATTGGTATAGTATAAAAATATTGATAAATTCTAAAAACACTAGCTATTTAACCTCTAGCTATGAGCAAGATTCAATGTTTATAAATAATGCACCTAAGCATATCAAAAAAATGGGAAGTCATTTTAGAAAGACTTTTAAATTACGTTATGAAGAAGCTATTAATTTTATTGAGAGGCAGTATAGAACAAATATTGGATTAGCTAAAACTGATGATGACAGAAATAGAACGAACCGAAAATACACCTCTAGATTATCTTCTATTCTTGCAATTAAAGATGGTAAAGTTAATAAATCCCTTAAATTCAGTAAAAACTCAGCTAACAATAGGATTGATACCAACCTTACTTTTATGGCAAGTGAGTTAAGGCAATTTATTATTGGTTACGAAAACATGGTTTATTTGGACTTAAAAAACTCTCAGCCCGTTATGCTTAATATTATTTTAAAAGACCATTATAAGGACGCTAATGCAGATTTAAAAAGTGAAATTGATGCGTATTTTAAACATACAATAGAAGGCAAATGGTATGAACATTTACAGCAATTATATGGTAAAACGAGAGAAGAATGCAAAGACATTTGGATGTGTATAGCTTATTCAAAAAATACAAGTTATTTAGAGATAAAGAAAACATTTAAAAAAGCTTACCCTGGTATTAATGCTATTATAGAGTCTTACAAAAAAAAGAAGCATGGTGATTTTTCGGTTAAATTAACACAGATTGAGTCCAAAATTTTTATTGATGGCATTTGTCGTGAATTGGTTAATCAAGGCATTATTCCATTTACCGTTCATGATGCTGTAATTGTGCCTAAAAAAGATAAAGCAAAAACTTTAGAAATAATGCGAGCTGTTTTAGAAAAATATTTGGGGATGGCTCCTGTTATTAGTGAGGATTAACTAGTTGAATAATATATAGCTATCTTTTTCTAGTTTAATATTAAAAAGCTCGTTTCCAACAGAAATAAAAGTATCTATTTCTTTCTCATCATATTTAGTTATCATTTCTTTTCCTGTTTCTGTTTGGGAGAGGTGTTTTCTAGTTACATCGTCAATTATAACCTTAGTTTGCTGTTTTCTTTGAATTCCTACACAACTGAAATTTAAAGCTTTATGGTCGGTTTTAAATTGAGTTACAGTTGAGGTTCCAACATACTTAATAAAAATATAATACTCTTTAACAGTACTACCAACATAAGTTATTTTAATACTTTCTATCAAAGTTCTTACTGCTCTTTGTAAAGTTTCAAAATTATAATCTGTTGTGTAGCTTTCAATAGTATCTCTTATATGTTGTTTTTGCTTTTCCTTATTTAATAATTCTAGCTGTTTATTTAAAGCGTTTATATCACTTTTTTTTGTTTCAATATTGCTAGTATTCTTATTTAAAAGTTGAACTATTGAACTAGCATCTTCTAACTTTTTAGGACTATTGATAACACTTAGGAAGTTATCGTTTTTAACTTTCAAGTCCTCTAATTGATTAGTATGATACTTTAGCTCATTTTTAAGTGTTTGGATTTTATCATCATCTTGAGGTAGTGATAATAGAAGTTCTTTTAATCCCACATTTTCAAATAGGTGCTTAATAATAAAGGTTTCTAATTTTGGAATAGATAAGCCACGAGACTTGGTACAAATTTTTACATCCCTTTGTTTTGTAGAACATTTATAAGCATTATCAGTACCGTTTTTTCTCATTTTACCAATCATTATATTAGTACAATGTCCACAAAAAATAATATCTGATAATAAATATTTATGTTTTGCATTTTTACCTCCTTTAGATTTACTTTTTAAAGCTTTGTTAACTTTGTTCCAGAGGGCTTCATCTATAATTGGGTCATCTATTTTAATTTTAACATCGCCATGATATTTATAGCCTTTATAAATTGGATTTTTTAATATTCCCAAAACGGTACTTCCAGACCAAGTAGTATCTTCTTTTTTTCTTGCTTGGACATATACATTTTTCTTTGTTTTAAATTCTCCTTTCCTTTTAGCATAAGGACATAGAATCCCCTTAATGTTTAGTTTTTGAGAAATAAGATACGCCCCTAATGAATTTGTAATGTAATAGTTAAATATCTCTTGTACTATAGGAGCTTCTTCTGGGTCTTGTACATATTTTCCCGTTATTGGGTCACGCATATAGCCATATGCAATTACTCCATGTGTTCTGCCAGACAGCGCATTTTTTTTATGAGCTGGACGAACTCTTAAAGATGTTATCAATGAATAATATTCATTAAAAACCGAAAAGATTGTACTAATCATCTTTGTAGAAATATCATTTAAATCTACTATTTTATTATTTACGATGTAGATTATTTGCATCTCTACAATAAGAGAGGAGAACATTATCCAAATGTTAGAATTTCGCTCTATTCTATCTTGATTATATGTCCAAACCGCATCTACTTTTCCATTTTTGATATCTTGTATCATTAAAGCAAATTGTGGTCGTTCATAGTAATGTAGTTTATTATATTTATCACCATTAACTTCAAAAGTATCAAACCCTTTTGTTCCAGAAACCATTACATCTGTATATTCTATAATATCATAATGATTTTCCTTAGCATATTTTTCACCGCCTTCTACTTGACTCTCAATACTTGTGTCCGTAGGGCTACTTCCAGATTTTCTTGCGTATATTGCTAAAACTTTATTATTCATGACTTAATTTTCTTGGATATAAAGTTAACAAAAAATATCAACCCTCTTTTATGAACTTAGCAACATGTTGATGCGTTTTGCTGCCGATTTTTTTAGCGGGTCGCTAATATGTTTCTGTGTTCTACGCAAATGTTCTATTTCAAAAAAAGTAGATTTAAATTTAGATATGGATTCTTGTAAAGAGCGGGGTGTTCCATATGTTTTAAATACATTTTCTAAACCATTATGATTTTTGTAAATATGCTTTAAAGACTTTATAAACTGTATACAATCGTCGCCATTAAAAGTACGGTGTACAAAAGGTTTTAAACGCTTTAAATCCTCCTCGCTGTGGTTTAAAACAAAGTTGTAGGGTTCGTTGTTTAACAAAGTCATTAATTTATTTGCATTGTTAATAATGCTTTTACGGTTTCCCCAAGCAATAGTTGCAGTTAAAAAACCAGCTATTTCAATGTCTTCCTTTTTAGTAAATTGATGTGGTATTTGTATGGGGTCGCTTTCAATAAAATTAGGGTTATTGTAAAGTTCTACCTTTTCGTCTAAAAACTCTTTAAGTTCGTTTTTACTTATTATCATCAAATAAAATTTGTTTTATATTTATGCTAGTACGCTCTTTACCACTAACATAAAAAAGAGAAATAAATTCATCAGCATCTTTTAAATAGTTGTCGTTAAAGCGTTTTAAGGAGTCAACATTTGTAAAATATTCTATTGTAGCAGTGGCGCCAAAACCGTGGTTAGAGAAAAATAATAGGTTAGAGGTATTGTTGTCTCCATTAAGTTTGGCAACTAAAACATGTTCGTATTTATTACCATTAGATTTTAGTTTAATTAAAGTGTCTATACCTTTTTCTAGATTTTTAAATTTAATATTTCTTCCTTCGTTATAGGTAGCGTTTTGTCCATCAAAAAAATCTTCCTCTTGTTGGTTTGTACTATTTTTATTGTCAATTAACTTTATGTGTTTCGATTTTAAATTAAAAAAATCTACAAAAGCATTGTCTCCTCTAAGCGGACCTATATAAATAGAATTTTGTTCTTTTAGTTGTTGTAGCGATAAATTATGAAATTTATGTATTTTAAATTCGCTATTGTATCTATAAAAGTGTTTCGATAAATCGTTAACAGAGTATGCGCTTAAAAAATTTACATAAATATTTCTGCCAGGAGAATAATCTTTCATCAACTTTGGATGTTTTTCTACCTCATTATAAAAATCGGTTGCCGAGTTTATTTCGTAGTCTCTATGCCAACCTATTTTATTAAACAGTGTAGGCCCATAATAGCCAAAAATATCGTATAAATACAGGGTAGTTTCTTTGTCGTTTTTAAAAAGAGAATGCCAAACAGGGTCTTTATAGGTTAACTTAATAAAAGCATAGCTGCCTATAAGTAATAGAGTAAGGGTAAAAAATATAAAACTTATTTTTTGTTTAAAATTGTATTTAGGTTTTGGCTGTTCTCTTCTGTAAAAAGACACTCCGTATTGGCCTGTTTTTATCTCAATGGTAATGGCATCGTTTATACCTTCGTTATTAAAATACTTTTTTAATTTGTTTCTTAAATGATAAACATTAACACGAACTGTAGCTTCACTTTTTTCATGTTCGTATTGAGATCCAAATAATTCTATGCTTATATCAGTAGCATTTAAATTTTTATTTTTTATGGAAGATTCTATTAAATATTTTAATAAAATATTGCTTGTTGTCGATTTAGAAAATGCTTTGCTTTTTAATAAAATATTTAATACTTCAAGTTTTTCATCTGTAGAAATCATTCTTAATTATTTGTTTTGTAAAGAAAAGAAAAAATAAGAACATACGCTAATACTAGTGTTTAATGGTTGTTTTAACCATTAAAACAACCATTAAAGGACGTTAAAACTTCAAATAAGAAACCTGTTTCGTTATATTTGAGAAGTGCCGATTAATTTCGATACCAACTATACACGAGCTAACCGCTCATTATTAATTTTAAATAAAAGATAAGATTAAATCAGTTATGAAAAAAAGCATTTTATGTCTGTTTACTTTATTAGTGTGTACTAATTTAGTGATTGGACAACAAAAAACAGTAAATCTATTTAATGGTAAAAACTTAAAAGGATGGAAAGCCTTAAATGGTTATGCCGAATATTTGGTAGAAGATAATGCCATTGTTGGTATATCTACCAAAGGATCTCCAAGTACCTATTTATCAACTAAAAAAGAATACACCAATTTTATTTTAGAGTACGATATTAACGTAGATTATACATTAAATGGAGGTGTGCAAATAAGAACGCATCACGACCCATCTAAAGGGAAGGGGTCTGTTTATGGTTCTCAAATTGAAGCAGATGCATCCGAAAGAGGATGGAGTGGTGGTATTTACGACCAAAGTAGAAATGGTTGGAGATACCCTGTTGAGTATAATCCAGAAGCAAAATCGGCGTGGAAAGATAATGCATGGAATTCGGTTAAAGTTATAGCTTGCGGGCATAGAATTGCCACATGGATTAATGGTGTAAATATTGCTAATTTGGTAGAAGAAAATATTGAAACTGGTTTTATCTCGTTGCAAGTACACTCTGCTGGAGGTGATAAAATAGGAAAGAAAACACGTTGGAAAAATATTAAGATAACCGAGATTCCTGAAGATTACAAATTTACAACTACTGCGCCTTTAGTAAGTTATTTACATAACCAATTAACGGAAGACGAAAAGAACTCTGGATGGAAACTATTATGGGATGGAAAAACAACAAACGGTTGGCGAGGTGCAAAGCGTAATGATTTTCCTAGTAAAGGTTGGTCTATTAAAGACGGTGTTTTAACTGTACATGCTTCTGGTGGTGGAGAGTCTGAGCATGGAGGAGATATTGTAACAACAAAACCTTATAAGAATTTTGAATTGGAATTAGATTTTAAATTTACAAAAGGTGCAAATAGTGGTATTAAATATTTTGTAGACACTAACCTTAATAAAGGTAAAGGTTCTGCTATAGGTTGCGAATTTCAAATATTAGACGATAAAAACCATCCAGATGCTAAAAAGGGGGTTGGAAGTAAAAGAACAATAGGTTCTTTATACGATTTAATTAAAGCAGATTCTAGATTACATGTAAAAGGTTTAAAACCGCTTAAATATGTTAATGCTGGTAGTTGGAACCGAGCAAGAATTGTAGTTAATGGTAATAACGTGGTCCACTATTTAAATGGATGTAAAGTTGTGGAATACGAACGCGGAACACAACAGTGGAAAGCTTTAGTAGCTTATAGTAAGTACAAAAATTGGCCAAACTTTGGCGAGGCTAAAGAAGGTCTTATTCTATTACAAGATCATGGAGACGAAGTGCATTTTAGAAGCATTAAAATTAAAGAATTAAACTAAACCAAACTAAATAAGACATAAAAATGACAACACGTAGAAAATTTATAAAAAACACAGCCTTGGGAGCTGCAGGAGTTACTTTATTAAGTACAGCAAGCTCTTATGCTAGTGTTTTAGGATCTGCAGACAGAGTAAACTTTGCTATAATAGGCTGTGGAGGCAGAGCACATGGTTTAGCAAAGGCAATTGGTAATATAAAACAAGGTAACATTGTTGCTATTTGCGATGTAGATGCAAATAGATTAAGTAAGTTTAAAGAGTTTTGTATAAAGGAAACCAATACAAATCCAAAAACAGAAAGTGATTTTAGAAAGTTACTAGAAGATAAAAGTATAGATGCTGTTGTAGTTGCTACACCAGAGCATTGGCACGCGCCAATGGCAATAATGGGTATGCAAGCAGGTAAACATGTTTATGTAGAGAAACCATGTAGCCATAATCCGCATGAAAATGAATTACTGGTTAAGGTTCAAAAAAAATATGGAAAATTATGCCAAATGGGTAATCAGCAACGCTCTTCAAGAAGTTCTGCTATGGCGGTAAACGACATAAAAGAAGGTGTTATTGGTGACGTTTACGCTGCAAAGGCAGTTTATGCAAATGCTAGAAAATCTATTGGAATAGGTAAAGAGGTTGCGGTTCCACCAACACTAGATTGGGATTTATGGCAAGGACCAGCGCCAAGAGAAAATTATAGAAATAATGTACATCCTTACAATTGGCATTGGTTTAAAACTTGGGGTACAGGAGAAATTCATAATAACGGAACACACGAAATAGATATTTGTCGTTGGGCCTTAGGTGTAGGTTATCCTACACGAGTAGTTTCTGCAGGCGGACGATTACATTATAATGATGATTGGGAATTTTTTGATACACAAATGACTAGTTACGAATTTGAAGGAGGAAAAACCCTAACATGGGATGGTAGAAGCTGTAACGCTTTTAAATCTATTGGAGGAAGAGGAGCTGTGATTCATGGTACCAAAGGAAGTATTCATTTAGATAGGTCTAAATATGTACTTTATGATTTGAAAGGAAAGAAGCTTAAAACAGAATTCGAAAATCAGAAAAAAGAGTCTAGTGCTAATAAAACATCAGATACTATAGGTTTTGATGGATTAACAGTTAGCCATATGCGAAATTTTATAAATGCTATTTTGGTAGGAGAGAAACAGAATTCGCCTATATGGGAAGCTGCAATTTCTACACAACTTTGTCATTTAGGTAATATTGCGCAGTTTACAAAAGAGAGTTTAGATGTAGACCCTAATACTGGTCGAGTTTTAAATAGTAAGCAAGCTAAAAAAATGTGGAAACGTAAGTACGAAAAAGGTTGGGAACCTAAATTGTAATCAAGTTTTAATAAAACTAAAAGGCTTTCATTTTTTAATGAAAGCCTTTTTTGTTTTCTGCTAATTCGTTTTTTCTAATTAACAATATTACCATCAACCATGGTTAATTTTCTGTCAGCTAAATTTGCTAATTCTTCATTATGAGTTACAATTACAAAAGTTTGTCCAAATTCGTCGCGAAGCTTAAAAAATAAATTGTGTAACGTTTCCGCCGATTCGCTATCTAAATTTCCCGAAGGTTCATCTGCAAAAATTAGACTAGGTTTATTTATTAAGGCTCTAGCTACAGCAACACGCTGTTGTTCTCCACCAGAAAGTTCGTTAGGTTTATGGTTGTATCTATGCGATAGCCCTAAGAAATCTAAAAGCTCTTTAGCTCTTTTTTCGGCTTCACTTTTTTTAGTGCCTTTTATAAAAGCGGGTAAACAAACGTTTTCTATAGCTGTAAATTCGGGAAGTAATTGATGAAACTGAAATATAAAACCAATGTGTTCGTTTCTAAATCTAGCTAATGCTTTGTCGTTTAAAGTGTTAATTTCTATATTGTTTATACTTATACTTGAGTTTTCTTGAGATGAAGTTTGATCAAGCGTGCTTAAAATTTGCAATAAAGTTGTTTTTCCAGCTCCAGATGCACCAACTATAGAGACAACTTCACCTTTTTTAACATGAATGTTTACTCCTTTAAGTACGTGTAAATCGTTATAATATTTATGAATGTTTTTTGCTTGAATCATACTTTTATAAATAAAACGACAATTTACCACTTTAGTATGTGATGCACAATTAAGATTTGGTTTTATGGCCAATCAAAATTTGATTAACTTTATGCCTTAGAATAAAAGCGATTATGGCATACAAACAATTTGAAGAGTATAACATTAAGGTAACCGAAGATGTTAAAGATAGATATAAGGATATTATAGACGAGTTAGGCGAAGATACCCAAAGAGAAGGCTTGATTAAAACACCAGAGCGAGCTGCTAAAGCAATGCAGTTTTTAACACAAGGCTACGACCAAGATCCTGTAGAGATTTTAAAGGGCGCTATGTTTAAAGAGTCTTATAACGAGATGGTAATTGTAAAAGATATAGAGGTTTATTCCCTTTGCGAGCATCATATTTTACCGTTTTTTGGAAAGGCACATATAGCTTATATTCCTAACGGACATATTGTTGGACTTAGTAAATTACCAAGAATAGTAGATGTTTTTGCTAGAAGATTACAAGTACAAGAACGTTTAACAGAGCAGGTTTTAGATTGTATTAACGATACATTAAAGCCTCAGGGTGTTGCTGTAGTTATTGAAGCTTCTCATATGTGTATGATGATGCGTGGCGTACAAAAACAAAACTCTACAACTACTACATCTGGATTTAGAGGTCAGTTTGAAAAAATTGAAACTAGAAACGAATTCTTAAAATTAATAGGGAAATAATTAGCGCATAAATGTGGTATGTTTCTTGTTTATAGATAAGTATAAATTATTACTTATATGAACAAATACAAAAAATTAGGGCTTAGTATTCTTTTTGATGCTCTGGGTTATGTGTCTTTTATAATCCCTGGGTTTGGAGAGTTTACAGATGTTATTTGGGCTCCTGCTTCTGTTTGGTTAATGACTAAACTTTATAAAGGGAAAACAGGAAAAATAGCTGCAGGTATTTCCTTTGTAGAAGAAATGGCGCCAGGCATAGATGTTATACCTACCTTTACACTAATGTGGTTATATACTTATGTGCTTAACGGAAAGAAGTCTATAAAAAAAGATTAAAAAAATCCCTTTCAAATTATTTTGAAAGGGATTTTTTTTAATCTATAAGCTGTTATGCAATTACTTTACAGGATCTACAACAGAAATATCAAAAGTTACTTCAACATCCGTGCTTCCTCCGGCATTTGCAGATGTACCATCGTTTGGTTTTGTAGGCTCATGCTTTAATATTATCGTTAGAGTACCTGTACCAGCATCACCAGTAGTTAAAGTGCTTTCTATTCCAACTGGGTTTCCATCTTCATCAGTATCATTTTTAGAAATAGTTAAACCAGAAATAGTAGAAGAGAAGAAAAATTCATGCTCGTCTGCCTCTTCTTTAACCTCTTCAGTAATGTCTTCTGCAGGATCATCTGTTGCGTTTAATAATTGAAGTTTTCCTGTATATTCTGTATTAGAAAGCAAAGTCTCAGAAACAGCATAGCTAGGATTTTCGCCACCTGGACCGTCTATATCTGTAAATGTTAATGTAATACTGCTATTGTCATCAACATCAGTGTTTTTTTCTGTTAAAGTGTAAATAACTGTGGTTATTAATTCTTCTTCGTGATCGTGGTCATCATCGTGTCCATCATCATCACTAGAACAGCTTGTTAAAATTAAGCTAGACATAAAAAATAGTGCTAATAATTTAATTGTTTTCATGGGTTTAATCATTTTCATAGTTTTAAATTTAAATATTATTTATTAGTAATTGAATTTGAGTTTTATATTAAAGTTTCTGCCTACTTCATCTGTATAATATCTTAGCCTATTTAAGTATTCTCTATACGATACGTTAAATAAATTTTCAATGTTAAATTCTACTTTTAAAGAACCCTTTTTAAAAGGTTTAAATGTAGCAGAACTGTTAAAGTTAAAAAGAGAGTAGCCTGGCGGTGTAGAGCTAATATCTACATAGACATTTTCTTGAGTTGTAGCATTAAATGTATAAAAGTTGTAATCTGGATAGTTGTTTTGTTTTAAAACTGTTTTTTGCGTTAGGCTAACAAGGAGTTGGTTAAGTTTTGGGTTTTGATATGTAATTGAATTTGAAAAGTTTGTTCCTGGCATATGGATAAGAGGTGTATCATCCGATAGATTGTTTCCTTTTAATACGCTTAAATTACCGTTATATTTTAAATGATTACTTATTTTTTTATGTATGTCGATATCGGCTCCAAAAATTTGAGCGTCAACTTGAAAATATTCCCACTCGATAAAAGACCCTCGAATTGTTGTTGTTTCTCCTACTGGAATTAATTGAATATAATCTTTAATATGTTTGTAATATGGACTTATGGAAAATCCGAAGTTTTGATTAGTTCGTTCTAAAGAAATCATGAATTTATTGGCTACTTCTTTTCCTATGGTTAATTTGCCTATTTCGATTCTGGCTGCGCTATGGTGTAAACCATCGCTGAATAATTCTGAAGGATTGGGGTTTCTAGAGGCTAATCCGTAATTGAAAATAAATTCAAAGTCGTCACTAAATTGATTCGCATAACCTAAGCTTGCAGATGTGTTTTTAAAAGTAAATTCTGGGAATGTTAATAGTCTGGAGCTGCTTGGTTCTTCTCCAGAATCAAATTCTGGAAATAATTCGTCGTAGTTATAGGTTTCATTCCAATCTGTAACTCGGTACCGTTTTGTTGCTTCTATGCGAGAGAAATCGTATCTTAATCCTGCACTTATTTCAGAGTTTAAGTTTAAGTTATAGGTTCCTGTAGTATAGGCTCCTACATCATATTTATCAAAATCTGGAATTATGGGGTTAACACCTGTAGATATAGCTTCGTTGTTTTGATATCGAAGTAAAATACCGGTATTTAGCTTTAAATTATCAATAGCATCAATTCTTAAATTGGGTTGTATAGAGGTTGTAAATAATTTAAGGTTTATTACAGGAATGTTTTCTCTATCTCCTCGCCTTAAATCGAATTCTTTTCGTCTATTAAGTTGTAAATCGTATTGTAGCGATAATTTTCCTAAGCCTTTAAAACGTTTGTAGGCTTCAATTTTTGCTAAATGATGGGTAATAGATTGTTTTGGGTTTGCTATATGGTGTGAGAAATCTTCAATATATTGAGGTTCTCCAGAGTTTATAGCTTGTACTAAATCGTTAGTATTGCCTATATGAGATGCTCTAAGAATACCTATATTATTATTTACATAGCTGTAATAAGCATCAAAACCTTTTTCAAAAGATTTGTAGCCTATTCTTGCAGAAGCATTAATGCTTTTAATTCCGGTATTGGTAAGCTGATAATCTGGACTTTTAAAGTCGCCAAAAACTTTATAACTAGCTTGTACTTTACTGTAAAATCCACTTTTAAAAGTTTTAACAATTTCAGAGTTTAAATTACCGCCCCAACCATTGGTGTTAAACGATAATGCTGTGCTACCAAAAATACTATCTTTTGCAGCATAATTTTCTGGACGTATTAAAATTAAGCCACCAATAGCATCGCTGCCATACATTAATGTGTTAGCTCCTTTAATAAGATCTATGCGTCCGCTAGCATTAATATCTATATTTGGTGCATGCTCATCTCCCCATTCTTGGTCTGATAGGCGTACATTATTATTAACAATTAAAAGCCTGCTACTATGTAAACCATGAATCATTGGTTTAACAATAGTATTGCCTGTGTTTAAAGAAGAAACTCCACTTATTGTATTTAAAGCGTCTCCCAAAGATTTATCTGTAAAGGCTTCTATGTCTTTTTTTGAAATAGATTGTTGTACACTAGTTTGTTCTATTTTAGAACTAGAAGCAACAATAACTTCGTTTAGAGCCTCTAAATGATGCTCTAAACTTATGGATTTAAATGTATTACCGTTTATGTCTAATTTAAGAATTTTAGTTTCGCACCCTAAATGAGAAACTTCTATACTGTAAACATTGTTACATAAACCTTGAAAGGTAAATTTTCCTTTATTGTCTGATATTGTTATCTTATTTGTACCAATAAGTTTTATGGTAGCATTTTCTAATGGTGCTTTATTGTGGAAGTCTGTAACTTCTCCAATAAAAATACTATTACAATTTTGACTGTAGCTAAAACTAAATATTAGTATAAATAAGATTAAACAGATATTCTTCATTGTAATTCATATCTTAATTAATGTATTTACTAATTTTTGCTGAATAATTAAGCTGTGTAAGGGGGTGCTTTATTTTTTTGCTTATTTAGGTAGCTTTTTTGAGGTATTAAATTGATATAATTTAATACGTTTTCTTTAATATCGATCTCTGTAATAGGTGTACTCTTAAAAGAAAACTCTAAGGAGTTGTTGTAATCTAAATTATTAAGATTTATAACTAATAGGCAAAGATCGCAAGGAACTCCTTCTTTATTTTGGTTATGATCATTATCTAAATCATTATTTTGACAATGACTTAGTTCTTGAGCTTGGTTATGAGAATAAGCATGTAGGTTAACAACTTTACTTAACAGTATAATTGTTAAAAATAATATAGATGATATTTTTAATAAGTAAAGTTTCATTGCAATTTGTGCAAATATATGGTATATCTATTTAATGGGATAGTCTATTAAATTTTATTTCTCCTCTTTAAAGAAACCAAACCTTCGAAGCATTTTTTTTTCAAAATTCCAGAAAAATTTATATTGACCAAATAGCCAACCAAAACAGACTAGCATTATTTGATACATAATAAACAAAAGTACAATACGTACAACCCAATAGCCAACTGTTGTAAAGCTTTCTGGTGTAATATTTAAAAAGTTTAGTATTGGCTTGCCTATAAAAGAAGCTGTAGATCCTGTAATTGCAAATACAATAAAAATTACTATAATTTGCCAATTATTTTCTATACCCCAGCGTTTTTTTAATTTTTCCACACAAATAGTTTATTTGCGCAAAACTACTAAAACCTAACTAAATTCGAGGAATAAAGTTTCCTAATTTTTGATTGTATGTTAACTGGAAGTATATAAAGTAGTTATAAAGTTTATAGTTTACTTCGTAACCGTAGTCTATGTTGGCTTGGTAATCTATTTGCATTTCGTATAAATCTGTACGATAGGCTAGAGGTTGATTAACACGTTGGTTCCATTCTACAACATATTGATAATTTCTAGTTTCCATATATTGTTGCGAGTAAAAACCTTCTGGTCTAGCTCTGCTAGCTAACCAAAAATTAAAGCCAGGCTCTATTATAATAATTTCGTATTCTAGTGCTTCATTAGAAATTTTTAGGGTGTCGTTTTGTGCTAATGCTTCAGATAGTTCTTCTTTGTTATAAGTTGTTCTTTTTTTAGTAGTACTGCAACTTGCAATAAAACTACAAACCAATAAAATGTAAATTAATGTTTTCATCTGTATATTTTTAATTTATTCAAATGTATGGTGCGGTGGCTTATATTAAAACTAATAATGAGTTAACACACTCTTTGGTTTAGGTAACGCTAACATATCGTATTAAATTTACAAAAAAAGAAACTGTATTTGTTTTGTTTAAGAGTAATTAACAAAAAAGAGCCAAACTTAGGTTTGGCTCTTTTATATTTTCTATGTAAGGTACTTTATTATTTACCGCCAAAAAGCCCGCCTAGCATACCGCCAAGTCCACCTTTCTTTTTATCTCCACCTAACACCATTCCTGCAACATCATCAATAACGCTACCATCTCCATCTGCATCTAAAATAGCTGTTAAAAAGTTTTGTTCTTGTTGGTTTGAGTTTCCTCCAATTAAGCCTCCTAGTAAATCCCCGATTCCGTTCGAGCTGCTTACATTTTGTTGTCTACTTTGTTTGCCTAAAACCCCCATTAAAAGAGGAGCTGCAACTTTTAGTATTTGACCAACAGAACCAGCATCTATTCCAGATTTTTGACTCAGAGCATTTTGTACATTTTGTTGTTTACCACCCAAAACATGACCTAAAATTTTATCTCCATCGTCTAAAACATTAGAGTCTACACCACCACCAAATAATCCGCCAAGATTTTCTAATACGCTGCCATCATGCTTACCTAAAGCATTCATTAATCCTTCAGCTCCTTGAGGTGTAGAGGCATTGTTTTTCATAGCTTGCATTAGTACAGGCAAAGCCATAGTTAAAAGTCCGCTAGTTTTACTTTCGTCTTGTCCTGTTTGACCAGCAACACCGCTAATTATTGTTTTTCCTAGGTCGCTGTTTAATAAATCTAAAATTCCTGACATGATTGTATTTTGTTTTTAAGTAATACCTGTTAATATTTAAAAGGTATATGTGGGTTAATATAATATGATTTCAAGGTACAAAAAAGTACGAAGTATCTAATTATATGACGCAAAATTTATAAATAAGTCACATTTATAAAAAAAGAACCCCTCTTTGTTTTACAAAGAGGGGTAAAATTAAATTTATGTATAGCGGATGCTTATCCTAAAATACTAATAATTTGTGTTGCTAATTCTGCACCAATTCTATCTTGCGCTTCGTTAGTTGCAGCTCCTGTGTGTGGAGTTAAAGATAGCGCAGGGTTCATTAATAATTGCATTTCTGGCTTAGGCTCTTTTTCAAAAACATCTAAAGCAGCTCTAGCTACTTTTCCGCTTTCTATAGCTTTAACAAGTGCAACCTCGTTAAGTACACCACCACGAGCAGCGTTAACTATTATAACACCATCTTTCATGATGTTAAATTCTGCTTCATCAATAACATACTCTTTTTGAGCAGGCACGTGTAGAGTAATAAAATCGGCTTGTTTTAAAACATCTTCTTTAGAGATTGTTTTAATTTCAAAGTTTACAGTTTGACCATCAAAGAAATCTAATTCTAAATTAGCTGTTTCTAAAAAAGGATCGAAAGCAATTACTTTCATTCCAGCACCTAGAGCAACTTTTGCTGTAGCTTGTCCAATACGACCAAAACCTAAAACACCTAAAGTTTTTCCTTTTAACTCAGTACCTTTTGCGTAAGCTTTCTTTAAACCTTTAAAGTTACTGTCTCCTTCTAATGGCATATCTCTATTAGAGTTATGTAAAAAACGAGATAAACCATATAAGTGACCAAAAACTAATTCTGCTACAGAGTGTGAAGAAGCAGCAGGAGTATTAATTACAGAAAGTCCTTTTTCGCGAGCATATTCTACGTCAATATTATCCATACCAACACCACCACGACCAATAATTTTTAAGTTAGGGCATGCATCAATTAAATCTTTACGTACTGTTGTTGCACTACGTACTAATAAAACAGAAATTTCTTTTTCGTTTATGTAGTTTATTAATTGCTCTTGTGCTACAGTAGTTGTAATAACTTCGTAACCTGCTTTTTCTAGGGCGTCAATTCCACTTTGTGAAACTCCGTCGTTTGCTAATACTTTCATTGTTTTAGTTTAGTATTTAAATTGTAACATTATTAAGTTGTTACCTATTTAAACTTAGTTTTAAAATTTATTTAAAAGTTTGAATAAGCATTGCCTAGCGCTCTTGCTTACTGCAAACTGTTTTAAGCTTTACTTTCTAACTCACTCATTACTTCTACTAGAGCTTTTACACTATCTAGTGGTAATGCGTTATACATTGATGCTCTATAGCCACCTACACTTCTGTGTCCGTTTACAGCGCTAATACCAGCTTCTTTTAGCATAGTATCAAATGTTTCTTTTAAGTTTTCGTTTGTTAGGTTAAAAGTAGCATTCATGTTAGATCTGTCTTCTTTTGCAGCAAAACCAGTAAATAATGGGTTTAAATCTATTTCAGAATACATTAAACTAGCTTTCTTTTCGTTTTCTTCTTCAATACCAGCAATACCGCCTTTACCTTTTAACCATTCTAGAGTTAGCATAGATGTGTAAACAGCAAATACTGGAGGTGTGTTAAACATGCTACCAGCAGCAATGTGTTTTTTGTAATCCATAATAGATGGAATTTTACGAGATACTTTTCCTAAAATATCTTCTTTAACAACAACTAAGGTAGTTCCTGCTGGGCCCATGTTTTTTTGAGCTCCTGCATATAAAATATCAAATTGTGAATAATCTATAGTACGAGAAAAAATATCGCTACTCATATCGCACACCATAGGAATGTCTGTTTTTGGAAATGATTTCATTTGTGTTCCAAAAATAGTATTGTTTGATGTACAGTGAAAGTAGTCATAATCTGAAGGAATATCGAATCCTTTAGGAATATAGTTAAAGTTTGCATTTGCAGATGACGCTACTTCGTATATATCATCTAACATTTTAGCTTCCTTTATAGCTTTAGTACTCCAAGCTCCTGTGTTTAAATATCCAGCTCTTTTTTCTAAAAGGTTCATTGCTACCATTAAAAACTGATTACTTGCGCCTCCTTGTAAAAAAAGTGCTTTATAACCTTTGCCTTCTAAACCTAGAAGCTCTATAGCTAAAGCTCTAGCTTTTTCCATTATATCAACAAAATCTTTACTTCTGTGTGATATTTCAATTAAAGATAAACCACTATTATTATAGTCCATAATAGACTCAGAAGCTTTTAATAAGACTTCTTGAGGTAATATACTTGGTCCTGCACTAAAATTATGTTTTTTCATGTTTGCGAGTAAAAATTAAAGATGCAAAGTTGCTAATTAATTAGAGAAAATCTGTTAAGAAATCAATAATTTTTTCGTCATATTGCTAATAAAAATTTAATGGAATCGACGTCATCCGCATAATCCCAAAGTTGAGGGTTTTGTGTAGCTCCAAAAGAAATTTCATTTTCTGTAAATCCATTAGAAACAATGCATTGTATTTGTGTCTCTTTTGTGGCTAATTTTTCTTTTAAGTTTTTCGTAGAGTCGTAATATTCGTAAAACAGAGTAGCTATAGGCGATGCGAAGCTTTCGTCTTCTTTAATCATAAAGAATCCGTTTTCTAGCATATCAAATTCACTCATTAAATAAACAGCTTTATTATAGTCGTAATTATTAGCATATTTTGCCTTGTCTACAATGGTGTTCCAATGATAAATAGATTCGAAAAAAGCATCAAATTTATATCCTTTAGGAACAAAAATTTTAGATACATTTCTGCAGCCTAAACCGTAATATCTGAAAATGTCTTCGGATAAGTTTTTTAAATCTTCAGCAGTTTCTTTTCCTGTTAAAACAGCAACCGAATTACGATTATTTCTAATTATAGATGGTTTATTTTTAAAATAATATTCAAAATAGCGTGCTGTATTATCGCTGCCAGTAGCTATTACAGCATCAAAATTTTTAAGTTTGTCTTCTGTAAAGTTTATTTTACCTTTAAACTCTGGCGCTACGTATTCTAAATATTTAGATAAATAGGGTAGTAAGTGTTTGTCGTTAGACGATTGTTTTACAATAACATGATGCCCAGAAATTAAAACAGATAAAAAATCGTGAAAACCAACTAACGGAATATTTCCTGCCATAATAATAGCGACTTTTTTAGCGGTTATTTGTTCAAATTTATATGGACTTAGCCATTTATTTAGGTTTTTTATAGTTAAAGAGTTTGCCCAACCGCTAATAGCAAATGCTATGTTTTCTTTTGTAAACCAGCCATTATGTTCTTCTGCTAGTTTTAATTGGTGCTTAAAACCATCAAAAAATAAATCATTATGTTCAATATTATCTTTCTTTTGTATAATTTCATTAGAAAATTGACTTAAAAATTCTCCTAATTTTACAAAAGCATTAATTCTTTGTTGTAAATTCATTCTCTATTTGGTTATGAACAGTTTTGGCGTTATTTTTGCAACTGCAAATTTAAGGAAACTCCAATAGAGTTCTTAAAATTTAAAAATAAAAATTACTATGGCAATTATAATAACAGACGAGTGTATAAATTGTGGTGCTTGCGAACCAGAATGTCCAAATACAGCAATATATGAAGGTGCAGATGATTGGCGCTATAAAGATGGTACTAGTTTAGATGGTACTGTAGTTTTAACTAACGGTACAGAGGTTGATGCTGATGAGGCTCAAGAGCCAATTAGCGACGAGTTATACTACATTGTGCCAGATAAATGTACAGAGTGTAAAGGTTTTCATGACGAGCCACAATGTGCTGCAGTTTGCCCTGTGGATTGTTGTGTGCCAGATGAAGATGTTGTAGAAACAGAAGAAGAGTTACTTGCAAAACAACGTTTTATGCATCCAGAAGATTAGTTTATAAAATAAGAATAGTTTTATAAATAAAAATCCTGAGTTTTATAGCTCAGGATTTTTTTTATTTTTGGTAAAATGAATAAAAAAGTATTTCTTCTTTTAAATGGTGAGCCTCCAAAAAAGATGCCTAACCTATTATCTTACGATATTATTTGTGCTACAGATGGTGCGTATCAATTTTTAGAAGATAACAATATTACCCCTAATTTTATAAATGGAGATTTTGATTCTGTAAAAAAGATGCCAGAAAATATAGAAACAATACATACTCCCAATCAAAATTTTACAGATTTTGATAAAATTTTAAAAATTCTATTTGATAGAAATTATATAGATATTGATGTTTTTGGAGCAAGTGGGCAGGAGCAGGATCACTTTTTAGGAAATTTAAATACAGCACTTCAATGGAAAAGTAAATTGAATCTTACTTTTTTTGATAATTATGGGTGTTATTTTTTAGCAGATAAGCATCTCGTTTTAAAAGACGTTAAGGAGAAAACGATTTCTTTAATTCCTTTTCCTGTTGCAAAAGGCATTATAACAAAAGGGTTGCAATACGCTTTAAGTAATGAAACACTTACTTTAGGAGACAGAATAGGAACAAGGAATGTAGCAGTAGAAAATAGAGTAGAGATAACTTTTAAAACAGGAAATTTATTTGTTTTTATAAATAATAAATAATAAAAATTAAAAAGACGAAACAAACCCATTATGGCAGGAGAGAAAAACTTAGTGCAACTTATAAAAGATATGACTCCTAAGTTAAATAAAGGAGATTATGTTTTTGCAACAGTTTCTGATTTAAAAAATATTAATCGAGAAGATACAATTTGTGAATTTAAAGAGTATGAAGGGATAACTATTGTTATAGAAAAGAGTAAGGCTGATGCTCTGGGCTTAAAATACGAATATGTTGCTTCATGGATTACTTTAACTATTCACTCATCACTAGAAGCTGTTGGGTTAACAGCGCTTTTTTCTTCAGAATTAACTAAATACAATATTAGTTGTAATGTAATTGCAGGTTATTATCACGATCATATTTTTGTAGATAAAAAGGATGCAAAAAAAGCAGTTCAAGTTTTAGTTGATTTGTCTAAACATTACAAATAATATTTTAATAGAGTTATAAAACAAAAAAACCGAGCATGTTGCTCGGTTTTTTTTTATATCACTGTTTGTGTTTATAAGCTAAAGTTTAATCTGCCAAAGACATAGGTTCCATCCGATCCCATTTGAACAGAGTCAGCTAAACCACCTTGATCTGTCCATCCATCAAATTGTGGTGTTGGATAGGTGTTAAATAAGTTGTTGGCACCTATACTAAGTTTAAGTTTTTCAGACAATTGGTAGCCTAAACTTAAATCTACTACTAAAGCAGCCTTATATATATCTGTTGCAATAGGAAAAAGAGCATCAGCTTCTGCTTGAGTTGTAGCAGGTGTGTCTACCCATTGAAAGTCTTGTAAGGTTACTTCGCTAAATTGAGTAAAAGAAATACTTGAGTCAAACTTATTGCAAGAGTACCCTATGTTTAAGCCAAATTTATAATCTGGAGCAGCAGCCTCTAGGTAAGCTTGAGAAAAAGGGCCGAAAAATGTAAATTCATTTAAATTTCCGTTATTAATGTTTTTAACTTTTAAATCATTAAAGTTACCTACCAAAGCTGTTTTTATTTTTCCATTTTCACCAACGTTAGTGTTGTAGTTTAAAACAATGTCTAGTCCGTTTGTTCTTGTGTCTACACCGTTAGCAAAAAACTGAGCAGCGTCAACATTTAACGGGCCTAGTATAGCTTGGTCTGTAAAGTTATCTGTTAAAATAATACGGTCATCAACGGTAATAGAGTAGGCATCAATAGTAGCAGTAAATCCTCCTTTTTTGTACGTAAAACCAATACTAGCATTAAATGCTTTTTCTTCGTTTAATTGCCCAATACCAAAGGCTTTTGTAACTGTACTATTGTTTGCAGATAGCAACGAAGGTACAGAGGTGCCAGCTACGATATTCGTGAAAATTAAATTATAATATAGTTGAGCTAACGATGGCGCTCTAAAACCAGTAGAAACAGAGCCTCTTAATGTAAAATTATCTGTAACTTTTAATCTGCTGGCTAGTTTACCATTAAAGGTACTTCCAAAATCGCTGTAATCTTCAAATCTAACAGCAGCAGCAAGCATAAAAGCTTCGCTAACATTTAATTCTGTGTCAAAATAAAGACTGTAGTTTGTTCTGCTTCGATCTACTTCGTTTGCTGGTCCATAACCAGGGAAACCTTGAGATCCTCCAGGTAAATTGTCTCCGTTAGAGTCTGTAGCAACTGTTTGAGATTCTGGGTTTGTAATAGGTGTTCCGTTTACATCATATAAAGCATAAGAAGGTACTTCTCCAGCAAAAATGCCAAAATTTTCTGTTCTATATTCTATACCAAAAGCTAAACTTAGTCCAGAGGCAACATCTTCTAAATATTTGTTCATGTCTAAGCCTGTTGTATTTTGAGAAAGGTAGTGTCCTCCAGCATCAAAATCTGTAGGCGAAGCATCTTGCATAGATGCATTATTACTATTTTTTATAAAATAGTGAAAATTGTTTTTACCGTATGTGTTGTTAAAATCTAAATTCCAACCGTTATCCATTTTATGTCTAACACCTGCAGATACAGAAACATCTGTAATAATAGAAGTAATTCTAGGAGTAAACCCATTAGGGTATAAACTTTCTACAGATCTATTATCGCCATCGCTAAAACTATCTCTAGAAAAAGCATTGGCATTAGTATCTCTGTAGTTTCTACCACCAAAGGCATAAAACTCGGTGTTATCATTAATAGGTAGAGCAGAGTTAATCATAAAATTAAACCCATCTACACCAGCACTACCATATCCTTTTCTCCAAGAAAAGCCAGGTCTTAAAGTGTTTTGTCTAGATAAAAACTCGGTAGTAAAGTTCATGTAGCCACCATCGTCGTTTAAAGAAACACCATAATTAGCGTCAATTTTAACAGTAGTTCCATCCCAACTTTTATTTTCTCCATCTAACCTGTTTTTTCCTTCAACATTGCTTAAAGTTTCTCCTGTGGCATCTTCCCAACCGTCTCCAATTGCGGTGCTGTATGCTCCATAAGTAATACCTCCAGTAAATCCATCTGTATTGTCTTTTAAAACAATGTTAATAACGCCTGCAATAGCATCTGATCCATATTGAGCAGAAGCACCATCTCTTAATACTTCTATGCGTTTAATTGCATTTGCAGGAATGGCATTTAAATCTGTTCCTGAGTTTCCACGACCTCTTGTTCCAAAAACATTAACAAGAGACGATTGATGTCTTCGTTTGCCATTAATTAAAACAAGTGTTTGGTCTGGTCCTAAACCTCTTAATGATGCAGGTACAATATGGTCTGCTCCATCAGATCCAGATTGTTTACTAGCATTAAACGAAGGTGCCGCGTATTGCAAAATTTCGTTAACCTCCACTTTTCCTGTGGTAGATGCAATGTCTGCAACATTAATAACGTCTACAGGCACCGCAGTATCTGTAGAGGTTCTTTTAGGGCTACGTGAGCCTACAAGAAGAATTTCGTCTAAAGCTTCTCCATCTGCCATAGTAACGTTTAGTGTTGTTTGGTTGTTAACCGCAATGGTGGTTGTATTGTAGCCAACATAACTAAATATTAATGTAGCATTTCCAGCAACTTCAATAGCGTATTTCCCATCAAAATCAGAAGAGGTTCCGTTTGTTGTGCCTTGTTCTATAATATTAACACCAGGAATAGGCATGCCACTTGCATCCTTTATTGTTCCTTTAACAGTTTGCTGTGCAAATATTGCAGAGGTTGTAAATAGTAAAAAATAAATGTAAATGTTTTTCATAAATGAATAATTTTTATTAGCATAAGCTAATATATGTGAAAGTTTTGTTAAAAACTACAAATTACCTCTAGAAACAGTAGTGTTTTGTTGGTTTTATGGGTGAAAATGATAAATCTCAAATAAAAAAAAAGAAAGAATACTAGTAATATAGTCTATATTTGCACCTGCAAAAACCAAAGTTTTGATTTTTGCGTTTAAAATAAATTTATCTAAGACATGAAAGCAGGCATTGTAGGATTACCAAACGTAGGGAAATCGACTTTATTTAATTGTTTATCTAATGCAAAAGCGCAAAGTGCAAACTTTCCGTTTTGTACTATCGAACCTAATATTGGTGTGGTAAATGTGCCAGATCCACGATTAGAAAAATTAGAATCTTTAGTAAATCCAGAACGTGTAATACCTGCAACGGTAGAGATTGTTGATATTGCAGGTTTAGTAAAAGGCGCTAGTAAAGGTGAAGGGTTAGGAAATCAGTTTTTAGCTAATATTCGCGAAACAGATGCTATTTTACATGTTTTACGTTGCTTTGATAATGATAACATTGTGCATGTTGATGGCAATGTAAATCCTATTAGAGATAAGGAAACCATAGATATGGAGCTTCAGTTAAAAGATTTAGATACTGTAGAAAAGAAATTAGATAAAGTAAAAAGAGCTGCAAAAACAGGAAATAAAGAAGCGCAAAAAGAAGAGGCTGTCTTATTAAGAATAAAAGAAGGCTTAGAGTCTGGTGTTTCTGTAAGAGCATTAGAGTTTAGTGAAGAAGATGATGCCGATTTTGTTAAACCAACACAATTTATTACAGATAAATCAGTAATGTATGTTTGTAATGTAGATGAAGGAGCTGCTGTTTCTGGGAATGCTTATGTAGAGCAAGTTAGGGAAGCTGTAAAAGATGAAAATGCAGAGGTTTTAGTACTTGCTGTAGGTACAGAAGCTGATATTAATGAGTTGGATGATTATGAAGAGCGTCAAATGTTTCTTCAAGACATTGGGTTAGACGAGCCTGGAGCAGCTAAATTAATTCGTTCTGCCTACAAATTATTAAACCAACAAACCTATTTTACTGCAGGAGTAAAAGAAGTTCGTGCTTGGACCATAGATATAGGAGCAACAGGACCACAAGCTGCAGGTGTAATTCATACAGATTTCGAAAAAGGATTTATTCGAGCAGAAGTTATAGGTTACGATGATTATGTGGCTTTTGGCAGTGAGGCTAAGGTAAAAGAAGCTGGAAAAATGCGTGTTGAAGGTAAAAATTATGTTGTTAACGATGGCGACGTGATGCATTTCTTATTTAACGTATAATGAGATAAATAATGTTGTTTGTGACTTTGTCTGTTGTTTTGTGTCTTATTTAAAAAGCCCTCAATAAAATGTCCCAAACAACTTATTTACCAACTTATGGCTTTAATAGAAATACAAACGCGAATTCATGCAGATATAGAAACTTGTTTTGATTTGGCACGAGATGTTGGTTTTTATCAACAAAGCTTAAAACATAACAAAGAAATTGCGATAGCAGGTATAGTTTCTGGTCTAGTTAAACTCGACGATATAGTTATTTGGGAAACAAGTCACCTAGGTTTTGTACAACACCTCACTTTAAAAATAACTGAGTTTAAACAGCCTTATTTGTTTGTAGACGAGTTGGTTAGTGGGAGTTTTAAAGCTTACAGACATGAGCATGTTTTTACCAAGCATGAAGCAGAAACAGTTATGCTAGATCGCTTTTATTATGAGTTGCCCTACGGTGCTTTTGGTCGTTTCTTAAATTGGTTCTATGTTAAACGGTACATGACTAAGTTGTTAAAATCTAGAAACACTATTCTTAAATCTAAGGCAGAAAAGCTTGTTAATTCACTTTAATAAATAGAAAAAAGGAGTTTTTTTATAATTATAAAATTATTGACACCTTTAGCTTTTGTTATTTTTGCTGTTTGGGCATTGTAATTTAAGTTTTATTTCTCTACACACATTAAATCACCTTATTAATTTTGCTTCATGCAATTAAATAAACAGTTTTGGTACGGTATACTAATAGGTGTTATAGGTGTAGTGCTTTTTTCTTCTAAAGCAGTAATGGTAAAGCTAGCTTATAATTATCAGGTTGATGCTATAAGTATTTTACTATTACGTATGTTATTTTCTTTTCCGTTTTATATAATTATAGCCTATGTATATCGTAATAAAAAAGGAGATGTGCCAGTTTTAAAAAAAGATTACGTTTGGGTAGTTTTCTTTGGTTTTGTGGGGTACTATTTGGCTAGTTATTTCGATTTTGTTGGTTTAACATATATAAAGGCGAGTTTAGAGCGCATTATATTATTTTTATATCCTACTATAGTTATTATTTTAAACAGATTGTTTTTAAAGAAATCTATAACAAGAGTACAAGCAGGAGCAATAGGGTTAACTTACTTGGGTATTGTTTTTGCTTTTTTTGATGAGGTTGCTATTTCTGAAGAAAACACATATTTAGGAGGTTTTTTTGTGTTATTAAGCGCTATTACATATGCATCATATTTGGTGGGCAGTGGTTGGTTAATTCCTAAATTTGGAGTGGTTAAGTTTACTGCTTACGCTATGTTGGTGTCGTGTATTTGTGTTTTTGTTCATTATAGTATAATAAGCGAAATAAATTTGTTTACTTTTTCTTGGCAAGTTTATGCTTTAGGGGGAGTAATTGCTGTATTTGCAACAGTAATACCGTCTTTTTTAGTGTCAAAATCTATAAAAATGATTAGTTCTTCTAATTTCGCAATCGTAGCAGGTATTGGTCCTATTTCTACTATAATACTAGCAGCTATATTTTTAAACGAAACATTAACAGGTTTGCAGTTATTTGGAGCTTTAATAGTTATTGCAGGTATTGTTTTTATGTCTATAAATAAGGGACGTAAATGATAAAATAAGGTTCTCAACAAAAAAAAATCTTTTATTGTTAATTACTTTGCGACACTACTATTTCTTTTTTTAATTGGTTGTGTTATATTAGCATTCTATCTTTTAAACCCTGTAGAAATTTAATGGCAGAACAATCCAATTACACCGAAGATAATATACGATCGCTTGACTGGAAGGAACATATTAGAATGCGTCCTGGAATGTATATTGGTAAACTCGGGGATGGTTCTTCGCCAGACGATGGTATTTATATTCTTCTTAAAGAAGTTTTAGATAATTCTATTGATGAGTTTGTTATGGGGGCTGGTAAGACCATAGAAATTTCTATACAAGGAGCCAAAGTTATTGTTCGCGATTACGGTCGTGGTATTCCTTTAGGTAAGGTTGTAGATGTGGTTTCTAAAATGAATACAGGAGGAAAATATGACTCTAAAGCCTTTAAAAAGTCTGTAGGATTAAATGGAGTTGGTACAAAGGCAGTAAATGCATTGTCATCGTTTTTTAGGGTAGAATCTACAAGAGATAGTAAAAGTGCTTCAGCAGAGTTCGAACAAGGGAATCTAATAAATCAAGAGTTATTAGAAGAGACTTCTAGGCGAAAAGGAACTAAAGTGTCTTTTATTCCAGATGAGTTAATTTTTAAAAATTACAAGTTTAGAAGTGAGTATGTTGCAAAAATGCTTAAAAACTATGTATACCTTAATCCAGGATTAACCATAGTTTATAACGGTGAGAAATATTTTAGCGAAAACGGACTAAAAGATTTATTAGCAGAGAAAATTAACGAAACAGATTTATTGTATCCTATTATTCATTTACGTGGAGACGATATAGAAGTAGCAATAACACATAGCAGAACCCAGTATAGCGAAGAGTATAATAGTTTTGTAAACGGACAAAATACAACACAAGGAGGTACGCATTTAAATGCTTTTCGAGAAGCAATAGTAAGAACTCTTCGCGAGTTTTATGGTAAAAATTATGATGCGTCCGATATTAGGAAATCTGTAGTTAGTGCTATAGCTATTAAAGTTATGGAGCCTGTTTTTGAGAGTCAAACAAAAACTAAATTAGGATCTACAGACATGGGAGGAGAATTGCCAACTGTAAGAACCTATATTAACGATTTTTTAAAAAAATACTTAGATAACTACCTGCATAAAAATCCAGATACAGCAGAAAAAATTCAACGCAAAATTCTACAAGCAGAACGCGAGCGTAAAGAATTATCTGGTATTCGTAAACTAGCAAAAGATCGTGCTAAAAAAGCAAGTTTACACAATAAAAAATTACGAGATTGTCGTGTACATTTTGGAGATACTAAAAACGAAAGAAATTTAGAAACTACTCTGTTTATAACAGAGGGAGATTCTGCATCTGGTAGTATTACTAAATCTAGAGATGTAAATACACAGGCTGTTTTTAGTTTAAAAGGTAAGCCATTAAACTGTTATGGTTTAACAAAAAAGATTGTTTACGAAAATGAAGAGTTTAATCTTTTACAGGCAGCTTTAAATATAGAAGAGTCTTTAGAAGATTTAAGATATAACAATGTAGTAATAGCAACCGATGCCGATGTAGATGGTATGCATATTAGGTTATTATTAATAACATTCTTTCTTCAGTTTTTTCCTGAAGTTATAAAAGAAGGGCATTTATATATTTTGCAAACACCTTTGTTTAGAGTAAGAAATAAAAAGGAAACTATTTATTGCTATTCTGAAGAAGAGCGAAAAAATGCCATCGAAAAATTAAAGCCAAAACCAGAAATAACACGATTTAAAGGACTAGGTGAAATTTCTCCAGATGAATTTCAGCATTTTATTGGAGACGATATACGTTTAGATCCTATTATGTTAGACGATAATATGTCTATAGAAGACTTATTATCATTTTATATGGGTAAAAACACTCCAACAAGACAAGAATTTATAATAGATAATTTAAAAGTTGAGTTAGATTTAATAGAGGAATGATATATTAACATTATCAAATAAAGAATTTTATATGTTTATTTTTAAATATTTACTAATTTTGTAGTGAATTTTAAACAAAACCATAATCTGCTTGTTTTTAACCTGTTTTAATTAACAGTTAAAAATAAGAGCTAAAAAACTTTATAAAATGTTATACACAAAAGAAAAAAGCAAAACAAAAAGACGTTCCTACGATTATTTACACTTACACGATGTAACTGGTAAAGCTAAAAAACGTAGAAAAACAGGAAGAATATCCCTTAGTGGACAACCAAAAGAGTAATAATTTTTAATGGCAGAAGACCCAAACGACGATTTAATAAACAACCAAGAAGAACCCCAAGAAACCATTACCCGAGTAACGGGTATGTATAAAGATTGGTTTTTAGATTACGCATCATATGTAATTCTAGAACGTGCAGTGCCAGCAATAGAAGACGGTTTTAAACCCGTACAACGTCGCATCATGCATTCCATGAAAGACCTTGACGATGGACGTTATAATAAAGTCGCAAATATTGTAGGACATACTATGCAGTATCACCCTCATGGAGATGCAAGTATAGCAGATGCTATGGTTCAAATTGGTCAAAAAGATTTGTTAATAGATACCCAAGGAAACTGGGGGAACATTTTAACAGGAGATCGTGCAGCAGCTTCTAGATATATAGAAGCTCGAATATCTAAATTTGGTCTAGATGTCGTTTATAACCCAAAAATTACAGAATGGCAGGCTTCTTACGACGGTCGTCGTAAAGAGCCTGTTAATTTACCTGTAATGTTCCCTTTGCTGCTTGCTCAAGGAGGCGAAGGTATTGCTGTTGGGCTTTCAACAAAAATATTACCACATAATTTTATAGAACTTATAGATGCTTCCATTAAGCATTTACAAGGCAAGCGATTTACAATTGTTCCCGATTTCCCTACAGCAGGTGTTGCAGATGTTTCTAACTATAATGATGGTTTAAGAGGCGGTAAAGTGCGTGTTCGTGCTAAAATTTCACAACTAGACAAAAATACCTTAGTTATTACAGAAATCCCCTTTAGTACTACAACAACTTCGCTTATAGATTCTATTTTAAAAGCGAACGATAAAGGTAAAATTAAAGTTAAAAAAATAGAAGATAATACAGCTGCAAAAGTTGAAATTTTAGTACACTTGCCATCAGGTTTATCGCCAGACAAGACTATTGATGCTTTGTATGCTTTTACAAATTGCGAGACCTCTATTTCTCCATTAGGTTGTGTTATCGAAGACAATAAGCCTCTGTTTATTGGTGTGTCAGAAATGTTACGTCGATCTACCGACAACACAGTGCAACTTTTAAAGCAAGAACTAGAGATAAAATTAGGCGAATTTGAAGAGCAGTGGCATTTTGCTTCTTTAGAACGTATTTTTATTGAAAACAGAATTTATCGAGATATAGAGGAAGAAGAAACTTGGGATGGTGTTATTAATGCTATTGATAAAGGGCTTCAACCGCATATAAAACATTTAAAACGTGCTATTACCGTTGATGATATAACACGTTTAACAGAAATTAGAATTAAGCGTATATCTAAATTTGATATAGACAAAGCACAGCAAAAAATAGATGCTTTAGAAGAGCAAATAGCAGAAGTAAAGCACCATTTAGAAAATCTTATTGATTATGCTATTGCATATTTTACAAGATTGAAAAAAGATTACGGTGAAGGTAGAGAGCGTAAAACAGAATTAAGAACGTTTGACGATGTAGATGCTACCAAAGTTGTAATTAGAAACACAAAACTTTACGTTAATAGAGAAGAAGGTTTTATAGGTACCTCGTTAAGACGCGACGAATACGTAGGAGATTGTAGCGATATAGACGATATTATTGCATTCACTAGGTCTGGAAAAATGATGGTTACTAGAGTAGATTCTAAAACCTTTGTAGGTAAAGATATTATACATGTGGCTGTATTTAAAAAGAAAGATAAGCGTACCATATATAATATGATTTATAAAGATGGGCGTAGTGGGCCATCTTATATTAAGCGTTTTGCTGTTACAGCAATTACACGAGATAAAGAATACGATTTAACCAATGGAACAAAAGGATCTGTAGGGTTGTATTTTTCTGCTAATCCAAATGGTGAAGCCGAGGTTGTTTCTATACAATTAAGACAAGCAGGTAGTATTAAAAAGCTACGTTGGGATGTCGATTTTTCTAACATTCTTATTAAAGGGCGTGTGTCTAAAGGTAATTTGGTTACCAAATACCCTATAAAAAGCGTAGAACTAAAAGAAAAAGGCGTATCTACCCTTAAACCAAGAAAAATTTGGTTTGATGATACTGTACAACGACTTAATGTTGATGGGCGAGGCGAGTTAATTGGCGAGTTTCGAGGCGAAGATAAGTTGTTAATAATTAAGCAGTCTGGAGTAGCAAAAACGGTAACACCAGAAGTAACTATGCATTTTGACAACGATATGATTATTATGGAAAAATGGGAGCCTAATAAGCCTATATCTGCCATTTACTTTAATGGAGAAAAAGAAATGTATTATGTTAAGCGTTTTTTAATAGAACATGAGGGAAAAGAAGAAATGTTTATTTCAGAGCATCCTAATTCGCAATTAGAAATTGTTTCTACAGACTGGAAACCTATGGCTGAGGTTGTTTTTGCCAAAGAACGAGGTAAGGATAGAAAAGAAAATTTAGAAATTAATTTAGATGAATTTATTTCTATAAAGGGAATTAGTGCCTTAGGAAATCAATTAACAAAAGATAAAGTTAATCAAGTTAATTTACTAGATCCATTGCCTGTTGATTTTTCTGAAGCAGAAGGAGATAAGTCTGAATTTGATGAAGCTACAGGTAATGAAGATGGAGAATCTCATGAAAAATTTGATGCCGAAAACGATGAAGATGATGGGCAAACAAGCTTATTTAAGTAACAAGAAGTAGTTGTTAATTGTAATTTTTTAAAGGGTTGCCTTTTAACTGTAAGTAGCGTTTACCCATAAGTTTGGCTCCACTAGTATTTAAGTGATCTGAATTTCTGTATACAATTGTATTTTCAATTTCAAGTTTACATGTGTTATCGTTGCACATGGCATCATTTAAATCAATAATTTCTATTTGAGGAAACATGCTTTTTAATACATTAATTAAGTAATGTTTAGGTCTTTTTGTTTTAGGTATTAATAAGTCGTTTTTGTTAAACGATGTTTTTCTACCTATTTTAATTAACTTTTGTTTATGTAAATTCATATTTGTTGTTTCTCTTAAACAATCAAAAAGAACTACTCTTTTATTGAGTTTAATTAGTGCCTCAATATCTTTTATGGCAGCTTCATATTTTTTTGTTGTAGGGTCTAAAAATTTATACCAATTAGCCGAAATATAAATGGTTTTAAATTGTTTAGCATAATTCATGCGAGCAATAGCATAATCTGCAGGATAAACAGGATGACCATCATTATCAATGTCATTCATTATAGGATATCCGCTTGCAGCACTATCATGAATGTATAAGTTAGCATCTTTAGCTAAAACATCCAGAAATGCAGCAGTATGGTTTGCAAAAGAATCGCCTATTAAAACACCATCTAAAGTGTCTTTTTTAACACCTAAATAACAAGCTTCGCAATTACCAACTACGCGCTTGTTAAAACAGGCTTTTCTAACCTTACTAGGAAAGTTTTTATTTTTATCGAATTCGGCTAAATTAGGATGTCGATCTGGAAACCCGTTTTTTGCATCAATAACACCGTAAATTACACCAATAATTACACATGAAGGAAGCATAACAACCGCAAGTGTTTTTTTGAAATTAAATTTAAAACGATATCTAAAAGGTTGCTCTATAAAACGCCAAGATGTATACGATAGAGCTATGGTTAATAAAATAGCATAAACTCTTAATGTACCTGTAAGCTCGTAACCTAAATAAGTAATAAAAACAAAAATTGGCCAATGCCATAAGTACATCGAGTACGATAGTTTACCTAAAAACACCATAAATTTTAATTTAAGCACACTATTAAATAGCGCATTGGTATTTTCTTTACCTGTATATATAAGTAGCATAGCACCTAAACAAGGCCATAATGCTTGATAGCCTGGAAAAAAACTATTTTTATCGAGTAAAAAAGCTGGAATAAAAATTAAAAAAGCTGCAATTATAGATAGCGAGTTATTTTGTAACTTAGATAATTTAGGAAGTTTATGCCAGTATAAAGCTAACCCGCCACCAATAAGAAGTTCGAATACTCTGGCTGGCAATAAAAAATATGCCATATTTAAATCTGTTTTAGTAAGATAAATAGATAATCCTAACCCACAAAAAATGGAGACTAAAACAATTGTTAAGCGTGTTTTTAGGTCGAATTTTTTATGTAAAAACAATAATATTGGAGGCCATAAAATGTAAAATTGCTCTTCTACAGAAAGTGACCAGGTATGTAATAAAGGCTGAAACTCTGAGCTTTCAGAAAAATAATCGGCACTATTAGACCATAAATAAAAATTATTAGTGCTTAGTAAGGTGTTAAGCGCTGCTCTGGCATAGTTTTCGAAATGATTTGCTAATAAAAATAAATAACCAGGAATGGCTATTATGGAGGTAACAAAAACTAAAACAGGAATTATTCGTCGTATTCGTCTTAAATAAAATTGTTTAAAACTAAACTTATTTTCTAGTATGTCTTTATTAATAGATTTAGTAATTAAAAAACCAGATATAACAAAGAAAACGTCTACGCCAATATATCCACCTTGTACAAAATTAACATTGGCATGAAATAATATAACAAGTAAAACAGCAATTGTTCTTAAACCATCTATATCCGGTCTGTAGGCATTTTTTAGGCTCATTAAAAAGTATAATGTTAACTAGTAGTTGTAGAGTTTACTTTGGTAAATAAATTTTTGGTATGGGGTTTTCAAATGTTTCGTGTGTCCAGTAAATGTTTATAATCCACCAACGTTTACCATCATTTAGTAATTGAATACTATTAATACCGCGCATAAAAGGATGTAAATCTGATGCACTATGGTACGCCTCATAAGTACTAAAAACATGTTTAATATTACCAAAAGAACTTACTGTTCTGTGAATTTCTTTTTCAATAAATCCATTTTTTAATAACCATTTGCCAGAGGTTTTTATGTAATCTTCAGGGCTTAAGTACTTTACTTGATATACTCCTTTTTTGTCTTTTCCAGACGGAATTAATTTAGCATCAGGTTTAAAAAGTAATTTAAACTCTCCCCAGTTACGAATAGAATCTTTTTCTCCAGATATGCTTTCGTACAACGTTTTTATAGTTTTATCAAGAGTAAAGACCTTTGTAGAATCTATAGCGTAAACTTTTGGAGTTGTAGCATTGGGTTCTTTTTTTTGAGCATTTAAATTCAAAATAAAAAAACAGAAAAAGATTAGAATAATATTTTTTTTCATTTTATGTAAATTATTTTAAGGCTCTACTAAAATTACCAATAGACTTATTTGTACGCTTTTTTAATTCTATCTAAATCGCGCTTATTATCGCGGTCTTTTATAGTTTCTCGTTTGTCGTAAAGTTTTTTACCTTTTGCCAAGGCGATGTCTAACTTAGCATATCCTTTATCGTTAATAAAGAGTCTTAAAGGAATTATGGTAAGCCCCGTGTTTTGAACTTCTTTATTAAGCTTTTTTAATTCTTTTTTATTTAAAAGTAGCTTGCGTTCTGCCTTTGGTCGGTGGTTGTAATAATTACCAAACGCATATTCTTCTATAGTGGCATTAATAACAAAGAGTTCGCCAGCTTCGTTAAACTCGCAAAAACTTTCAGCAATAGATGCTTTACTACTTCTTATAGATTTTATTTCGGTACCTGTTAAAACAATGCCAGCAGTGTACTTATCTAATATTTCGTATTGAAAGCGAGCCTTTTTGTTCTGTATGTTAATTTTTTTTTGCATTAGCACAAAACTAAACAATTTTACAACGTATACATAATTAGATTAAGTAGAAAAGATAGCTAGATGGCATTTTACTTTATGGGAATTAAGACATTGCATTTATATATTAAAATATAAATTACCTTAGTAAAATTCTTAAATTAGTTATTCATGGATAAATATGTTTTAATAATTTGTATTGTGCTTACCTTGTTTTCTTGTAAAAGTGTAGAACGATATAATAGAGAAGTAATAACGTTGCATAGTGTAGCAGATTTGCAAAAGGATGTAGATAAAGTTTATAGTCAGTTAAAAAAACACCATCCTAAATTATATCAATATACTTCAAAATCGGTTTTAGATTATAAAATTGATAGCTTAAAAAAATCAATTACAAAACCAATAAATTCAAGAGCATTTTATAAAAAAATAGCACCAGTATTAGCGCATGTTCGCCAAGGTCATATTTCTGTAAGCTCAGCAAGTAAAAGATTTACAAGAAAAGAAAGTAAAGAATTAAAAAAGAATAAGTTTGAGTTTTACGATTTAGATTTTGATTATATAAATGACAAACTATGGATTATAAATACTAGAGGCAAAGACTCTTCTCTTGTAGGAAGTGAAGTAGTGAAGATTGAAAATGATAATACAAGCGATTTAATAAAAATATACAAAACAAGGTATGCGTCTGATGGTTATAATAAAACATTACATAATAGAAGCGTAGGGCGTTACTTTGCAAGTTTATATTATAAAGACAAGGGTTTTGTAGATAGTTTAACAGTAACGTTAAAAAATAAAGACTCTATTTACGTGAAGGTATTAAGGCGGGTACCTAAAAAAACAAAAAATCAAGATTCTTTAAAAATTAAGAAAAAAACAAGACTTGCTAAAACAGATAAACAGCTAGCAAAAGCCAAAGCAAAACAACTAAAAAGAGAAAACAAGAAACGTGGTTATATTGCTAAGCGTAAAGAATATAATAGAAATTTTAGTTTTATAGGTAAAGATAGCACCGTGGCTTACATGAATATTAGAAGCTTTACTAGAACCAATTATAAAAGATTTTATAAAGAAAGTTTTAAAAAAATAGATTCGGCTAAAACAAATTATTTAATTTTAGATTTACGTAATAATGGTGGTGGAAGAATAGCAGAAATAGACTACCTCTATGCATACCTAACAACAAAACCTTATAAGTTTATGGAAGATAGCGAGGTAAATAGTAGACTTCCAATTTTTAAATATTTAATGAGTAATACAACTTCTGTTGGTACAAAGGTGGTAGGCGGATTGTTTTCGCCTTTTATAATAGCTCATAATTTAGTGAAAACAACAAAAAGAGATGGTAAAATTTATTACAAATTTAAGTACTCTAAAGAAAAAGAACCCAATGCATTAAATTTTAAAGGGCAAATTTATGTGTTAATAAACGGGAATTCTTTTTCTGCATCGTCTTTAATTTCTACACATTTACAAGCCAATAAGCGAGCTATTTTTGTTGGCGAAGAAACTGGAGGGGCATACAATGGTTGCGTTGCAGGCATTTATAAAATATATAAATTACCAACATCTCAAATAAAAACAAGAATAGGTTTAATGCAAATTGAAGCACCCGAAAAACAAACTCCAGATGGTTATGGAGTTAGGGCAAATATTAAGATAGAACCAACTATTTTAGATAAACTGTCTCGAACAGATCCAGAATTAAATTGGGTGTTAAACGATATTTATAATCAGAAATAAATTTTATTTCATTTTTATCATTTATTGCATACCATATTGATGTAATTATAAAATCATTTGATAATATCTTTTTTTTATTGCCTTCCCGTAAAACATTCGTATTTTTGATTCTAGGTTTGATGTTATGCACGTAACACTCAAAATATTTTCTTTATTAAAATAGAATAAAATAATATGAATTCATACGATGTAGCCATAATTGGCTCTGGCCCTGGAGGGTACGTAGCAGCCATACGTTGCGCACAATTAGGAATGAAAACTGCTATAATAGAAAAATATTCTACACTAGGTGGTACTTGTTTAAATGTTGGTTGTATACCAAGTAAAGCACTTTTAGATTCGTCTCACCATTACGAAGATGCGGTTAAGCATTTTGAAGAGCATGGTATAGATATACCTGGAGATATTAAAATTAATCTTGAAAAAATGATAGCAAGAAAGCAATCTGTAGTAGATCAAACTACTGGCGGAATTGACTTTTTAATGAAGAAAAATAAGATTGATGTTTATCAAGGAGTTGGTAGTTTTAAAGATGCTACTCATATTTTAATATCTGGCGAAGAATCTACAGAAATTGAAGCAAAAAACACCATTATTGCTACAGGTAGTAAACCATCAACGTTACCTTTTATTACTTTAGATAAAGAACGCCTTATTACATCTACAGAAGCTTTAAAACTAAAAGAAATACCAAAGCATTTAATTGTAATTGGAGGAGGAGTAATAGGTTTAGAGTTGGGACAAGTTTATAAGCGATTAGGAGCAGAAGTATCTGTTGTAGAATATGCAGATAGAATTGTACCAACAATGGATGCGGGTGTATCTAAAGAATTAAATAAAGTTTTAAAGAAGCAAAAATTTAAAATTAATGCTTCTCATAAAGTAAAATCTGTAGAGCGTGTAGGAGACGAGGTTATAGTAAAAGCAGACAATAAAAAAGGCGTTGAAGTAGAGTTTAAAGGCGATTATTGTTTAGTAGCTGTAGGGCGTCATGCTTACACAGATGGCTTAAATGCAGAAGCTGCGGGTGTTAAATTAACAGAAAGAGGTTTAGTAGATGTAAACGAGCATTTACAAACATCGGCTCCAAATATATATGCTATTGGAGATGTAATTAAAGGAGCTATGCTAGCTCATAAAGCTGAAGAAGAAGGTACTTTTGTTGCCGAAACAATTGCAGGACAAAAACCACATATAGATTATAACTTAATTCCAGGTGTTGTTTATACATGGCCTGAAGTTGCTGCTGTTGGTAAAACAGAAGAGCAACTTAAAGAGGCTGGAATAGAATATAAAACAGGACAATTCCCAATGCGTGCTTTAGGTAGAAGTAGAGCAAGTATGGATTTAGATGGTTTTGTTAAAATTTTAGCAGATAAAAGTACTGATGAAATTTTAGGAGTACACATGGTTGGCGCTCGTGCTGCAGATATGATTGCAGAAGCAGTTGTTGCTATGGAGTATAGAGCATCGGCTGAAGACGTGTCTAGAATGTCTCATGCACACCCTACGTTTACAGAAGCTATTAAAGAAGCTGCTTTAGCTGCTACCGACGATAGACCATTACATATTTAAAATCTTTCTTTTTTAGGAAATTAATTTAAAAAGCGAATCTAAATTTTAGATTCGCTTTTTTTTTATAAATAAATATAAAGTACGGTTTTATAATAGCAAACGTTTTATAGAAAACACGCCATTATATTTGTAAAATATTTTAGGGCTAAAAAAAAAGTAACATATTATGTAACATTATTGTGTTTTAGAGGTCTATATATAAAGTTACAAGTAAAAATCATCAATCATCAAAAATTAATCATTATGAAAAACAAAAAATCAAACTTTAATGTAAAACCCATAAATTCAACCCTAGGTTTTGGTTGGTTTACAGGAACATCTCCTTTAAAAAGAAAACTAAATCAAGGTCATTCATTAGTAAAACTAAGGCAGCAGTTTAATCATCAATCATAATAAAATGAAAAAAATAGTATTATTATTAATGGTGTTTACATCGGTTTTATCAGCTCAAGAAAGTTATACTGTAAGCGGAGTTGTTAAAGATGCTAGTAATGGAGAGACCTCTTTTGGTGCATCTGTTTTCTTAAAAGGCACAACAATTGGTGTTGTTACAAACGAATATGGTTTTTATTCTATAACAGCTCCAAAAGGGAACTATACCTTAATTATTTCTTATGTGGGCTATGCTACTAAAAGTAAAGATTTTGTTCTTGATGCTAATAAAAAAATAAATTTCGAACTATCAGAATCTACTACAGAGTTAGATGCTGTTTTGGTTGTTGCAGAAGAGTCAGAACAATTAAATATTAGGAGTCCGCAAATGAGCGTTTCTAAAATAAAAGTAGAAACCATAAAAAAAATACCTGTGGTTTTAGGCGAAGTAGATTTAATTAAATCTATACAATTATTACCAGGAGTAACAGGCGGAGCAGAAGGTACAGGAGGTTTTAATGTACGTGGTGGTGCTGTAGATCAAAATTTAGTATTGCTAGACGAAGCTATTATTTATAATACATCGCATTTATTAGGTTTCTTTTCTGTTTTTAATGCAGATGCTATAAAGGATGTAAAACTTTATAAAGGAGGTATTCCTGCTAAATTTGGAGGTCGAGTATCGTCTGTGTTAGATGTACATCAAAAAGATGGTAATAGTAAAGATTTTCGCTTAACAGGTGGCGTAGGTTTTATTTCTAGCAGACTAGCAGCCGAAGGTCCTGCTTTTAAAAGTAAAGGGTCTTTTTTAGTTGCGGGTAGAGGGTCTTATGCGCATTTACTGCTAAAAGCTGCAGGCGAAGAAAATAGTGCGCACTTTTACGATTTAAATTTAAAAACAAATTATAATTTAAATGATAAAAATAAACTATATCTATCTGGTTATTTTGGAAGAGATGAGTTTAATTTTGGAGGGAATTTTAAAAGCGGATATGGAAATGCTTCGGGAAATTTAAGATGGAACCATCTTTTTAACGATCGTTTGTTTTCAAACATGTCCTTAATATATAGTAAATATGATTACGAGTTAGAGTTCGATTCGTTTGAGTTTGACTGGGTATCATCCATAACAAATTATAATATAAAATACGATTTAAGTTATTTTATAAACGATAAGTTTAAATTAAATTTTGGAGCCAGTGGTATTTATTACCAATTCGATCCTGGTGCTATAAATCCAACCTCAGAGACATCAGCAATAAACCCTTTACAACTAGATGAAAAACGAGCTTTTGAAGGAGGTTTGTATATTGATGGCGAACATAAAATTACAGATAAACTAACAGCTTCTTATGGGTTAAGGCTTAGCACTTTTACAAGGTTAGGGGGCCAACCCTTAACAAATTATCAAGGTAATTTGCCTGTAGTTTATAATACAACATTAGGTATTTACGAGCGTGGTACAGAGCAAGGCGAAACCGATTACGAAAAGGGAAGCAGTATAAAAGATTTTGGAAATCTAGAGCCTCGTTTAGCTCTATCTTACCAACTTAATAGTACTTCTTCTTTAAAAACAGGGTACTCTAGGGTGGCGCAGTACATTCATTTATTATCTAATACAACATCGGTTACACCATTAGATGTTTGGACACCAAGCGGCAAGTTTATTAAGCCTCAATTGTCTGACCAATATGCGCTTGGTTATTTTAAAAATTTTAAAAACAAAACCTTTTCGTTGGAGGTTGAAGCATATTACAAAACAACAGATAATAGAATAGATTATATAGATGGGTCTGATTTAATTGGGCAAAATACAATAGAAACCGAAATTTTAAATGGAGAAGCAAGAGCTTACGGATTAGAATTTTTAATAAGAAAATCTAAAGGTGATTTAACAGGATGGTTGGCTTACACCATATCTAAGGCAGAGCAGCGTACACCTGGAGGAGCTGCGGGTGGTTTAGGTATAAATGATGGTAAATGGTATAACTCATCGCACGATAGAACTCACGATGTATCTCTAACAGGAAGTTATAAGTTGAATGATAAATGGAGCTTAGGTTCTAATTTTATATTTCAAACGGGGCGTCCTGTAACATATCCAAACGGTCAATATACCTACGAAGATTTAACTATTGCTAGTTTTTCTAACAGAAATTCAGATCGTTTAACAGCATATCATAGGCTAGATATTTCTGCTACATGGGTACCTAATAAAAAGCCAGATAAAAAATGGAAAGGCGAGTGGGTGTTTGGTATATATAACATATACAATCGTAAAAATGCAGCATCTATTTCTTTTGGTCAAAATAGAGAAACTGGTGCAAACGAGGCTACACGAACTTCAATTTTTGGAGCAGTTCCTTCTGTATCTTATAATTTTAAATTTTAAAAAAAATGAAAACATATATAAAAGGTCTTCTAGTTTTAATAACTGTTATATTAACCTCTTGTTCAGATGTTATAGAAGTCGACGTACCTGTTGCAGCACCACGTTTGGTTATAGAAGCATCAATAGATTGGGAAAAGGGAACTTCGGGTAGCGAACAAACCATTAAGTTATCTACATCTACACCTTATTTTAATTCAAACGAAAATAATGTAGTAACAGGAGCTCAAGTTACAATTAGTAATGACACAGATAACTCTCAATTTGTATTTAACGACATGAATGATGGTACCTACACTATTTCTAATTTTGTACCTATAGCAGATGAAAATTACACACTTGAGGTTGTTTATAACGGAGAAACGTACATTGCAAAAGAAACATTAATACCTGTTGTAGATATAAATGAGGTATATCAATCTTTAGATGGCGGTTTTGATGATGAGGTTTTAGAAGTAAATGTAGATTTTATAGACCCTGTAGATGAAGAAAACTATTATTTTTTTAAATTTAGAGAGCAAGGAGATTTACTGCCAGAATTATTAGATATTTCTGATGAATTTACAGACGGTAATAAGATGAACGTTTTTTACGAAAAAGAGGAAGACGATGATATTAATCAAAAAGAATTTGAAGCAGGCGACATAGCCAATATTGAGTTTTATGGTGTGTCCGAACAATATTCTAATTACATACGTTTATTAATAGAACAATACGAAAGTGTTGGCGATCCATTTAGTACAATACCTGTTGCATTACGAGGTAATTGTACAAATCCAGCAAATCCAGATAATTATGCTTACGGATATTTTAGATTATCGCAAGTCGTAAAAACAAGTTATACTTTTCAATAAAAAACGTTTACAAATAAAAAGAGCCACCTTAATAAACTAATTAAGGTGGCTTTTTTTGTTTAAAAACAAGTGTTCGTTGTTTATAATCAGAGCTTTATGTTTAAGTAATTAGATGTTTAATTTTTTAAATACATTTTTTTTAAATAAAGTTTCTAATTAAGGTGTGACTTATTAAAAATACCTGTGTCTTAAAAGCAAGTATTAAACAAAAAACACAGCCCTAGTTTTTGGAAACCATTGCAGAAATAAAAAAAGCACCTGATGAGGACCTTGTTAAAGCCATTGTAAAAACAAACGATACAATGCTTTTTGAAGTCTTATACGACAGACATGCAGAAATGGTTTTTAATAAATGCTATGGGTTTGCTAAAGGAGAAGATGAAGCTAAAGATTTAACGCAAGATGTTTTTTTAAAATTATTTGTTAAGCTTCCAAGTTTTAAAGGGACTTCTAAGTTTTCTACTTGGTTATATGCCTTTACTTATAATCATTGTGTAAACTATGTAACACGAAGTAAAGCTAAGAAATTTGAAAAGCAGTCGGTAGATTATAAAGACATAGAGAATCTATCGGACGATTATGATGATGAAGACGATCAAAGTTTCCTTCAAATGAAGGTGGAAAAGCTAAAAATAGCGTTAGAGCTTATTTCTCCAGATGAAAAGATGATTTTGCTTTTAAAATATCAAGACGGTTTATCTATAAAAGATATTGTAGGCGTTTTAGATATTGGAGAAAGTGCAGTAAAGATGAGAATAAAAAGAGCTAAAGATAAATTGTTAACCGTATACTCTAATAACCTTAAATAATGGAAAATCCATTTAAACAAATAAACATGCCTCTTAAGGAAGTTCCTCCAGAACTAAAGGCTAAGGTTATGCACGACATTGCTATGGCTAAATTAGTTATGGAAATTGCAGAATTGTTTTCTTACAATTTATCGCATGTAATAGAGCAAACAATTAAAAACAGAAAATCTTAAAAAAATAAATAAAACCTAACTCTAGTAATAAAATGGATTTTATAACCAGACTAAAAGAATCGTTCGAAGTTATTTGGATACAAATAGCATCCTCTGCACCAAAAATATTATTTGTTCTTGCTGCTATAATAATTGCATTGCTATTTATAAAACTTGTGGTAGGTGTTTTAAGAAAAGCTCTTAAAGCTGTTAATGCAGACAAGTTAGACGATAAAATTAACGAACTCAATCTATTTGGAGATAAAAAAGTAGAGTTTAGTATTATAAACATTTTAACCAAAACTTTAAAATGGTTAATGTATTTGTTTTTAATACTTGTAATATCAGACATATTAAAGTTAAATATGGTTTCAGAAGGAATAAAGTCTTTCTTAGGATATTTACCTAAACTATTTACAGCTTTAATTATATTTATTTTAGGATTCTTCTTTGCTAATTTTATTAAAAAGAGTTTACAATCATTTTTTGAGTCTATAGACTTGTCGGGAGCAAAAATAGTAAGCCAGTTAGTCTTTATAGTATTGATGATATTTATATCAATAACTGCACTTAACAGAGCAGAAATAGAAACAGATATAATTACAGAGAATGTTACTCTAATATTAACAGCTTTTTTATTCGCTTTTGCATTAGCCTTTGGCTTAGGAGCGCAAAAAGTAATAGGCGATTTATTAAGAACATTTTATACTAGAAAAACGTATGAAATTGGAGAGAAAATTAAATTTAATAATACCGAAGGCGAAATAGAATCTATAGATGGTATATCGATAACTATTAAAACAAAAACTGGGCGAACAGTCGTGCCTATTAAAGATATTGTAGAGACTAAAGTTGAAATACAGGAATAACTTTAAGTTAGGGTTAAATTTGGTTGGTTACTTTTCTGGACATAAACCAAAGTCTTTACATGTCCCTTTTCATTTATTTGGAAAGGGATTTTTTTTTGCCTAAATCTTAAAAATAAGAATATTCTTTCTTGTAAATAATCACTTTATGGAATTTAATTGCTTTTAATCGATTAGTTTGGTTTGTTTTTATATAAAAAGAGCATAGGGTTAAGATTCTATAATATTGTTTCACCAATAACCATAAACCCTAAAAGCCATGACTGACGAACAATTAGTAGACGAGATTACAACGAACAATAACACTGAACTTTTTGGAACGCTTTACGATAGATTTTCAAGAACAATATATAACAAATGCTATTCATTTGTTAATAATGAGGAAGAAGCAAAAGATTTAACTCAAGATATCTTTTTAAAATTATTTACAAAATTAGAAAGTTTTAAAGGCAAAGCTAAGTTTTCTACTTGGGTATATTCTTTTACCTATAACTATTGTGTTAATTACGTATCTAGAAATCGAGTTAAAAAATATGAAACACGTTTACCAGAGTCGTTTGATATAGAAAACTATGGGGAAACAATGGTTGCAGAAGATAATTCAAACGATAATTCAGAAGAAAAGTTAAACATAGCTTTAAAAGAATTGCCAGAAAAAGATAAATCTATCTTAGTTTTAAAATACCAACAAAATTTAAGTATTAAAAATATAGAAGGTGTTTTGGGTATTGGGCCAAGCGCTGTAAAAATGAGAATTAAAAGAGCTAAAGAGCGTTTATCTTGCTCTTATGCCATGTTAGGATAACAGAATAGAAGATTAATAGCTAGAGTGTTTTATAGTAAAATATTCGAATTAATTCCTTTTTAATTTAAAAGGAATTTTTTTGTTTCAGAAGTAAAACGATTAACTTAGAGAATCTATAAATTAAATTATTTTATTCGTTTATTTTTTCGTGTTTATCATCTATAATATTTGTTCATAGTGTAATGCCAGATCGTTATAGGTTAATTTATTCTCAAGATTTTGGAGCTTCGCAAGCTATTAGAGATTTTGAAATAACCGATGATAATGCATGGAAAATAACAGATGATAAAGCGGGTAATAGTTTAGAGCTTTTTGGCAAAAGCAATTATGAGTTGCATGTAAGATTATCTTTTAATATTGCATTATTAAAAAATGTAGGTTTAGGCGATTTGTAATATAAGCTAATCTTTAAATGAAAAGCGCCTATAACTTAAAAAAAAGATATTTTTATGAGGTTTAAATTAATTCAATTGTTAGTTATAGTTGTTTTTATTTCGGGTGTTTTAAGCGCTCAAAAAAGACCAGATGTTACTGCATTTGTTCCCAATAAGGTTAGTGTGGTTAAAGACTTAAATTATATATCTTATCAAGATAGAAAACTATATCTTGATTTGTACAAACCAATACATAATACAGAAAAATTAGCCACATTGGTTGTAATTCGTGGTGGCGGATTTAGAGTAGGTGATAAAAACGGATTTGCACCCTTAGCTGCTGCTTTAGCTAATCAAGGATTTGCAACGGTGTGCATTGAATATAGAACGTCTAGTGAAGCATTATATCCTGCTCCAATTTTAGATACTAAATTTGCTGTAAAATGGATTCGTGATAATGCCCAAAAATATAATTTAAATAAAGATGCTATTGGAGTAATAGGAGCTTCGGCAGGAGCTCATTTATCTATGATGTTGGCAACATCTGGTAATGTTAGAGCTTTAAATCCTGATGATAATTCAGAATTATATAAAGTAAAGGCTAGTGTAGTTTTAGAGGCAGATGCCGATTTTTTAACAGCAACAGATGATAAAAACTTAATAGACTGGTTGGGGTGTACGTTCGAAGCCAATAAAGAAAAGTGGGTTCAAGCATCGCCAATAACACATATAGATGTGAATACGCCTCCTATTCTTTTTATTCATGGAGCAGACGATCCTGTGGTTGCCATAGAGCAATCTACAGCTAGTGTTAATAAACTTATAGAAAACGATGTGTATTGCGAGTTTATTTCTTTACCCAAAGTAGGCCATGGGTTTTGGGGAAGTAAAAAGTGGTTTGATTTTACAGTAAAACGATCATCCTTGTTTTTTAAAGAGCAATTAGGAGTTAAATAAAAGTATTTATTGAAACTTCTCTAAACAAGCTATAACTTGTTGTTTGTAACTTCTGCTTATTGGTAAAGATGTATTGTTAATAGTAATTTGCTCGTTTGTAAACGATGTAATGTTGTTTATAGAAATAATATAAGATCGATGAATTCTTAAAAACATAAGTTTGGGTAATTTGGCTTCAACAGCTGTAATGGTTTCTCGAGTAACTATGGTTTTATTTTTTAAATGAATTTTTATATAATCGCTGTAGCTTTCAATATAAATTATTGTATTAAAGTCAATTTTAACCATAATTCTATCTGCACGCACAAACATAAAATTGTTTTCGTCTACTAGATTTTTTAGTTTTTTACTAGTGTTGCTATAAACGTTAAAGTAGGTGTTAATAGCTTTTAGCAACCTATCAAAAGCTATGGGTTTTAAAAGGTAGTCTACAGCTTGTAGCTCAAAACCTTCAACAGCGTAATCTCTATATGCAGTAGTAAAAATTATTTTTACATCTTTGTTAATAGATTTAGCAAAAGAAATTCCAGAAATTTCAGGCATGTTAATATCTAAAAACACTAAGTCTATTTTGTTATTGTTTATATAACTAAAAGCTTCAATAGCATTTTTACAACAGGCTACAATTTTTATGTTATTTATTTTAGATAAGTGATTACTAATAACATCTCTGGCAATAGATTCGTCATCAATTATTAAACACGATATGGTTTTGTCTTTGTCCAATTTTTAATTTAATTCTATTTGTAAATTTATTTTAAAACATTCTTTATTGTTTTCAATTTTTAATAGATAACGGTCTTTGTATAATAACTCTAATCGTTTTTGTATGTTTTTTAGGCCAATGCCTTTTTGTGTAATTTCTGAATTAATACACGTGTTTTCTATACTAAATTTTACTGTATTGTTTTTAGCATATAAATTTATTTTAATGTTTAAAACTCCAGATGCTATGCTTCCATGTTTAAAACTATTTTCTACAAAAGGAATTAAAAGCATCGGTGCAATTTTTAAATCTTTTGAAGTTGTATTGGTTTTAAAATCGACCTGTAGAGTATCATTAAACCGCATTTTTTCTAATTCAATATAATCATTTATATGATTAATTTCCGATTCTAAAAGCACAAAAGGTTTATCAACTTGGTAGAGTAGATAATCTAACAAATTAGACAGTTTTAAAATCATTTCTGGGGTTTCGTCGGCTTTTTTTAAAGCGAAACCATATAAGGTGTTTAAAGTGTTAAATAGAAAATGCGGATGAATTTGCATTTTTAAATAATTAAGCTCTTGCTCTTTTAATTTTAATTGGGTTTCTAAAATTTTAGTTTCTAATTTCTTTGTTTTTTCAGTGTGTTTTAAATTCAGTTTTAGTAATTTAAAAGCACTCACAATAATAACAACAAGGTATACTGCAATAGCAACAAAAACAAGATTTCTGCTAATAGGAGCCATATTATCATATTTAAAGTTTGACAGATAGATAAGTCCGAAAAAAACAGAAATTACAATTAAATAAGTAGAAATAATAAGCGTGTAGAAACTGTAAAGTATAAATAGGGAATAGCGTTTTTTTATAAGATAATCTGGAATAAGTTTATAAATAGACACATACGTAGTTGCAATACTAATTGGCATTAAGAATAAAGAAAAAGAGAGTACATAGCTAAAATCTGAACTATTAAAACCAAAAAAATAAGTGTAAAAAAGTAGTACACCAAACCAAAAAATGGCGTGTAAAATAAGTTGACCAACTTTATTTATAATAATTATTTTAATCATGTAGTAATAACCAATATACAATATTAGTGTATTTTTAAAGGCAATTATTGTTTTGTAGACGAATAACGGTTTTAGCATCCGTTTTAGCATTTGGTTATAAAATGCACTAAATTGGTTACTGGTCGCAAATAAAAAATAAACTCAGATATTGGCTTTAGGTTTGCAATATGTTTAATTAAAAATAATAATTATGAATATGTTACCCGTTTTAGTATCAAACCCTTTTGTAGATCGATTTATTGAAGGAGGCCCATTATTTATGTCTCTTATTTTAATATGCTTAATATTGGCTGTTGTGTTTTTAGTATTTGGTTTTTTAAACTTGAAAAGCAATAGAGATAAGTCTAAAAAAATGACACGTTTGGCTTCAGATGTTAGTATTCTTGGACTTGTTTTTGGGTTTTTAGGTTCTACTATAGGAATGATTACCGCTTTTGACGCAATAGAATCTATAGGTAATATAAGTACAGGCATGATGGCTGGCGGGCTAAAAATAGCATTTTTAACCACCGTTTTTGGATGCGTTACTTTTATTTTGCCAAGAATAGGTATTATTATTTTACGAGGTTTACAAAAGGCTTAGTTTTATATAGTAAAAAAGGCTCTTTTTTATATAGAAAAGAGCCTTTTTTAGTTTGTTAACATGGTGGTGAGTGTAATTTTTTATTTCCTTTTATTTCGTCTATTATAATTCTTGTCGCCTCTAGTTTTAGGTTTTTTATACTTGGCTGCAATTTTAAATTTGTACGAGCCACCTAAATTTTCTTTAGAATTTTTTGCAGATTTTTCATGAAAAGCTGGTCCAGGAGCATCCTCGTCTTTTCTTTTAGTAGGGTTATTGTGTTCTTTTATTTGCGGACGTTCTTCTTCTATTAATTCTGTAGAAATATTAATGGTTTCTGGCAAGTCAATAACTGGAATAGTCATTTTCATTAGGCCTTCTATTTTATCAATAGCATCTTGATCTTTCTTAGTCGAAAAAATTAAAGCTTTTCCTTCTCGTTCTGCACGACCTGTTCTACCAATTCTGTGCATGTAGTTTTCTGGGAAATCTGGAGTATCAAAATTAATAACATGCGATACGTTGTCAATATCTAAACCACGAGCCATAACATCGGTAGCAACCAAAATACGGTTTTCTCCATTTCTAAATTGCTCAATACTACGCAAACGGTAATTTTGCGTTTTGTTAGAGTGTATTACACAGAGTTCTTCTTTATAATGCTCGTCTAATTGTTCAAATAAACGATCTGCCATACGCTTAAAAGCCACAAATATTAAAACTTTATTGTAGGTCTCTGTATCGTTTAGCAAATGTGTTAGCAAATTTATTTTGGTGTAAAAATTAGGAACATTATAACGTTGCTGAGAAATATTGTCTAGCGGTGTACCAGATATAGCAATAGAAACACGCTCTGGACTTTTAAAGAATTCGTTAATTAAAACATCTACATCTTGCGTCATAGTTGCCGAAAACATTATGTTTTGACGTTTTTGAGGTAAAATATCAAATATGTTTATTAATTGATGTTTAAAACCTAAATCCAACATCACATCAACTTCATCAATAATAAGTTTTTGTATGGTTTTAAGTTGTAATACACGACTTAAAGCTAAATCGTAAAGTCTGCCTGGTGTTGCAACCAAAATATCGATGCCTTCTGCAATAGCGCGTTTTTGGGTGTTTATATTTGTACCTCCATAAACACCCAAAATACGAGTATTTATATATTTGGTTAATTTTTCAATTTCGTCTACAACCTGTACAACTAACTCTCTTGTTGGCACTAAAATTAAAACACGAGGTGTTTCTTGTGTCGAAAATTTCAAATTTTTTAAAACAGGTAGCATATAAGCATAGGTTTTTCCTGTTCCTGTTTGTGCAATACCAACCACATCTTTTCCAGAACTAATTACGTTAAAAGCCTCTGCTTGTATAGGTGTAGGTGTTGTAAAACCTAAATCGTCTAAAGCGTTATAAAGCGGTGTGTTTAAATTTAAATCTTGAAAAGTAGCCATAGTAAATTAATATGCATTCTAACTACAATAGCATCAAATAAAAAGTATTTAATTGCAATTGTGGTTGTAATTTAGTTGCAAAGTTAAGCTTATTATTCTATTTACTTTAATTGGCTTTCGTCTATTTCAATTGTATAGCTGGCTTTAAAGGTTTTTCCAGCATCTAAAGTTAAAATACCTTCTTTAGTTTTTATGTTTTGGTTGGTATTCTCGTTATCTGCAATACCCAACCAAGGCTCTATGCAAACATAATCTCCGTTAGGTTTTGCCCAAATGCCTAAGTAAGGAAAATCGTTATATTCTAAGCTAAGTATTGTGCCTTTATTTCTGCTTTTTAAAGCTACTTTTCTAGATACTAGGTTTTTAAAAATAAGGGCATCATCATTAAATAATTCGTGTTTTAAATTTAATATGTTACTGTTATTAAAAATGTGTTTTGTAGTAGGAGAAATTAATCCGTTTTCTGTGTTAATTAAATGTGTTTTGGAGGTTTCCTTATGTTCAAACTCTAAAAAATAATCGCTGTAGTTTTCATTTTTATATACAGGGCATTTAAAAGCAGGATGTCCGCCTAAAGAAAAGTACATGGTTTTAGTATCTAGATTTTTAACGGTGTGAATAACATCTATACTATTTCCTTTTAAGACATAGCAAATAGAAAATTCAAATTTAAAAGGGTAAATTTTTAGCAAATATTCATTATAACTCAATCCAAAAGTTAAACTTTCTGGTGTTTGTTCTAATAGTTGTACCGCTTCGTTATTACGTATAAAACCGTGTTTAGGCAGTGTATAGGTTTTGTTATCAAGAATATAACCGCCATTTTTTAAATTACCAATTACAGGAAATAAGTTAGGAGCAAAGCTTCCCCAAACATCTGGGTTAGCATGCCACATAAAATCGGTATGGTTTTTTACAGATGAAATTTTACATAATTCGGCGCCTGTTTTTTTTACAGATATTTTAAGTTTGTTATTTTCTATAGAATACATTCCCAAATTTTATTTAAAGTAATACACAAATTTCATGCTTTTTTAATGAATCTAACTAACTTTACCACATAATTTTTAGTATTGAGAACAAAACAAATACATACGGTAGAAAATACCGAAAATTTTAAAAGTCAATTATTGATTTGGGCACAGCAATTTGACGATGTTGTATGGTTAGACTCTAATAACTACCAGCATAACCATTTTAATTACGATGCTGTTTTAGCAGTAGATGCCTTTACAAGCATACAAACCGATTATTTTGATGCCTTTGGTAAGTTAAAAGAATACCAAACACTAACCCAAGATTGGATTTTTGGATATCTAACCTACGATTTAAAAAATGATGTAGAAGCTTTAAAATCTAAAAACGATGATGGTTTAGAGTTTCCAGATTTATACTTTTTTCAGCCTAAAAAACTATTTTTAATTAAAGGTAATCAAGTAGAAATACAATATTTAAATGGAGTTGATGATGAGGCAGAAAACGATTTAATTGCCATTAAAAAAGCTTATTACGATAGGTGTTTTAGTGGTTGTAACGATATAAAAATAAAATTAAAAATTCATAAAGATGCTTATTTCGAAAAAGTATCTCATGTATTGGCACATATAAATAGAGGCGACATTTACGAAGCTAATTTTTGTCAAGAATTTTACGCAGAGAATACAGCAATTAATCCTTTAGATACCTATTTAAAGCTTAACGATATTTCTAAACCGCCTTTTGCAACGTTTTTAAAAAGTCAAGATAAATATGTAATGTCTGCATCTCCAGAGCGTTATATTGTAAAAACGGGAACAAAAATTGTATCGCAACCTATTAAAGGAACAGCAAAACGATCTTTAAATATCCATGAAGACGAACAGTTAAAAACAGCTTTGTTTAACGACCAAAAAGAGCGTAGCGAAAATATAATGATTGTAGATTTAGTACGAAACGATTTATCTAAAACAGCATTAAAGGGCAGTGTTAAGGTAGAGGAGCTCTGTAAGATTTATACATTTAATCAAGTACATCAAATGATTTCTACAGTAACATCTCTGGTAGATAACAATACACACCCAGTAGATATTATAAAAAGTACATTTCCGATGGGAAGCATGACGGGAGCACCAAAAATTTCGGCCATGAATATTATTGAAGATTTAGAAGAAACTAAACGTGGTTTATATTCTGGATCTGTAGGTTACTTTTCGCCGAAAGGCGATTTCGATTTTAATGTGGTTATTAGAAGTATTCTGTATAACGAAACAAAAAAATATGTGTCTTACTCTGTTGGTGGCGCTATTACAGCAAAAAGTGACCCGCTAAAAGAATACGAAGAATGCTTGGTTAAAGCTAAAGCCATGCGTACAGTTTTAGAGAATTAAAATATAAAGCGCATTTGTAATATGACTTTACAAAAATTTGAAAAACATATAAAAAGTAATCTAAATTTCTTAACGGAAACAAAGCTACTTATTGCCATTTCTGGCGGATTAGACAGTGTTGTTTTAACCGAGTTGTGTTCTAGTTTAAACATGAATGTAGCCTTGGCACATTGTAATTTTAATTTACGAGCAAGCGAAAGCGATGGAGATGAAGCTTTTGTTTTAAAATTAGCAGAACGTTTAAATTTAGAAGTTTTTATAGAAAGTTTTGATACCAACATTTACGCAAAAAACAATAAATTATCTATACAAATAGCAGCACGAGAGTTGCGCTATAATTGGTTTAAAGCATTAGCAAATCAATTAGAATTCGATTATATTTTAACCGCACATCATGCCGATGATAATTTAGAAACTTTTTTAATAAACCTTTCTCGTGGTACAGGGTTAGAAGGCTTAAAGGGTATTCCCGAAATAAATAATAATATTGTGCGCCCACTTTTACCATTTTCTCGAGAAGCTATTATCGCTTACGCAGAAAATAAAAAATTAAGTTGGCGAGAAGATAGTAGTAATGCATCAACAAAATACACACGTAACAAATTACGCCACGATGTTATTCCTGTTTTAAAAGAAATGAATCCGCAGTTTTTACAAAATTTTAATAAAACTCAGGCATTTTTAAAAGATTCTGAAGTTATAATAAAAGATAGAATTGAAGCGGTTTCAAATACAATAATAAGCTTTATTGACGATGCACAAATTCAGTTTAACATAAACGATATTAAAGCATTATCGAATCCAAAAGCATATTTATACGAAATGCTAAAACCCTATAATTTTACAGAATGGAACGATGTTGTTAATCTTTTAGAAGCACAATCTGGTAAACACGTTTTTTCTGAAACACACCGTCTATTAAAAGATAGACACTGTTTAATTTTAACAGAAATAGAAGGCGAAACGCAATCTGAAATTTCTATTTTAAAAACCGACAAAAAGGTAGAAACGCCATTTGGTATTTTACTTTTAGAAGATGTGGATACAATTACAGAAAAGCAACCATATGTTATTTATGTAGATAAAGCATTGGTAGATTTTCCGTTGCAATTAAGACCTTGGCAAGAAGGCGATTATTTTTATCCGTTAGGTATGTCGGGTAAAAAGAAGCTTAGTAAATATTTTAAAGACGAAAAGTTATCGATTTTAGATAAAGAAAATGTTTGGTTATTATGTTCTGGCAATAAAATTGTTTGGGTTGTAAATAGGCGAGCAGATAATCGTTTTAAAGTGAATAAAGGTACCTCTAGTATTTTAAAAATAGAAATTAAAAATTAACCAGTGCTAAGTTGCATTTTAGCATTAAAAAAGATAATGTCTTGAAAATAAAAGGAAACATTGTCGACATACAAAACAAGCGTATTTTTAAAGGCGAATTAACTTTAAAAAACGGTAAGATTTTAAGTGTTGTAGAAAAAGAGCATAACAAAACAGGGTATATTATGCCTGGTTTTATAGATGCACATATACATATAGAAAGTTCAATGTTAGTACCGTCAGAGTTTGCGAAAATAGCAGTAACTCATGGTACGGTTTCAACAGTTTCAGATCCGCACGAAATAGCAAATGTTTTAGGCGTACCTGGTGTAGAGTTTATGATTGAAAACGGAAAAAAAGTACCGTTTAAGTTTAATTTTGGAGCGCCATCTTGTGTACCAGCAACAAGTTTTGAGTCGGCAGGAGCTATTATCGATTCTAACGATATTAAAACCTTGCTTCAAAATCCAGATATTAAGTACTTAGCAGAAATGATGAATTACCCAGGCGTTTTATTTGATGATGCCGAGGTAATAAAAAAGATAGCATGGGCTAAGCATTTTAATAAACCTGTAGATGGGCATGCGCCAGGTGTTATAGGAGACGATATTACCAAGTATATAAACGCAGGAATGTCTACAGACCATGAGTGTTTTACTTTTGAAGAAGCTTTAGAGAAGCTTAAAAAAGGGATGAAAGTAATTGTTAGAGAAGGAAGCGCTGCAAAAAATTTTGAAGCTTTAATAGGTTTATTGCCAGAGCATTTCGAAAATATGATGTTTTGTAGTGACGATAAACACCCAGACGATTTATTACTAAGTCATATTAATAATTTATGCGCTAGAGCTGTAGCAAAAGGATTCGATGTTTTTAATGTGTTACAAGTAGCGTGCTTAAATCCTGTTAAGCATTACAATCTAGATGTTGGTGTATTAAAAGAAGGCGATGCAGCAGATTTTATTATTGTTGAAGATTTAAAAACGTTTAAAACCTTGCAAACTTATATTGATGGAGCATTGGTTTTTAATAATGAGAAATCGCTTATTGAAACGGTAAATTTTGAAAACTTAAATAATTTTAATTGTAAAGAAAAGGAGGTTAGCGATTTTAGAATAGCTTCTTCGGCTAAAAATATTCGAGTTATAGAAGCTTTAGAGGGGCAATTGGTTACCAACGAAATTATAGAGAATACTAAAATTGAAGCGGGTAATTTAGTCTCTAATTTAGAGAAAGATGTTTTAAAAATGACGGTTGTTAATCGTTATAAAGATGATAAGCCTGCGATGGCTTTTATTAAAAATTTTGGATTGAAGGAAGGTGCTATAGCATCGTCTGTGGGGCACGATTCGCATAATATAATTGCTGTTGGAGTTTCTGATGCGGCTATTTGCAAAGCAGTAAATCTTATTATAAAAAATAAAGGAGGTATTTGTGCGGTGTCTAATACAACCGAAAAAGTTGTGCCACTTCCTATAGCTGGTATTATGAGCGATAAATCTGGAGTGGTTATTGGTCAACAATACGAGGTTTTAGATAAGATGGCTAAAGCACTAGGTAGCCAATTAAATGCGCCTTATATGACCTTGTCTTTTATGGCTTTACTTGTAATTCCGTCGTTAAAATTAAGCGATAAAGGTTTATTTAATGGTAAAGATTTTAAATTTACAGCTTTAGAAGTTTAATAAAAAAACACAGCAGTAAAAGTAATGTTGCTGCGAGTAATGCGCGAGGGATAGCAGTGGAAAGCCCACAGCGAGGTACGAGTGAGGACTTGTAGCGAATAGCCCGACACCAACCAGCGGGAGGTGACGCGCCCTAATTAATATGAATATATTTTTATGCCTGTTATAGAGTCTACTTACAAACCATCAATTTTTTTTAGAAAGAGTTTTGTTTCTACCGTGTATTCGGGAATGTTTAGAAAGGTGGAATTGCAGCAAGAGCGTGAACGTTTTACTTTGCACGATGGCGATTTTTTAGATTTAGATTGGAGTTTTGCTAAAGCCCAAAGTAATAAGCTTATAATTTTGTTGCATGGTTTAGAAGGTAATGGGCAAAGACCTTATATGACTGGGCCTGCAAAGTTATTTAACGATAATAATATTGATGCGGTTTGTGTTAATTTTAGAGGTTGCAGTGGCGAGGATAACTTAAAATTTCGTTCGTATCATTCTGGCGCTACAGAAGATTTGGAGGATGTTGTTAATTATATTTTAAAAACAAAACAGTATACAGATATTTATTTTCATGCTATTAGTTTGGGAGCTAATGTGGTTTGCAAATATTTGGGCGAGCGCGATAATGTGCCTAGCCAAATAAAAGCTGCTGTTGTGGTGTCTGTGCCATGCGATTTAAACGGTTCTTGTGTTGCGTTACACAGTTTAAAAAACAAATTGTATGCTATGCGTTTTTTAAAGCATTTAAAGGGGAAATTAGCGAGTAAAGTAGAAAAATACCCAAATGAAATATCTTTAGACGATTTTAAAAACATAAAGAGTTTAAAGCAGTTTGATGATGTTTACACCTCGAAAGCACATGGCTTTAAAAATGGGGTAGATTATTATACACAAAGCAGTTGTAGGCAGTTTTTACCCTGTATTAAAGTGCCTACTTTAATGATTAATGCTTTAAACGACTCGTTTTTATCGGCAAGTTGTTATCCTGTTAAAGAGGCTAAAGCAAATGCTAATTTGTATTTAGAAATGCCTAATTATGGCGGACACGTGGGCTTTGTAGATAAGAAAAATGTGTATTATAACGAAAAACGTGCGTTAGAGTTTATTAGCAAAATTGCTTAAATATAAAACGCAGAGGTTTGTTTAATATCTTTTAAAACAAACGTACTGTTTAACACGCCTATATTTTCAATTTTCGAGAGTTTGTATTTTATAAAGTTGTGATAGCCTTCTAAGTCTTTTGTGTTTATTTTTAGAATAAAATCTACTTGACCAGCCATATGGTAACATTCTTGAACTTCTTGTAAATTTTGTATTTGTTCTTCAAACTTTTCTATAAACGCTTCGTTATGGTAGCGCATAGATACTTGGCAAATGGTTGTAACCGACCTGTCTATTAGTTTTTTGTCTAAAATAGCAACGTATTTTTTTATAAAACCCTGGTTTTCTAGTCTTCTAACACGTTCGTAAACAGGCGAAGGTGTTAAGTTTAAGATTGTTGCAATTTCTTTAGCTGTTTTTTTAGAGTCGTTTTGTAAAATTCTAAGAATAGTAATGTCAGTTTCGTCTAAGTTTTCCATAAATGTTGAAATAAAAGTTATTGCAAAGTTTAATTTTTCATCCTTTAAAAAGTAAAAATAATTTAATTTTTCGTTTTGTGTAGTAATAATTACTTAATTTATGTTGTAGTTTATTTTAATGAATTGCATTTTTTAATTTTGAAAGCGATTAATACTTTTTGAAATATGAAAGATGTGATTTTAATTATTGGTGCAAATGGGCAATTAGGTTCTGTGTTAACTAAAAGGCTTCAAGAAAAATATGGGGTAGCTAATGTTGTTGCTTCAGATATTACAGAAGCAAAAACAATAAATGGTCTGTTTGAGGTTATTGATGCCACAGATGCAGGTAGAATTGAGTACGTTGTAACTAAATATAAAATTACTCAAATCTATCATTTGGCAGCGATACTTTCTGCTAAAGGAGAAGCGAATCCTTTAAAAACTTGGGAGATTAACATGAAAACGTTACTCAATGTTCTTGAAGTATCTAGACTTAATAACATACAAAAAGTGTTTTACCCAAGTTCTATTGCTGTTTTTGGTGGTGGTGCACCTCGTATTAATACGCCTAATAATGCGTGTTTAGACCCGTCTACAGTTTACGGAATTAGTAAGGTAGATGGCGAAAATTGGGCTCAGTATTACTTTTTAAAATATGGTTTAGATGTTAGGTCTATTCGTTATCCAGGGATTATTGGTTATCAATCTTTACCAGGTGGAGGTACTACAGATTACGCTGTAGATATTTTTCATAAAGCAGTTTTAAACGAAACTTTTAGTTGTTTTTTAAATGACGAAACAACTTTGCCCATGATGTATATGGACGATGCTATTAGAGCAACTATAGAATTAATGGACGCTCCCTTAGAACAGATTAAAATAAGAACATCTTATAATATAGCAGGTGTAAGTTTTTCGCCAAAAGAAATAGCTGCCGAAATTTTAAAAAGATTTCCAGATTTTAAAATTGAATATAAACCCGATTTTAGAGAAGACATCGCCAAAAATTGGCCAAAAACCATAGACGACTCTAATGCAAGTAAAGATTGGGGTTGGAAAGCTAAATATAATTTAAGCGACATTACAGATACCATGCTTAATGCTTTAGCAGCTTATTACAAACCAGCAATTTAAGATTATAAAAAATATACAGTATTATGTATTTAAATATAAAAGACGCATTACAAGAAGAATTAAACCAAATAAAAGCAGATGGTTTATATAAAGAAGAGCGCATAATAACAACTCCGCAAGGTTCTGCAATTAGCACAACAACATCGAGCGAAGTGCTTAATTTTTGTGCCAATAATTACTTAGGTTTATCGTCGCATCTAGAGGTTTTAGATGCAAGTAAAAAAGCTATAGATACACATGGTTTTGGCTTATCGTCGGTACGTTTTATTTGTGGTACTCAAGATATCCATAAAGAGTTAGAGCGCAAAACTGCTGAGTTTTTGGGTATGGAAGATTGTATTCTTTATGCAGCAGCTTTTGATGCTAATGGTGGTTTATTTGAGCCTTTATTAAGTGCAGAAGATGCCATTATATCTGACGCTTTAAACCACGCATCTATTATAGATGGTATAAGATTGTGTAAGGCACAGCGTTTTCGTTATAACCATAACGATATGGGAAATTTAGAAGAGCAGTTAATTAAAGCTAAAGATGCGCGTAGAAAATTAATTGTTACAGATGGTTCTTTTTCTATGGATGGTACTATCGCCCAATTAGACAAAATTTGTGATTTAGCAGATAAATACAATGCATTAGTAATGATTGACGAATGCCACTCTACCGGTTTTATAGGTAAAACTGGTCGTGGTACGCACGAATATAGAAATGTAATGGATCGTGTAGATATTATTACAGGTACTTACGGTAAGGCTTTGGGTGGTGCTTCTGGTGGATTTACTGCAGCTAGAAAAGAAATTGTAGACATGTTAAGGCAGCGTTCTAGACCGTACCTATTTTCTAATACTGTGGCGCCTTCTGTAGTTGGGGCTTCCATTAGAGTTTTAGATTTGTTGAGTAATTCTACGGTATTAAGAGATAAGTTAATAGAAAACACTGTTTATTTTAGAAATGAAATAGTAAAAGCAGGATTTAATATTGTAGATGGAGACCATCCTATTGTACCTATAATGCTACAAGAAGCAAAATTGGCCCAAGAATTTGCAGCTAAATTGCTAGAAGAAGGTGTTTATGTAATTGGTTTCTTCTATCCGGTTGTTCCAAAAGGAAAAGCTAGAATTAGAGTACAGTTATCGGCAGCGCATAGTCGCGAAGATTTAGATAAAGCCATACATGCTTTTATTAAAATAGGTAAGACATTAAACGTATTATAGCATAGATTTTTGATTGCAGTTTAATCTTAAATTGTTTTTCAATGTTTATAAGTGTTTTGTTGTGAGCCATGTTAAATTTGTTTTTAGCATGGCTTTTTTTTGTTTAATAATGTGAGTTTAACAGCTTTGTATTCAAATATAAAAGACTAGATAACAGTCAGGTTTTAAGTAAAATAGTTTAGAAGTAAACAATGTCTTATAAAAAAGAAGTGCGGTAAGTTAATATAGGGACTGTATTGGTTAATTTTAACAGTGGTTAATACATTGTTAAAATTTATTTTAGCAATATTATTACATTTATTTTTTATAACTTGAAGACAAAATTTATAACTATGCCAACTTTCAATTTAAAAATTAACAACGAAACACATACAGTTGAGGCTGATATGGATACACCCTTACTTTGGGTTTTAAGAGATAAAATAAACCTTGTAGGCACCAAATTTGGTTGTGGTATTGGGCAATGTGGTGCTTGTACCATTCATGTAGATGGTAATGCAATGCGTAGTTGTTTATTACAAGTGTCTCAAGCAGAAGGAATGAACATTACTACTATTGAGGGGCTTTCTAAAGATGGAACTCACCCTGTGCAACAAGCATGGAAAGATATTGATGTACCACAATGTGGTTACTGTCAATCTGGACAAATTATGACTGCTTCAGCATTTTTAGGGCGTAACCCTAATCCATCCGAAGAGGAAATAAGAAATGCAATGCATGGCAATATATGTAGATGTGCGTCTTATAATAGTATAGAAAAGGCAGTAAAAGTTGCATCAGAAAAATTAAGCTAACTAAAAGACAATTATAATGACACCTTCAAAAAAAATAACTTTCAATAGAAGATCGTTTCTTAAATCGTCAGCTTTAGCTAGTGGCGGTATATTAATAGGTTTTAACCTGTTTAACGCATGTAAACCAGAGGCTAAAATGCCTGTAGATATCAGTCAGTTAAACTATAATGACTTTAATGCTTTCATTCAAATTTCAGACGAAGGTAAAGTTACCATATATTCTCCTAATCCAGAAATAGGTCAAGGTGTAAAAACATCAATGCCTATGATTATTGCAGAAGAGTTGGATGTAGCATGGCAAGATGTTTATGTAGTGCAAGGTAAGTTAGATACTAAAAATTATACACGCCAAGTTGCAGGTGGTAGCCAATCTATAAGACATGGTTGGAAACCTTTAAGAGAAACAGGAGCTACAGCAAGGCAAATGCTTATAAATGCTGCAGCTGCAAAATGGGGTGTAGATGCCTCGGAGTGTAAAACTAAAAATGGAGTTATAACCAATGCTAAAGGCGAAACTCTTAGTTATGGCGATGTTGTTAAAGACGCAGCTTTACTTGAAGTGCCAGAAAAAGTAACTTTAAAAGATGTTAAAGACTTTACTATTATAGGTAAGGGTAAAAACAATGTAGATATAGATAAGCTTATTACTGGAAAACCTTTGTTTGGTATGGATTATAAGGCTGAAGGGATGGTTTATGCTTCTGTTTTAAGACCTCCAGCTTTTGGGCAAGTTTTAGAATCTTTTGATGATTCTGCAGCGCGAGCATTACCAGGAGTAATTGATGTTATTACAATTGGTGAAAAGGCTAGAACTTATTTAAGTACAGTTAAAAAGAAGAGTTGGACAGTACAATTAAGTGGCAGCGATAAAGTTGTTGTAATTGGAAAAACAACTTGGGATACCATAAAAGGGAAAAAAGCTATTAAAGCTGTTTGGAAGAATGATTCTGACCTAGAAAGTACAGAAGATCATGATAAAGTGCTGTTAGATATTTTAGATGGTAAAAAGTTTAAAACAAGGCGTAAAGACGGTAATGTGAAAAAAGCTTTTGCTAACGCAGATAAGGTTTTAGAGCGTGTTTACGAATCTCCGTTTTTGCCTCACAACACTATGGAGCCCATGAACTTTTTTGCAAATGTAACTCCAGAAAAAGTACATTTGGTTGGACCAGTACAAACGCCAGAGGAGGCAGCTAATGTCGTATCAGATTTATTAGGAAGAAACCTTGAAGATATCGAGTTAGAAATGACTAGAATGGGTGGCGGTTTTGGAAGAAGACTTTATGGCGATTTTGTTTACGAAGCAGCAGAGATATCTAGTGTTATAAATAAACCTGTAAAAATGGTGTCTACCAGAGAAGATGATATGACAACAGGAGTGTATCGTCCAGCAATAAAATATAAAATTGCAGCTTCTATAAAAGATGGAAAACTAACAGGCTATCATTTAAAAGAAGCAGCAGTTAATAGTAATATGTATGGTTTAATACCTAACTTTTTTCCAGCTGCAGCTGTAGAAAATTTTCAAGTCGATACTGCAAATTATAAAAGTAACATAACTACTGGAGCTTGGAGAGCGCCATATACTAACTTTTTGGCTAGTGCAGAGCAAACTTTCTTCGATGAGTTAGCAGAGGTTATGGGGGTAGATCGTATTAAATTACATATGGACTTATTAGACAATGTTAAGAAAAACCCTGATCCAAAAATAGAATATAGTCCAGACCGTTTACAAGATGTAATTAAGTTGGCTGTCGAAAAATCGAATTGGGGTAATACAGCAGAAGGTGTATACCAAGGTTTCTCTGTTTACTATTGCCATAATTCTCATGTAGCAGAAGTGGCAGATATTGTAATGGAAAATGGGTTGCCTGTTGTTAAAAAAGTAACATGTGCTGTAGATTGTGGCGTTGTGGTTAATCCGCTTGGTGCGTTAAATCAAATTAAAGGAGGCGTTATAGACGGTATAGGGCACACTATGTATGGCGATTTTGCTTTTAAAGATGGTATACCTCAATCTAACAACTTTAATAGTTATCAATTAATACGTATGGGACAAACGCCAAAAGTCGATGTTCATTTTATTGAAAACGATTTAGATCCAACAGGATTAGGAGAGCCAACATTACCTCCAATTGGAGCTGCGGTAGCCAATGCAATTTATGCAGCTACAGGAAAACGATTAACAAAACAGCCTTACATAAATAATTTAAATTTAGATAAAGTATTAGGCTAGTAATAAATAATTTAAATAGAAAAAAAGCCTTTGTTTCAAAGGCTTTTTTGTTCGTATTTGGTTTATGACGCACGAATTAAAAAATATAGTTAAGCAAGCTTTATTAGCAAAAAAAGATGAAGTAAAATCGGTTTTAGCATCTGTTGTTGCTTTAGACGGATCGTCTTACCGAAGACCAGGAGTTAGAATGCTAATTTTAGAAGATGGTAAAATGATTGGTGCGGTAAGTGGCGGTTGTGTTGAAAAGGAGATCTTATTGCAATCTGAATCTGTTTTTAAAACAGGAATTTCTAAAATGATGACTTACGACGGGCGTTACCGTTTAGGTTGCGAAGGTGTTTTGTATATTTTATTAGAAGTATTTAAACCTAGCGAAGCTTTTTATAAAACATTTCAAAAGTGTTTAAATGATAGAAAAGGCTTCGAAATAAATTCTCACTACAATAAAAAGGAAGGCGTAATGTCGGGTTTAGAGTCTTGGATTAAAATTGATAATTTTAGTTTTTCGCTTCAGGGTAAATTAGAGAGTGAAGACATAGAAAGTAGTTTGCCTGTCTTTAATCAAAAGTTACCGCCTTGTTTTAAATTAGTCATAATTGGGGCAGAGCACGATGCGGTTCAGTTATGTAGTTATGCTTCTTTAACAGGTTGGGAGGTTACTATTATCTCTAGTTCAGCGGAAGCTAAATCTATAAAAAACTTTCCAGGAGCAACAGAATTCTGTTCTGTTACACCAGAAACATTGGATGTGTCTCAAATAGATAACGAAACCGCTATTGTTTTAATGACTCATAATTTTGCAAACGATTTACGTTATATGGTGGCTTTAAAGGATACAAACCCTAATTATATTGGTTTGTTAGGGCCATCTAAGCGACGAGAAGATTTATTATCTCAGTTTTTAGAATATTGCCCAGATATTAATGATGCGTTTTTAGAAAAAATTTACGGGCCAGCAGGTATAAATATTGGGTCTGAAACGCCACAGGAAATAGCAATTTCTATTGTTGCAGAAATTTTATCGGTAGTTAGAAAAAGAGAACCTATATCTCTTAGTAAGAAAACGGGGCGTATTCATTCGCAATAATATAAGTATGCAAAACCATAAGAATAAAATGGTAACTGTAATTCTAGCAGCAGGAGCTTCTAAACGTATGGGAGAACCAAAGCAGTTATTAAAATGGGGAGATAGTACTTTATTAGAGGAAGCTATTAAAAAGGCTTTGCAATTAAAAATCGATGAGGTAATAGTTGTGCTTGGTGCAAATTATGACGGTATTAAACCTGTTATAAACAAATATCCAATCACTATTTTAAATAATACAGATTGGGAAGCAGGCTTAGGTAAATCTATTGCTTTTGCATCAGAATATATATTGACTTGCAAGCCTATGTTTAATGGAGTTTTTTTTGTATTAAGCGATCAACCTTTTGTTTCTGTAACTTATTTAAATAATATGCTTGATGTTTTTAAAACATGTAAGTCTAAAATTATAGCAACTAAATACAGTACAAATAAGGTGGGAGTGCCCGTAGTGTTTGATGGTGTTTATTTATCTGATTTGGCTAAATTAACAGGAGATAATGGTGCTAAATCTATTTTAAAAATTCATCAAGATATGCTAAAAACACTTGCTCCAAACTTTGAAAATAAGGATATTGATACAAAAGCAGATTATAATAAGTTAAGGCAAGATATTAAAAAAGAGAAGCTGTATTAGGCTTCTCTTTTTTAAATGTTTCTTAGTTATTTATAACGACTTATTTAGTTTTGTCTTTTTGCTAGCTTCATCAATAGTTATTCCTTTAAACAAAATAATGTTGTCTATTTGGAGTTTAGAAGATCTACCGCTAATGTTAATAGTGTATTCTCCCGGTTTATTAAATTTAGCAGTTAACCATTTATGGCCTAAATCGTGTATTTCTGCTGTACCATTTAAAACAAAATCGTCGGTACTTCTGCCATAAAATTTTTCGTAATGTTCTAGCGCTGTATTATCTGCAAATCCTTTGTTATTAGAAAAATAAATCCAAGCATCGTTTCCTTTATCTGTTCCGCGTTCTCCTTCAGGTTGTCTCATAAACCATTTAACCGTGTAGTTTCCTGGTGTATCTATTTTAAAATTATACGAGATTGTATTGTCGTGGTTTGGCGCTTTATATAAATTAGAGCCTGTAAATTCAATGTATTTACCATTAGAGGCTATTGTGTCTTTGTTAATTTTCCAGTTAGCTTTTAAAGAGAATTTTTCGGCTTCTATAATTATTAGTTTTTCTTCTTCTTTTGTAGCTAAATCACTGTTGTTGTACGTAGATGGGATACCCTCTCCAATAAAGGTTTTAAATTTTTCAGGGCTTCCATTGTCATCGCCAACTAATAAATAATAAAACATACCGCAATCGGAAATATCTGCATGATTTAGAGTGTGTGCTTGTACTCGTGTATACATCCAATTAATGTTAGGGTCTTTATGGTCTCTCATCCAATACCAAACCGAAAAATCTTCTTTAGAGTGCCAAAGATTATTAGGGTTTCCTTTATCATTCTGATCCTTGATTTTTTTATATTTAATACGATTACCACAAAGTTTTTGAATATCTGCCCAAGTACGGTGATAATCTCGTCTTATTTCATTTTCATTAAATTTACTATGCGACAATAGGTACACATGGTTTAAAGCCTCTATATTTCCATTAGCAATTACTTCTTCAACAACTTGGTAAATAAATTCTGATAGGCCTGCATGCATAAAATATAAAGGGTTGGAAGCGGTAGATTTTCCCATTTCGTTTGCTAAATGCGACCTCGATTCTTTTAATTGTTTGGTTACGTCAAAAAACGCCTCTTTGTTAAAGCCCCAGCGTGCAATAGAGCCATCTGCACTAATTTTTAATTGGTTTTTGTTATCTGGACCTGGAGGTGCGTCAATAAAATTATTGTAAGAGCAATGCACTAGTTTGTCTTGAAGTCCAAGTTTAGCCATAATAGCACACGAAGCTGCCAATGCTCCCCAATCATCTGGATCGCCAGTTGGCCATTTGTATTGATTGTCTGCTGCGCTATTACCATCAAAACTTACAGCTACACGATTATTGTTGTAACCCCAAGCTTGAGCAAAAATGGTTTCTGCAGGTATTAATATTGCAATAGAAATAAATAATAAAAATAAGATTTTAGATGTTTTCATGCGGTAAAATGATTGGTTAATTAATACTTGTACTTTATGTAAAGTATAAGCATTATTACTTTTGGGTTTAATTAATTGCACTCTATGGCTTCAGAACGTGTTTTAGATTGATTTTTGGCTTCATCATCTGATATTCCTGATGATAAAACAAGTTTGTCTAGTTGAAAGTCTTTAGACCTGGCACAAATTTTTAAGGTATATTCGCCAGCAGCAGGGAATTTGGCTGTAAGCCAAGAGCTTGCTTTTGGATTATGAAGATCGAGCGCGCCTCCATAGGTAAACTCTCCTTTTCCTCTACTTACAAATTTCTCGTAATGTTCTAATGTTACACTTGTCTTATTAACCCAAGCACGTCCTACGTTGTCAGATAAATAAATCCAAACATCGTTAGATTTGTCTCCCTCAGCTTCATCAGGTTGTCTCATATACCACCTTACGCGGTAGCTTGCAGCTGCATCAATAGTAAATTTTACTGTAATTTCATTATCTAAATTTTGATTTTGATAGCTGTTGGGACCATCATATGTAATATATTTTCCTTGCGAAGCTTTTTCATCTTCTACTAATTTCCATTGGCCTTTAAGATCAAAACTTTCGGCTTCAATAATAATTAATCCATCTTTGTTTACAATTTTACAAACCTCATTTTCATTCTCTTCAGGGTTTGTGTTTTCTATTGGGTTTTCCTCTTCAGTAACTTGTTCTTCTTCTATAACTTGTTCTTCTGTGGTGTCATCCTCTCCGCAAGAAGCGAATAAACATAATAGTAAAATACTAGTAAAAAATCTTTTTTTCATAATGGTTTGGCTTATTAAGTTTAGTTGGTTTTTAGATCTATTAAATTTTTAAAGAATTAAATTTTTTAAAATAGAACTGCCTACAAAATTAGCATAATAGCCTATTAAATTTGTATATTTTGACTTAGCAATAACTTTACTATTGTAATTAATGAGTTATATAAAACTTTACTTTGTGTATTTTAGCTTTATAGAGTTTTTATTTGTTTAATCCCTTTGCTAGTGGTCTATGAGAAGTGTTTTTTTGTTTTTTATTTTGCTGTTTTTTATTCCAGATAACTTGTTTAGCGACACTATGCTCACCTTTACTAACGTGGGTGTTTTGTTGGATGGAGTAAATGAGCCAAAAAAAGATAAACAAGTTATTAATGATACGCTTATATTAATAAATCAATATTTAAAATCTGCTGATAAAAATAAAAATGATGGATTATACTCTAACGCATATAATTATTTATGGAAAGCCATGTTGTTGGCAGAAGAGATAAAAGCATCAAAAAAATTAGCTTTTATTCATGATGAGCTTGGAGTGCTTTATGGTATTTATGGAAAGAATTATCAGGCTATAAAACATAAAAAAATGTCTTTACAATACGCTAAAATGAGTAAGCGTAATTTTGTAGATTCCAACCTTGTTGCTAAATCTTTTTACAATTTAGCAGTTCAGTTTCGTAAATCTAGACAGTATACTAAAAGTTTAATGTATCTAGATTCTTCTAAATACGCCAGAGGGGTTAAACATAATAGCGAAATTAATAATGCCTATATAAAAGCAGAAAAGGGTAATGTGTTTTTATTAACCAATAGGTTAACAGAGGCAGAAAAACTTCTTTTAGAATCTGTAAAAGTGTTCGAGAAAAACAATTCGCATTATTTAGTTATTGTTTACTCTTTTCTTGGAGATTTGTATAATAAAACCGGTAATTTAAATGCCTCTATTTTTTTTTATGAGAAAAGTTTAGAGAAGATATCCGAGTTTAAATCGCACACAGATTTTAAACCCGATATTTTAAAGAAAACATCTAAAATATTAAAAACCAAAGGGCAATTGGATAAGGCTTATTTTTATTTAGGGCAATCAGAGAAGATATCGGATAGTCTTTTTAGTGTTAAAAGCAAAAGCAACAGTGATCTTTTTGAAATTAAAAACAATTACGAAAAAGCAATTTTAAAGAAAGACTCCTACATAAAAAAGCAAAAAAGCATAATAGAAAAAGAAAGGCTTATACAAACTAGATTAATTTTTCTAGTTGCATTTGTGGTTTTAGGGGTAATAATACTTTTAATTGTTTTTTTTCTGCAAGCAAAAATGCGAAAACTAAAAATAGAAAAGTATAATGCTTCTTTAAAAACAAAACACGAAAAAGAAAAACTAAATGCAGTTCTTGAAACTAAAAGTAAAGAGCTTACCGTATCGGCATTACAAATAATAGAAAAGGATAAAAATATAGATAAGTTATTACAAATCCTAAAAGAGGAAGCGCCTAAAAGTTACAGTAAATTAAAGGATGTTATTGTAAAAGGAAATAAAGATATGTGGGAGCGCTTTAATTTGCGGTTTACCGAAGTTAATGTTGGTTTTTATGATCGTTTAAAGGAGAAACACCAATCTTTAACACTTACAGAGCAGAAACATTGTGCTTTAATTAAGTTAAAATTTGATAGTAAAGAAATGTCTAAACTGTTAAACATATCTTTAAATAGTGTGCATATTTCTAGACATAGAATTAGAAAAAAAATGGGATTGCAAAGAGAGGATAATTTAAGTGAGTATATAGGGCGTATATAGAATTTAATTTTTTAAATTTAAGTTATATTAATATTTTATTTTTAATAAAAAGGTTTCCATTTAATAATATTATAATTTTAGGTTACCTTTTTGTCAAAATTGGAGAAACGAGCCGATTAAAATAAATATTATATTTACTGCTGACCAATTTTGTACTAAATTCATAGTATTTTAGTACAACATATATTTATTGTAAGCATGAGTAAGTCTCCTATAGAAAAAGCAAGTACACCAGAAGAATTTTCTAATTTAAAAATCGAAAAACCACCTAAAAATAGTGTTGGTTTTGGAGCGCTAAAGGCTGCAGTAAGTCATGCTAATAAATATATGAATACTAGCGACGCCCTTAAATTATCGCTAAAAGTAAATCAAAAAGGAGGATTTGATTGTCCGGGTTGTGCTTGGCCAGATCCAGACGACGAGCGTTCTGCATTAGGCGAATATTGCGAAAATGGCTTAAAGGCCATGGCAGAAGAAGCGCAGAATAAAATAATTGGCCGAGAGTTTTTTGCTGCTAATTCTGTAGATGATTTGTCTAATTTATCAGATTTTGAAATCGGTAAATCTGGACGATTAGCAGAGCCTATGTATTTAGCAGAAGGCGCATCGCATTATAGACCTATTTCGTGGGATAAAGCATTTAATAAGGTAGGCAAGCATTTAAATGCTTTAAATAGCCCAGACGAAGCAGCATTTTATACTTCGGGAAGAACAACAAATGAAGCAGCTTTTTTATATCAATTATTTGTTAGAGAGTATGGAACAGCAAACTTACCAGATTGCTCTAATATGTGTCACGAGGCTAGTGGTAGTGCTTTATCTGAAACATTGGGAATAGGTAAAGGATCTGTAACGTTAGATGATTTGTATAAAGCAGAATTGGTGATGGTTATTGGTCAAAATCCAGCAACTAACCATCCAAGAATGTTAACTGCACTAGAAAAAACAAAGAAAAATGGCGGAAAAATAATAGCTATTAATCCGTTGCCAGAAGCGGGACTTATTAAATTTACCAATCCACAAAACCCATTAAAACTATTAACTGGAGGCACAAAACTAGCCGATGTATTTGTACCCATTACTATAAATGGAGATGTTGCTTTTGTAAAAGCGCTTTTGCTAAAATTATTGGAGGAAGAAGAGGCTAAAGGACATGTTTTCGATAAAGATTTTATTGAAGCATATACACATGGATATGATGCTTTTGTGTCAAATTTAAAAACTTTCAATTTTGATGAATGTTTAAAGCTCTCTGGTGTTTCTAAAGCTATTTTCGATCAGGTTTTCGATTTAGTTTTAAACAAAAAGAGAATAATAGTGTGTTGGGCTATGGGGTTAACGCAACACGAAAATGCAGTAGATAATATTCGCGAATTGGTAAACTTATTGCTTTTAAAAGGTAGTATAGGTAAAGAGGGTGCAGGTACTTGCCCTGTGCGAGGTCACTCTAACGTACAAGGTGATAGAACAGTTGGTATTTGGGAAGCAGCACCTCAAAAATTTCTAGATAAAATAGAGTCTAAATATGGTTTTAAACCAACAACAAAGCATGGCTATTCGGTTATAGAGGCTATAAAAGCTATGAACGAAGATAAAGTAAAAGTGTTTTTTGGTTTAGGAGGTAATTTTATATCGGCAGTTCCAGATACTAATTATTCAGCACAAGGATTAGCTAAATGTAATTTAACAGTGCATGTAAGTACAAAGTTAAATCGTTCGCATTTGGTAACAGGTAAAGAAGCTTTAATTTTTCCATGTTTGGGACGATCAGAAAAAGATTATCAAAAAACAGGCGAACAAACTCAAAGTGTAGAGAATTCTATGGGTGTTGTTTCGTCTACTAAAGGAATTTTAGAACCATGTTCAGATAGTTTGTTAAGCGAAGTAGCTGTAGTTTGCGGTATTGCTTATGCTACGCTAAAAGACCGTACTAAAATAGATTGGTTGGCTTATCAAGACGATTATAATTTGGTTAGAGACGATATAGAAGAGGTTGTTGATGGTTTTCAAGATTATAATAAAAAACTAAAGCAACCTTCTGGTTTTTATTTGCCAAATGGAGCCCGTATTAGAAAATTTAAAACAAAAACTGGGAAAGCTAATTTTTCTGTAAACAAACTTCCAGAATGGAAATTAAAAAACGATGAGTTGGTTATGATGACTATACGTAGTCACGACCAATTTAATACTACAATTTATGGTTTAAATGATAGATATCGAGGTGTTTTTAACGAGCGTCGTGTTATTTTCATGAATCGTGAAGATATGCAAAAAAGAGGACTAGAGGAGCATGAGGTTGTTAACTTAAAATCGGAATTTAATGGAGTGGTAAGAGAAGCAAAGAAGTTTAAAGTTGTGGGGTATAATATTCCTAAAAACTGTTGCGCCACATATTTTCCCGAAACAAATGTATTGGTGCCTTTGGATAGTTTTGCGCATACAGCAAAAACACCAGCGTCTAAAAGTGTTATAATAACGGTAGAGGCTATTTAAGATTTCTATAAAACTAAACCCTTAATTTTCTTATAACAACAATAATTCATATTTCAATTTGAGAAATTGATAATAATTAGCTTTCTACGTAAAATTCTTCTATAATCACGTATATTTATACGTATAAATACTTAGTTTTGTATTTAAATACGTAATTATGAAGCATATTATAGTTGTTGGAAATGGCATGGTTGGTTATAAATTTTGCGAAAAATTTGTAGCTAAAGAAAATAGTAAAGATTTTAAAATAACTGTTTTTGGAGAAGAACCAAGGCCAGCTTATGACCGTGTTCATTTAAGCGAATTTTTTGAAAATCAAGACGCTAAAGCTTTAGAAATGGCTCCAGCAGAATGGTATGTAGAAAACGGTATCGAACTGGTTGTAGACGAGCGCGTGTCTGATATAGATAGAACTAATAAAACTATAACAACAGCTAAAGACCGTGATTTTTCTTACGATTATTTAGTGTTAGCAACAGGGTCTTCTGCCTTTGTGCCTCCTATTAAAGGCGTAGAGAAAGAAGGTGTTTTTGTGTATAGAACAATTGAAGATTTAGAGGGTATGCTAGCTTATGCAGCTAAGCTTAAAGCAGAAAAGCCTGGAGCTAAAGCAGCTGTTCTTGGAGGAGGCCTTTTGGGTTTAGAAGCAGGGAAAGCGGTAATGGATATGGGCTTAGAGCCTCATATTGTAGAGTTTGCCCCTAAATTAATGCCAAGGCAATTAGATTCTAGAAGTAGTCAAGTTTTACAGTTAAAACTAGAGTCTATAGGTTTAAATATTCACTTAAGTAAGGCAACAAATCAAATATTAGGAGATAAGTGCATTGTAGGAATGGAGTTTGGAGAAGACGACGTGCTAGATGTTGATATGCTTGTTGTTTCTGCCGGTATTCGCCCAAGAGATGAGCTGGGTAAAAACTGTGGTTTAGAAGTTGGTGTTCGTGGTGGTATTGTTGTAGATAATAAAATGCAAACATCAGACGAGCATATTTATGCCATTGGCGAAATAGCTTTGTATAATCAAATGATTTATGGTTTGGTTGCTCCTGGTTACGATATGGCAGGTATTGCTGTAGATCAAATTTTAGGAAATGTTGAGGCTGTTATGCCTGCAGAAATAGATATGTCTACTAAACTAAAGTTAATAGGTGTAGATGTTGCGAGTTTTGGAGAGCCATTTATGCCTGCATCTAAAGGACATTCTATTATTTTTGAAAATAAAACAGAGCATCTATATAAAAGAATAAACGTAAGTCTTGATGGTAAGAAGTTGTTAGGTGGAATTTTAGTTGGCGATGCGTCAGATTACAGTATGTTACACCAAATTTTCTTGAATGGGATGAAAATTCCTGAAGATCCAGCACAGTTAATTTTACCATCTTCAGATGGAGGAGCAGCTTTTGGAGATGTTATGGATTTGCCAGACGAGGCTCAAATATGCTCGTGCGAAAGCGTTACAAAAGGGCAAATATGTTCTGCTATAGAAAATGGAGAAGCTACAGATATTGCTAGTGTTGTAAGTTGTACTAAAGCAGGTACAGGATGCGGTGGTTGTAAACCTATGGTTGCAGATTTAACTAATGCAACGCTTAAATCTTTAGGTATTGAGGTTAAAGATTCTGTTTGTGAGCATTTTGATTATAATAGACAAGATTTATATAAAATTATCGAAGTTAAAGGCTATACAACATTTAATGAAGTGTTAGATGGTCATGGAAATGGAGGTCATGGTTGCGAGCTATGTAAGCCTCTTATAGCTTCGTTAATGGCAACTATAAATGCAGATACAGCAAATAAAGAATATGCAATTCAAGATTCTAACGATAGGTTTTTAGCAAATATTCAGCGTAACGGAACCTATTCTGTTGTGCCTAGAATTCCTGGAGGAGAAATTACTCCAGATAAGCTTATTGCTCTTGGTAAAATTGCTAAAAAATACGATTTATATACTAAAGTAACAGGTGGCGTACGTATCGATTTATTTGGAGCAACGTTAAACCAACTTCCTTTAATATGGAAAGAATTGATATCTCATGGTTTTGAAAGCGGACATGCTTACGGTAAATCTTTAAGAACTGTAAAAACTTGTGTAGGTTCTACTTGGTGTCGTTATGGTATGGATGAAAGTGTAAGTTTTGGTATCGAATTAGAGAATCGTTATAGAGGTATTAGAGCGCCTCATAAAATTAAAGGTGGCGTATCTGGATGTATTCGAGAATGTGCCGAAGCGAGAGGTAAAGATTTTGGATTGATTGCTGTTGAAGGTGGATGGAATTTATATGTTGGAGGAAACGGAGGCGCAACACCTCGTCATGCCGAATTATTGGCAGAGCAAATAGATAACGAAACGGTAATTAAATATTTAGATCGCTATTTAATGTTTTATATGCGTACAGCAAAACCTTTACAACGTACTGCGGCATGGCAAGAAAGGCTTGAGGGTGGAATGGATTTTTTAAAAGAAGTTATAATTGACGATAAACTAGGTATTGTTGCCGATTTAGAAAAAGAAATGGAAACCTTAGTTAATAAGTTTGAATGCGAATGGACGCAAGCTGTTAACGATCCAGAAATGATGAAACGTTTTAATCATTTTGTAAACAGTGATGAAGATGATGATAACCTTGTTTTTGTGCCTATGAGAGATCAAAAAATGCCAGAACAATGGAAATAATTAGTGCCTCTAAAAATTAAAAGATTATGGAAGAAATTTTAGAAAAATACGAAACAACCAAGTTGGAAGAAGCGAAGATTTGGTTTAAAGCTGCATCGGTTAACGATTTTCCTAAAGATGGTGGTGCTTGTGTAAAATATAAGGGTAAGCAAATAGCAGTATTTAATTTTACTAGATTAAATAAGTGGTATGCATGCCAAAACCTTTGTCCTCATAAAATAGAAATGGTTTTGTCTCGTGGAATGATTGGGGATGATAAAGGAGTGCCTAAAGTAGCGTGCCCATTACATAAAAAAACATTTTCTTTAGAAACAGGAGAGAATTTAAATAGCGATTTAGATGCTATTGCTACTTATCCGGTAAAAATTAACGAAGGCTATGTTTATATAGGTTTTAAAGATTAAGCATTTCATGTTGTTGTTTAAAACAATTTGTGGTTGTATTGAAATTACGCCAAAGCATGCGGTATTATGGTGAAACAGCAAGATAAAAAAGGTTATTAAGTATTTAGACAGATTCTTGATGTGCTACATATACGCCGCAAGGTCTTTGGCAATAACAGTTTTTATAATAGTTAATAAGTTGTATTTTTTTAGTTAAAAAGATATTTTATTTATAAAAAGAACTATTGTCCAAATTAAATTTGCACAATAGTTTTTTCTAATTTATTTATTAAGTTTTAATTCATCTTAAAAACCTAAAAATTTTAAAAATTTTTAGGTTTTTTTTTGATTTAAATTTTGATTTAATGATGACCATTTTGCACGTTTAAAGTAAAGTTTTGTTACGCCGAGTGGTTTAAAACTATCGTTTGATGGAAAAATAAATTTTTAAGTTATTAGCTCTTTTTTAATTTTTTACTGCAAATAAATACGTTAAAATACACATTAATAGGATTAAATGTTTATTTTTGTACGAATAAACATTAAGTGGGGTTTTTGCTAACTTGGACTTATACTTCATTTACAAGAATACCCACTGTTTAATAACGTTAAATAAAAAACTTGAGATATATCATAATTTAATAATTAATGAATTAATAATTTACAGCAATTATTAATGTTAAAAATTAAAGCAGAATACTACTAAATAATGCGCTTAAAGTTGCTTCCAAAAATAAAGTTTTTAATAAAAGGGTTCGTTTTTATACTTACCTTTTTATACTGGGGTAATACTTCTTTTGCTCAAAATATTACTGTACCAGAAAATATTCAGGCGGCGTTACTAACTAAGGTTTTAAAATACAATCCACAAACGCCAAAAAATAAAAAAATTAAAATTTTAGTAGTATACAATTCTTCTTATCAAATAAATAAGGACGAATTTATAATGGGTTTAGGCAATTCTGTAGCATACAAAGCTATTAAGCCCGAAGATTTAGAAGCAAATATATTAGGATATCACGTTGTTTACTTTATGGAAGGTATACAAGAGGGATTTGATATTTGTAAAACTTTCAAGGTTTTATCGGTAACAGGTTCTATTCAGCATGTAGAGCAAGGTGATATTTCTTTAGGGTTTGGAATTGAAAATAATAAACCAAAGATATTTGTGAATTTAACTTCTCTTGAAAAAGAAGGGCAATCATTCTCATCAGATATTTTGAGAATTGGTAAAATATTTAAATAAAATAGTTATGAATTATAAGGAGAAAATACTTTTATTCATTATTATCTTAACCTCATTTATGTGTCCAAAATCTTTTGGGCAAGGAGGAAACAAAGTTTATAATGAAATGACTCTAGAGGAGTTATTAGATATTGACGTGGTAGTAACAGCTTCTAAAAGACCAGAAGATTTGTTTGAAACCCCTTTATCTACAACTATTATTAGTAAAGAGGAGATAAATAACTCTGGAGTTACTAGTATTCCTGAAGCTCTGCGGTTATCTCAAGGTTTAATTGTTAGAGAAATAACACCTGGTAATTACGATATTCACATTAGAGGTTACGACGATATTACAAAAAATGTCTATCTAACTTTATCATACAATACCACAATTCTGGTTATGATAGATAACCGTATAGTTTATAGTTATTTTAGTGGTGGTACCTTCTGGGAAACATTACCCGTAGATTTAAATGATGTGGAAAGAATAGAAGTTGTAAGAGGTCCTGCTTCTGCTCTTTATGGACCAAATGCTGTAACAGGCGTTATTAATATTATTACTTCTCATGCCAATAAAAAAGGAGAAAACATTTCTGTTAACGCTCAAATGGGGACAAATAAAGCTAAAAATGCGAGCTTTAATATAGGCTACAATTGGGACGATAAAACAAAATTATCTTTTTCAAGTAATTTTACAGAGCGTCACCGTTTTGATGACGATTATTACGATTTTATTAAGAAAGGATATACAGCAGAAGAAGATTTAACCATGTTTGTTTTGCCAAGTAAAGATAAAGTAACTAACGAGCCTTGGTCGTTTTTGGAATATCAAGAAGCATTGGGAGCGTATTATGAAGAAGGTTTAAGCTTAAGAAAACTGGGCGGTAACGTGTTTTTTACGCATAATTACAATGAGCAGTCTAATATAGATGTTGCTTTAGGAGCTCAAAAGTCTCAAAGTCAGCGTACAGGGTTTTTAAACTTAACCACGCCATTATCTCAAACCGAGTCTAGTAGTTACTATTTAAATGCAAGAATTAAGCATAATAATTTACATGGCCAATTTAATGTTAACTCTGGTAAAGACGAGAATAATTATAAATACAATTCTTATAAATACACCAATATCGAAGGGAATTTAGAGTATTTTAAAGAATATAAAAACTTAACTTTTAGACCTGGATTTAATTATAAATTTTTGTCTTACGAGAGCCCGTTTACTTACGAAGATCCTTTAGATTTTAACGAATTAAATCATCATTTTAAAGATGAGCCAAAAGAAACCTCTTCATACTCTGCTTTTATGCTAACAGAGTGGAAGCCTACAGATAAATTGAGGGTCATTGGAGCCTTTCGAGTAGATAAATTTGGTTTTAATAAAAATTATTTTAATAACTACGAAATAGCTTCTACATACAGAATTAATAAAAATAACTTAATTCGTGGCGCCTATTCTAAAGCATCAAAATCGCCTTTCTTTTTTGATACTTATTTAAATAGTACCTTTTTAACAAACGACCATTACGAAGTAGGCGATGGTACCACTATTTCTGTACCGGTACATATTGAAATTAATGGGCAAAAAGACCTTAAATACCCAACTATTACCAACTGCGAGATAGGTTGGAGAACCAAAATAAATGCTAATTTAAGCTTAGATTTCGAGGTGTTTACATCTATGGTAGACAACTTTGTAAACCCTAATGTGTTTTATAATTATAAAACGGTACAGCAATTAGATGGTAATGGAGATCCAGAGTCTATAATTTCAATTAGTGCAGAAGGTAGCGTGATATATGAAAATTACGAGCTAAATGCGAATCAATTTGGTGCTGGATTTACTTTTAATTACGATTACAAGGATAAAATTAAGGCGAAACTGTTTGGAACATATCAAAAAACTAATATTTCAGGAAGAAAAGATATTGATATTGAAGTTACTAATATCGATTTTCAAACAAACCCTGAAGGCGATGAGCTAACAACTGTAATAACAAATAGAACAAACCCTACACAATGGAGCGAAGAGGCAACACCATCATTTTTTGGAGGCTTTATGTTAAATTATAATCCTAATAAAAAATGGAATTTTAGTACTGATGCTTACATTTCTTCTAATCATATATTTGAGAGTTATAATTACTATAAAATATCGGACGAAGAAAGTATTAACCAAGCTCAAACAAAATCAAATATTAAAACTAATATGATTTTAAATGCTAAGACATCATATCAATTAAATAAAAATACTTCTATAAATATTACAGGAAAAAATTTATTTGGCAAACATCGCGAATATGGTTTTGCCGATAATATTGGAGCTATTTACCTAATAGGTATTCAATTTAATTATTAAATTTATTACAATAAAACCCCAATCTTTTATGAAAAAGCAAATCTTTTTAATTACCATTTTTAGTGTTATTTTGGGTTTAACCTCATGTAGTTCAGACGACTCTTCAGGTTTAGACGCAAACACAGCTATAACTTCTAAAACTTGGCTTGTACAGAGTAAAAAACTATCTCCTAGTATTGAAATGAATGGTTTAGTTATTGACGATATCATGATTATTGAAGATGAAGGTACTAGAAATTATTCCTTTAAATTTGATTCTGATGGAGCAATGTATCAATATGATGCAGAAAACACTTTAATTTATCAAACAACATGGTCTTTAAATTCAGATAATACAGAGTTATCTTTTGGAGAGCCTATAGTTTATAACTATCCTGTGGTTGGCCCTATGGGTATTTCTGCTATCGATATAGAGTCTATATCTAATTCTAAAATGGTTGGAACCATATCTGCAGTTTTTGAAGGAACCGCTTATGTAGTAACTATTACTTTTATTTAATGGTAAAGCAATAACGTATTTTAATCCTCTTATTTAAAGCAACTCTATGTTATCTAAAAATCTAGACATTAAAGCTAAAATGATACTAATAATTCAAGTAGTATCGTTGTTTTCTCTATTGTTAGGTTTTGCCTATGTCATCTTTAGCAATATAGCAGATTTTAAAGAAGACATGAAAAATAACGCTATTATAAATGCCACACTTGTAGGAGACTACTGTGCTGTTCCGTTAGTTTTCGATGTTTCAGAAAGTGCGAAAGAAACTCTTAATAAGCTAGAAAGTATTCCGTCGTTAGAGGTTGGTATTGTTTATAATGATAAAAATCAGGTATTTGCCGAGTTTTATAAAAATAAAAATAGCGATACCATTTCTAACAAAGCAAAAAAATACTCGTGGCATAAATTTGAAGATACTTACTTGAGTGTTTCTAAGCCTATTTACTACGAAAAAAAAATGGCTGGTTCTATATATTTAAGAGTATCTACAAAAGAGTTAAGAGTAAAAATTAGCGATTATTTAGTAAAAATGACATTGCTACTTGTAGCACTTTTAGTTGTAAATTATGTATTGGCAACATGGTTACAAAAGTATATAACAGGTCCTATTTTAAAATTAACTAAGGCTACTAAAGAGATTTCAGAAGAAGGAAATTATAACCTACGAGTACAACAACAAAGCAATGATGAAATAGGTGTTTTGGTAGACGAGTACAATAAAATGTTGTCTCAAATATACGAACGCGAAGAAGCTTTAAAACAACGTACTAACGAGTTAACCATAACCTTAGCAGATTTAAAGCAAACACAGCAAAAGCTGGTAAACTCAGAAAAACTTGCGGCACTTGGTCAATTAATTGCAGGTGTAGCACACGAAATAAATACACCGTTGGGTGCTATACGTTCGTCTATAGGTAACATTAAAAAGACATTAAATTTTGTTTTAAATGATTACCCAATATTTGTAAATAAATTGCCAAAAAATTTAAAAACTAAGTTCTTATTGCTTATAGAAGATTCTTTTAAAAATAGACACGTATTAACCTCTAAAGAAGAGCGAGCCTTTAAAAAGCAAATAACAATGTTGTTGGAAAGTCATGGTATTAAAAATGCCTATTCGTTTGCAGATACCTTTGTAGATATGATGGTAGTAGCAGATATTGAGGATTATATGGAGCTATTAAAGCATGCAGACTCAGAAAATATTATAGAGGTAGCCTATAAAATTACAGGATTACAGCGTAGTACAGAAAACATTGAATTTGCAGCAGATAGAGCTTCCAAAGTTGTTTTTGCACTTAAAAATTCGTCTCGAATTAATAATTATGAAGAGCAAGTTCTAGCAGATGTAACAGAAGGAATAGAGAATGTGTTAACGCTGTATAACAACCAGATAAAACAAGGTATAGAGGTTTCAAAAGATTTTAAACCAATACCAAAAACTTTATGCTATTTCGATGAGCTAAATCAAGTTTGGACAAACATTCTACATAATGCTATTTATGCCATGGATCTTAATGGTAAATTAGCTATTAAAGCTTATGTTGAAAACGAAAACATAGTGGTGTCTATAACAGATAGCGGAAAAGGTATACCACCAGAGGAAATAGATCAAATTTTCGATCCGTTTTTTAGCACAAAACCTACCGGAGAAGGCACCGGTATTGGGCTAGATATCTCTAAACGAATTGTAGAAAAGCACAAAGGAGAAATTAAAGTAAAAAGTAAACCAGGTAGTACAACATTTAGTGTTTATCTACCTATTGTAAAAACCAAAGACGAGACAGAACAGTCAAATTAAAAACTCTATGGATAAGACAATAATAATTTGTGTTGATGATGAGAAAATCATTTTAGACAGTATAAAAGCACAGTTAAAACAAAATTATGGCAATTCATTTATGTATGAAACCGCCGAAAGTGCAGACGAAGCTCTAGATATTATTGATGAGCTAATGATGTGTTTTAAATCTAAATTAATAATAATAAGCGATTGGTTAATGCCTAAAATAAAAGGCGATGAGTTTTTAATTAAAGTGCATCAAAAATACCCCAAGTCTTTAAAAATAATGCTAACAGGTCAAGCAGACCATAGTTCGATAAAAAAAACTGAAGCACAAGCTAACTTGTATAAATGTATAAGAAAGCCCTGGGCACAATCAGAACTGTTTTCTTGTATCGATTCTGGTTTGCAATTAATATAAAACACAGCGTATGAAAAAGAAGGTAATATTTTGTGTTGATGATGAAAAAATAGTGCTAAACAGTTTAAAAACTGAATTAAAAAGCGCTTTTGGTCATGCATATATTATTGAAACAGCAGAGTCTGGAATTGAAGCTTTAGAGGCTGTTGATAATTTGCTAAGCTTAGGCTATACAGTACAAGTGGTTATAGCAGATTATGCAATGCCTATAATGAAAGGTGATGAGTTTTTAGTAACACTTCATAAAAAATCGCCTCGTACTTTAAATATTTTATTAACAGGTCAAGCTACTTTTGAAGGCGTTACAAACTCCATAAACCAGGCCGATTTATATAGGTATATATCGAAACCTTGGCATACCAACGATTTAATTTTAACGGTTAAAGAAGCTTTAAAAAGCTACGAGCAAGAAAATAAACTTAAACAACAAAATAAAGAACTTCAAGAGTTAAGTGCTTCTTTAGAGCAAAAAGTAGAAGAAAGAACTAAAGAGCTGCAAGAAAAAAATAGCTTGCTTATAGAGAATCAAAAAAAAATATCAAATCAAAATAACGAATTAGAGCAGTATAGGAATCACCTCGAGAATCTTGTTAAAGAAAGAACATTCGAATTAACTCAAGCAAAAGACAGAGCAGAAGAGAGTGATAAATTAAAATCTCAGTTTTTAGCAACCATGTCTCACGAGCTTCGCACACCACTTAATTCTATTATTGGTTTAACAGGTATTATAGATAAAAACTCATCAATAGGCGAAATATTGGAGTACATAGAGATAGTTAACAATAGTGGTGTACATTTACTTAAATTAATAGACGATCTTTTTAATATCTCTTTAATAGAATCAGGAAAAGTAAAAGTGTTTAAAAAAGGGGTAGATTTAGGTGTTTTTCTTAACGATATTTATAAATCTATGCAAGAATATCGAGATCATTTAGGGAAGAATCACATAGACTTTAAATTAAAAATACCACCAAATTGTGAAGATTTAATTATTTATACAGACGAGTTAAAGTTAAAGCATATTATAGTAAACTTATTAAAAAATGCTATTAAATTTTCTGACGATGGTATTATTAATTTTGGGTTTAAGGTTTGTAAAAAAGAAGAAAATATACGTATTGTTTTTTTCGTTTCAGATACAGGAATAGGTATAGATCAAAGTCATCAAGATCTTATTTTTAAAGGTTTTACGCAAGTTAATGGTACTTTAAATAGACCTTATGAAGGTGCTGGAATTGGTTTAACAATTGCTAAAAAATTAGTAAGTCTTTTAGATGGTAACATATGGGTAGACTCTACACTTGGTAAGGGAAGTTCTTTTTTCTTTTCGTTTCCTATCAAAAATATAAAAAGTAGTATTGCTACAAATGCTGGTGATGAGTGTAGTAAATTGTAGTCTTTTCTCTTTTTGTAATTTAACAAGTTAAGCTTATTATATATTTAAATATATGGTATTCTATTTATCAAAATGATAAAAATCTTCAGTCTACTTATATTGCTAAGTCCATTACGTTGTAAAATGATTTGCAAATACTTAGTTTTGTGTTTATATAAGTTCATTTTGTAGTATTTGCCAATTAGTAATTTTTCTTTTTTTGCTAAAGGCGAACTCATTATAGTAAATACAAGCATTGGTTTTACTATTGTATATTTAAAAATAGCAACGTGTCTTTTAAAATTGAATACTAAAATGTGTATATTGGCTTAACAGACCATGATGCTTAGTAAACAAAAACGACATTTAGTTTTAATATGCTAAGCTTATACTTTTGAATTGTAGCTTAATACTAAAAATATTTGTAGATGAAACCAACAAGATTTGAAACAGCGATTGCGCTTATAGATAAAAAAAACTCTGAAGATATTAATACATACCAAGTTTCTGGTATAGATTACCCTAAAGAATTATTGTATTCGCAGCGTATGACAAGAAAATTGTTGCAATTTAAGCCAGATGCCTCAAAGGCGCTCCAAATAGCTGCTCGAGCTCAGCATATTTGTCGGTGGAAAATAGCCAGAAACGAATACCCTATGGATCGTGTTGGGTATTTAAAATGGAGAGAAACTTTAAAACGAATGCATGCCGATTTAACGGTAGAAATTTTAGGTCAGGTTGGTTTTGATAGCCAGTTTTCTGACCGTGTATCACTTTTAATTAATAAAAAATTGATTAAAAAAAATGAAGAATCTCAAATTTTAGAAGATACCATTTGCTTGGTTTTTCTGGATTATTATTTTGAAGAGTTTGCTGCAAAACACGATGATGATAAGGTTATTGATATTCTTAAAAAAACCTGGGTTAAAATGTCTGAAAACGGACATGCAGCAGCTTTAAAACTTCCTTTTTCTGATAAAAGCTTAGCACTTGTAAAAAAAGCAATTTCTTAAATTATATTTATAGATGGCAAAAAACGGCAATTCATTAGACCAACGTACGTTTGATAAATTAAGTCGTTTATACGTTATAGCTTTAAGTACTATTGCTTTATCTGTGGTGGTAAGTCAAGTGCTTATACGTAAGCACCTTAGTGGGCAGGAAAGCGATTCGTCTGTAATTAATGTAGCGGGTAGGCAGCGTATGTTAAGTCAGAAATTAACAAAAGAAATTGTTTATATATCCGCAGAAAAACAAAACAAAAATAGGGTTTTACTTAAAAACAAACTTAAAGAAACATTGGCTTTATGGGAGCTTTCTCATAATTCACTTCAAAAAGGAAACGATAGTTTAGGTTTACCAAGTGAAAATAGCGAGGTGGTTTCTAAAATGTTTAAAGGTATAAATAAAACTTTTAAAGCTATACAAACAGCTTCTTATGCTATAATTAACAAGTTAGAGGCAGATCCAGATACACCTGTAGCCAATTTTATAGACGATATAAATAAAGTAAAAGCAAACGAGAACGATTTTTTATTAAAGATGGATGGTATTGTTAATCAATACGATTTAGAAGCTGATGAAAAAGTAAGTTGGTTGGGTAATTTAGAGTTTGTATTAATGGCAGTAACTTTATTGCTATTATTAGGCGAGTTTTTATTTATTTTTTGGCCAACAGCAAAAACCGTAAGAAATAGTCTTTCTGAATTATTAGCAGCCGAGAAAAGGGCTAAAAAAATGGCTTTTGATGCCGATGTTTTAAGCGAGGCAAAAGAAAAATCGGTTAAAGAGTTAAGAGCCTTGAGCCATGCAATGGATGAGACTTTGCTTTTTTCGCGTATAACGCCAGGCGGTGTTGTTATTCATATGGGTAATAAATTCTCTAGGCTATTTAAGGTTCATAAATTTGGAAACAATGCTCTTTTTTCTGAGGTTATTTCTACACACGAAAAAGAGCGTGAAATTATCGATGCTATTATTTCAAAATATAAAAAAACAGGTTGGCAAGGCGATATAAAAGCAACAACAAAAGAAGATGTTGTAATTTGGTTGGAGATGTCTATAATACCTTTTAACCCTACGCAAGACAAGTCTGAGTTGTTAATTATAGCTTCAGATATAACAAAACGTAAAGAAGGCCAAAAAGAGATAGAGCGCTTGACTAAAGAAAGCTTTGAAGAGAGAATGAGTCAGCAAAAAATTATATCTAGTAAAATTATAGAGAACCAAGAAAAAGAACAAAACCGTATAGCAAAGGATGTACACGACGGAATTGGGCAAATGCTTACAGGTTTAAAGTATAATTTAGAAAGTATAGATGTTACAGATGCAGATAAAACTGTTACTAAAATAGAACATTTAAAAGCGCTTACAACAGATATTATAAAAGGAGTGCGTACAGCAACTTTTAATTTAACACCACCAGAGTTAACAGACTACGGTATTGTACCAGCAATAACAAAACTTACGCAAGAGCTTACAAAACTTACAGGCAAAGAAATTGTACTTTTTAATAAAACAGATTTTAATGCAAGATTAGATTCTCTTGTAGAAATTAATATTTATAGAATTACTCAAGAAGCTATTAATAATGCTATTAAATATGCAGGGTCTACACATATAATTGTTGTGTTATCTCATAGTAAAGACATGCTTAGTATTGTAATAGATGATAATGGTAAAGGTTTTGATCCTACAAAAGTTAAGCATGTTAAAACAGGCGATGGAGGTATGGGAATGACGTTTATGCGAGAACGTATTAACTATATTAATGGAAGATTGTTTCTTAATTCGGAATTAAACAAAGGAACGCGCGTAACACTCAATATCCCATTAGGTTAAAAAAGTAAGTTTCTGTATTCTAGTTGTATTAAGTATATATTTTAGTCAAGTTTAAGGTAATTACGTAGTGTTACGTAAAAATTATTATTTTTGTTTATCAAAACCAATTAAATGAATATTATTAAAGTTGTTTTAGCAGACGACCATGTACTTGTTAGAGATGGTATAAAAGCACTTTTAGAAGATCAAAAAGGCGTTCAAGTTATAGACGAAGCTAGCGATGGTAAAGAAGCTCTCGAGGTTGTAGAGCGTAGTAAGCCAGATTTACTTATTGTTGATATTCGTATGCCAGAACTTACAGGTATAGAGGTGGTTACTGCATTAAAAAAAGCAGGAAATACGGTTAGAACAATGGTGTTGTCTATGCACGACTCCGAAGAATATGTTGTAAAAGCAATACAAGCTGGCGCAGATGGTTATCTGTTAAAAGGAGCCAGTAAAGAAGAGTTTTTAAAGGCCTTAAATAAAGTGGCTTCTGGCGGAAAATATTTTACAGGCGATGTATCTGCTATTATAATGAATAATTTTGTAAATGGTAACACAGCTAGCGAGCCTAAAGTTGAGGTTAAAGAAATACCCTTTAAATTAACAAAACGAGAAAGACAAATTTTAGATTTGGTTTTACAGCTTAAAAACAATAAAGATATAGCAGAAGAATTAAGTATTAGTAAGCGTACTGCCGAAGTGCATCGTTTTAATTTAATGAAAAAACTTGAGGTTAAAAACTTAATGGAGCTAAGCAATAAGGCTAAGGAGTTTGGTTTGGCTTAACGAGTTTTCAATATATTTCACTAGGTGTCTTTATAGGGCAGTATTACTAATTTAGCGAATAATTACCCCCATTTTTATAAGTGTTATAACTTTTATATAGCAGTTTTTTTACTTGATAAGCTTAAAAGAATAAGCCTATAGGTTTTAATACCAGAATTATAGCATCATAGTAGGCGTATGCTAGTTATTGGGCAATAATAGTTCTGCTTTTTATGTTTGCTTATATACTTTCTTACCAAGTAAACAATGTAATATTCATAAAACCTTTAATATTTATAGCTTTGTTTTAGCAAATCCTTAAAAACAATATTCTATATTTGCTAAGTTCATATTTATTTTTAATTACGTACTGTTTTTAAATTAAAATTAAGTATAAATACGTAGTTTTGTACGTATAAAAGTACTTAATTATGAATACTACAACGCAAACAAAATCAACAACATTACAATTATTTAATCTTAAAAATGTTTCTATTCGTACATTTTGGATCACTGCTATATCTTTTTTCATGTGTTTCTTCGCATGGTTTGGTATTGTGCCATTTATGCCAGATGTAGTTAGAGACTTGGGTTTAACACCAGACCAAAAATGGAATTCTATAATATTAGCAGTTTCTGGAACTGTATTTGCTCGTTTACTTATTGGTAAATTATGCGATAAATACGGACCAAGAATGTGCTACACTTGGTTGTTAATGTTAGGTGCTATACCTGTTATTTTATTGGGGTTAGTACAAACGCCAACACAGTTTTTAATTTGTAGATTATTTATAGGTTTTATTGGAGCATCTTTTGTTATTACTCAGGTGCATACTTCTTTAATGTTTGCGCCAAATATTGTTGGTACCGCAAATGCAACATCTGCTGGTTGGGGTAACCTTGGTGGTGGTGCAAACCGTTTGGGTATGCCAATTATTGCAGCTACGGTAGTTGCTTTTGGAGTTGCAGAAGCAGAAGCGTGGAGATATTCTATGATTATTGCTGGTGTTATTTGTTTTTTAATGGGTATTGTTTATTTCTTTTTTACTCAAGATACACCACAAGGAAATATTAAAGATTTAAAAGCCTCTGGCGATTATGTTGAAGCTAAAAAAGATCAAGTAAAGTTTGCAACTGTGCTTAAAGATTATAGAATTTGGATTCTATTTTTAATTTATGCAGCAAGTTTTGGTATCGAGTTAACGGTATATGGTACTATGGACGATTACCTTCAAAACACATTTCAATTACAAAGAGTTACAGCAGGAAACATAGTATTGTCGTTTGCCTTAATGAATATTTTTGCTAGAACTTTAGGAGGTTTTTTTGGGGATAAGTTTGGAAAACTAAAAGGGTTAAGAGGTCGTGTGCTTTTCTTATCATTTATATTAACTGTACAAGGTATTATGTTGGTTACTTTTTCTTTAGCCACAAGTATTATAGTTGGTTTTATCTTTTTAATTCTGTTTAGTTTATCGGTTCAAATGGCAGAAGGCGCGACCTTTTCTGTAGTACCTTTTATAAATAAAAAAGCCATAGGGTCTGTTTCTGGAATTGTAGGTGCAGGAGGTAATGTAGGGGCTTTTTTAGCAGCTATGTTATTAAAATCTAAATCGGCAGTAGCCGAAAAAGCAGCTATAGCAGCAAATCAAGGTTTAGGCGAAGATATAATAAGCAGTGCACAAGCAGCAGCCTCGTCTGCAGCTGTATCGCAAGGTTATTTTATAATTGGAGGAATTGTAATTGTTACAGGAGTAATAGCTTTAGCAATTAAGTTTTCTACAGAAGATGAAAAAGTGGCAGATGTCGAGTTAAAGCAATCTCTAGATACCTTAATTCCTATAGATGTTAAAAGCTAAATTATTATAGTAAATATTTATAAAATTAAAGAATATATAGATTGATTTTTATGGTATTCAAAATAATAAAATAGAGTCTTGTTTCTTAGTAAAATAATGTCTTACTTAGTGTTAAATAGGTGTTTATATGAATAAAAACGAAATAAAAACAACATGCTCTTATTGTGGAGTTGGATGTGGTATTATTGTTAAAAAAGATGCCAATAATAAGGTTTTAGTTGAAGGCGATAAAGATCACCCTGTTAACAAAGGTATGCTTTGTTCAAAAGGGATGAATTTACATTACGTAGCTAATGATACTTCAGACAGAATTTTGTACCCAGAAATGCGCTGGAGCAGATCTCACCCAAGAGAACGTGTAAGTTGGGATGATGCTTTAGATAGAGCAAGTAGTGTTTTTAAATCGATAATTAAAAAACACGGACCAGATAGTGTTGGGTTTTACGTATCGGGGCAAAGTTTAACAGAAGAATATTATATAGCAAATAAGTTAACTAAAGGTTTTTTAGGTACCAATAATATAGATACAAATTCGCGTTTATGTATGAGCTCTGCTGTTGTTGGTTACAAAAAAACTTTTGGAGAAGATAGTGTGCCTATCTCATACGAAGATATAGAGTTGGCCGATACTTTTTTAATTACAGGAGCAAACCCAGCATGGTGTCATCCTATTCTTTTTAGAAGAATTGAAAAGCGTAAAGAAGAAAACCCAGATGTTCGTATTATAGTTATAGACCCAAGAAAAACAGATTCTGCAGCTTTTGCAGATTTGCATTTACAATTAATACCAGGAACAGATGTTGTGCTATATAATGCAATTGGTAGGTGTTTGTATAAGCGAGGTTTAATTGATGAAGATTTTATAAAAAAACATACCGAAGGCTTTAAAGCTTATAAAGAATTAATTTTTTCTACACCGTTAAAAAAAGCATCAAAAATATGTGGTGTTCCCGAAAAAGATATTCGTAAAGCAGCCGATATTATTGGTTTATCTAAAGGTTTTATTAGCATGTGGGCCATGGGCCTTAATCAAAGTGTTGTGGGGGTAGATAAAAATGTATCACTTTTAAACCTATCTTTAATAACAGGGCAAGTAGGAAAACCAGGGGCAGGACCATTTTCGCTTACTGGTCAACCCAATGCCATGGGAGGACGAGAAGTGGGAGGTATGGCTAATTTATTAGCGGTTCATAAAGATTTAATGAATGAAGAGCATCGTAGAGAAGTAGCTCAGTTTTGGGGTGTCGATAAAATTTCTCCAAAACCAGGCTTTACAGCAACAGAGATGTTTGATGCTTTAGAGAGTGGTAAACTAAAAGCAGTTTGGATAGTATGTACAAACCCTATGGTTAGTATGCCTAATACACACCAAATAGAGCGTGCCATGAAAAACTCTAAGTTTGTTGTAGTTCAAGATATATCTCATAAAGCCGATACTGTAGCGTATGCAGACTTAGTACTTCCTGCAGCTGCTTGGTTAGAAAAAGAAGGTACCATGACTAACTCAGAGAGACGCATATCATATTTACCAAAAGAAATAGATGCGCCAGGGGAAGCTAGGCCAGATGTAGAAATACTTTGCGATTTTGCACAAAAAATGGGATTTCGTGGTTTTAATTACAGTAATACAGAAGAAATTTATAACGAATATGCTTCTATGACAAAAGGTACAAACATAGATGTATCTTACCTTAATTACGATAGATTAAAAAACGAAGGTACATTTCAGTGGCCAGTACCAGAGCATAGACATGCTGGTACTTCGCGTTTATTTGAAGATAAAGTATTTTATACACCTTCTAAAAAAGCAATATTTAATTTACCCCAAAGTATTTATAATACATCTGTACAACCAACAGAAGAGTTTCCCTTAATTTTAACAACTGGTCGTGTAAGAGATCAATGGCACACCATGACAAAAACAGGAAAAGTATCGCGTTTAAAAACACACTATCCTACACCTGTTTTAGAAATTAATCCGGTAGATGCTTATTTATGTAAAATTAAACAAGGCGATATTACCGAAATTAAAAGTGTTAATGGCACTGTTAGGGTAAGAGCAGAAGTTACAGATAATATTCAAAAAGGTGTAGTATTTTTACCAATGCATTGGGGTAAAAAATTACAAAGTGATTTAAATAGAGCTAATAATTTAACCAATACGCATATAGATCCTGTTTCTAAAGAGCCCGATTTTAAATTTACAACCGTTTCTGTAGCAAAATATAAAAAGCCTAAAGAAAAAATTATTATTGTTGGGGCTGGAGCAGCTGCATTTAGGTTTATTCAAAATTACAGAGATTATAACGAAAAAGACGAAATACATGTGTTTTCTAAAGAGCCAAATCTATTTTATAATAGAGTGCTTTTACCAGAATACGTAACAGAAGAGTTAAGTTGGGACCAACTTTTAAAAATAAAGAAAATAGAACTAGATAAGTTAAACATTACGTTGCATCCAGAAAATTCTATTTCTAAAATTGATAAAGTAAATAAAATAGCTACAGATCATAAAGGAGAAGAATATACGTTCGATAAATTAATTATGGCTACCGGTAGTCGTGCATTTATACCCAAAGATGTACAAATAGAGCTTCCAGGAAGATTTACAATGCGTAATAAAGGCGATGCAGATAAATTTAAAGCTTATTTAGACGCTACAGGGCTACCTCCAGAAGAGCAGCATGTTGTAATTGTTGGCGGTGGTTTGTTAGGTTTAGAATTGGCTGCAGCTATGAAACATAAAAATGCCAAAATAACAATAATTCAGCGTGCTTCAAGGCTAATGGAGCGTCAATTAGATCAAATATCTAGTAAATTATTATCTTTAGATGTACAAGAGCGTGGCATACAAATTTATTTTGATAACGAAGTAAGCACCGTATTTAATGATGAAGATACAGGTGAATTAAACATCAATTTAAAAAGTGGAAAATTAATTACTGCAAATGCTATTGTTTATGCTATAGGTACAATACCTAATATAGAAATAGCAAAAGAAAATGGAATAGCTTGTAGTCGAGGTGTAAAAGTAAATCAGCATTTACAATCGTCTCACCCAGATATTTTTGCCATAGGCGAAATAGCAGAGTTTAATAACAAGTTATTTGGTATAACTTCGGCAGCCGAAGAGCAAGCTAATATTTTAGCAAACTTTATAGCTGGAGATATTAGTTGTGCTTACAATGGATCTGTTTTAATGAATATTTTAAAGTTTAACGATTTAAACCTTTGTAGTATAGGCGATATAAGTGTGCCAGATAATGATGATAGCTATGAAGAAATTATATTTACAGATATGAAAAAACGATACTATAAAAAATGTATTGTTAAAGACGATTTGTTAATAGGAGCTGTATTAATGGGCGATAAAAATGAGTTTGCAGAGTTTAAGGGCATGATTGAAAGTAAAATTGAAATGGCCGAAAAACGCGATACCTTGCTTCGAGGGGCTTCTAGCACAGAGCCTGTAATTGGTAAACTTATATGTTCTTGCAGTCAAGTGGGAGAAGGTAATATAGAAGATGCCATAGCAAAAGGATGCTCAGATTTTACAACTTTATGTAATCAAACAGGAGCAGGATTAGGTTGTGGAAGTTGCAAAACCGAAGTGAGAGAAATACTAAATAATACCAAAGTATTAGCATAATGATAGAGCCATATAGATTAAGAATAAATGGAGGTGTTTTATCTCCTGGAGAATTAAAATATATTTGTGAAGCTGCCGAAGGTTTGGGGCTAAATGCTATTTCTTTTGGTTCTAGGCAAGATATTATTTTTCCAGAAAAAATAGACGAAAACAAATTTAGCCTATTCGATAAAATCCAATTTGTTAAACCAAAAAGAGATGGAGTAGAAAATATAGCGTCATCTTATGTGTCTGCAGATATTTTGCCTAGTACCGCTTGGTTAACTAGTGATAGGTATTTATATGTTTTAGAGCAGTTTAAAAATAAATTAAAATTAAGAGTTAATATTACCGACCCCAAACAGCGTTTGGTGCCATTATTTACAGGTAATATTAACTTTATAGCTTCAGAGCACGAAGATTATTGGTATTTGTATGTCAGACTTCCTGGTTGGGAAAAAACACAAATGTATCCTGCACTTATTTACAGTTGGGATATGGATAAGATAGAACTAGCAATAGAAAATATTTTAATAGAAGAACCAGAAACTATAGAGACGGTTTTCGATCTAGTTACAGATGCAGTAGAAACAAATAACAGAACGGTAGATACGCCTTTGGAAGTCCCATTTTACCCGTTTCCTTATTACGAAGGTATGAACCGTATAGGTACCGATAGATATTGGCTGGGCTTGTATTGGAGAAATAATAGATACGATACTGTGTTTTTAAAAGCCATGTGCGATTTATGTTCAGAAAATAAAATAGGAAAAATATCTATTACACCATGGAAGTCTTTTATTGTTAAAGGAATTCCGTTACAATCAAAATTAAAATGGGAGAAGTTTTTAGGTAAATTTGGTATAAATGTGCGCCACTCTATGCTAGAAATGAACTGGCATTTACCGGTAAACGATAAAGAGGCATTAAGTTTAAAAAAGTACTTAGTAACCAATTTCGATCAAAACGATATTAGTACCTATGGCTTAACCTTTGGTATAAAAAATTACGAAAGCGACACCTATAATTTCACCTCTATTGTTGTCGAAAAAAATAGACAACCAGAAGTAATAAGTGATTTTAAAATAAGAGATACTTACAATTTACTTTATGCTAAAAATTTCGATCCTAATACGCGCGAATACATTACCCATGTTCAAGATGTAGATAAAGTGGAATTGCCAGGTTTGTTAATGGAATTAAGTCAACTATATTTTGAACAACTTGGTACAGAAAAAGAAGAAGACAAAGTGGTTGATTTGATAACCGAAACTGAAATAGAGGAAGTTTATCAGTGTAAAGACTGCTTAACAATATACAATGAAGATTACGGAGATATCACACAAGGGATAGAAGTAAATACATCGTTTGAAGATCTTCCTAGCTCCTATGAATGCTCACTTTGCGAGGCTCCTAAAAGTAATTTTGAGAAGAAAACACTTGTTAAGTAAAAGTTAATAAAAAATAGTAATTACCGTTCGTCGATACTTAATTCTTATTCACCGACACTAAAATAGTAACTAGCGAACACTTCTATTAACTATCCATAATTATACTAATTTTATACATTCAAAATGGTACTCATGGAAAAAAAACTTAATGTTCTTTTAATAGAAGACGACATGATTGAAGTAATGAAATTTAACAGGACTGTTTCATCGCTAACTCTCAAGCACAATATTACCGAAGCAAATAATGGTGAAGAAGCCTTAGCTTTTTTACAGAAAAAAGACGAATTACCTGACGTAATTTTATTAGATTTGAATATGCCAAAAATAAACGGTATAGAATTCTTAACTATTTTAAAAAATGACGATGTTTTAAAATATATTCCCACTATTATTTTAACGACTTCTAATAATCAAAGAGATTTATTAGAATGTTATAAAATAGGAATTGCTGGTTATGTTTTAAAGCCTTTAAAATACGAAGACTATATGGTTAAAATAGAAAAGGTTTTGGACTATTGGAGTATTAACGAATTAAAAAGGGTATAGATGAAAGGTATTGTATTTACTGAGTTTTTAGATTTAGTAGAAGATAAGTTTGGTCTTGAAATGGTAGATAATATTATTACAAGCTCAACTTTAGATTCTGGAGGTGTTTACACAGCGGTAGGTACTTATAGTTTTTCTGAGATGTTGCAATTATTGCAGCATTTAAGTGCTAATACAGGAATTTCTATTGATAATTTATTATTAGTGTACGCAGAACATTTTTTTAGTGTTATAGAGCGTAGTTACCCTGGTCTTTTAGCAACTTATAAAGACCCAATAGAGATGTTGGCTTCAATAGAAAATCACATACATATAGAAGTAAGAAAAATATATCCAGATGCAGAACTGCCAACTTTTGAAGTTCTTGAAAAATCAGAAAAATCTCTCGTTATGATTTACAAGTCGAGTAGGGCAATGCATCATTTTGGTTTGGGATTAATGAACAAAACATTTGAACATTTTAATGCTACAGCTACTATAGAGCTCGAAAAATTAAATGATCAAGGAACAAAAGTTAAGTTTATTATCAATAAAAACTAAATGAGTCAAGACAAAATAGATATTTTAACTAGGGCATTAGCTCGAGAAAAAGCAGCTAGAAAAGAGGCCGAAAAAATTCTCGAAGCTAAATCTTCTGAGTTGTACGAGGTTAATAAAAAATTATCAGAATCTAATACAGAACTCGAAACCTTATTAAACAAAACAGATTCGCAATTACAAGGTGTTTTTGAAAACATTATAGATTCTTATGTTATTATAGACCTATTTGGCAATATTCTTAAAATGAATGATGCTGCAGTAGGTTTACTTGATTTTGATGACGCCAAAGAAGATTACAATTTATTAGACATTGTAGATCCAAGGGATGCAGAGCTAGTACAAAATTCGTTTAAAAAACTATTTAAAGAAGGAGCCATAACAGATTTTGAGGTTAATATAATAACTAAGAGAAATAAACGTTTTTTAGCTCATATTAACGCCAGTATTATTTACGATGGCGATATTGCTGTTGCTGCTCAAGGTATTGTAAGAGATATTACAATGGAGAAGGAAGCAGCAGGAAAGTTAATTCAATCAGAAAAGCGATTAGAAGATCTTTTGAAGAATTTAGATTCTGGTATTTTAGTTGAAGACGAAAATCGCAAAATGGTTTTAATTAATGATGCCTTTAGTAACTTCTTTTTAAAATCTGCAAAGGCTAATATAGAAAAAGGAGACGATTGTTCTTTAGCAGGAGAAAAAAATAAGGTGCTATTTAAAGATCCAGAACGTTTTGTTAAAAGCGTAGAATTGGCAGTAAAGAATAAGGTGTTAGTTAGGAATGAAGAGTTTCAAACACTAGACGGAAGAATTTTTGAAAGAGATTTTGTTCCTATTTTTAATGGCGAAGAGTATAAAGGACACATGTGGAGTTACAAAGATGTTACTTTACAAAGAAATTATAGTAAAAGTTTAGAGTTTCAAAAGCAAAAATATCAAAATATAATTGCTAACATGAACTTAGGTATGGCAGAGCTAGATTTGAATGATAATATTCTATTAGTTAATCAAAGTTTTGCAGACATGACTGGCTATACTAAAGAAGAACTTATAGGTGCAAAAGGCAAAGATATTTTACCTGTAAAAGATGATGTAAAATTAGTAAACAAAAAAGTTAAAGAAAGAAAAAAGGGTAGAACAGACTCTTACGAATTAAGAATAAAAAATAAAGCAGGAGAGATAAGGTACTGGCTAGTAAGTGGTGCTCCAAATTATAATTTAAATGGCGAAGTTATTGGCTCTATAGGTGTAAATTTTGATATTACAGATTTTAAAAATTTACAATTACAAAAAGAAAACCTACTTAATAAACTAGAAAGTAGCAACGATAGTTTACAGGAGTATGCACATATTGTATCTCACGATTTAAAATCGCCATTACGAAGTATAAATGCATTAGTAAGTTGGATTAAAGCAGATAACAAGGAGAAACTAGACGAAACTAGTTTGCAAAATTTCGATTTAATAGATACAACTCTAGAAAAAATGGAGCAGTTAATATCTGATATTTTAGAGTATTCTAGTGTTGGGTTTGACGATTCAGAAAAAGCCGATGTTAATTTAAACGATTTAGTTAATGGTTTAATAGATATTTTATACGTGCCAGAGCATGTTAGCATAAATATACTGGAGCCTTTACCAAGTATTTATGGTGTTAAAACCAAGCTTCAACAATTATTTCAAAATTTAATAAGTAATGCAATTAAGTTTATAGATAAAGAAAAAGGACTTATCGATATATCTGTAAAAGATTTAGGTATTTATTATCAGTTCTCTATAAAAGATAATGGTATAGGCATAGAAAAGAAGTTTCACGATAAAATTTTTAAAGTATTTCATTCTTTAAATAAACGTAAAGATTCTACTGGTATAGGCTTATCTATAGTACAAAAGATAGTAGAATTACATAATGGAGAAATTTGGTTAGAGAGTGAGCCTACAAAAGGAACAACATTTTACTTTACAATTTCTAAAGATATTAATAAGTAAACAAAAGTTAAGAGACGTAGTTATACAATATGCAATCGGTTAAAACAATGAATCCATTATTAAAAAAGCAACTCATAGACTTCTTTGGAGAAAACTATGAGGATAATAGTGACTTATTACCGTTTTTTAACACAATAGAGAATACATATACTAGCTACGACGAACAGATAGTTACTGTACAGCAAGCCATGTCTAGCAGTTCAGAACTTATAGAGCATATTAATAAGCAAACAAAAGATATTATTGATATGAATAGCCAGCGAGAAGCATTATTGGCTAGTTTAAGAATTCAGAACGAAGAGCTAAGCGATTATGCACATATGGTGTCTCACGATTTAAAATCGCCTTTAAGAAATATAGATACCTTAACATCTTGGTTAAAAGAAGATTATGAGTCTAAGTTAGATGATAAAGGAAAACAAACGATTAAGTTAATTAGAAATAACGTACAGAAAATGGAAGATTTAGTTGTAGGTATTTTAGAGTATTCTACAATTAATAAAGGCGATGCAAATACTTACGATGTAAAAGTAGCTAGTGTTTTAGACGATGTTTTAAAAACCGTTTCTATACCAGAAAATATAAAAGTTAATGTAAAAGACAACTTGCCAACAATTAAGGCAGACAAATCTCGTGTGCATCAATTATTTCAAAACCTAATTAATAATGCGGTTGCATTTAACGATAAAGAAAACGGTAATATAGAAATAGGGCATCAAGAATTAGACGATGTTTGGCAATTTTACGTTAAAGATAATGGAATAGGCATTGACAAAGTTTATTTTAATAAAATTTTTAAAACCTTTGAAAGACTAGATAATACATCTACGTCTGCAGGAATTGGCCTTTCTATAGTTAAAAAAATAGTAGATTATTACGAAGGTAAAGTTTGGCTAGAAAGTACCATTAATGAAGGAACAACGTTTTTTTTCACAATAAAAAAGAAATAAATGAAAATTGTCCAATTAAAAAAACATAAAAATGAAGAATGGTCTTTTATATCTCCAAAAACAGAATTAAAAGAACCGTTAGTACTTGTTTTTGGAAACAGAATTTTATTAGAAGATGATACTGTTTATGAAGATGTTAAAAAGCAATTTCCAGATGGACATATTATTTTTGGGTCTACCTGTGCAGATATTATAGGCAACTCTGTAGACGAGAATAGCATTTCTGTTACTGCAATAGAGTTCGAGAAAAGTAAATTTGTTATAAATACGAGTAACGTATTAAATACAGATTTAGATAGTTATAAAACTGGTGCAGACTTAGTAAATGCGTTTAACAAAGATGGCCTTAAGTTTGTTTTTGTAGTGTCAGAAGGTAGTTTTATTAATGGTAGTCAATTAACAAAAGGGATGAACTCTGCTATTAAAGATAATACATTAATTACCGGAGGACTTTGTGGAGATGCAGCCCGTTTTGAAAAAACAGTAGCGTCTTACAACGAAAACCCCAAACAAGGAGAAATTGTTGCTATAGCTTTTTATGGCGAAACTTTAGAAGCAACGTTCTCTATTCATGGCGGTTGGACACCTTTTGGTCCAGAACGTATTGTAACTAAATCTGAAGGAAATATACTTTATGAGTTGGATAATTTGCCAGCTCTAGATTTATATAAAAAATATTTAGGAGATAAATCTAAAGAATTACCAGGAGCAGCTTTGTTATATCCTTTAAATGTAAAATCTACAGAACAGAATCAATCCATAGTAAGAAGTATTCTAAATATTAATGAAGAAGAAAACTCTATGATTTTAGCAGGAGATATGCCTGTAAATTCTAAAGTGCAATTAATGATGACTAATGTCGATCATATTGCAAATGCATCAGAGCGTGCTGCAAAACAAGCCTTAGAATTAAGAGAAAATAAACCCGAGTTGGCTATGCTAGTAAGTTGTATAGGACGAAAATTAGTTTTAGATCAACGTGTAGAAGAAGAAGTAGAAGAAGTTGTTGCTGTAGTAGGAAAAGAAACTACCATATGCGGATTTTATTCTTACGGAGAAATAGCTCCTTTTCATGGAGAAGTTAATTGCCAATTACACAACCAAACCATGACGATAACGCTAATAAGCGAATAATGAATTCACTTTTAAAAAGACAAATACGAAAATATTTAAGTGATGAGTTAGCATCAAACAAAGACCTAGAAAAGTTTCTAGAGGCTATAGATAAGTCTTATACAAATTTTGATGAGCAATTTGTAATGCAACAACGCGCCATGACAATTAGCTCTGAAGAATTATTTGAAGCCAATAAACAGTTAAGAGAAGAGGCAGATGCCCAACAAAAAGTAATAGATAAATTACAGCGTGTTATCGAAACTTTAAAGTTTTACGATTTACCAGAGCATGAAACAATAGAAAACCTAGAGTTAGACGGTTTAAAACTTGTTGAGTTTATTGACAATCAAACCAAAGAAATTGTAGAAATGAATAAGCAACGCGAAAAAATGTTGGGAGAGCTTGCTTATCAAAATCAAGAATTAAGTGATTATGCCCATATGGTATCTCACGATTTAAAAACACCTTTGCGTGGTATAGAAAGTTTAACAACATGGTTAAATTTAGATTATGAAGATGTACTAGACGCCAATGGTAAAGAAAATTTAAGGCTTATAAAAAGTAATGTTAAAAAAATGGATTTATTAATTAAGGGAATATTAGAGTATTCTACTATTAATAAAAACGAAATAGAATTTTACAAAGTAAACCTTAATAATGTTATTGGCGATGTTTTAGAAGAAATTTCGGTGCCAGATCACATAAAAATACAAGTAAAAGATAGTTTGCCTGTTGTTAGCGGAGAAAAGTACAGGCTACATCAAATTTTTAATAACCTTCTTACAAACGCCATTAATTATAACGATAAATCTAAAGGTATTATAAACGTAGGTGTACGAGATAAAAATGATTTATGGGAGTTTTATATAGAAGATAACGGTAAAGGTATTAAAGAAGATTACCATAAAAAGATTTTTAAAACTTTTAATAAATTAGAGAATAATACAGAATCATCTGGGATAGGTTTATCTATAGTAAAAAAAATAGTAAATTTATATGAAGGCGATATATGGGTAGAATCTAAATTAGGAGTGGGATCTACTTTTTATTTCACACTAAAAAAAAATATTAATGGAACAGCCTAATTTATCATATATAGAAAGCATGTCTGGAGGCGATAAATCCTTCGAAAAAAAAATTATAGATATTGTAAAAAAAGAATTCCCAGAAGAGGTTAAAACTTATCGAGAAAACAGTAATTCTGATAATTTTAAACTTATGGCAGAAAATGTTCACAAACTTAAGCATAAAATTAGTATTTTAGGACTTGAAAAGAGTTATGATACTGCTACAGCTTTTGAAAACGATTTATTTGATGGAGATATTAGTCTTAAAGAGGAATTTGAATCGATATTAAATTTAATGCAAAATTATTTAAACGAGTTGTAACTGGTTATAAATTAGTTATAAACGTAGTAGTATTCGTCTTAGCTTATTATTTTACAAAGTTATTATAGATGAATTGTATAATTATAGATGATGAAGGAACAGCTAGAGCTATTATTGCCCAGTTATGTTCAAATTTTCAAAGCCTTAATGTTGTTGAAGAATTTCCAAATGCCATACAAGCGATAAAATATTTAAATCAAAACGAGATAGATTTAATATTCTTGGATATACACATGCCAGATTTTACTGGTTTCGATTTTATAGATACACTAAAAAGAGCTCCAAAAATAATTCTTACAACCTCCGATCCTAGTGCTGCAATACAAGCTTTCGAGTACAGTTGTATAGTAGATTACTTAGTAAAGCCAATAAGCCTAGAGCGATTTAAAAAAGCAATAGATAAGGCAGAATCTGTGATCTCGGTTCCAGAGCCTAAAGAAACTACAGAAAGTGTAGAAACCACGTCAGATAATCACTTGTATGTTAATATAGATAGACGTCTTATAAAAATAGATATACCTAATATTTATTTAATTGAAGCTAAAGGAGATTATATTAATGTAAAAACAGAGACTCAAAACTACACCGTACATTCTACATTAAAAAAGATAGAAGATAAATTGCCTCACGATCTTTTTTTAAAAGTACACAGGTCTTATATTATAAATATCAGAAAAATTATTGATATAGAAGATAATAGCGTATTAATTAAAAAAGATGTTATACCTGTAAGTCGCTCTAATAGACCAGAACTAATGAAGCGCTTAAATTTGCTTTAATTTTATTGAAATATATTCTTACTTTTTAAGTTGGTTTTGTGGTTTTTAGCTGTAAAATCAATTGTTTTGTCTGTATAAACTAAAATTATAAGAATTTGTAGGAATAATAGTGAATTTGTTTTACACCCATTTTACCGTTCGTCTACACTTATCTACAATTTGACTTTAGAGATTTCGTATTAATCGAGTAAATCTCCAGAAGGGAAAAAGTATACTAATTTTACAGTATTAAAATCCCCCAAAGTCATGAAAAAAATTACTTGTTATTTCAAATTTTGCTTAACCTTAGTCTCATTTTTTATTTTAAATGAAGAGTTAAAAGCACAATCAGTTCCATTTAATTGCGACTACAATGCTTACTTATTTCAGTATAACGATGTTTATGCCATAGATTTAGCCTCTGGTAATGCCTATATGGTTGCAGAAAATGTAACACCTGGTAGTATTAATGCAGCAGCATATAATCCTGCAGATGGATATATCTGGGGGTCTTTATCTACACCATCCAAAACCATAGTACGTATTGGTAAAAACTTTGAAACAACCACATTTTATATAGATGAACTGTCTACTAGTGGTAGGTATATTGGAGATATTAACTCAGATGGTATATATTATTTGAAAGGAGGAGGAGCAAGTTATTATAAAATTGATGTAGATCCAGCTTCTGCCAATTATGGTAAATATATTTCAACAGAAACACTATCAAAGAGTATGTCTATACACGATTGGGCTTTTAATGCTGTTGATGGTAATTTATATGCTGTAGAAAAGAAAACAAATATATTGTATAGAATAGATCCAGACACAGGTAATGTAAGTCCTTTAGGTGTTGTGCCTATTTTATCAGGATTAAATTACACATTTGGAGCTGTTTATTTTGATGCTTCAGGTAGGTTTTATGTGTCTGCAAACCAAACAGGAACTATATATGTAATTCAAAATGTTCAAGATTTAGATGGTATATCAATCATAGAATCTAATCTTTTTGCTTTTGGCCCATCTAGTTCTAGTAACGATGGTGCACGTTGTCCAACAGCGCCAGTACCACAAGAAATATGCGATAACGGTATAGATGATGATGGCGATGGTTTAGTAGATTGCGAAGACCCTTCGTGTTCTGGTTATGCATCTTGCCCAGTAATACAAATGTCTACTTCTGGTGCAAATGATGGTGGATTAGAAAGTAATAACAGACTATCTGAGCAAATTAATAAAAGAAATTTTATTAGAGCAAAAGCCAGTTATAAGTTTAATGCAGGAAAAGCAAAACGTGTTAAAAAGTCTAAAAACTATGCCCGAAAAAGCTCTAAAACAGCAAAAGGAACTAGTTCTGCTTATGAATTAAAAGATTTTGTGCCTTTAGAGGTTATTAACGAAGATTATGTAGTGGAATCTACACCTTCAGATTTGTTAGCAATTACTAATGCTACAGAAGTTTATTCTGTAGATTATATGAAAGACGATATTTCTATAGCATCTATCTTAGCATTAAAAACAGAAAATGGTGTATACGAGCATACTAAATTTATATGCGATAGGTTGTTAGGAGCAAAAATACTTTCTGTATCAACCATAGATATACACGAACAGAGTTTTATAAAGTCGATTATAAAAAATGCTGAAGGTGGTACAGAATACGTACTTAGTTTAGCTATTAAAACAGTGAATAACGATGCCGATTTCTCAATTGAAAGCCATTGGAATATAGATAAGTACGAAGCGAATGTAGATTTTTATAACTATCAAATTTGGGCTAATTCTATTGATGCCTTATATAATTTGGCAGATGAGCTTGTTACTTTGTTAAAAGTAGAAAAAACTATTGATGCTTACGATAACTCAAGACCTCCAACGGTTTTTGTAAAAGAAGGTAAGTATAGTAATGGTAAATTAGATTTGCAAATAGTAAATACAAACAGAACAGAGAGTGTAGCCTTAACAGCAGGATTAAGAGAAACAGAAACGAGTGCAGAAAATAGTATTACTTCTATTATAGAATTAAATGGAAATTATATAACTAATGTAGAAGTAGAGACCGGAAACTTATTTGATATTGGTTTTAGAATTGGTGACGGTGTTGCTACTCCAGACGATTTATTTTTATCTGATGGTCCATGGGGTTACGATGACTATCCAGCTAGTACAACAGTTGATAATTATAATATAACACCAAACGAAGGAGCTTTTGATTCTGAAGATTTTCCTGTAGAGCGAAACGTATATTTAAAAGCTACTACAAGCGATTATGTTGCAGCTTATAGAGCTTTAACGCCAAGATTTAAGCCTGTAGATTTAACTGAGTTTGACTTCTTTAAACTTAAAGCAAAAGGTACAGGAGATTTACAAATAACGTTTGTAAGAGAAAGTATTGAGGCTTGGGAAGACCAGTATAAAACAACATTAGCATTAACAGAAACGATGCAATCTTTTGCAATTCCTTTCGACGATTTTACAGCAACTAGTGGCAATCCGTTAGTGTTAGATGATGTAGTTACTATTGTGTTTACTATGATTTCGCAAAGCGGATCGGTGGTTAAAGAAATGGATTTAAACGATATTAGTTTTTCTAAAAATGCTTCTCTTTCTATAGAAGTTGTAGACGGACAATCTTTAAGTACTATAGCTGCGGTGCCAAACCCAATGACATCTTCGGCAAGTATTCAATTTACGTCAACAAACCCAGAAGAAATAGAGTTAGTAGTTTATAATCAATTAGGGAAAGTGGTTAAGACCCTAAATTATAACGCTGTTTATGGTAAAAACGAAATACAAATAGAAAAAGGAGACATAAGCTCCGGATTGTATTTCTGTAAAATAACTAGCGATAATGTAGATTACGATACTTTAAAATTACTTATTAAATAAGGTTGATTAATAGCGATTAAAAAGGGTAAAAGAGAAATCTTTTGCCTTTTTTTTGTTATAAACTTAAGCAATGTGTTTTGTGTTGAATGTTACTTTGTAAAGTAATAATGGAGTTAAAATAACTGTTTTAATATGCTATTTTGTTTTATGCTATGTGCGAGTAAAATAAATAATGAAAAGATTAGGTACTTTGTTTATTTTTGTTTTAAGTAAAGTAGTCTGTAATTCTTTTAGAATAAAACCAATAAGCATCATATATAACTAAACTTAATGGTAGTCATAGTTGCTGTTTAATTAGTAATAGAAATAGAGGTAAATTAAAGTAAAACCAAATGTAAGTGCTATGTTATCAGTTTTAAAAATAGATAGTGATTATACTGAGCAAAAGAATATAGTTGTCTTTAGCATAAAATAAAACTTATCTAATCAGTCCACCTATTAAGGAACTATTGCATGTGTATAAGAGGTATTAAAAGTAAAAGTGATTAGTCAGATTGCTATAGAAAAGAAAAGTGAAAATGCTTAGTAGATTAAAATAAAACTATAAATAATGAGACTGCCAGTTTCATTATTAAAAATAAAGCATGTATTTTTTGAATGAGTTACCTTATTTACATAAAAGAGCATTTCTCTGTAAAACGTAAAAGGATTAATATTATCTATTCGATAGTATTAATCCTTTTATATTTAACGTGTTTTTATAGCTGTATTATTCTCTAAAAAAAGGCTTTTTAAATAAATACCATTTAAAACGAATGCCTATTTCTGTAAAAGTAAAACCAGCAGCAGTTGCAGATGCTATATTACTTCGGGTACCAAATAAATTAGCTAAACAACGATCTGAAAACTTATGCCCCAATTTAGCTTGAATTCTATATGTACTTTGGCTGCTGTCGTCTTCTATATACTGTAAACCAGTAGCTGCGGTTAGTTCATAAAACCATTCTTTTGGTTTAGTTACAGCTTCGTCTTTTATTAGATTTACAAATATTTCGCCAGCATTAAACTTTTCTGGACTAAAGTAGATACTTGGTACTTGGTTTTTAAACGTAATGTATTGGTAATTTAACCCCGCTTTTAAAGACGGTTTACTTAAAATATTATAGTATAAAGATGTAAATAATAAATTTCTTCCATTATCGTCGTTTTGCCAAGTATAAAAATACTGTGTAAACCAACCTAAATTAAAATTTGTACTAACATTGTAGTTCGCATATAGGTTATTTTGTACAATTTCTCGATCTAATAAATCTGCATTAAAGCTTTGTATTTCTCGTTTGTAACCAATATCTAGAGATTGTAGTTTAAGTGGTTTTATGCTAAAAGATAAATCTGTTAAAAGTTGCGTATAATCATCTGTCTCTGCTTTAGCAGAGGTTACTCCAACAGTACCTTTAAAGGTTATGTTGTTTAATAATTGATAAGACAAACCTACCGATAAATCGTTAGAGGTTGCTTTGTTTTTAGTAACAGAGTTGTTTGTAGTTCTATAATTATAACTGCCAAAAAGTTTAAACTTGGTAGATAAAGGAAACTCAGCACTATTTTGTAATGAGTAAGCTTCGTTTTTACCATTATCAAAAGTATAAGAGGCTTTGCCTTCGTAAAATGGAGTAAAGGTGGTGTTTAGTTCTTTTATAAAATTAGAAGCATCTTTTTGGTTATCATAAAAGGTTAAGGTGTTCTCTGCAGATTGGTATGCTTTATTATAAAAGCCTAAAGCTTTCATGGCATTTGCTTTTCCTAAGTTACCATCAAAAGAGCTTTCTTGGTTTTTTAATATTTGGTTATAATCTGTAACACTCTTTTTAAATTCACTTCTGTAAATATTTAGAGTCGCACGCAAAGATAAAATCCAATTTTCGTTTGGTTTTTCTTTAATAAGGTTATCTATAATAATTTGTGCATTTTTAAATTTTTTATTCCAAATTAAGGCCTGTACATAACGCTCTGTAGTTTGCTGTGTTAAAACCGGGTTGGTATCTTTTTTTAAAGAATCGTAAGCTGTTTTACTTGTATTTAATGCATCTTTCTCTTTACCTCCTAAGTGAGATACTAAAGCTAAACCGTTTAAAGCAGTTAGCATATTTTTGGGGTTTTCTTTTAAAATATTATAAGTGTTTTTTGCTTTTTCTAATTGGTTAGATATTAAATATAGGTTAGCAAGGTTTAGTAAGGTGTCTTTATCATTTTTAAAGAGTTTTAAGTTTTCTTTTAAAAATGTTTCTGCTTCATCATATTTTTGCTCTTGTTGTTTTTGGTATGCATAGCCTAAATACATATATTTTTTAGAGGTTAAAGCATTTGGATTGCCAGGAGAAACCTCTAAAGCTATGTTTACATGTTTTAAAGCTTCGTCGTATTCTTTTAAATTAGAGAGCGTATTGGCATAGCTTAAAAGAGCAGCAAAACTTTTAGGATCTTCGGTTATTAAACCTTTAAAATATATTTTGGCTTCGGGAAAATTTTTATTCCAAAGTAAAGATTCTCCGTAGTTTAGTTTTACTTCAAAATCGTCACTATAGTCATTTAATAAATTTGTAAACAGTTTATATGCTTTTTCTGGTTGGCCATTTAAACCAATAGCACGCCCATAGCATAAACGTGCGGTTTTGTTTTTTGGTTGTTCTTTTAAAATGTTTTCAAAAAAGGTTTCGGCTTTATCGTATTTGCCGGTTTCAAGATAGGTAAAGCCTTCTTTCATGTCTTGAGAAAAACCAATAGATGTAAAAAAGACGAAAAACAGAAATAAATAAGATTTGGGCATCATTTGTTATTTTTAGCTAGTGCAAGTTAAGCAATCAATTTAAATCATTCGTCTACAGAAAATGTTTATTCATCGAAATTTAATGGGATTTCGCTGATACATGAAAGATATTTGTGACAATAAACCCCTAAATATTTGAAATTATGGCATTAATTATTACTAATGAAAACGGAACCTTATTTTTTAAAGGATGTATTAATTCTTCTACATCTGAAGCATTTAGAAACCACTTACTTACCATTTTAAATAACAAAAAGCCTTTGGTTATTAATATGGAGGCGGTTACCAAAATCGATACTAGCGGACTATTAGCTTTATATAAAATTTATAAAAGAACACTTGTTTACAATCTAGAATTTAAAATTACAGGTAGAGGTAGAAAGGATATATATAGAGCATTAAAAATACCTGTATTAGCTTAATATATAACTAATGAATAACTAATGAATAAGAAAGTTATGCAAGTTTTATCTATACTAAAAACAAGAAAAATTACTCCAGAGCAATTGTTTATGCTTAGTGTTTTAGCTGTAAATGGTGGTAATTATTTATATAACCTTATTCTTGGTAGGTTATTAGGGCCAGAACAATTTGCAGATGCTGCTGTTCTTATTACTTTTTTATTGGTTTTATCTTTTGTAGCTATGACGTTTCAATTAGTTACTGCAAAGTTTTCTGTAATTTTTGAAGCCAATGTGTTTACAAATTTCATATCTAGAGTTTATAAAAGAGCAAGTATTGTTGGCCTTTTATGTGGTATACTTATAGTTGTGTTTGCTAAACAGTTGCAGCTTGTTTTTAACACCTCTACATCTAGTATGTTTGTAATATTTGGTATTGGTGTGCCTTTATATTTTTTAATGAGTGTTAACCGAGGTATTTTTCAAGGTAAAAAAGAGTTTAAATCGCTCTCTATAACTTACCAAAGCGAAATGTTAAGTAGGTTGATAATTACTTTGGGACTTATCTTTTTATTTAATATTCAATCTTCGGTAGTTATAGCTATTGGTATTTTAATTTCTTTTGGTTTTGGCTTACTACCATTTAAAGCAAAGCATGTTTCTTTTAAAAAAACGTTTTTAGATAAAGCACACAGCAAAAAAATAACAAACTTTTTTGTACTTACAGCTTTTTACGAGCTTACTCAAATTATTATAAATAATAGTGATATTCTTTTAGTTAAGCATTATTTTGAATCTTACGAAGCTGGCTTATATGCATCGTTGGCCTTAATAGGTCGTATTGTCTATTTTATAGCTTGGATGTTTGTTATGCTATTATTGCCAACAGTTGTTCAGCTTAATAAAGAAGGGAAATCTACAGCTCCTATTTTATTTAAATACGTTATTTACATTGCTTTAATTGCTAGTGTTATTGTATTGGCATGTGCCATTTTACCAGAAACAATGATTACCATTTTATTTGGAGATAGTTATTTGGCTATGGCTCCGTTATTATGGAAGTATGCGCTTGCTACTGGCATGTTTGCAGTGTCTAACATCTTTGCTTATTACTATTTGTCTTTAGATAAATATATTCCTGTTATAATTTCTGGGGTATTTGGTATGCTGCAAATGGGACTAGTTGTTTTCTACCACGATAGCCTAGAACAAGTAGTGCACATGCAAATAGTAGCTATGGCTTTATTATTATGTATTCAAATAACATGGTTTGTAATAGATTTAAAATTAAGTAATAAGAAAAAGCTTAATCTAAAGTAATATGCCATTCGTCTATAGTAATTGCTGTTTAACCTAAGTATCTCTAGTTTTTAGAGATGTAAAACCCAAATTTGTATTATTATTAAACCCCATTTAATTATGAAATTAGCAATAGTAACAGCCTACCCACCAAGCAAAGTAACCTTAAACGAATATGCTTACCATTTGGTAAAACAGTTTAGACAAAAGGAAAACATTACTGAATTAATATTATTGACAGATAAAACGGAAGGTAAAAAAGATTTAGAGTTTACTGAAGCTGGTTGTAAAATTACAGTAAAAGAGTGTTGGTCTTTTAATAGTTATACAAATATTTTTAGTGTAACAAAAGCGATGAATATAACTAAGCCAGATGCTGTTTTATTTAATCTTCAATTTATGAAATTTGGAGATAAAAAAATAGCTGCAGCTTTAGGCTTAATGTTGCCAATGGTATGTAAATTAAAAAGAATACCAAATATTGTTTTATTACACAATATTCTAGAAGAAGTAGATTTAGGATCTGCAGGTTTTACATCAAACAAAATAATGCAAAAACTATATGGTTTTATAGGTACAACATTAACACGTTTAATTTTACAAGCAGATACTGTGGCATTAACCATGGAAAAATATGTAAACATTCTTGAAAAGAAATATAATGCTAAGAATGTAAAATTAATACCTCATGGTACTTTTGAGATACCAGAAGAACCAAAATATCGCATACCCAAAGAGCCTATGCAAGTAATGACCTTTGGAAAGTTTGGTACGTACAAAAAAGTAGAGTCTATGATTGAGGCTGTTGTTAAAGTAAGACAATCTACAGGTTTAGATCTAGAGGTTGTTATTGCAGGAACAGACAACCCTAATGTACCTGGTTATTTAGCTAAAGTACAAGAAGATTATAAAGATGTACCACAAGTACGTTTTACAGGTTATGTAGAAGAGTTTGAAGTACCTACGTTATTTAACGAAAGTGCAGTGGTTGTTTTTCCTTACACATCTACAACAGGTAGTTCTGGAGTATTACACCAAGCAGGAAGCTATGGTAAAGCAGTGGTAATGCCAGATTTAGGCGATTTAGCATTACTAGTTAAAGATGAAGGGTATAGAGGCGAATTTTTCGAGCCAACCTCTGTAGATAGTTTAGCTAGCGCGATTGAAGCTATTGTAACTAACGACGACTATAGAATACAATTAGGAACCTATAATTATAAGGCAGCTACAGCATTTCCTATGTCTAAAATAGCAGATATCTATATAGATACTTTTGAACGTATTATAATAAGTAAAGGCATATCTAAAACAGAAGAAGTAAATAGCGTTATTTCTTAGAAATATATTTAAAAGCTGCTTTTTCTTTACCGTCTTTTGAAATAAAACCAAAATGTTTTTGAACATTTTTACGCCAAGGAAGTCTACCAACGACTTCCTTTGGTATTTCTCCAAAATCATATAAAGTCCAAAACATAAAGGGAATGTTGTTCTCGGTAAAAACTTCTTGCGTGTATTTATGAAACTCGGCTTGATCTTCTTCGTTTGTTCCAAAGGGTTTCCAAAATCCTTTATATGAAGAAATACCATACTCTTGTAATAATATAGGTTTGTTTTTTACTTGTTTAGTTAAAATTTTATGAGCTTCAAGAAATTTATCAATATCTCTATAATAGTGATACGATACAAAATCTACTTGATTTAATAATTCAACACCAGCCTCTGGAGAAGACCATCCAATGGTTACAGGGTGGTTTTTGTCCCATTTTTTTATATTAATTAGCATTTGATCTAGCCAAGCTAAAACACGTTGTTTTCCTCTAGATTCAAAGTCTAAATCTGGCTCATTTTTAATATCCCAACCTAAAAGAGCAGGGTGGTCTTTTACTGCATTTACTAGAGTTTCAGCATGGCGATGTGTTAAAGTCCAGTTCGAAACATCGTAATCTCCATAAAAATCAAAAAGCGTAATAAGTACATCTAGATTGTTTTCTTTAGCTAAATCAAGGGTGTTTTTTAATAAGTCTAATTTTTTGCCTTTTACACTATGTTTACCAAAATCTTCGTATTGTATAAATATTCTAATGGTGTTAAGTCCCATTTTTTTAATAATCTTAAAATCATTATTTATAATGGTATCGTTAAACTTTTTACCAAAAGTATCCCAAGGCGAATCTTTAGGGTAGTAATTTAGGCCTCTTAAATTTTTAATTTTAGCGAGTTGTTTATCTATTTTTCGAGATTTAGCTTTAGTAGTATCTACAGGAGTTGTAATTTCTTTTAAATGTCTAATGCGCCAAAAACCGTCTTCTAGCAACATCATAACTTGATAGCTTGTGGTATCTTTTTCGGCAAATAATAATTTTTCGCCTTCATATACTTCTTGATATTCTTCAACATTATGATCTTTAAAAACAACCATTGTACCATCGGCGGTGTAAAAATCGAGAGACGAATTGTGGTTTAATGTAGTACGTTTATACCACTGTTTTTTCTTTATATTTAAATCTATGTTATCATACAATCTTACTCTTGCACTATCGGTATAAAAGTCTTCAATACCATAACGATCGTTTTTTTTGTATGCAATATTTCGAACATGCCAAGCGTTCATGTAATCGTTTGTAATTTCGCCTAATGCTTGTTTTTCCATTGGTCTGCCTGGGTTTTGTAAATTGGTCCAGGTTAAGCTGGGTTTGTAAACATCTTCCATGGGTACTTCTAAATGGAGCATCGATGTTTTATCGGCTCCCGTATTCATAAAAGCCCATGCAGCACTTATGCCAAAAATAATTAAGGCATTTACAGCTATAAAAGTGACTAATATAATTACTCTATATAATGTTTTGTTTAATTTAATTGTCATGTATATGTTTTGTAAACTCCTTAGTTATTCCTGCTGCTTTTAGTTTTAAAATATATTCACCTTCTGGAAGAAAATATTCGCCTAAAAAAATATTACAAGTCCCATTTTTAGAGGTTGTTTTTTTTGTTTCTATAAATTTACCGGTTTTATCGTAAATATCTAACTGTAAAAGTAGACCATCTGGTATTAATTGTTTCATAAAGCTTTCAAACGGACCTATGTCAATATTTCTATTGCCTTTAGAAAAATACACGGGATAATCTTTTATGGCAGATTCAAAATTGTAACTTATAATATTACTTTCTGCTGCTCCTGTTACAAAAGCTTGAATTTTCCATTTTGAGGCTTGGTCTGGATGTAAAGTTCTCGCCTCAACAATGCCATTTAAAGTAGTACCAATGGTATAGAGGTGTGCGTTGTTTTGGTTTTTAATAATAAAAGTTACTAGTGTACCGTTGCTTACTTGGTTTCCAAATTCATCTCGAATAATATCCGATTTAAGAGTTAGTATTTGATTCCCATCAGCATAGTTGTGAGCGCTAGAAGCAGATATTTTAAAGTTGGTGGCATTACTTGGGTACACTATTGTAGCAAGTTCTTTGGATGTGGTTCCATTACATTCAGACGTTACCAATATTCTGCCAGACTTGGTTGTAGAGCGTACATTATAAAAAGCAAAAAAGCTTTGTGTTTTAATTTGTAGTTCGCTAATTTTTTCTAAAAACTGATATTTTACGGTAATCTGTGTACCATCGTTTAAAGGGTTGTCGTAAACATCGGTTGGAGAAACCGTAAGCATCGAATAATCGTTATAACCAGCAGTAACACTTCGAGGTCCAAAATAAGATTCTAGGTGAGTGGCAATGGGTTCGTTTGTTGCAATATCTAGTTTTCCTTTTAGCAAAGCTTTGCCATGGTTAATTAGTTTCCATCTACAAGGGCCTGCAAGCCTTGTATAATTTACAGGTAACTTAAACAAAATTTGATTACCACTGTTTTTTATGGGTGATAATAGTGTGCTACCATAAGCATTTTTTACTTGTAATTTAATATTTTTTGATACACTATTGGTTTTAAAACGCAGTGAAATACTGTCTCCAGCGGTGTATTTAGTTTGCGAAGTTTTAAGCTCAATTTGGGGTGTTATTAGTAGAGGCTGCGTCTCTTCATTTTTAGAAGAGCAACTTATTAAAAAGAGACTCAATATAAATATTACTATAAATCGCATATTATTTTGGATTACCTATATAACTATTTATTTCAAATTTTAAATAGTCAAATCCTTTACCTTTAAATGGTTGGGTTTGTTGTTGGCCATGTACTGTTTTTCGGTTAGGGAAAATTTTATCTGCAATGGCTTGGTTGGGTAAACCATTTACAAAGCAATTTTTAAGGCTACTGTTTATAATTTCTAAACTATCAAGGTCTAAAGGTTTGTAATTAAAAAATTGTTTGCGTTGTATGCGCACACCTTCGGTCACAAATTTATGATCTACCCAAAGTAAATTACTTTTATCATCATAATAAGAAATAATTAGTTGTGGAATGGTAACTTCTTGCACACCAGAATTAAATAAAACACCATTAAAGCCTTGTTCTGTATATTCTAAATTTTGTAAAGCAACATGTTTGTATAAATCTGTATTTGCGGTGTTTCCTGCAGATTGTAAATTAAATTTAGTTGGTTGCTCTTCAAAGCTAACAGGTGTAAATTGATCAGGATCAAAAGTAGGTGGTAATGTGTCTTTAGTAGAAGACCACGCTATACCTTCAAAATTAATTTTAAAAGCGGTTGTTTCTTTAGGCATTAATTTATGCTTCATTTGGTGTTTGGCGTTATAATTTGCCAATTCTTTATTGTCATCATTATAAAGAGTTGCCTTTATTACAACATCTGCTGGGGTATTATCAACATTTTGCAGCTCTCCTATAACGCTATATTGTCCTTTGTATTTTACAAGTTTTGCCGATAGAATTTCTAAAACAGGTTGTTTTAAAACATCTTCGTGGTAGGTTTCTTGAGTTGTTATTTTTCGTCTACCATGGTTGTAAAATGTTGTTCCGTTTGCTGTAAATAGCTGGTCTGGCGGAATATCGTTATCAAACTTGGATGGTTTTATATACCATTTATTATCTATTTTAACAAGCTCATGGTAATCGTTAGAAAAAATGTTTTCTAAAGGCGTTATCCACCTAGTTGCCACTTTTGCCTTAGCACTATTTTTGGTTTGGTCGTAAATTTCTATGCCTAAAGAATCCATTTTTGCGTAAGAACTTAAAATACCATCGGTAACAGATACTTCAAGCATGTATTGTGCTATATCTATATTGCTATCGGGATCTAAATAAGAATGTGCTCTAGTAAACTCTTTAAAATCTAAGGCATCGTAGTAAGATTCAACCACGTTATTTGGAGATAGTTGAGCAACATTTTTTACGTAAAATATATACATGCCATAACCTAAACAAATAAGAACAACCAATGCCCACCAATGCGAGAACATTAAAAGTTTTGAAGGGAATTTGTTATAGGGCAATTTTAATTTCATAAAAGAATGCTCTTCTAGTTTTTTAGATTTTAATAACCTTACCCAAAGCATTTGAATGTTTATAAAAAAGGCAATAAGTACAGTAGAAATAGGAATAATACCCCACATAATTTTCATTATGGTAGGTACATCTTGTTTGGGCATAATTTGCGGGATAGGGGCAACATTTAGTTTTTCCCAAACCATAATACCATTTTCTAATTGCTGCAATCGTTGCCAGCCACAGTAATAGAGTATGGGGTCGTAAAATTTATCGTTAGAGAATATGTATTTTAAATTATACTTTTCTGGTACAGTTAAAAATTGTTGTAACGAGCCTATACCTTCTACACCTCTAAATTTTGAGTTTTCTATACGCTCTATGGCTCGTGTTGTTAGCTCGGGTAATCGCCTTGCAGAATGGTAATTACCATCTACCGTCATTGCATTTGTTTGTGCTGATAGCCATGCCATTTGATCGCCAAAACCTAATGGTAGATAGCGCCATGAATCATGCGAATCTGCCCCAAGAAAATTCACAATAGGTAACATTTTTATTTTTGCAGGTTGCGAGGGCCTAAAATAACCTAAAGTCATGGTAAAAAGGACCATAAATAACATGCCTCCAGCAATTAGTCCTCCTAAAACGCGATGGTATACACCACCAAATTTTTCTTGAACAAGTGTTTTTAAATCTCCTTCAACCATTCTGTATGCAAACTCTGCGAATATGGGTAGTGCCATAATAGTTGCCCAAAGGGTAAATCTATCTAGAGTAAGGATGTTGAAGGCCATTTCGCCTAGCATCATAAGCGGAATAGGCGTTGTACCTCCCGTTCCTAAAATGGTTAAAAGGGTAAAAGATAGCCCAAAGAAAATATAGCGCTTGCTAAAATATCTATAGAAAAAATAAGGTAAAACAAATAAGAATATACCCCAGGGAATTACAAAAAACACAAGACCAGAAGATGTAACCTCTAAAAAATTATCTCTAGATCCATGTGGTATTGCTACTTGTGTAATAGGGTTTCTTTTCGAATTGTACCAGTAAGGAAAAATACAGAATACAAGTAAAAATATAGCAGAAAAACCAAATTTAACGATACGCCAAAAATGTTGTAATGTTGTGTTCCAGAATACTTTAAAGGTAAGGTCTCTATTTCTTTTAACTTTTTCTCTAGAGGCATCCATAACAGCCATACCAATTAAAGGCGCTATAAAAAATACCATACCAAAAAGAGGTGTTACATGGTGCGATGTTACGGTAACAGCAAGCATAGATACCGAGGTTAAAAAATATCGCATTTTACCCGTTTTAATCCATAAGTAAATTTCGGTCATGGAATGTAGTAAAATAGACAATGCTGTTACACTAGGCAATTGGCCAAAAATATGTAATGTCTCTACAAAAGTTGAGGAGAAAACAGCTAAAACTGCACCATAACCTGCAATTCTTCGGCTACCGGTCATTAATAAAGTGTACCGGTATGCCCCGGTAATAAATAAAACAATAGCTATTAAGGCAACCGAGTACATTCCAAATTTTAAGCCACCAATATAAGAGAGTATACCAATAACTTGATGCACTAGCGGTGGATAAGATTGTACAGTAAACCCAGTATACCACCTATATTCCCATGGGTCAAACCAACTATCAGCATAATGATCTGCAAAAAATAGATGGATTAAAGCATCATAGGTAGATTCTAACGTAAAAAAAATGGCAGAACCATGAAAAGCAAGTCCTACTATTAAAGCTAGAATTAAAAGTGTATTTGTTTTTTTTTTGTTTTGGGTACTCAACCGAATTTAATTTTTGTATTTCTTTACAAATGGTTATTTGTCTAAGCAAACATTAGTGTTTAGCTAAAATAAAACTTTCTTATATATCATACAGTATTTTTCTTCACTTTAGTAATTTTATAAAATACTATACATAAGTGTTTCTTCTTGAGATTTGTCGTTATTACTTGGTTAAGGAATTATGTTGTGCGTAATTCAAAAAAAATTAAATTATCTATAGAAATCTACCATTCGTCTACACTACTGGTTAGGTTGAACTAAATAAGATTTTTAAAAGCTGCTTTAAAACTAAATTTGACAGTAATAAGCCCCCAAATAGAATTTTAATTAAATTACATACTTATGAAAGTTTTAGCAATAGACGACCAACAATTAGTTTTACTTCCGTTAGAAAAAAGATTGTTAGAGTTAGGTTACGAGGTGAAAATCGAAACAGATTCATCTAAAGGTTTAGAATTGTTCGAATCGTTTAATCCTGATATTGTTATTGTAGATATTAACATGCCTGGTGTTTCGGGGTTAGATGTTGTTAGGTATATTAGAAATACAAAACAATCTCAAACACCTATAATGGTTTTGTCAGGAAATACTAAAGATGATACCATTACAGAAGGCTTCGATTTAGGTATTAATGATTACATGAAAAAACCCTTAAGTTTAAACGAAATTTGTGCTCGTGTAAAACGATTAATAGGAGCGCCAGAGGTTGAGAATGTTAACGCTAAATCAAGTAATGCTGTTATACAGCAACGTTGCGTTGGTGTTGTTATACCTTGTTATAATGAGGAAGAAAGACTTTTTAGTAAAGAGTTTGTAGATTATATAGGTAAACATACAGGGTACCATTTATGTTTTGTAAACGATGGCAGTAAGGATAAAACACTAGAAGTACTTCATAATTTACAAAAAGGAAAAGAAGATTTTATTACGGTTTACGATTGTGAAAAAAATGGAGGTAAAGCAGAAGCAGTACGTTTAGGCATGCTACATATGGCAGAAAAAGAAGATTTAGATTATATAGGTTTTCTTGATGCCGATTTATCTACAGATTTAGCCGATTTTGATGATTTAGTTAAAACCATCGAAAATTCTGATTTTAAAATAGTAAGTGGTTCTCGTATCTCTAGGATGGGAGCAAACATAACAAAGGAGTCTGCTAGAAAAATAATAAGTTTAACTATTAACTTTATTATTAGAAAGATTTTAAAAATGGATTTTAAAGACACACAATGTGGCGCTAAAATTTTTCATAAAGATGTTATAGGTGTTGCTTTTAGCGAAAAGTTTGTAACTCAATGGATTTTTGATGTAGAAATATTTAAAAGAGTAACACAACATTATGGTTTAAGTGCAGCAAAAAAAATGCTTTGCGAACAGCCTTTAAAACGTTGGATACATGCCGATGGTTCTAAATTATCAATGAAAGATTCTGTTAAAATTATATTTCAATTAGCCCAAATTGCTTGGGTGTATAGAGGCAAAACAAAAAAAGTAAATGCAAATGTTAAGAGTAAATTAGAGACTGTTTAATTTTATTAATAGAAACTCTAATTATTATGAAAATAGGTGTTTTAATACTATGTTATAACAATGAAACCGACCTTAATCAGCAGATGATAGAAGAGTTATCTGCAGTTGCTAAAAATATTAAATTTTGCTTTGTAAATAATGGTAGTACAGATAGTACTATTGATAAGTTGCAAATTCTTAAAGAGGAAAACGAATCTGATATTACAATTATTGATATTAAAATTAATAAAGGTGAAGGGTTAGCAATTAAAGCTGGAGTAAGGTATTTTTTTAACAAAATAAATTTACAATATATAGGATTCATAAATTTTAAAGATTTTAACCTGAAATTAAATTTTAACCCTCTTTTTGATTTAATTTTAGATAGTAAGGATGAGTTAATAGCATATAATTCGAAGCCTGCTAGAAGCAGAAAATTTAAAAGGTTGCTTATAAAAAATGTTTTTTCCCTAACAGATTTTTTCGAATATTTAAAAATTGATTTAAAAAAAGAGCACTTAAAAACTATAGCCTAGTTTTTAAGTGCTCTTTTTATTTTTAAGTCATTTCTTTTACCAGGTTATTATACCATCCATGGTTAAAACCTTTCCAGAATCAGTATTTATAACAGTTGTATTATCAAAAACAACTCTTTTGTTTTCTTGATCAACTAGAAAATTTGATCCACAGTCATCATCAACATTTTCTCCTTCTATAGCAGTGCAAGTAAAAAGATACTCTTCACCATTTTTTATAATAGTCATTGAAATTGCTTTATGTACAGATGCGTTATCTCCACTTTCAAATTGAGCGGTAACAATTATAAAACTATTAGTAAAACTAGCTTCGGTAGGGTTTATTTCTCCATTAGAATCAACTCCAATACTTTTATGTAAAAGCGTTACAGATTTGCCTGTGCCTGTTTGATAAAGTCCTTCTACAGCATTAGCAACATTTAAACTATTGCCTAAAATAGAAGTTTCTTCTCCCGATAGTGTTATAACTCCTTTTGCATTGGCAACATCTTCGTTAGAGTTGCTATCGCTACTACAAGCAACAAATAGTAATATAAATAAAGAAAAAATTGAAAAGTATTTTTTTAAATAAGCCATAAGAGTGATTTTTAAGTTAAAGTTAATAGCCCTATAAAAGTACAAGGTTTAGCACTGCTTAAAAATCATAAATTATTGAATAGCTGTTTTTTTGCTGTAAGTGGTGTGTTCTTGTTATTAACTGTTTTTTTTTTTTTTTTTTAGGTATGCATTTTACCCGCCAATAGTAATCATACTTCTATTGTTATTATGTAGTTTGGGTTCTTGTAATTTTTTTAAGGTGTCCATGCCACCGCGAACTTTAAATTTAGCTTGCACCGCTTTTTGAATAACAGGTTCTATAGATTCTCCTGCTCTTAAAGTTGTTAGTAAATCTGATTCGCCAGATGAGAATAAGCAATTTTTTAATTGTCCATTGGCTGTTAAACGCAGTCTATTACACGAATCGCAAAACGGATTGGTAACAGAGCTAATTATGGCAAAACTACCTTTGTAACCTTTTATTTTATAGTTTTTAGAGGTGTCGTTTGGTGCATCTTGTAAGCGTTCTATAGCGCTTTCTGGGAACGCTTCATTTACATACATCATCACTTCAGCATACGACACCATTTTACTCATGTCCCATTTATTACCATCAAAAGGCATAAATTCTATAAAACGTACAGATACGGGTAAATCTTTAGTAAAATTGATGAAATCTATAATTTCATTTTCATTAAAGCCTTTCATTAAAACAGCATTTACTTTTACAGTAAAGCCTTCTTTTACAAGTAATAAAATGTTGTTGTAAACCTTTTTAAATTCGTGACGCCTTGTAATATGTTTAAATTTTCCTTCATCTAAAGAATCTAAACTAACGTTAATTTTATTGACACCATTGGCTTTTAGTATGTCAATAAATTTATCAATAATTACCGCGTTCGATGTAATGGATAACTCAACAGGAAGTGTTGCTAGTTTTTCTAAAATAGTTGGAATATCCTTTCTAATTAAAGGTTCGCCTCCTGTTAATCTAATTTTTGTAACACCATGGTCTACAAATGTTTTAGCGATTTCAAAAATCTCTTCGTAGGTCATTAAATGACTTTTAGGAGATAATTTCACACCTTCTTCTGGCATACAGTAGGTACATCGTAAATTGCAACGTTCTATTAAAGAAATACGCAGATACGCATGATCTCTACCATGTAAATCTTGTAATATTTTTGAATTATTCTTCATCTTTTATTTTTTACAACCAACAACGAGTAAAAACAATTTTAATCGTGTCTCGCTCCTTTTAATATTCTAAAACTATGTAAAACCGCAGGAAATATAGCATCCATAGATTCTTTTGCGCCATTTGTAGATCCTGGTAAAGCCAAAACTAAAGTATCTCCAATAGTGCCTGCTACACTTCGAGATAACATGGCGAATGGCATGCGCTCTTGACCATAAGACCTAATAGCTTCTTCAATACCTGGGATTCTTCGTTCTAATAAGGGCAATAAGGCTTCGGGTGTAACATCGCGTCCAGAAAGTCCGGTGCCACCTGTATAAATTACTATATCCATACCTTGTTCTTGGTAAGCTTTTACTTTTTGTTGAATAATTTCTGCTTCATCAGGAATAATTACATACTCAGCTATTTTAACATCGCAACTTTCAAGTTTGTTAATAATTGCTTTTCCTGCTTTATCTTCTTTATAACCAGCGGAAATGGTATCGCTACACACCACAACTGCAGCAGTTAAATCTTTTCTAAAAGAATCTTTAAAGTCTGATTTTCCGCCTTTTTTCTTTAATAATTTTATCGCGTGTATTTCTATGCCTTTATCAATAGGTTTTAGCATATCGTACATGTTTAAAGCTACAACGCTGGCACCATGCATGGCCTCAACTTCAACTCCAGTTTTGTAAATCGTTTTTACGGTAAACAAAACGGTAATTTCTAAATCATCGACTTTATATTCTACACCTGTAAACTCAATAGGTAAGGGGTGACAATCTGGTAAAATATCTGGTGTGCGTTTTACGCCTAATAAACCAGCAGCTTTGCTCATGGCAAATACGTTTCCTTTTGGAACGGTATCGTTTTTAATTGCTGTTATGGTTTCGGGTTTGCTAACTTTTACAACAGCTTGCGCAATTGCGGTTCTTAATGTGGTTGCTTTATGTGTGATGTCGACCATTATATGTGGATGAGTTGATTGGTTGAATTTTTTATTTGTTTAACTGTGATTTTGGTAAAGCATTAAGCTTATTCGAGATTTTTTTAATTTCGGCTCTTATTATTTGATAATCTTTATCTTCAATAAAATTTAATTTTTTTGATATTATAATTTGATTCTATCCAAACAATCAATTTTTAAAATGAAAATGTATATGCCATTAGTTACTTTTTTTAATGATTAAGCATTTGGACTAATTAACAATTGAAGATTATTAAGAGTTGACTTTCCATTGATGACTTTCATCTTCAAAAATTTCTCTTCCAAAAACAGGAACATCGGCTTTAATAGCTTCAACAATATATTCTAGAGCTTTAAAAACTACTTTTCTTCTTGGTGAGGATACAAATACAAACAGACAGATTTCGCCTGCTTTTACTGTGCCTAAACTATGGTAAATGTGCATGCATGTTAAATCGAATTTTTCAAATGCCGATTCTCTAATATCATGAAATTTTTCATTCGCCATATCTTCGTACGCCGTGTAATCTATTGCAGCTACCGTTTTTCCATCAATCTCATCTGCTCTTACTTGACCAAGAAAAATATTATGTGCGCCAATGCTGGTTTTTGTTTGATGTTTATAAATGGAATTTCCTATAAAATCTGAGGTTATAGCACCTTCTTTGAATACACTTTTTGGTTTTTTATCTTTCATAATTTATGTTTTTATTACCCTAAAAAAAGTGGGTTTTATTAGATTAGACCTACAAGGTTTTTAAAACCTTGTAGGTCGTGTTGTTTTGCATTATTAATCCTGCGAGGTTTTTAAAACCTTGTAGGTATCATTTATTTCTTGAGCGCCTTCCTTCAAACTGAAACAATTATTAATTTCTAATTCTTGTAAAAGCTCTACTGCACGAATACTGCGCATTCCAGATTGACAAAAAAGCACTTTCTTTTTAGTTGTATCTATGTCATCTAAACGAGATTCTAGTTCACTAAGCGGAATGTAAGTAATGTTTAATGCATCAACCTTAGGTTCTTCATGCGTTTCTCTAATATCGATATATTGGATATTATCTTTATTAATTACTTCCTTAATCGAGATAGGTTCTACAGCCACATCACAATTAAAATCTACAGGTGTTTTATCTTGAAAATTGTCTTTATCTTTTAAAACCGATTTAATTGTGGCTTCCGATCGTTTAATTTTTAAAGTCGAATTTTGAAGGGTTAGTGCATTGTAACACAATAATTTTCCTGATAAAACACTTCCTAATTCTAAAACCATTTTTAAAACTTCGTTGGCTTGCATGGTTCCAATAATTCCGGGTAAAACGCCCAAAACACCAATATCTGAACAGTTAGGAACAGCGCCTTCTTCTGGCGGATTTGGGAATAAGCAACGGTAACTTGGTCCGTTATTATAGTTAAAAACAGAAACCTGACCTTCAAATTTATAAATGGCACCAAAAACGAGTGGTTTGTTTGCAATAATACAAGCATCGTTTACCAAATAACGGGTATCAAAATTATCAGATCCATCAACGATAATATCGTATTGCTTAAATAAATTAACTGCGTTTTTGTGCGTTAGTTTTTCCGCGTAAGCGTTAATAGTAATTTCGTTATTTAAATCTTCTAAGCGTTGTTTTGCAGCAAACGCCTTATTTTTACCTAAAGAAGAACTTCCATATAAAACCTGACGTTGCAGATTGGTTACATCTACCACATCAAAATCTATAATACCAAGTGTGCCAATACCTGCAGCAGCAAGATATTGAAGAATTGGACACCCTAAACCACCAGCGCCAATAACCAGTACTTTAGCGTTAGAAATTTTATCTTGACCAACTTGCCCAATTTCGGGTAAAATAATATGTCTGTTATATCGATTCATACGTTCAGTAATTTTAATAAATCATCCGCCTGCAAAGGGCGGTAATAAAGCAATTTCTGCTCCTGTTAATTCGGTTTCGGCGGAAACTAATTCTTGGTTTTGTGCTATTTTAAAATCTTTCGTTTTTAAAGCGTCATATTTAGAATTTAGAGTTTCTAGTAAATCTGAAACCAAGCGTCCAGAACACTCCATGTATTCCTCTTCAATCTGAGTTAATTCGGCTATTTGCCCGAAGTATTTAATGTTTATACGCATATTTAACTGCTTTTAATTCATGTTGAGTATTCACGTTCATAGTAGTTAATTCTTGATCTTTTTCTAGTATTACATTTTTCGAAATGCAACTGTTTATGGCAACACGCAAACGCCTTTCTTCCTTTTTTAAAAAGTCGTTGAATGTCTTTGTTATTTCCTTTTTATAAATAGCTATTAAAGGCATGGTTTTTCCTTTGCTTTCTGCTTGAATTATTTGAGACGTATCATCAATATTTCTAATTAATTTTTCAACAATTTCAGAGGTAATTAAAGGAATATCGCAACTTAAAATCACGTTATATTCCGTTTTTGAAGCTTCTAAACCCGAGCAAATTCCAGCAATAGGGCCTGCGTTTTTTGTGATGTCGTTGATACGTTTTAAACCGAATATATCGTAATCAGGATTATCGGAAACTATCATGATTTTGGAAACGAAAGGCTTTAAGGCATCAATACTATATTGAACAAAATATTTGTCATTCAGTTTAATAAAACCTTTGTCTGTGCCCATGCGAGAGCTTTTTCCGCCAGCAAGAATAATACCTGTTATGTTGTTTTTATCTATCATTTTATGTGAGAAATAATTTAGCACAAGCTATGATTAGAACAAAAGCAAGTATGTTTTTTAATATTTGGTTGTTAATTTTTTTACTACCATAGTAACCGCCAAAAACACCTCCAACTAGCGCAATGGCAACCAAAAGAAACGATTCTTTTTCTAGAATAACACCACTGCTTAATTGACCAATTAAACCCGAGGCAGAATTAACCCAAATAAATAAGGCAGAAACAGCTGCTGCTTCTTTCATTTTTCCCCAATGCAGAAGTAAAATTACCGGACTTAAAATAATACCGCCACCAATACCAATAAGTCCAGAAAAGAAGCCTATTATACCACCAACAACAAGGCCTTGCCAAAGTTTAACTTGTTTAATACTGTCGCTTTCTTTACCAAAAACATTCAGCATTTTTAAAATGGCGAATATAAGTAATACTGCTAAAATCTTTTTATATAAAGAAGCATCGACCTCTAAAGTGCCACCCAAAAATGCTAGAGGAATGGAGGCTATTGCAAACGAAACGAATAGCTTTTTATTAAAAAATCCTTCTTTATAATAATAGTAAAATGATATGCCAGCTACAAAAAGGTTAAGCAATAGGGCAGTGGGTTTCATGCTTTCTGGAGCAAACGAAAATAAAGCCATTAATGCTAAATATCCGCTAGCACCACCATGACCTACACTAGAATATAAGAAGGATACTATAGGGAGAATGAGTAGAAAAAGATATATGTGTTCGTTTTGAAGCATTTTTTTAAGTGTCTAAAAAGTATAAAGTGTCTAAAGTGTTGGTTAAGTTTAAAATTAGTTGTTTCATAAATACCTTATAATTTATTTGAGATTGACGTGAATAATGCTAAAAGTTCTTTTGCTTCAATAGAATTTGGAAGTGAACTAGATAATTTGATAATTGAAATACCAAACTGTCTAGTTCTAAACTCTAATTTTTTTGCAAACTCTTTGTTATCCATAATTGTTAAGCTTTAGGCACTTTAAGTATTTTAAACTTTAGGCAATTTTATACCTTAAAGTTCTTCCAATTTTGATAATTGTAAATCTAAAAAGTTCCAGCAATTTTGATTTATTTCATCAAAAGCAGCAATAAGTTTTTTGCCATAAGCTGTTAATTCTGCGCCACCGCCACCTTTTCCTCCTGTGCTATTGATGGTTACAGGTTCTTTTGCCGATTTATTAACGGAGTCTATTAAAGACCACGCTTTTTTATAAGATAAACCTAAATTTTTTGCAGCCTTAGATAGGGAGCCTTCTGTTTCTATAGCTTTTAGTAATTGCACTCTACCTTCACCCAAAAGCACATGGTTTTTAGCTTCAATCCAAATTCTACTTCTAATTTTATAACTCATATTATTCGGGTAAAATTATAGTTTCAACGGTTTGGCCAATAGCAATTTCTTGTTCATCTTCATCTAAAAACACCAAACAATTTGATAAGGCAAAGGTTTGTTGCATAGCCGAGCTTTGTCCTTCAAGAATTTCTACCTCACCGTTAGTGTAAATAGCCTTTAAAAATTGAGGTCTATCGCCTTTCTTCTCGAAATGAGATACCGATTTAGCTTGCACTCGTGGTAATTCAATAGCATCTCTATTCATCATGTTTTGCAAAGCAATATTCACATAAACATAAAAACAAGTAAGCGCAGCAGCAGGATTTCCTGGTAAAGCAAAAATTTGGGTGTCATCTTTTTTTCCGTAGAATAAAGGTTTTCCTGGTTTTTGTTTTACCTTATAAAAAAGCTCTTGCACGTGTAATTCTTTTAAAGCTTTGCCTACAAAATCGTAATCGCCTACAGATATGCCACCTGTAATAATAACAAGGTCGTTTTCTGTAATAGCCAATTTTAAAGAGTTAACTGTTTTTCTATAATTATCTGATACTTTATAGCTATTTATATCGTAAAATTTCAAGTTGTAAAGCGCACTTAAAAGCATTTTAGAATTGCTTTCATAAATTTGACCGTAACTTAAATCGTTACCAGCTTCTACTAATTCGTTTCCTGTGGTAATTAAAGCTATAGAAGGTTTTTTATAAACAGAAGCGGTCGATACACCTAAAGAGGTTAAATAACCAATAGCTGCTGGCGTTAGTTTTGTACCTTCTTTTAAAGCTAGTTCACCTTGCCTCACTTGTTCTCCTAAAGGTCTAATGTTTTGATTTATAGTTATAGCACCTTCAATATAAATTATATTTTTTTCGGCTTTAACTTTTTCCTGCATAACAACAGCATTTGCAGAATTTGGAACTGGTGCGCCTGTAAAAATGCGTATAGCTTCTCCTGGTTTTAAAGTAGGCTGCATATTATCGCCTGCTTGAATTTCTCCAATTAACTTATAAGAATCGTTATTATGCAAATTAACAGCATAACCATCCATTGCAGATTGATTAAATGGAGGCATATTTATAGGAGACATAACATCTTGTGATAATAGATATCCACCTGCTTTTTCTACCGTTTTTACTGTAGTTTTTAGCAAAGGTTTGGTATTTTGTTTTACTATTGAAATTGCTTCTTTTATAGAAATCATGATAAATATCGTTATGTATTGACAAATATAACGAAATAAGTTTTGATAAATATTTTAAAACATGACAACTGTCATGTTTTTTTTTAACAATAAATATCAAATTTGTTATGAGTAAGATTTTATGTTAATAAAGCATCTTGCCCCTAGGTATTTAGAATATTTAGAACAGAGTAATATAGGAACTTGATAATTTATACATGTGAATATTCAAAACAAACTATTACCAAATAAAAAATCGAGATGGCGAACCGTAGCAGTATTCTTTATAGCTGTAATTACAGGTTTAGGTATGTTTATGACAAAGGAAGCTGAGTTGGTCTCTTACATGTCCGATGATCCTTTGGCTTGTGTAAATTGCCATGTTATGACGCCCGTTTATAATAGTTGGATGCACAGTTCGCATAGAGAATGGGCTTCCTGTAACGATTGCCATGTACCGCACAATAATATTTTTAACATGTACTATTTCAAGGCTAAAGATGGTTTGTTTCATGCATCTGTGTTTACCGCTAGAGCAGAGCCAGAGGTTATGTTTATGCGAAAGGAGTCTCAAGAAGTTGTTCAAAACAACTGTATTCGTTGTCATATACAGCAGGTTACTCAGGTAAAATACGATGGTTATATAAAAGATCATGCTAAAAACAGAACAGAAAGGCAATGTTGGTCTTGCCACCAAGAAGTACCTCATGGTACTGTTCATGGTATTTCAACAATAAAAAATAATATTGCGCCATTACCAACAGATACAGAAGAAGCAGTGATTCCAAACTGGTTGGAGAAAGAAATGAAAACCAAATAGATTATTAAAATAATTAAACTTAATACATGAAAAACAAGGTTTTATTTATCGTAACAGCAGTAGTTGTATTTCTACTAGGTTTATTAGCATCTAGTATTGTTAATAGAAAGAATGAAGCTAAATATAAATATGTTCCTCAGGTTGAGATAGGAGAGAATGAGCCAAGAAATGCTGAATGGGGAAAAAATTATCCTGCGGAATATCAGTCGTTTTTACAAACTGCTGATACTAGTTTTGCTACGTATCAAGGTGGATCAGCCATGCGGGATATGTTAGATGAAGACACAAATTTAGTTGTGCTTTGGGCTGGATATGGTTTTTCTAAAGATTATAGTCAGGGTAGAGGACACATGAATGCCATTACAGATATTACCAACACATTACGTACAGGAGGACCAAAAGGAGAAGGAGACGGACCAATGCCTGCTACTTGTTGGACTTGTAAAAGTCCGGATGTACCACGTTTAATGAATGAGAAAGGTATTGCAGAATTCTATTCTGGAAAATGGGCTGATAAAGGTGAAGAGATTGTAAATCCTATTGGTTGTGCCGATTGTCACGATTCTAAAACAATGAAATTAGCAATTTCTCGACCAGCATTAGTTGAAGCTTTTGATGCTATGGGGAAAGATATTAACCAAGCAACCCACCAAGAAATGCGCTCTTTGGTTTGTGCACAATGCCACGTAGAGTATTATTTTGATAAAAAATTACCAGGAAAAGAAGGTGTACCATATTTAAAATTCCCTTGGAAAAACGGTATGTCTGTAGAGGCTATGGAAGAATATTATGATGCTATCGAGTTTAGCGATTGGACACATAAATTAAGTCGTGCACCAATGCTTAAAGCACAACATCCAGGTTACGAAACTTATTTAACAGGTGTGCATGCAGATCGCGGTGTGTCTTGCGCAGATTGCCATATGCCATATAAAAGTGAAGGCGGACAAAAATTTACCGATCACCATATTCAATCACCTTTAAACAACGTGTCTAATGCTTGCCAAGTATGCCATAGGGAAGATGCAGATAAGTTAAAAATGAATGTTTACGATCGCCAACGTAAAACAGCAGAAAACAGATTGAAATTAGAGGGCTTTTTAGTAAAAGCACATGTTGAAGCTAAAAAAGCGTGGGATTTAGGAGCAACAGAAGAACAAATGAAAGATATTTTAATGGATATTCGTCATGCACAATGGCGTTGGGATTATGCAGCAGCATCTCACGGAGCTTCTTTTCACTCGCCTGTAGAAACAGCTCGTGTTATTGGTAGCGGATTTACTATTATACAAGACGGACGTGTAAAATTAGCACGATTACTTGCCAATTTGGGGTATAACCAACCTGTAGATATGCCAGATATTTCTACCAAAGAAAAAGCTCAAGAATATATTGGTTTAGATATGGAAGCTTTAAGAAAAGAAAAAGCAGAGTTCAAGAAAAACTTAGTGCCTAAGTGGTTAGAAGCAGCCAAAGAAAGAGAATCTAAATACGGAATAAAAGATGTGTCTTTAAATAATTAAGGGGATTTATTAACCATTTTTTGTTATTAGAAAGATAGTTTTAGATGATTTATTATAGAATCGCCAAAAGCTATCTTTCTTATTTTATAGAAATTTATGCAGAAATTATACAAGTTTTTTTCATCATCACGTTTAGCATTACTTTTATTATTAACCTTTGCCATAGCTATGGCAGTTGCTACTTTTGTAGAGAACGACTATGGCACTAAAACAGCTTGGATTATAATTTACGATTCTTGGTGGTTTGAGGTCGTTATGGTTGGTTTAGTAATCGCGTTTATAGCCAACATTTATAAGTATAATTTACTTCGGAAAGAAAAATGGGCCATACTTCTATTTCACTTGGCTTTTATCATTATTGTTTTAGGAGCAGGTATTACGCGTTATACGTCTTATGGTGGTGTTATGCGTATTCGCGAAGGGCAATCGTCTAATGTGGTTATCTCAGATACTAACTTTTTATCACTCACCATTACTGATGGTAAAACATCAAAAACGGTGAAGAAAAAATTGTCTTTTGCTTCCATAAAAAATAACGATTTTACTATAAAAACAGATTTTGAAGGTGCTGATGTTACTGTATCTTTTAAAGAATATGTTGAAGATGCTATAGCAGAAGTTGTAGAAGATAAGGCGCATGGCGAACCACTTTTAGAAATGGTAGTAACCGCAGGTAATGGAAGAAACACTATTTATCTTAAAAAGGGTGAGATTGAAAAAATAGGAGAGCATCAACACGAAATAGGATTTAATTCTGATAAAAAAGGCATTATAAATATTGTAGAAAAAAATGGCGCTTTTAGTATCGATTCGCCACACGATTTAGATTTCTTCATTATGTCTACTCAGCAAGCAGGAAAAATTTCTAAAGATAGTTTGCAAGCTATTACATTAAGAACTTTGTATCGGTCGGGAGATATTTCGTTTGTGCCTTTAACGTATTTCGAAAGTGGCATGTTTCAATTAAAAAGTGAATCTAAAGACTATAAAGAAAACGATAAAACTAAAGACGATGCGCTGCTCGTTAATGTCTCTGTTAATAATGAAGTTAAACCTCTAAATATATTATACAGAGAAGGTTTTTTACCAACACACCACGACGTAAATATTGACGATTTACGAATTATTTTATCATATGGAGCAGGAGCTATAGAAACACCGTTTTCATTACAATTAAACGATTTTCAGTTAGAGCGTTATCCTGGTTCATCTAGTCCGTCTGCTTATGCAAGCGAGGTCACAATTTTGGATAAAGATGAAGAAATACCATTCAGAATTTTTATGAATAATGTGTTAGATTATGGTGGTTATCGTTTTTTTCAAGCCAGTTATGATACTGATGAAAAAGGTACAGTGCTTTCGGTAAATCATGATAGTTTAGGCACTTGGGTTACTTATTTAGGGTACTTATTAATGACATTGGGTATGTTTTTTACATTATTTGGTAAAACATCGCGCTTTCATTTAATAAATAGAAAATTAAAGCATTTAAAAAAGAAATATGTTACGGTTATAATTTTACTTTTTGGGTTGCAAACGTCTTTTGCCCAACAGGTAGTCGATTCAACCGAAACAAGAATTGTACAACTTATAAAATCTCAAGAAATAGATGAGGCGCATGCCGATTATTTTGGTAGAATTTTAGTTCAAGATTTAGATGGTAGAATAAAACCGGTTAATACTTTAGGATCAGAATTTTTAAGAAAAATATCTAGAAAATCGAGTTTTTCTTATCAAATAGATGGAGAAAAGAAAACTTTTGATGCAAATCAGACCTTTTTAGCAATGCATATAGCGCCTTATGTTTGGCAAGATATACCGCTTGTAAAAGTGGATTTTGACAAAACTGGATCTATTTTTAAAGATGTTATTGTGGGTAGTAACGGACTTTTACCTTATAAGAGTTTGTTAGACAAAAAAGGAGATTATATTTTAACGACACAGGTTGAAGAAGCAAACAAAAAGAAACCTGCAGAACGAAATGAATTTGATAAAGAGGTTTTAAAAGTAGACGAACGATTTAATATTTTATATAACTTATTTGCAGGAAATTATTTGAAAATTTTTCCGAATAAAAACGATCCCAATAATACATGGTTTAGTTTTAAGCATCATTTTAGAGATTTCCCAGAGGAAGACGGTCAGTTTGCGCAAAGCATCATACCATCTTATTTTAATGACATTGTAACACTTAAGTATGATAGTGCTCACGAAAAATTAATGTATATAAAAAAGTATCAGGAGGTTTTAGGTGCTAGTGTAATACCAACTCCAGAACGTATAGAAGCAGAGCTTTGGTACAATAAAGCTAATATTAATTTTTGGCTGTTTCAGGTGTTTTTTACACTTGGCTTGGTGTTGTTAGCACTTGCTATTGTTAAAATGTTTGTTCAAAATAAAGCTATTGAATTTTTTAATAATACGCTTGTTATTTTAACACTAGTATCGTTTTTATGCTTTACAGGTAATATTATTTTACGTTGGTATGTGGCACAGCACGCACCATGGAGTAATGGATACGAGATGTTGGTCTTTGTATCTTGGGTATTACTTTTATGTGGTTTGCTTACATTTAGAAAATCTGATTTTTCGTTACCATTAGCTACCCTATTTTCTGGTGCTTTACTATTTGTGAGTTATCTTGATTGGTTAAACCCAGAGATTACTAATTTAATGCCTGTGTTAAAATCATATTGGTTAAAAATACATGTGGCAACCATTGTGAGTAGTTATGCGCCTTTGGCTTTAGCTGCTATATTGGGTTTAATGGCGTTATTACTCTATGTTTTTAAAACGCCTAAAACAAAGGGAATTATAGAAATTAAAATTAAAGAGCTTAGTTATATTAACGAAATTGCCATGACTATTGGTCTATTTGTTTTAGCTGTAGGAACCTTTTTAGGCGGTGTTTGGGCAAATGAGTCTTGGGGACGCTATTGGGCTTGGGATCCAAAAGAAACTTGGGCATTAATAAGTATTATTGTTTATGCTATAGTGCTGCATTTAAGGTTTATACCTAAATTAAATAATAATTTTGTTCTAAATGTTGCCAGTATGTTCGCTTTTTGGTCTATTATAATGACCTCTTTCGGTGTTAACTATTATCTATCTGGTTTACATAGTTATGCAGCAGGAGATCCGTTACCAATACCAAATTTTGTTTATGTATTAGCAGCTTTAATGGTGATTTTAACAGTTCTAGCTTACTTTAGAAGAAAGGTTTTTAAATAGTGTATTGTTATTTTTAATTATGTATATATTAAAAATAGACTTCAAATTATTTTATATGTTCAATAAATAAATAGAAGACTTACTAAATTGCTAAAAATAAGTAAGGAATGTATTAAATACGTATTAATACTTATATTTGTTAAGGTTGCTCAAAAATAAATATGCGAGATACACAATTAAATACATATAAAACTCAGTCTGCTAAACGTTCGTCTTTTGAAACGCCATGTGCGCTTTGTGAAAATGCTAATTGTTTAATGAAGAATACTTTTCAAGATTTAGAGGAATCTAGTCTAGCTAACGAAAAGAGTGATATTCGTTGTAAAAAAGGTCAGCAATTTATTATTGAAGGCGCTCCGGTAAATGGATTGTTTTTTGTGTTAAAAGGTGTTGTTAAGGTGTTTAGAACAGGCATTAATGGCCGAGAACAAATAGTTCGTTTTGCAAAAGAAGGAGAAATAATAGGTCATCGTGGTTTTGGTACCGAAGAGTATTATTCTATTGGTGCCATAGCTTTAAAAGATACCGTTTTATGTTACTTTTCTAAAAACACACTTCAAGCGGCCTTAATGGAAAGTCCAAAGTTAAGTTATCAAATGATGCTCTTCTATGCTAATGAGCTTAATCGTAGTGAGTCTAAGGTGAAAACTATTTCTCAAATGACGGTAAGAGAGCGTGTAATAGATACCTTATTATACATCCATAGAAAATTTGGAGATTTACGCGGTTACTTAAATTTACCTCTTAGTCGTAAAGAATATGCCGATTACGCAGGCACAACCGAAGAGCAGGTAATTCGAGTATTTTCACTTTTAAAAAAAGAAGGATTAATTTCTGCTAAAGGTAAACGAATTGGCATTCCAAATGTACAGTCTCTTAAAAACGAGATTAGCGAACACAACTATTTCTTAGGTAGTTAAGAGTTTTTATTTCTTGCTTTTCATCATACTTCATGGTTTTTTCATCTTATTTTTTATAATCTATACTGCTATTTTGTATGTAGATAGTGTTTTTACGTAGTTTTTTACGGTTGTTAAGTTTCTTTACTTAGTTTTGTTTTTAATATTTAAATAGCTGTTATATAGTTAATTATGGTTGTTTTATGTTTTTTGGCAGGTTTTAATATGTTAAAAAAGATGTTTATACATGTGGAATAGCATTTTATAGAATCTATTCTACTTATATATTTGTCTCAAATAAGTATTAATACTTAGTAAATAATTAAAACTACACAAAATGAAATTATTATTAACAAAATCGACTTTAGCTTTATCATTGTCTGTGCTATTAAGTGCATGTGGCGGTAAAGAGAAAAAGAAAGACACTGTAGAGCCTAAAGCAGCAGCAGAAGTTTCTAAAACAAAAACATTAGACATAGAAAAGCCACAGCTAACATTTGGTTTTATTAAATTAACAGATATGGCACCTTTAGCAATTGCTAAAGAAAAAGGCTTTTTTGAGGATGAAGGATTATTTGTTTCGGTTGAAGCGCAATCAAACTGGAAAAACGTATTAGATAGAGTAATTGATGGTCAGTTAGATGGCTCTCATATGTTAGCAGGGCAACCAATTGCAGCTGGAGCAGGTTTTGGACGTCAAGCAGATTTAGTAACCTCATTTTCTATGGATTTAAATGGTAATGGTATTACTGTATCTAACGACGTTTGGTCTAAAATGAAACCTAATGTACCAAAAGGGGCAGATGGTAAACCGGTTCATCCTATTAAGGCAGATGCTTTAAAACCAGTAATAACAGAATATAAAAACTCTGGAAAACCGTTTAAAATGGGTATGGTATTTCCTGTATCTACGCATAACTACGAAATTAGATATTGGTTAGCAGCAGCTGGCATTCACCCAGGAATGTATACTGCCGATAACGTACAGGGGCAAATTGATGCCGAAGTTTTACTATCTGTTACGCCTCCGCCACAAATGCCAGCAACTCTTGAAGCAGGAACTATATATGGATACTGTGTAGGCGAGCCATGGAACCAGCAAGCTGTATTTAAAGGTATTGGTGTGCCAGTAACAACAAATTACGATATCTGGAAGAACAACCCAGAGAAGGTATTTGTAATGACAAAAAAGTTTGTAGAAGATAACCCAAACACAGCTATTGCTGTTACTAAAGCTTTAATTAGAGCTGGTAAGTGGTTAGACGAACCAAGTAACAGGGCAGAAGCTGTTAAAATATTGGCAATGTCTCAATATGTTGGTGCTCCAGAAGCAGTATTAGCAAATTCTATGACAGGTACTTTTGAGTTCGAAAAAGGTGATAAGCGCGATATGCCAGACTTTAATGTATTCTATAAATACAATGCAACATATCCGTTTTATTCTGATGGTATTTGGTTCTTAACTCAAATGCGTAGATGGGGACAAATTCCTGATGCAAAACCAGCAGATTGGTATGCTAATACGATTAAAGATATTTACAGACCAGATATCTGGAAAAAAGCAGCAGATTTATTAGTTGCAGAAGGACATATTCCTGCTAGTGATGTGCCAACTACAGATGGCTACAAACCTGCAACTGCTGATTTTATTGACGGAACTTCCTTTGATGCTAAAGATCCGATAGGATACATTAATAGCTTTTCTATAGGAAATAAAGATAAATAACCAACCTATAATTATAACTAGTAAGATAATTATTTAAGCACAGTTTATTTTGTTTGTTAAGTTGAGCTTGTTGAAACCGATTTTAAAATTGGTAAAAATACTTCGGCAGGCTCAATTATAACTTCTTGTACCGCTTTTTAAAGAATCTTACAAAAAACATTTGACCATGAAAGCAAGTTTAACATTAGGAAAAATAACTAAATTTATGGGGTTAGGCATTTTTAAAACCCTATCAGATTTATTTACAGGAAAATTAGATAAAGAAGATTTTAAAAACTTTTTACGTAAAGTTATTGTACCACTGGCCTCTATATTATTGTTTATAGGGTTATGGCACATGGGGGCTAAAGCGTTGTATAATATTGAGGCAGATTTTAAAATTGAAAAGGCACTTACAGAACAAGGGCAGGTAGAGGCCGATAAATTGGCTGCCTGTATAGCATCTGGAGATAGTACATGCCAACCAAATACATTGCCATCTCCATCTCAAGTTTGGGCATCATATAAATCTTTATTAAAAGACCATAACATAATTAGTGCAGATAAAGCAGCTTTTAAAGAAAAAACAGCTGTTTTAAATGCTAAACGTGTTGCAGAAGGTAAGGCAGCAATTACTTATACGGGTAGACCATCTTTTGTAGATCAAATATTTAGAAGTTTACAAACGGTTTTTGCAGGGTTTTTATTAGCCTTATTAATTGCAGTGCCTTTAGGTATTTTTATAGGGTTGAGTCCAACATTAAAAAGTGCTTTTAATTGGTTTATTCAAATTTTTAAACCTGTTTCTCCTGTAGTTTGGTACTTGCTTGTATTTATGATTGTTAAGACGTTATTAATAGACTCTAATGAAGATAGCTCGTTTACAATCTCGTTTATAAGTGTTGGTTTATGTTCTATGTGGGCTACTTTGGTAAATACTGCTATGGGTGTGTCTAGTGTTGATAAAGATTATATAAATGTTGCTAAAGTATTAAAGCTAGGTACGTTTCAAAAAATATTTAAGGTGGTATTACCATCGTCTTTACCGTTAATTTTTACAGGTTTAAAAATTACCCTATCTGTAGCCTGGATGGTTTTAATTGCCATAGAATTATTAGCGCAAAGTCCTGGTCTAGGATTGTTTGTGTGGGAAGAATTCCAAAATGGAGCAAACGACTCGAACGCGAAAATTATTGTTGCCATGTTTGTTATAGGAATTATTGGTTTTTTATTAGACCGATTTATGTTAACTATTCAAAACTGGGTGTCTTTTGATAAAACAGACGCTATTTAATGAATGTTGAATTGCTTAAGTATTTAAAATAAAAGTGTTAATAATTGAGCAATTAAGCAAAGCAGTAATTAGTATATAGTTAAAGACTGATTATGGAAGATTAACCAGCGTTAGGGATTGCAAAGGAAAGCCCACAGCGAAGGCACGAAGCGAGGACTTGTATTGTAAAGCCCGACCCTTGTGGTAACGCCCAAATAGTGATGTTGAATTGTTTAATCGGAATTGGATAAACATATTGACAAAATTAACAGTTAAACATAGAAAAAATGGCATATTTAGAATTAAATAACATACATAAAACTTACGGACAAGGTGATACTGAAGCCGAGGTGTTATCGAATATTAATTTAACGATAGAAGAAGGCGAATTTGTTGCTATTGTTGGGTTTACAGGTTCTGGAAAGACAACATTAGTAAACTTAATAAACGGACTTATAGAGCCTACAAGAGGAGAGGTTTTATTTAAAGGCGAACCGGTACAAGGTACAAGCCACGAGCGCGGAGTAATTTTTCAAAACTACTCGTTATTACCATGGCTTACGGTTGGGCAAAATGTATTTATGGCGGTAAAAGAAGCTTTTCCTAAAAAAAGCAAGAAGGAGTTAAACGAAATTGTTGCCGATTATGTGGAGATGGTAAGTTTAACGCCAGCTATTAATAAACGCCCAAAAGAATTATCTGGAGGTATGAGGCAACGTGTTGCTGTTGCTAGAGCTTTAGCAATGAAACCGGAGATGATTATTATGGATGAGCCTCTTGGTGCTCTTGATGCCTTAACGCGTGGGAATCTTCAAGATGAAATTTTAAATATTTGGGGCAAAGATAAGCGTACTGCTTTACTAATTACTAATGATGTAGATGAGGGAATTTATATGGCAGATAGAATTATTCCTTTACGCCCAGGTCCAAACGCTACTCTTGGTCCAGAATTTAAAATTGATATAGAAAGGCCAAGGGATAAAACGGAAATGAACGATAATCAAAATTTTAAGGATACAAGAAATGCCATTATTGAGTATTTAATGGATATAGGTAACGAGCGTAAAGCCGAGGCGAGCGAGTCTATTGTTTTACCAGATTTAACGCCTAAAGATTTTGTTAACCAATTTTAAAAAAAGATAATCAGATGAGTATAATAATAGGAAGTCCACCAAAATCTGAAACTCTAACAGACAACAGATTGTTTCATTCGAATGATGTGATGTTAGATTTAAAAAATCTAAAGAAAGTATACCCAACTCCAAAAGGTGATTATGTGGTTCTTGAAGATTTAAATCTTCAAATTAGAAAAGAAGAATTTGTTACCATTATTGGGCATTCTGGTTGTGGTAAAACAACAATGTTGTCTATGATAGCTGGGTTAAATGAAATTTCTGGAGGTCATATTTCTGTTTTAGGAAAACACATTAAAGGCCCAGGACCAGATAGAGGTGTTATTTTTCAAGCGCCAAGTTTAATGCCTTGGATGACTGCTTTGCAAAATGTATTGTTAGGTGTAAACCAAGTGTTTCCAGATGCAACAAAAGCGCAGCGTAATGATATTGCAAAGTATTATTTACAAAAAGTAGGTTTAGAGGATGCGTTTTATAAAAGGGCATCAGATTTGTCTCAAGGTATGCAACAGCGTGTTGGTATTGCTAGAGCATTTGCCATAAAACCTAAAGTTTTATTATTAGATGAGCCTTTTGGTATGCTAGATTCTTTAACACGTGGGGAGCTTCAAGACATTTTGATTGAAATTTGGAATAAAGAGAAAATTACAGCTGTAATGATTACGCACGATGTAGATGAAGCTATATTCTTGGCAGATCGTGTTGTTATGATGACAAGCGGGCCTAGAGCAAAAATAGGAGATGTGTTAAATGTAGATTTTAAAAGACCAAGAACACGTAAGTCGGTTTTAGAGCACGACGATTATTATAAATACAGAAAGCATTTAATAGACTTTTTAGAGCATTAAAAGCATAGGCAAACATGAGTTTTGTCATAATATAGGCAGAAAGCCAATTTTATATTTGTAAAAACAAACAACAACAACAACAACAACAATTAAAGCAAAATTAAAAAACTAAAACAATGAAAAAACAATATGTATTAATAGGTTTAGTGGCCTTAATGGTCCAATTTGCACAAGCACAGTTTACATTAGATGGAGAGTTTAGGCCAAGAACAGAGTATAGAAATGGTTTTGGTAGCCTTATTGCAGACGATGCAGATGCAGGTTTTGGTATTTCTACTCGTGTAAGATTAAATGCAGGGTATAATACTGAAGCTTACAAGTTTTATGTAAGTTTTCAAGATATTATGGTGTGGGGAGAGAATAGACAAATTTTGCCTTTCGATCAAAACAACTCCTTTGCTGTTTTTCAAGCATGGGCAGATATTAATTTAGGCGAAGGCTGGTCTACAAAAGTGGGGCGCCAAGTTATCTCTTATGATGATCAAAGAATATTTGGAGGATTAGATTGGGCACAGCAAGGTCGTAATCATGATGCTGCAATTATAAAGTATAAAAAAGATAAATTTATGTTAGATGCGGGTTTAGCATTTAATCAAGATTACTCTAACCCTACAGGTTTTCAGTCGGTTGGTACAAATTATGCTACAACAGGTTTCTTTTCGTATAAGACGATGCAGTACTTATATTTAAAGCAAGCTTGGGAGAATTTCTCTGGTAGTTTATTGTTATTAAATAATGGTTTTCAAGAAGTTGATGGAACAAGTAGTTTACAAACTTTTGGAACACATTTAGATTATAAAACTGGAGATTTTGGAATTGCAGCTAACGCTTTTTTACAAACAGGAGAAAGACAAGGCGAAGTAGATGTTAAAGGTGCTTACCTTTTAGGTTTAGATTTTACGTATAAAGCATCGGCTAAAGTAGGTTTAGGCGCAGGACTTGAAATTATTAGTGGTAACGATGGAGATGCTGGAGAAACAGGTGCATTCTTTCCGTTATATGGAACTAACCATAAGTTTAATGGCTTTATGGATTATTTTTACGTAGGAAACCACGCTAATTCGGTGGGGTTATTTGATGTACATGTTAGTGCAAACTTTAAATTAAACGATACGTCTAGCTTAATGGTAAAGGCACTAAACTTTAGCGGAGAGCAAGAGTTGGCAAGTGGCGAAAAATCACTAGGAACAGAAATAGATTTGGTTTACAAAAAGGCATTTAAAGGCTACGCTTTAGTTTTAGGATACTCGCAAATGTTTGCTGCAGATGGTATGTACGAGTTAAAAGGTATTACAGAGGATGCTGCAGCGGGTTCTCAAAATTGGGGATGGGCTATGTTAGTTATTAAACCTAAATTTTTAAACGGAACAAAATAAAAAAATATACTTTAATAATTTGAGTTAAAGTATAGGTCAAATGTTATAGTGTTTAGAATCCTCTTTTTAAGAGGATTCTTTTTTGATTATAACTATTAAAAATACTTTTCTTAAATTTAAGCTGTAAACTAAATATATGCTTAAAAAAGTTTTTGCTAGTGCCGTGTTCGGTGTAGAGGCGTCAACAATAACAGTTGAGGTTAATGTAGATAAAGGAATAGGGTATCATCTAGTAGGATTGCCAGACAATGCCATTAAAGAAAGTAATTTTAGAATAGCTGCTGCGCTTCAAAATAACGGTTATAGAATTCCAGGAAAGAAAATTATAATTAACATGTCTCCCGCCGATTTACGAAAGGAGGGAAGTGCTTACGATTTAACCTTGGCTATTGGTATTCTCGCATCTACCGACCAAATAAAGGCAGAGAATTTAGATAAATATCTTATTATGGGCGAATTGTCTTTAGATGGGAGTTTACAACCCTTAAAAGGCGCTTTGCCTATTGCTGTTAAAGCAAGAGAAGAAGGTTTTAAAGGGTTTATTTTACCTTCTCAAAACGCAAAAGAAGCTGCTATTGTAGATAATCTTGAAATTTATGGCGTAGAAAATATAAAACAAGTTATCGATTATTTTGATAAAGGAGAACCTTTAGAGCAAACCATAATAAATACAAGAGAAGAATTTGAGAAAAACTTAGATTTTCCTGAGTTCGATTTTTCCGATGTAAAAGGGCAAGAAAGTATAAAACGTTGTATGGAAATTGCAGCAGCAGGAGGCCACAATATTATTTTAATAGGACCTCCCGGAGCTGGTAAAACTATGTTGGCAAAACGATTGCCAAGTATTTTGCCTCCAATGACACTTCATGAAGCATTAGAAACAACAAAAATACACTCTGTAGTTGGTCGTGTTAAAGATACGGGTTTAATGGCTCAACGTCCGTTTAGAAGTCCGCATCATACCATAAGTAATGTGGCTTTAGTTGGTGGTGGAAGTTATCCGCAACCTGGTGAAATTTCATTATCTCATAATGGCGTTTTGTTTTTAGATGAATTACCTGAGTTTAAACGAGAAGTTTTAGAAGTTATGAGGCAACCGCTTGAAGATAGAGAGGTAACTATATCTAGAGCAAAGTTTACCGTTACATACCCATCATCATTTATGTTGGTGGCGAGTATGAATCCGAGTCCGAGTGGTTTTTTTAACGATCCAGATGCTCCCATAACATCATCTCCAGCAGAAATGCAACGTTACATGGGGAAAATTTCAGGACCTTTATTAGATAGAATAGATATACACATAGAGGTAACACCTGTACCTTTTGATAAGTTAAGTGACGATAGAAAAGGAGAATCTTCTGTAGATATTAGAAAACGAGTTACCCTAGCAAGGGAAATACAAACTAAACGTTTTCAAGAATCTGATAGCGTACATTATAATGCCCAAATGAATGTTAAACAAATTAGAAAGTACTGTGTTTTAGATGAAAACTCTAAGCAACTTTTAAAAACAGCTATGGAACGTTTAAATTTATCTGCAAGAGCGTATGATAGAATTTTAAAAGTTTCACGAACTATAGCAGATTTAGAAGGTGTAGAAGCAGTAAATGGTTCGCATATAAGTGAAGCCATACAATATCGAAGCCTAGATCGCGACGGTTGGCTAGGGTAGTAATTTAATGTCTTAAATAGGTTTTGGTTAATAGGTAATACAAGTATTCTGTTTGTAGCCTAAAGTAAAACAATAAAAATTAGCTAACACACTATGTAAACTTACCAATTTAACAGCGTAGCTAGAGGTGGTGTGTTTAATTGCTTGAATATTAGTGGTTTTTGTTGTGATTTATTCATTATTTAAAAATCCTAATGTTAAATTAATGTAAACAAAACATGTCTTAATTGTAAATTTTTATATCTTTGTATAAAAATTAAGGCTATGAAGGATGGACAAATTAAAATTAAAAGAGTTAGAAAAAAGTTATCTTATAAATTTTGGATTCTAAGAATTAAGTTCAAAATGTATATAAGAAAGTATAATAATGCGCTAGAAATGGTAAATATGTAATTTATTTAAAAAGCAGAATAAATATAATAGTAAGTACTTTTTTAAAACAAAGAAGAAGAGAAAAATTAAAGCATTTAAAGTTGCCAAAATTTAATGCTATGTTTAACAAAAAAGAACAAGTTTATAGTAAACTTGTTCTTTTTTTATTTTAAAAATAATTGAAGACTATAACTTAGTTTTATTGTGGGTCATCCATTTTTTGATAAGTAAAAACAACTTTAGTGTTAATCGTTTCGTTGTCTACATTTACAAAAGTGTAATTGCTTTCTATTACAAATTCGTTATTATCATCATTTAAATCAATATTTATACTTTGCGAGGTGCATAATGCTACAAAAGTTAAAATATTGTTGTTTAGCATCCATGTACCACTAAGTGTTTGGGTGTTTGTGCAGTCGGTTTCAGTACTTCCTTGTTTAAAAGAATAAGCTCTGTCGTTTTTAAATTCGTAAACATTATCGCGTTGGCATGCAGAATATTGTTCAAATATATTGGTACTAGGATTATCAACCGAGTCATCAGTTAAATCGACTTCATCATCTGCTTCAATATTTGTTAAGCTCCATTTTCCTGTAAATTCAGTTTCTGTGGTATTAAGTTCGCCTGTTAATGGCTCCGGACAATTAGGACCATCATCATCACTGTCACAACTCATAATTGTTAAAGACATCATTGTTAAACATGTTGCAAATAAAATTCTTCTTTTCATGGTAATATATTTTTTAATTCACTTAGAAGATGGTGAAACCACGAAATAGTTGCGTGAAAAAAATAAAAGTTAAGATATTATATTCAGGTTTATAATACGTTTTTTATTTAATTTTTTGAAAATGAGAAGGTTTTAAAAGATTAAAAAGGATTATTATTTTTTAATAAAAATATTAGTATAATACCATTTGCCTTTAGTGTTCTTTTTTGCAGATATGTTAAAGTGGGTGTGGTCTCCCTCTATGTTTTGTGCATGCACTGTGCTTTTAATCCAAGAATTTACTACAGATTCTGCAGAGGTAAATCCATAAGCTACATTTTCTGAGACTTTAATAGCTTTAGCATGAGAAATTAAATATTCTTTTCTTGAATAAAAATAATCATGAGAAGCTTTATCTTTATTAATCATGTATATGGTATGGTTTTCTGTTTGAATTTTTATTTCATTATTAATTTTTAAAATATTTAAACCAATAGAAGCTCTATGATTGTTTATTTTTTCTAATATCTCGTTTTCAATATCATTTAATTCTAGAGTGCTGTTTTCAATATTATTAAAATTTGTATTATCTATTTGTTCTTCTGGAGAGCAAGAAGATATTGTTACAATTAAAATTAGAGCTTTAATAAAGTAAGATGCTTTTTTCATGTTTTAAGAGATTTGTTACACTGCTAAAATACAGGGCTATGAGAGTGATTTTTTTTGTTTTTCGGTTGTTAAACAGTTTCTGTCGTTTAACGGAAATAGATAGTAGGTGTTTACCATTTGTCGACATGTTTAAGAGTTTAACTGTCGATTAATTGTTCTTGTTGGTTAAATCTGTATGATACTTTGCTTTAAAAGTATATTGTAAAGAGTAATCTTAATTAAGTAATATTTGTTACTTAATTTGTAGTTAACAATTCTTAGGTTTATATCATGAAAAATATTTTAGTAATAGTATTAGCTGTTTTTTTGTTTAATTGCGAATCTGCAAAAAAGGAAAAACCAAAAGCAAATAAAAAAGTTATTGTAGAAAAGGTTAAAGCTCCTGTGCTTAATTTAGAACAAGCAAAAAAGTTGGCACAACTACCTTTACATTGTATAAATACAGAGTATCCTAATAGGTTGTCTCAAACATTATCAGGAGATCAAGATTTAAAGTCGCCTACCCAATTACATCCTGCTTTTTATGGTTGTTTCGATTGGCATTCGTCTGTTCATGGGCATTGGAGTTTAGTAAGTCTGTTAAAGTCTTTTCCAAACCTAGAAAATGTAGAAACATTAAAACAGCGTTTACTTATTAATATAACGAAAGACAATATAGCTGCAGAGGTAGCTTACTTTAAGGGTAAGCATAACAAATCTTTCGAGCGTACTTATGGGTGGGCTTGGTTATTAAAGTTGGCCGAAGAATTGCATACTTGGGATGATGATACAGCGAGGGTTTTAGAAGCTCACCTAGAACCTTTAACAGCATTAATAGTAGAAAAGTATATGGCGTTTTTACCTAAGCTAAATTATCCTCAACGTGTAGGTACCCATACTAACACAGCTTTTGGATTATCGTTTGCTTACGATTATGCAGTTGCTGTAAGCAATGAAGCTTTACAAACAGCCATAAAAAAACGCGCTAATTTTTTCTATTTGAAAGATGAAAATTGCCCTATGTCTTGGGAGCCTAGCGGAAGCGACTTTTTATCGCCTTGCTTAGAAGAAGCAGCGCTAATGAAACGACTTTTACCTAATGATGAATTTAAATCTTGGTTAGAAACTTTTTTACCAAATTTGAAAAATGAAAATTTTACTTTAGATGTTGGAGTAGTTTCTGATAGAACCGATGGGCATTTGGTGCATTTAGATGGTGTAAATTTTTCTAGAGCTTGGAGTTTAAATAAAATAGCAGAAGGCTTGCCAGAATATAGCCATTTAAATAATATAGCCAATAAGCATATAAACTATTCGTTACCAAGTATTTTTGGAGACTATTATATGGGAGGGCATTGGTTAGGGAGTTTTGCTATTTATGCGTTAAATTCAACTAAATAATGAATAAAAATCGGTTTTAGGCGATTATAAAAATACTTTAAGGCAAAACATTTTTGGGTTTATAATATTAGCTATTAGTATATTACTTTCTGTAACAACGCTAAGTAAAGTGTTTGGGTAAACTTTTGTTTTAAAAGCATGTAAACAGTTTTTTGTTTAAAGTAATTAGGTGTTTTTAGTTAAGCATTTCTTTAAGGCTATCCATTCTATAGCAGCGTTCTTCGCCTAAATACCTAGGATCTCCGTGTTTTTCAGACCAAAAACCATCTAAAATGTTTTTAGAAATACATTTGTAAACAACTACACCTTTAAATATGGTGTTGTCGCTTTTGTAATTAAAATTAATAACAAGAATATTGTCTTTAAAAAAACCGTTACCAAAAAGTTCTTGGTTTTGGTTAATAAGCCATTTCGCTTCAATTCTATTGTTTGCATTTATAGATAAATCAAGAACGCCTTTATAGGTGTTAGACTCTGCATCTTGGTTAGTGCCTGTAATTGCATATTTACCAGTTAATTCTTGAAGTGTCATGGATTAAACTTAAGGTTTATTAGTTATCAATACTATTTTTTGATTGTTACGGTCGGTTGTAAAAAATAAATACAAAAGACCTCCTTCTTTAATATTTAGCTTTTTTCTTATTTGCTGTACATTTTCAGGAAAGTTACGTGTGGTTATGTTTGCTTTAGTTATACCTAATTTTTTAATAGCTTTTTTATTGTAAGGTAAAATGGTTTTAATTTTAAAAATACGACCAGGAAAATTTATTAAATTTTTAGATGTGTATAAATGCGAATGCTTATGAAGTTTGCAGACTTTTAATTTGTTAGAAATAGATTGAAAAGCTCCAGATTTTAAAATAGATGCATTAGGCTCGTACAAATAAGAAAGAGGCAAACTATACTCAGGTTCTATAAGCTTTTCGTCTTCAAGGTAAAAGTTGAAGTGTTCGTTTTTTTCTTTTTTAAGGTTTACTGTTTTTATAGTTATCTTTCCTTCAAAATGGTTTTCTAAAACCCAAAGAAGTTCTTTAACTTCATTGTTTACAGCCACAATATGTATGGTTTTAACATGCTTTAATTCGTTAATACCAATAGATAAATCGAGCAGAGGTGATGTTTTAATCAAGATGTTATTTGCTTTGCTAAAAAGCAAATCTAAATGCAAAGGCACATTGGGTAAGCAATCGTTTAAAAAAAACACTTTGCCTTTACTGTCGTGTCTACGAGATGGATCGATATAGATCCAATCGAAACTGGTGTTGCTTTCCTTTAAAACATCTATTCCGTTTTTTGGCAGAGTTTTAATGGTGTCTGTTTTTAATTGGCGGTAATTATGCGCCACAATGCTAGATAATGTTTCGTTTATTTCGCAGTGGGTAACCTGTTTAAATTGTTTAGAAAAATAAAAACAATCGACCCCAAAGCCACCAGTTATGTCTATTATAGAGAGGCCATGAATTAAACTAGCTTTATAATTTGCTGTAGTCTCAGACGAGGTTTGCTCTATATTAAGTTTATTAGGATAATAAATATTTGGTGTATTAAACCACGTATTTAACTTTTTTAAACAACGTTGTTTAGCTGCTATTTGGTCTATTATTAGTTTTAATTCTTCCGAAGAAAAAACTGTTTTTTTAAATAACAACGCAGTAGTATCAGCATTTATATTATTATTTATAAACGCTTGTATTTCAGTATTTAAAATAAAACGATTCAAAGGCTACTATAAATCTTTTGTAAGGCGTTGTACAACTTTGTTTTCAGACAGAAATTCTTTTAAAATAACTTTTATGGCTGTGTAAGCAGGCACAGCTACGATCATGCCTACAACTCCAAATAAAATGCCTGAAATTATTATAATTAAGAAAATTTCTAACGGATGAGATTTTACGCTTTTTGAAAATATAATGGGCTGACTAAAGAAATTATCGACCAATTGTGCAATAACAAAGCCAACCATTACATAACTTGTTTTTGGTAAAATAACATCGCTAAAGCTCTCGCCTAAATTGCTAGACATACTAAGTATTATCATTAATACAGCGCTTACCAAAGGGCCAACATAAGGTATTAGGTTTAAAAGGGCGCATAAAAAAGCAATTACAATGGCGTTATCTATACCAAAAATTAAAAGTACAATAGTGTAAATAACAAACAAAATGAGTATTTGAAAAATTAAGCCCACGAAGTATCTAGATAATAAGTCTTTTATTTTTTTAGAAGATTTTTTCCAGCGCGCTTCTTTATTAGCAGGCATAAAAGTAAGTATACCGCTTTCGAACAACTCTGTATCTTTTAAAAAGAAAAAGGATATAAAAAGTACCGAAAATAAGCCAATACTAAAAGTTCCTAGTCCACCAACAACAGCATTTAAAAAATTGGGAATAAGAGCATAATCTATTTTAGATAATAGATTAGATTTTTTTATAGATTGTTCGACATCAATTTGGTTTAGCGCAAAGTAGTTAATTACCTCTGTGTACAAACCTTCTACATTACTTTGTAATTGTTCTATATCTAACAGCGATAGGTTGTGTCCTTGCTCTATAACTAGCGGTATAAACATGCCTATTAAGCCAACAAAAAGCCCAACAAGAATAACCATAGTTACAATAACAGCAATTGTGTTTTTAAATTTTAATTTATTTGATAAAAAAGAAATTATAGGTCTGCCAATTAAAGATATAACTGCAGCAATTGCAATGTAAATAATAACCGATTGTATTTTATATAGAAAAAACAGCAATAAGGCCATGCCTAAAATGATAGCCAAAGCTTTTAAAATACCGTTTGATATGGTGTTCGAATTCATTTAGTAAATATATAAAACTCTTTACATAAGTTGTTTTGTTATTTCGTATAAAGCAATATTGGTAGCTTGTACCACATTCATACTACTATTATTACCAAACATATCTATGTGAATGGCTTCGTTAGATATATTTAGAATAGATTCTGATACTCCAAAATTCTCATCGCCAATAACTAAAGCTATAGGGGTTTGGTTCGAAAATTTAAAATTATGAATAGGTTTACTTGTTTTAGTAATTTCTAAAGCTATAATTTGATAGCCTTCGTCTTTTAATGTTTTAGTTACTGCTGAAGCAGAGCTACAAATCTCGTAATTAACAACTTTTTCTGTTGCTCTCGATGTTTTTGTTAGTTTACGCCCAATAACAATGTTTTTGCCACAAAGTATAAGTTTTTGTATGCCAAAAGCATCGGCAATTCTAAACAAGCTACCTAAATTAGGAGCGTTGGTAACATTGTCGCATACTAAAACTACTGGAAATGTACGCTTTGTAAATTCTGTATTATAATGTGTAAGTTGCACTTGTAATGTATAATTAATCGTCAATTAGCACTTTGTTAAAAGTACTTGCTTTTTTTTCTTGATTCATCCATATTCCAATAGGAATCGAACCGGTTAGTGTTGACACAAAACCTAAGTGCCATATAAATATAGTTATTACAACTGCAAGTACTAAACCACCTATTATAATGGCGTAATTTGGGCTACAGTGCAGTCTATTTATATGTCTTTTGGTGTAGTTGCCACAATGTTTACAGCGTTCGTTTATTTCTAAGCCTAGCTCTTCCTTTAGCTCAAACCTATTGTTGGATTGTACCTTTATATAGTTTAATTTTTGACATGATTTAGTACTACAATAGTAAGATAGTTGCATGATAAATTAATTTTCGAAGGCATATTTAATAATGTTAGCTCCCATTTTAAGTGCTTTTTCTCTTACATCTTCAGGGTCGTTATGTATTTCTGCATCTTCCCAACCATCGCCTAAATCACTTTCAAAAGTAAATAAAAGTATTAGCCTATCATCTTGAAATAACCCAAAAGCTTGCGGACGTTTAGCATCATGCTCATGAATTTTAGGTAATCCTTTAGGAAAATTATAAGCCACATTAAATATGGCATGTGTAGCTGGTAACTCTACTAAATTTTTATTAGGAAAGACTTTTTTTAGCTCTTTTATAATATAAGGCTCCATGCCATAATTATCGTCAATATGTAAAAAACCACCAGATATTAAGTAGTTTCTTAAATTTTCGGCATCGGTTTCGCTAAAAAAAACATGACCATGTCCTGTCATGTGTAGTAGCGGGAATTGAAAAATATCAGAACTTCCAACCTCTACCGTTTTGGGTTTAGTATTTATTTTAGTGTTAATGTTTTTATTGCAGAACGCAATTAAATTTGGTAATGCAGTAGGATTACTATACCAATCGCCACCTCCATTATATTTTAAAACTGCCAAGTCTTGCGCATTAGTATTTAAAAATACCAGTAGTAAAATTAAAAATAGAAATGTTTTTTTCATGTGTTACAACTCGTTAGTAAACGCTACAGAGTGGCAAGCTACAATAGCAGCGGTTTCTGTTCGCAATCTTGTGTTTCCCAAAGTTACAGGAATAAAATTGTTTTGCATGGCTAGTTCTATTTCTTTAGTAGAAAAATCGCCTTCTGGGCCAATTAAAATAGTGGTATCGCTATGGGCTTTAAGTTCTTTTTTTAACGACTTTTTATTGGTTTCTTCGCAATGCGCAATAAAAAGTTGGCCATTTAGATCTTGTTTTAAAAACTCTTTTAAAGTAATTGCTGGTTGTAATTTTGGTAAATACACGTTTAAAGATTGCTTCATGGCAGATTGTAATATTTTTTCGAAACGCTCTGCTTTTATAAACTTACGCTCGCTATGGTCGCAAATTATTGGTGTTATACAATCTATACCAATTTCGGTCGCTTTTTCTAAAAACCACTCGTATCTATCGTTCATTTTTGTAGGAGCAACAGCTAAATGTAATTGGTAGGGTTTGTGTGGTTGTTTATTTTTAGAAATAATACGAACTACGCATTTTTTTATATTGGGAATTATAACTTCTGCTTTAAATAACCAGCCATTACCATTGGTGATATGTAGAATATCTCCAATGTTTTTACGTAATACTTTAACAATATGTTTGCTTTCTTCTCTCGAAAAAGAAAACTCTGTGTCTTGGTTGTTTATTTCTGAATTATAAAAAAGTTGCATTATCTTTTTGCTTCTACAATTTTTAAAACTTTTATTTCTGAAATTTCTTTTGGTTCGTGTGTTTTTAAAACCACATAATAACTACTTTCTGATGGAATATCTAAAGGAAAAATAGCATCTAAATCGTGATTGTCTTCTATGATAAGTGTTTCGAAAGTTGAATTTTTATCGTTTTTAGAAAACCAACCAGAATCGCCACCACGCGTAGCATTTTTGTCCATAGAATGGCGTTTAGCAAGAAAATTAAATGGAGACGAATTGTTGTATTTTGTAATTAAATCGTCTCTATAGCTATTTACTTCTTTAAGGTCTATTTGCTTACCGTTTAAGTAAATATAAGCAACTCTATAATAAGGTGTTTTTATTTTTTCTACTACCTTATAAAAGGTTTTTTCGAATTCGTTCTCTGTTTTTTCTGTCCCTCCAACTGGCATTTTAAAAAGCTTTTTGGCTAAGGTTGTTTTATGTTTTTCTTCGTTAAAAACAATAAACTTATTCTTTTTAGAGGCTTTTTTTTCTAGATAAGTTTCTGCTTGCTCTATGTTTTCTAAAGATTTTAATTCTTTTTCTGTAGCAGATTTTTGTGCCATTACAGTTGTTGCAAAGGCTAGTAGTAGGCAATTAAGTAAAAATTTAGGCATATTATAAGATTTGATATTTCAAATTTAGAATTTAATGGGGATAATTAAGAGGGCCTCAAATATAGTTTTTAAGAATTTAATGTTTACAACTTTTTTAATAGATATTTATATATGCTAATAGCAGAATTTAAAATAAATACAAATTGAATTAAGATTAGTACTATAATAATGGTTGGTTGTATATAATTTGTAGAGGTGTCTAATAAAGGGAACTCATCTTTTTTTTGTGAGTTAAAAGGGGGGAATAAGCAAATTGTAAAACCCACAATTGTTATAAGTGTGTGTATTAACGATAGTTTTTTTGTTAAATAAACTTTTAATTTATCATGTAAAAAATAGAGTAAGCCAATGCTAAATAAAATTATAGAAACAAAAATAATTTGATGGTATTTAGCCACTATAATATAAGTGTCGTATATATTAACATCAATAGTTTGGTTGCTGTTTTTATATAAAAAACTAATAGAAAATAAAATTAAAGCGGTTGCCCAAAAAAAGGGATAAGGTTTATTTAATTTCATTAACTATTGTTATTAATTGGTTCTATATTTTTAATCGAGCAGAAGCTGTAATATTTTGTTCTGCAAAATCGTCGTCTAAAAATTTTAAATAGCCTACAATAGCAATCATCGCTGCATTATCTGTAGTAAATTCGAATTTAGGGATGTATGTGGACCAACCAAACTTTTGCTCACCAAGTTTAAGGGCATTTCTTATACCCGAATTGGCCGATACGCCACCACCAATGGCAATATGTTTTATATTAGTTTGTTTACTAGCAACTTTTAGCTTGTCCATTAAAATACCAATTATGGTATATTGAATAGAGGCGCAAATATCATTTAAATGTTCTTCAATAAAATTTGGATTCTTTTTTACTTCTTTCTGAATAAAATAAAGTATGGCTGTTTTTAAACCAGAAAAGCTAAAATTTAAACCATCAACTTTTGGCTTTGTAAATTGAAACGCTTTTGGGTTGCCAAGTTGCGCACGCTTGTCTATTTCTGGTCCTGCAGGATAGCCTAAGCCTAAAATTTTCCCGCTTTTATCATAAGCTTCTCCAACTGCATCATCAATAGTTTCGCCTATTACGGTCATGTCAAAATAATTGTCTACTTGCACAATTTGCGTATGTCCGCCAGATATGGTCATGGCTAAAAACGGAAAAGGAGGCTTGTCAAAACCTTCTTCGTCTATAAAATGTGCTAAAATATGACCTTGCATATGGTTAACATCTATAAGTGGTATGTTTAACCCATAGGCTAAAGATTTTGCAAAAGAGGTGCCAACAAGTAAAGAGCCCATTAAACCAGGGCCACGTGTAAAAGCAATAGCATTAAGTTGCGACTTGGTTATATTGGCTTTTGCTAAAGCTTGATGTACTACTGGCACAATGTTTTGTTGGTGCGCTCTAGACGCTAATTCTGGCACAACACCGCCAAACTCTTCGTGTATTTTTTGGCTAGCAATAACATTGCTTAAAATCTTACCATTATGTATAACAGAAGCAGCTGTATCGTCGCAGGAAGACTCAATTCCAAGGATGTAAATATTTTGTGAAGACATTAATAAATATTAGGCACAATAATTGTTAATTTTGACAACAGATAAAAGTCTGTAGTTCTCATTTTATTCGTAAATACAAAGCTACTCATTTTTATATAAAATTTGTAAAAATAGAGGGTATTACTTAATTATATTATAACTTTATCACGTATTAAAAAGATTCTTAAAATAGTATCGAAGTTAGCAGCCATTTTGCTGTTATTGTTCATCATATTGGTGTTGGTGCTTTCTATTCCTTTTATTCAAACAAGTCTGGGCAAATCTGCAACCAAAATGCTAAACGACGATTTTGGTACAAACATAAATATAGAAAAGGTAGGTTTACAGTTTAATGGCGATGTAGAGTTAAAAAATATTTACATAGAAGACTATAAAAAAGATACCTTAATAAGTATTGCAGAGTTAAATACATCCATTTTAAGTTTTGGAAATTTATCTAGAGGCAAACTTGTTTTTGGAGATATTAATATTACAGATTTAATATTTAATATTAAAACATATAAAGATACTACAGATACTAATTTAGATGTTTTTGTAGCTCGATTTGATAGCGACAACCCAAGAGAGGGGAAGAGTTCTTTTTTAATGTCGTCTAGTGATGTATCTATTTATAACGGAGTTTTTAATTTAATAGACGAGAATAAAGAAACGCCCAACATACTACATTTTAAAGACTTAAATATAAATGCTACCAATTTTTTAATTAATGGTAGCGATGTAAGCATGCGTGTTAATACATTGAATTTGCTAGATCATAGAGGTTTAAGACTTAAAAATTTAATGACAAACTTCTCATATACTTTAACAGATATGAAGTTTTCTGATTTAGAGATAAAAACAGAAAAATCACTTTTAAAAGGAGATTTATTTTTTTCCTATGATAGAAAAGATTTTGCCGAGTTTGAAAACAAAGTTAAAATAAATGCCAATTTTAAAGATTCAAGCTTACTTTTAGACGATTTAAATAGTTTTTATAACGAATTTGGAGCAAATCAATATGCTAAATTCGATACAGAATTAATGGGAACACTAAATAATTTGGCTGTATCTAATTTAAAATTAAACACTAGTAGAAATTCTAAAATATATGGCGATTTTGTTTTTAAAAATCTCTTTAGTGCTGCAGCCAATACGTTTTCTATGGATGCTCGTTTTAGAAATTTAACATCTACATACAACGATTTAACAGCTTTATTACCTAACGTTTTAGGCGCCTCAATACCATCTTCTTTTAATAGGTTGGGTGCGTTTGTAATTACAGGACAATCTCAAGTAACATCGCAAAAAGTAGTAGCAGATATAGAAATAAATACAGAATTAGGTTTTATAGATTCTAATTTAAATATTTCTAAAATAGACGATATTGATAATGCAAATTATACAGGTAATATTGTTCTTGAAGAATTTGATTTAGGTAGTTTTATAGACGATACTACTGTGGGGTTAACCTCTTTAAACCTAGATGTAAATGGTACAGGTTTTATTGCAGAAACCATAAATACACAAGTTAAAGGAGATGTTTTTAATATAGTTTACAACAATTATAAATACGATAAAATTAAGGTTGCAGGTAATATTAGAAATAAAATATTTGATGGCAATCTTATAGCAAACGATAAAAACCTAAAACTTAATTTTACCGGACTTGTAGATTACTCTGAAGCAGTAAAAAAATACGATTTTGAAGCTAAAATAGATTATGCAAATCTTAATGTTTTAAACTTTGTAAAAAAGGATAGTATTTCTATTTTAAAAAGTGCTGTTAAAATGAACATGAATAGCAGTACATATGATGATGCCTATGGTAAAATAGCTTTCAGAAATACATCTTATAAAAACCAAAACGATACTTATTATTTTGATGCCTTCGATGTATCTTCTAGATTTGATGGTAAAAAAAGATTTATAGATATTAACTCGCCAGATATTATAGAAGGAAGTTTAAATGGTCGCTTTGTATTTAAAGATTTAGTAAATCTTGTAGAAAATTCTTTAGGACATATTTATACCAATTATACACCGCACGAGGTAAAACAAGATCAGTACATAGATTTTAATTTCAAGATTTACAATAAAATTATAGAAGTGGTATACCCAGAAATTAAACTAGGTAAAAATACTTTTATTCGAGGTCGTGTAGAAAGCGATCAAGAAAAATTTAGGCTAACCTTTAAATCGCCCGAAATTAAATATTTAAATAATTTTGCAAGTAATATAGAGTTACAAGTAGATAACGGTAACCCTTTGTTTAATACCTATTTAGAGGTCGATAGTTTAAATACTAAATTTTATAATGTATCTAAGTTTAATTTAATTAATGTAACTGTTAACGATACATTGTTTATGCGTTCAGAGTTTAATGGAGGTAAGCGCAATAATGATAGTTATAATTTAAGCTTTTATCATACCATTAATCAAGAAAAAGAATCTGTTGTTGGGTTTAAAAAATCAGATGTTACTATAAAAGGTAATAAATGGTTAATAAATGAAAATCAAGATAAATTCAATAAATTTTCATTTAATAAAGATCTTTCAGTATTTAACATTAATAAGTTAAAGATTAATCATCTTGACGAAGAAATGATGCTTTCTGGATTTATTAAAGATTCTACAGAAAAAGATTTAAAACTGAATTTTAAAAACGTAGATCTAGCAAAAATTACACCAAGTATAGATAGTTTATCGCTAGCAGGAAATGTAAATGGTAAACTAGATATTTTACAACAAAACGGAAGCTATTTACCAAACTCTACCGTTGTAATTGACGATTTTAAGGTTAATAACTTTCCTTTAGGTTCTTTTGATGCTACCATTTCGGGTAACGAAACCTTAACCAATTATAGCGTAAATGCCAGTATAAAAGATGATGTCTCTAAATCGTTTAGTGCCATTGGTAATATAAATGTGGTTGGTAAACAATCTAAAATAGACGTCGATTTAAAGTTTAAAGATTTTAATTTAAAACCATTAAATCCGCTTCTAGAAGATGTTTTAAATAAAATTAGAGGTGTAGTAACTGGTAATGCCAATATTAAAGGCGATTTAAAAAAACCAAAAATAAATGGAAACTTAATACTAAATAAATCTGGACTTGCTATACCGTACCTTAATGTAGATTATAGTTTTGCAGATAATGCATCGGTTACGTTAAAAGATCAAAGTTTTATATTTAATAAAATAAAGTTAACAGATGTAAAACATAATTCTAAAGGTGTTTTAGATGGAGAATTAAGTCATGTTAATTTTGGAAAATGGAGTTTAGATTTAAATTTAGAAACCCCAAGGCTATTAATTCTAGATACCAAGCAAACTGAAGAATCTGCATATTTTGGAACAGGATTTATTGGAGGCCGAGCTAATATTAGCGGACCAACAGAAGAGTTGCTTATAAGTGTTGTAGGCGAAACAAAACAAGGTACAGTATTTAAAATTCCAATTAGCGATACTGAGTCTTTTGGAGATAATACTTTTATTCATTTTATAACATCAGAGCAAAAAAGAGCAAAAGAACTAGGAGAAGAGTTTGTTGTAGAGCAAATAAAAGGTCTTGAATTATACTTTGATTTAGATGTTACCGAAGATGCCGAAGTAGAAATTATTATAGACGGAAGCACTGGGCACTCCTTAAAAGGTAGAGGTAGCGGAGGTTTGTTGGTAGAAATAAATACCAATGGTAAGTTTAATATGTGGGGCGATTTCTCTGTGTTCGAAGGAGTATATAATTTTGCCTACGGTGGTTTGGTACAAAAAGAATTTATTGTACAACCAGGAGGTACAGTAGCTTGGGATGGCGAACCATTAAATGCAAGAATAGACATGCTCGCAGTTTATAAAACACAAGCAAACCCGTCTCCTTTACTAGATAACCCTATAAGTAGAAGTATTCCTGTCGAGTTAAACATAAATTTAAATGGTGGTTTAGAGCAGTTAAACCCTAATTTTAGCTTTGAGTTTCCAAATGTAAATTCTACAATAAAATCTGAGTTGCAATATAGGTTAGAGTCCGAAGACGATAAACAAAATCAAGCATTGTATTTACTTTCTACAGGTTCGTTTTCTAGAGGTTTAGACGATTTAAATTTCTCAGGAACAATTGCCGAGCGTTTAAATGGTATTATTAATGGCATTTTTACAAACGAAGATGGTAAAGTAGATATTGGCTTAAATTACGAAGCAGGCGAGAATAGACCCGATTACCAATCTAGCGATAGGTTTGGCGTTACCATTAAAACTCAAATTAGCGATCGTGTGCTTATAAATGGTAAAGTAGGTGTGCCAGTAGGTGGAGCAGGAGCAAACGAAACAGTAGTAGCTGGAGATGCAGAAATAAACTTTCTTTTAAACGAAGATGGTACATTAACAGCCAAAGTATTTAATCGCGAGAATAGTATAAGAAACTTTGGAGAAGATATAGGTTATACCCAAGGAGCTGGATTGTCTTATAATGTAGATTTTGATACGTTTAAAGAATTAATTCGTATCATATTTAAAAAGAAAGAGCCTAACAAAGAAGCTTTGCAAACAGAAAAAAAATCTACTCCCGAAAGCGCTTTACCTAGTTTTATTACTCACAAATCGTCTCAAAAGGACAAAAAATAATAAAAAATCTCTTTTTTAGATTGTAAATTTATTTGATAAACATGTTTTTTATTAACTAAAACGTTATAGTTTTAAATGTATTATTAAAATAAAGTAAATCATAATGTTAAATCCTTTTTGTTTATTAATTTTACTATCTTAATACAAGGAATTAATGCCAAGACAAATAAAAAAAATAGGTGTATTTACATCTGGAGGCGATGCCCCAGGTATGAATGCTGCCATTCGTTCTGTTGTAAGAACGTGTGCATATCATAATATAGAGTGTGTCGGTATTTATCGTGGTTACGAAGGACTAATGGAAGGTGATTTCGAACCAATGAATGCTCGAAGTGTAAAAGGTATCATTAACAAAGGTGGTACTATATTAAAATCTGCTCGTTCTCAAGAGTTTAGAACTAAAGAAGGGAGAGAAAAAGCACACCAGCAATTAATTAAAGCAGAAATAGATGCTTTAGTTGCTGTTGGAGGAGACGGTACCTTTACTGGTGCTTTAATATTTAACGAAGAATTTGATTTTCCTGTAATGGGAATACCAGGAACAATTGATAACGATATTTTTGGAACAACACATACCTTAGGGTTTGATACTGCACAAAATACAGTAGTTGATGCCATAGATAAAATACGAGATACAGCAAGTTCGCATAACAGATTATTTTTTATAGAGGTTATGGGGCGCGATGTAGGGCATATTGCATTAAACGTTGGTATAGCAGGAGGAGCAGAAGAAATATTAATACCAGAAGAAGATTTAGGTCTAGATAGATTGGTAGAATCTTTAAAACGAAGTCGTAAATCTGGAAAAACATCTAGTATTGTAGTTGTTGCTGAAGGTGATAAAATAGGTAAAAATATTTTTGAACTTAAAGACTACGTAGACGAGAATATGGAAGGGTACGATGTAAGAGTATCTGTTCTAGGGCATATGCAGCGTGGTGGCTCTCCATCATGTTTCGATCGTGTTTTAGCAAGTAGAATGGGAGTAAAAGCAGTCGAATCTTTATTAGAAGGAAAATCTAATTACATGGTAGGCTTGCTTAAAAATAAAATGGAGTTGACGCCATTAGATAATGCCATAAAAGGAAAGTCAAAAATAAATTTAGAATTATTGCGTGTTTCAGATATAATGAGCACTTAACATTAATACATATTAAAATGTCAAAATTAAAAATTGGAATTAACGGATTTGGTAGAATAGGTAGAATCGCTTTTAGAGTAGCAGCTTCTAGATCTAACGATATTGAAGTAGTAGGGATTAATGATTTACTAGACGTAGACCACTTAGCTTACTTATTAAAATTTGATTCTGTTCACGGACAGTTCGATGGTACTATTGAAACTAAAGATGGAAATTTAATAGTAAACGGAAACACTATTAGAGTAACTGCTGAGCGTAATCCAGAAGATTTAAAATGGGATGCTGTTGGAGCAGACGTAGTTTTAGATTGTACAGGTATCTTCACTACTTTAGATAAAGCTGAAGCTCACCTTAAAGCTGGAGCTAAGAAAGTTGCAATTTCTGCACCTTCTGCTGATGCTCCAATGTTTGTAATGGGAGTTAACCACAAAGAAATTACTGCAGATCACAAAATCGTATCTAACGCTTCTTGTACTACTAACTGTTTAGCACCATTAGCAAAAGTAATTAACGATAAATTTGGTATTGCAGAAGGATTAATGACTACTGTGCACGCTGCAACAGCAACACAATCTACTGTAGATGGTGTTTCTAGAAAAGATTACAGATTAGGTCGTGCTTCTTTAAACAACATTGTGCCAGCTTCTACAGGAGCAGCTAAAGCTGTTGGAAAAGTAATTCCAGAATTAAACGGAAAATTAACTGGTATGGCTTTTAGAATACCTACTGTTGATGTATCTGTTGTAGATTTAACTTGTCGTTTAGAAAAGCCAGCATCTTGGGATGAAGTAAAACAAGCTTTAAAAGATGCTTCTGAAGGAGACTTAAACGGTGTTTTAGGTTACACTGAAGAAGGTGTTGTATCTCAAGATTTCGTGTCAGAACCAAAAACAAGTACTTTTGACGCTAACGCAAGTATGGCATTAAATGATGGTTTCATCAAATTAGTATCTTGGTATGATAATGAGTATGGTTACTCAACTAAATTAATTGATTTAGCACAACATATCGGTTCTTTATAATATTTTATTTTATATATTTCCACAGCATTATTAAGAATAATAATGCTGTGGATTTTTTTTACTCAAAAACTTATGATTTTAATTGTTGATAGTGGTTCTACAAAAGCAGATTGGATTGCGGTAGATAATAACGGAAACCAGTTACTAGAAAAAATACGAACTAAAGGATTAAACCCAGCTATTTTATCTGATAAAAAACTGGAAAAAGAAATTAAAAAAAGTAAAGAGTTAAAAAATAATAGCAACAGTGTAACTCATGTGTTTTTTTACGGTGCAGGTTGTGGTACAGAAAAACCTAAAGAGCTTTTAATAGATGTTTTAAAAGGCATTTTTCCTAATGCACATGTCGAAGTAAACGAAGATACCTTAGCTGCTGTATACTCTACAATAAATAGTGTAGACGAGGCTGCCATAGTTTGTATTATGGGTACAGGCTCTAACTGTAGTTATTACGATGGTAAAAAATTACACCAACGCGTAAACTCTTTGGGTTATACGCTTATGGATGATGCATCTGGTAATTACTACGGTAAACAATTAATTAGAGATTATTACTTTGGGCATATGCCAGAAGATGTAAAAATTGCATTTGGAAGTAAATTTAATATGGATTCTGATTATATAAAGTATAATTTATACAAACAGCCAAACCCTAACGCATACTTGGCAAATTTTGCAGAATTTATGTTTCTTCATAAAGATTCAGAATATACAATAAACCTTATTAAAAAAGGTATTCGTGAATTTGCTAGAAATATGATTTTTCAATTTAAAGAAGAATTAAAAACAGCACCGGTTCATTTTGCAGGCTCTATTGCTTATTTTTCTCAAAACGAAATAAAAGCAGTAGCAGAAGAAATGGGCTTTAAAGTTGGTAATTTTGAGCGCAGACCTATTGAAGGTTTAGTGTCTTTTCATACTAAAGATTTATAATATTTTTTCTTGACAAAGCTTAAACACGTAGCAGTTTATATTAGCAATAAGCAAAATAAGAAAAGCCTTATTGAAGGTATTTTGTCTAATCAATTTTTTTCTGATTCTTTTGATAAAAATTATGCGCTTTTTTCAGATATAACTTTAAATAAGTTTATAGATGAAGAGAGAAGACATGGACAATTTGATGTAGAAACAAAAACAAAAAACAGCCTTAGAAACTCCTCTCAAGGCGAGCGTAGAAAGGCTCTTTTGCAGCACATTATATCTAAAAAACCTAAATGCATTATAGTAGATAATGCTTTTGATAGCTTAGATGTACAAGCGCAAAGCGATATTAAAAAATCGTTAGAAGCACTTAGCGCAGAAACTATAATTATTCAAATTTCTAACAGAAAACGAGATGTTTTATCGTTTATTGAAACTGTTTTTAAAATAGAAAATGGCACATTGGTTGTTATTAATAATTTGGAAACACCAAAAACATTTAAAAATTTCGTTCTAGATTTACCGCAAGATTACAAGCAATTAAAAAACAAGTTTTCAGTTTTAATACATTTAAGAGATGTTACTTTAAGTTATGGTAAACGCTGTATACTTAAACACATTAATTGGGAAATAAAGCCAGGTGAATTTTGGCAATTAATAGGGCCTAATGGCTCAGGCAAAAGCACCATTTTAAATTTAATATCTGGCGATAATCCAAAAGGATTTATGCAAGATATGACGCTTTTTGATATGAAAAAGGGGAGTGGAGAAAGTGTTTGGGATATAAAAAAGCATATCGGTTTCTTTTCTTCAGATATGTTAATTGGCTTTAAAAGAAAAGACTCTATAGAAAACATGATTGTTTCAGGTTTTTTAGACTCTATAGGGCTTTATAAAATACCTAACGAAAGGCAAATACAAATTGCACACCAATGGTTACGATTATTAAACATGTTCGATATAAAGGATAAAAATTTTAACTTATTATCTGATGGGCATAAGCGGTTGGTACTTATTGCAAGAGCAATGGTTAAACAACCGCCATTATTAATTCTTGACGAGCCTATAAATGGGCTTGATGATTTTGATGCCGAAATGTTTTCTGAATTAATTAATAAAATAGCAAAAGAAAGCAATACGGCTATTCTTTATGTTTCTCACAGAGAAGAGAAAAATATTAAACCTCATTTTGTTTTTAAGCTAACTTCAAGTAAAGCAGGTTCTACAGGTAGTGTTATAGTAAAAAAGTAATTTTTCTTTTATCGCGTTAATCGTCCAGAGATATTTCCATTTAAAATACCCATTACTTCGGCAACAGTAGCATAATTTATATCGCCTTCGTATGTGTGTTTTAAAGCACAAGCAGCACTTGCAAATTCCATAGATTTATAGTCGTCAAACTCTTGTAAACCATAAATTAGTCCAGCAGCAAAAGCATCACCAGTTCCTATTCTATCAATAACATGAGTAATTTCAAAATCTACGGTTTCTCTAAACTCAAAACCATTCCACATTCTAGCTCTTATTTTATGCCAAGAAGAATTAATAGCAGTTCTAATTTTATCAAATACCTTAACAATACTAGGGTACTCTTTAATTAAATGTTTACTAGCAGTTATAAAATCTTCGTTAGAGTAGGTGTAATTTGTACCAAGAATTTCATTAATTTCATTAATACCACCAATAAAAATATTCGAGTAGTTTAGTAAATCTTGTAAAACATCTTTAGCATTTTCTCCATACTTCCATAAGCCACTTCTGTATGTAGGATCTGCAGATACAGTAATACCTTTATCTTTTGCAAGAATTAAACCTTGTTTTAATGTTTCGTAACCTCCTTTGCAAAGTCCAGGGGTAATACCTGTCCAATGTAGCCATTTAGCTTTTTTCATGGCTTTTTCCCAATTAACCATTTCTGGTTGAATTTCAGAAAATGAAGAATGCGACCTATTGTAAGAAATAGAGCTTGGCCTCATTACAGCACCAACCTCTAAAAAATAAACACCTAAAGGTCTGTTAGATCTTGTGATAGCCGATGTGCTTACACCAAATTTTTGTAGGTAGGCTATAGCGGTATCGCCTACAAAATCGTTAGATACACAGCTTATATGTTTTACATTTCCTCCAAAATTAGAAATAGAAACGCCAACATTAACCTCGGTGCCTCCAAAGTAAAACTCTAATAAGTTGGCTTGAATAAGTTTTTTATTCCCTTCGGGAGATAGACGCATTAATACTTCACCAAATGTTACTATTTGATCCATAATTTATGGTATATTTTTAATATTAAATGCGGTATTACAAAGTAACAATATTGTTGTTAAATAAAAGCTAGATTAGCAATAAATTTTAAAATTATTTGGTGTATATTCTGTTTTCTTGCTCTGCAACTCTAATAAAAGTAGTTCGTTTTGTTAATTCTTTTAAACGTGGCGCACCAACATAGGTACACGTACTTCGTAAACCACCTAATATATCTTGCAATGTGTTTTCTACAAGGCCTTTATATGGTACTTCAACCGTTTTGCCTTCACTAGCTCTATACTCTGCAACACCACCAACATGCTTTTCCATAGCTGTAGCAGAGCTCATACCATAAAATTGTTTATACGATTTACCGTCTTTCTCAACCAATTTCCCTCCGCTTTCATCATGTCCAGCAAGCATTCCGCCAAGCATTACAAAATCTGCTCCAGCTCCAAAGGCTTTGGCTATGTCTCCAGGTGTAGCGCAACCACCATCGCTTATAATCTGACCACCTAAACCATGCGCAGCATCTGCACATTCTATAATAGCCGAAAGTTGTGGGTAACCTACACCTGTTTTTACTCGGGTTGTACAAACAGATCCAGGCCCAATACCAACCTTTACTATATCGGCACCAGACAATAATAGTTCTTCAACCATTTCGCCAGTAACAACATTTCCTGCAATTATAACTTTATCTGGGTATTTTTCCCTGGTTTGTCTAACAAAATTTGAAAAGTGTTCTGAGTAACCATTGGCTACATCAATACAAATAAATTTTAAATTCGGGTTTTGTTCAATAATTATAGAAAGTTTAGCAGAATCTTTTTCACTTATCCCTGTGCTAATAGCAATGTTATTAGAGACTTGTTCTGTGGCGTTTAGAGCAAATTTTTTCCATTCATCTATAGAGTAGTGTTTGTGAATGGCTGTAAATAAACCTTTATTAGACAGCGCATTTGCCATTTTAAACGTGCCAACAGTATCCATATTTGCTGCCATAATTGGTATGCCTTTCCAAGACAATGGGCTGTGTAAAAATTTAAATTCTCGCTCTAAGCACACCTCCAATCTGCTTTTTAAAGTAGATCGTTTAGGTCTAAACATAACATCTTTAAAGCCAAGTTTTATATCGTATTCTATTCTCATGTTTTATAGGTAAGTGGGTTAAAAACAAAAATATACTTTTTGTTTTTATTTGAGAAAATTTTGTTTTTAAATTAAGAAGTTGCTTACCTTAGTTTTGTATCTTTAATTTTAATAATTAATTAAAAAATAAATTACATAGTTAATGTCCTTTTTTCCTAAATCTAATGAATCCATTAAAAACTGGGGAGTTTTACTAGCATTAACCGCATTATTATTGGTGGTTTGTGTTTTTGTTGGATATATTGTATATAAAAGTGTATTGGTATTACTTCTAATTTCGCTTTTGCTCTTATTGGTAATAATAGCATTAAGTGTTACTTTAATTTTGTTTTTTAAGCAGCAAGCAGATGGTAAAGAAGACACGTCTTATTTGTACGACGAGATAGAATATTTAAAGCAAGGTATTAGTAGAGCAGAGAATAATTCGAAAAACAAGACAGTTTACTTATCTAATATGAGTCACGAAATTCGAATTCCTTTAAGTACTGTTTTAGGAATGTTGAATATGTTGAAGCAATCTGATTTAGATGATGATCAACGAGCCCAAGTAGAGATTGCCGATTATTCTTCGGAGCATTTGTTGCAATTAGTAAATATGGTTTTAGATAATTCGAAAGGTATTGATGATAAAATTCGAATAGAAAATGAAACTATGGATTTAAAATCTGATTTATCTAAGCTTCTTAAAATTTTCGAGTACCAAGCTTGGGATAAAGGATTAGAATTTGAAAGTAAATTTTTAATTGATGAAAAACATAATTTCCTTCTTTTAGGCGATATAAAGCGCATACAGCAAGTCTTAATAAACTTGATTAATAATGCCATTAAATTTACTATTAATGGCAAAATTACAATTACTATAGACCATACGGTTACAGATGATGATAACCAAATTGTTACGTTTTACATTAAAGACACAGGAGTTGGTATGAGCGCTTACGAAGTTAAGCATATTTTTGTGCCACCAGAAGATAGAGATTCTGTAGCTATGAGACATTATAGAGGCTCTGGTGTAGGACTTTCTATTACTAATAATTTGGTAGATTTAATGGGAGGAAAGCTTAAAGTAGAAAGTAAAGAAAACGAGGGGTCTACTTTTTACTTTAGTTTACAATTACAGAAAACCTTAAATATTAAAAAAGATAAAAAAGAAACCGATTCGTTGTTAAATCAATTTGATTATAAATTTTCTGTTCTTGTTGCAGAAGATAATAAAATGAACCAAAAGGTAATAAAGTTTTTGTTAGAACAACATGGTGTAGAATGTACCTTTGTAACCAATGGGTTGGATGCTGTAAACCTATATAAGGTATTAGATTTTGATATGATATTTATGGATATTTATATGCCAGAAATGGATGGGTACGAAGCAACAGAGCGTATAAAATCTTCTAGTAAGTACAAAGCGCATAATGTACCTATAATAGCGGTATCTGCTAGTGCTTTCGAAAAAGATATAGAGCGCGCAAAAGCTTCGGGTGTAGATTATTTTTTATCTAAGCCTATAGAAAAAGATAAGTTAAAGGACTTGTTGTCCAAGTACACACCAAAAATTAAAACAAGTTAAAATTACTTTATAGCAATCATGCTAATTTCTACATTCACACTTTTGGGTAATCTAGCTACTTGTACTGTTTCTCTAGCAGGAGCAGTTTCTTCGTTAAAATAGCTACCGTAAACGGTGTTTATACTTGCAAAATCGTTCATGTCACTAATAAAAATAGAAGATTTAACAACATGCTCAAAAGTCATATTTGCTGCTGCAAGTACTGCTTTTAGGTTTGTCATAACTTGTGTAGTTTCTGCTTCTATACTTTCTAAAACTAAATCGCCAGTTTTAGGATTTATAGCTATTTGTCCAGACATGTAAAGTGTATTCCCACTTAAAATAGCTTGATTGTAAGGACCTAATGGTGCTGGAGCTTCTGTAGTAGTTATTATTTTTTTCATGATGAATTTTTTAATGATACTAAAATTACATTTTTTCCGCGAAAGCGAAATACAACTTATAATAAAATCTTTAAAGCCTAATGTCTGGTTGTTTACGTTTTTCGTATTTAAGATCTTGAAGTATACTAGATTTAATACCTATAAAGAAATTCCAAGAACTTCTTGTACTAAAAGGTATCCAGCTAAAATTCATTCTCCAACTTAATAAATCGCGTTCAAAACGTAACTGTGTGTATGTAAAACCCTGATCCTTTAAATCGTAACCAGACGAGGCTCCAAAAGACCATTTTGGGGATAATTCGATATCTCCAGAAAACATGAGCGAGTGCGACGATATTTCATTTTGACGCCTTGAATTTGAGTAGTTAACAGCGTAAGCAACGCGCAAACTCCAAGGCACTTTATAGTTATACAATTCGCTTGGTTTTTCGTCTTCTTCATTATCTTCTTCAAATCTCGGACTCGTGTAATCTTCAGAGCGCCCAAATAAATCATCATCACGACCACCATTACGCAAGTTTTCTTGTATGCTTTTATCGTTTTTCTTTTTATTAGCATTATCTTTTTTACTGGCAAAAGAATAGCTGGTAGTAAGGTTTGCACTTGTTAGTCTAAATAAACTCCCACCGTTATCTATGTTAAACTTGTCAATTCTATTATTGTTGTTATCTAAAGCATATGGGTCTAAGGTAGCTCCAAAGTTAATGCTCATTTTACCATCTAATATTTGCGTACCACCACTCATTCTTACAGGACTCCATTGTAGCGAATCTCCTGCAAAGTTATATGCGGTTGAGAAGTTTAAATTATTAAGTAGTATTATCTTTTTGGGCTCGGTTGCTGTACTGTCTTTGTCTCTTACCTTGGCTTCAAAGTTGTTAGATAAAGAAAGCCCCATAGAACTAGAAAAAGTTTTATTAGGAGATCCAAATATACCATCTTCAAAGCGTGTATATTCAACTTGGTCAGATGTTGTACCATCAGCATCTATAACTTCGTAAGAATCGTAATATTTATCAAAAGCTGGGTTAATATTATAACTAATAGATGGTCTTATAATATGCCTTATAGCTTTTATTTTTGTGTCTTTACCTTCTTTTTCGAAGTTAAACATACCATAAATAGTAGTACCTAAACTAGTGCTAAAATTGTAAGTTCTAAAAGAATCAAATCCGTTAACAGTTTCTTCTTCAACTTCTCTTGTATCTGTATTGTATGTTTTTTCAGTAGTTTTAAATGTCCAAACCTCATTGTAATTTGTACTTGCACTTAAACTAAAATATTTAAAAACTTTAAAGTTTGTGCTTAAAGGAATACTGTGTTGAAATCCAGCTTTGGCATCTTTAAACATTTCTTTTTTAAAGAATAAAGAATCTGTTGTAGCAATTCTATTTTCTCCTCTTACGTTATATTGTAGATTTATGTTTTGAATTATTCCTTTTTTAGATCCTACTTTGGGTGCAAAAGGATAAATTCTACCAACACTACCTTGAAATGTTGGTAGTGTCATATTAATTGTTTGTGTGTTTGTATTTTGAGAATGTGTAGCAGTTAAACTAAAACTTGTTTGTGGTTCGCCTTGAAAAGTTTTTGAGTACGATACAGATGATGATAATGTATTGTTTAAGAAAGAACTTGAAGTAGATTGGTTTAACGATGTTTGATAAAATGTACTACTCCCTAAGTTTACCGATGCAGAAAACCTTGAATTAGGATTTGCCTTTGCGTCTTGACTATGCGACCATCTTATATTGTAAACCGTAGACTTTGCATAGTCTGGAAACCCCCGTTCGCTACTAATTAAACTTTCATATCTAAAAGAAGCGTTACCTCTAAATTTATAGCGTGTAGCGTATGTGCTTTCTCCTCTAATACCATAACTACCATTGGTATAGTAATCTCCTAAAATAGCCAAATCTACATGGTCGTTAATAGCAAAATAGTATCCACCATTTTGTAAAAAGTAACCTCTGTCGCTTTGTTCTCCAAAACTTGGTAATAATACACCAGAGGTTTGTGTTTCTGTTTGCGGAAAAAAGCCGAAGGGCAAACCAATAGGTGTTGGTACATCGTAAATAAAAAGATTTGCTAGACCTGTTACAATTTTTTTACCAGGTACAATTTTTGCTTTTCGCAGTTTTATATAATACTCCGGGTCATCTAAATCTTCGGCAGTTGTATATTTTGCATCTTTAACAAAATAAACAGAATCGTTTTCTTTTTTAGTAATATTTGCAATTACAGTACCTTCTCCTTGTTCTGTTTTACTATTGTAAATAAGTGCTTTTTCAGAGTCGGTATTAAATAAAATAGAATCTGGTTCTACAACACTACTACCTTGTGTAAATACAGGAGCTTGGGTGTATTCGCCTAAAGAGTCGATAATACCACGAGCATAAACTTCATTTTTACTATAGTCTACAGTAATATCTCCAGCTTTAATATTTATATCTCCATAAGTAATCTCGGCTAAATTATGAAGATATAATTTTTGTTTCTTTTGGTTAAAACTCGTATAATCTGAGGCTTTATAAGTAACAATATCTGTTAAAAATTCTTTTTTGGCAGGAACACTATCTTTTAAAGTTGTGTCTGTTGCTTTTTCAGAAAGAGAGAGCTCTGGTTTAGGCAACAATAAACTATCTGCACTAATAGTCACGCTATCTTTAACACGAGGTTTAATAGGTGCTTTTTTCTTTGGGACGTCTTGAGCAAAGCTTAACGTGTTAACAAACACTGTAAAACTTAATGCAAAAAGTATTTTAAACTTGTTTGTATGCAACGCTTTTAAATGTATTTTTGTAAAAGAATGGCTCGGTTTTTGAATTGCCAAAATTACATATATTTTTTTGTGATTAATTATTATTCCGTAAAAATTTAAAATTTAAATAAACTGAGCTTTTTAGACGTTAAACACATATGCAAACGCCCAAAACATTATTTTTCGTATTAATTATAATAGTATTAACATTTTTATCATTTACAAATACTAATGAAAAAGAGTTAATAAACAAATTTGTTGTGGTTTTAGATGCTGGCCATGGCGGTAAAGACCCTGGTAACCTTGGTAGTGGCTACAAAGAAAAAGATATTGCTTTAAAAATTGTTTTAGAGATAGGTAAGCAATTAGAAAAAGTACCAGGTATAGAGGTTGTTTATACCAGAAAAACAGATGTTTTTATAGAACTAGCCGAACGTCCAAAAATAGCAAATAGAGTAGATGCCGATTTATTTATATCTGTACATTGCGATTCTCACACATCGCAAGCCTTTGGTGCTGGTACATTTGTAATGGCAGTAAAAAAATCTGCTCAAAACCTAAGAGTAGCAAAAAAAGAGAATGCTGTAATTTATCTTGAAGATAATTATCAAGAAAAATATAAAGGCTTTAATCCAGACTCGCCAGAGTCTTTAATAGGATCATCGTTGGTGGTCGAGGAGTATTTAGATCAAAGTATATTGGCTGCAAGTTTAATTCAGAAACAAATTATTACTAAATTAAAGCGAAAAGATAGAAAAGTAAAACAAGACGTTTTTTGGGTGTTACACGCCACGTATATGCCAAGTGTTTTAATAGAAACTGGTTTTTTAACCTATAAAAAAGAAGGCGCTTATTTAAATTCTAGAAGAGGACAACAAGAAATGGCTAGAGAAATAGCAAATGGTATTTTAGAATATAAAAAGACATTAAATTTAGGTGCAAACAACGATGTTTTTGTAAATACAGAAGAGCAAAGTTTAGAAAATAATAATTCGCAAGTATATAATAACATAAAATTTAAAGTACAAATAGCAGCTAGCTCTAGGAAATTGGCGACAAAAGCTTATAATTTTAAGGGACTATCAGACATCTCATTATTAAAAGAAGGAAGTTTGTATAAATATTTTTATGGCAATACTTCTAATTATAGTAAAATAACCGAAATGCTTACTACAGCTAAGAAAAAGGGCTATAGCACTTGTTTTATTGTCGCTTTTAAAGACGGTAAAAAAATACCATTATCAGAAGCTTTAAAAACAACATCTAATTAAATCGGTATTCTTTTTAAAATTATTTTAAATTTGTAATACCTAAATTAGATTTTTGTAATGAGCATAACCAAATATATTTTAAACATATTAAATGTGGTTATTGCGAGTAAAACATCTCACCTTTTTAAAGCAAATAGCATTTAATAGATGAAAATATCGAAAGAAGTAAAAACAGCCATTTTAGTACTAGTAGGCATTGCCCTCTTAATTTTTGGAATAAACTATTTAAGGGGCGAAAATATATTAGGATCTTCTAGAGTTTATTACGTAGAGTACGATAATGTAGAAGGTTTAATACCATCTACACCAGTAACAATTAATGGATTAGACGTAGGTAAGGTAATAGATATAGGTTTTAAGGACGATGGTTCTGGTAAATTATTAGTAAAGCTTTTGGTAGAAAACAATTATCAATTCTCAAAAAATAGTAAAGCAGAGTTGTACGAAGCAGGATTAATTGGAGGTAAAGCAGTAGCTATAATGCCAGCCTTTGACGGGGCTGTAAATGCAGAAGATGGCGATTTTCTAGACGGTACGGTAAAAGCAGGCTTAAGCGAATTAGTAAACCAAAAACTTACGCCATTGCAAGCCAAAATAGAAAGCGCCATGGGTAGTGCAGATAGTTTACTAAAAAACTTAAATGATGTTTTAGATGAGCAAACAAAAAACAACCTTAAAAGTAGTATAGCGGGTTTAACAACAACCGTAGAGTCTTTTAAAAGCACTTCCAATTCTTTAAATGGTTTACTTAAAAGTAATCAATCTAAAATAGACGTTGTGCTAAGTAATGCAGAAACAGCATCAAACGATTTAACTAAAATAACAGGATCGCTTTCGCAATCAGATTTAGGGCAAACCGTAAAAAATCTAGAATCTACACTTAAAAACTTCGACGCCATTTTAGCAAACCTACAAAAAGGCAAAGGAACAATGGGTAAACTCTTAAAAGACGATAATTTATATAACAATTTAGAAGGCGCAACAAAAGAGTTGGAGTCTTTATTGTTAGATTTTAAATTGCATCCAAACCGTTACACCAGAATTTTATCTAAAAAAGAAATCCCTTATAAAGAACCAGAAACTAACTAAAAAGAACCAAAAAACTAACTAAACTAAATAATGGCATATTTACCAAATATTATTTTCGCAATCATACTAATCGCAGGTATAGGTTATTTTGTAAAAAACGTAAAAGCATTAGCTCGCAACATAAAGCTAGGTAAAGACGTAGATGTTAGCGATAACAAACCCCAACGCTGGAAAAACATGGCCAAGATAGCTCTTGGGCAATCTAAATTAGTACGCAGACCTGTTTCAGGTTTTTTACACGTTGTAGTATACGTAGGTTTTATTATAATTAATATAGAAGTATTAGAAATTATAATAGACGGTTTATTTGGTACACACCGTATAGGTTTAAGCGTTTTACCAACTGCATTATATGGCTTTTTTATAGGTACTTTCGAGGTGTTGGCACTTTTAGTGTTAGTAGCAGTAATTGTATTCTGGATACGTAGAAATGTTATAAAACTAGCACGTTTCTGGAAAAGTGAAATGACAGCTTGGCCAAAAAACGATGGTAATTTTATTCTGTACTTCGAAATGGTGTTAATGACCCTTTTCTTGGTAATGAATGCTACCGACACGCATTTTCAAGACCTAAATTCAGGTAATATAATAAGTCAATTTATAGCGCCATGGTTTTCAGGAATGTCAGAAACAGCACTACATGGTATAGAAAGAACTGCATGGTGGATTCATATTGTAGGTATACTAGTATTTTTAAATTACCTATATTTTTCTAAACATTTGCACATTTTATTAGCATTTCCAAACACGTTTTATGGTAAAGTAAAACCAAACGGACAGTTTGACAACCTAGAAGCAGTAACCAAAGAAGTAAAAATGATGATGGATCCAAACGCAGATCCATTTGCAGCAACACCAGAAGGAACCGAAGACGAAGTACCAGAAAAATTTGGAGCTAGCGATGTGCAAGATTTAAATTGGGTACAATTACTAAACGCATACACCTGTACAGAGTGTGGGCGTTGTACAAGCGAATGCCCAGCTAATTTAACAGGGAAAAAGCTATCGCCAAGAAAAATAATGATGGACACTAGAGACCGTCTAGAAGAAGTAGGTAAAAACATCGACGCCAACAAAGGCGAATTTAAAGACGACGGTAAACAACTACTTGGCGATTATATAACCAGCGAAGAAATTTGGGCATGTACCAGTTGTAATGCCTGTGTAGAAGCTTGTCCAGTAAGCATCGATCCATTATCCATTATCATAGAAATGAGACGTTATCTAGTTATGGAGCAAAGCGCAGCACCAACAGAGCTAAACAACATGATGACAAACATAGAAAACAATGGTGCACCATGGCCATACAACCAAATGGATAGATTAAACTGGAAAAACGAGTAAAAAAATAAAAAGGGCGTTACCACAAGGGTCGGGCTTTCGGCAGTCGCTTTTTTGTGTTGCATAGGTGCAACAACACAAAAAGAGCTTCAACAATAACCTCAATCCCTAACGCAAAACCAACTAAAGTTTAAAAATAAAGTTTAGGATTAAGCACCACATAATTTCTTAAACAAACTTTAAAATATCATAAACTAAAAAATATGAGCGAACAACTAAACGTACCAACCATGGAAGAGTTCATGGCACAAGGCAAACAACCAGACATTTTATTTTGGGTAGGTTCCGCAGGAAGTTATGATGATAGAGCAAAAAAAATAACAAGAGCTTTTGTAAAAATATTAAACAAAGCCAATGTTAATTTTGCAGTTTTAGGCACAGAAGAAAGTAATACTGGCGATGTAGCAAAACGAGCAGGAAACGAGTTTTTGTTTCAAATGCAAGCCATGATGAATATAGAGGTTTTAAATGCCTACGAGATAAAACGTATTGTAACCTGCGATCCGCATTCTTTTAACTGTTTAAAAAACGAATACCCAAGTTTAGGAGGTAATTACGATGTTGTACACCACACACAATTTATAAAAGAATTAATCGAAACTAAAAAACTCGATATAAAAGACGGTGTATTTAATGGTAAACGTATCACATTTCACGATCCATGTTATTTAGGACGAGCAAACTCAGAATACGATGCACCTCGCGATGTTTTAGCAACACTAAATGCACAACTTCTAGAAATGAAACGAAGTAAATCTACCGCATTATGTTGTGGTGCAGGAGGCGCGCAAATGTTTAAAGATGCAGAGAAGGGCGATAAAGAAATTAACGAATTACGCACAGAAGACGCACTTAAAACAAACCCAGAAATAATAGCAACAGCATGTCCATACTGCATGACTATGATGAGCGACGGAGTAAAAGTTAAAGAAAAAGAAAGCGAAATTAAAGTTTTAGATATAGCAGAATTAATTGCAGAATCTCAATCTTTATAATCAAAACAAGTAAGATAAATATTAGTTAAACACATTAATATCATCTTAAAAAATAAAAAAATGCTAGTAGATTTTAATACATTACCAGGAGAATCTAGAGTTTGGATATTCCAAGCTAATCGTTCTTTTTCAGAACAAGAAATAGAAGAAATAAATGCAAAATTAAGCGTGTTTATTACCAATTGGACAGCACATGGTAGCGACTTGCAAGCAGGTTATCAATTAAAATATAAGCGTTTTATTATATTAGGTTTAAATCAAAACTTAAATGCAGCAACAGGATGCTCTATAGATGCGTCTGTTCATTTTATTCAGCAATTAGAAAAAGATTATAATGTCGACTTAATGGATAAAATGAATGTGTCTTATAAGCAAGGCGAATACATCGCTTACAAATCGCTTATAGATTTTAAAAAAATGGCAAAAGATAAGGCTGTATCTAAAAAAACGATTGTTTTTAATAACCTTGTAGCTAATGTTGCAGAGTTTAAAGAAAATTGGGAAGTCCCTGCAAGCGAGAGTTGGCACAGCAGATTTCTTAAATAGTTTCTTGCAATTTTAGCCTTTTAGTATTAATACTTTAAATCTTAAAGCTGCAGAGCTATTAAATCTAAAAAAATTTTCATATATCAATTAGAATAATGATTTTTACAACTTGCTAAAAAGTGTAAATAAAATTATGGCTAAAGATATTTTCTTATTAAACATTTCGGGACAAGATAAACCAGGATTAACTTCAAGCTTAACATGTGTTTTGGCCGAGTATGGCGCTAAAGTATTAGATATAGGACAAGCAAACATACACGACACATTGTCTTTAGGTATTTTGTTTGAAATTAAATCTGGAAAAAAATCGGCATCGGTTTTAAAAGATTTACTTTTTAAAGCTTACGAGCTTGGTATTACTGCTAAGTTTAAACCAATTTCTCATAAAGATTATGAGAATTGGGTTGGACTACAAGGTAAAGATCGATACATAATTACCATTTTAGGAGAAAAACTTAAGGCAGAACAAATATCAGAAGTAACCAAAGTTATTTCAGAAAAAAATTTAAATATAGATTCTATAAAAAGGCTTACGGGACGTTTATCTTTAGCAAAAAAAGAAAAATACCCAAGAGCCTCTATTCAACTTTCTATAAGAGGAAAAATAGAAGATAAAACAGAATTTACCAAAAAATTTATGGATATTTCCCATAAATTAGATGTAGATATTGCTTTTCAAGAAGATAATATTTACCGCAGAAACAGACGCCTAGTTTGTTTTGATATGGATTCTACATTAATACAAACCGAAGTTATAGACGAGCTTGCAGAATTAGCTGGTGTTGGTGCAAAAGTAAAAGCTATTACAGAGTCTGCTATGCAAGGCGAAATAGATTTTAACGAAAGCTTTAAGCGTAGAATGAAGCTTCTTGAAGGCTTAAGCGAAGATGTACTTCAAAATGTAGCAGTTAATTTACCTATAACAAAAGGAGCAAGACGCCTTATAGATACTCTAAAAAGCTACGGATTTAAAACAGCAATACTTTCTGGTGGTTTTACTTATTTTGGCCATTACCTACAAAAAGAGTTAGGTATAGATTATGTATATGCCAATCAATTAGAAATTAAAGATGGAGCCTTAACTGGTGGTTATCTTGGCGAAATAGTAGATGGTAATAAAAAGGCAGAATACTTAAGAGAAATAGCAAAAAAAGAAGGTATAGATATTAGCCAAACAATTGCAGTAGGAGATGGGGCAAACGATTTGCCAATGCTTAATCTTGCTGGTCTTGGTATTGCGTTTCATGCAAAACCTAAAGTAAAAGACAACGCACAAAGCTCTATATCTAGTATAGGTTTAGATGGTGTACTTTATTTATTAGGTTACCACGATAGACATATTGATTTAATAGAATAGTTTTCTGTTTTTAATAAAAATAAGACTTAAATTATTAGTTTACATATTTTTTTAGATGTAAGCTGATTTAAAAAAACTTTATTTAGATTTATTCTGAATAAAGTTTTTTTTATTTAAAATAGAATTTATATTTGCATCTTATTTATAATAAGTCTTAATAAAAATAAAATGAAACTAAAAATTACTAATCTAACTTACTTACTATTTGCAACATTATTAATAGCTTCTTGTTCAAGCGATGACGATAATAATATTAACAAAGCAAAAGTTGAAAAATCAGAATTTATAGAAACATATGCAGAGATAGCATCAGCAAATTATGCAGATTCTTATACTACTGCAGTTACTATGAAAACTAAAATTGATGCTTTTATAGCAGACCCAAGTGTAACTACTTTAGAAGAAGCAAGAGATGCTTGGTTGTATGCAAGAGATTATTACGGTCAAACAGAGGCTTATAGAGAAGCTAACGGACCTATTGATAATGATGATTTATTAGGTACAGAAGGTCAAATTAATGCATGGCCTTTGGATGAAGGTTATATTGATTATGTGTTTAATACAACTGGTGGTGTGGTTCAAAATGGATTAATTGGCGATACTACTTTCAATTTAACTGAAGCTAATATTGTAGCAAAGAATGAAGAAGGGAAAGATGATAACATATCTACAGGTTGGCATGCTATAGAATTTTTACTTTGGGGGCAAGACTTAAATTACGATCCAATAACCCATACAACAGATAACTATACTGTTTCTGGAAACAGAAGTTTTGAAGATTATACAACTGAAGATTTTGCCGAAAGAAGAAAAACATATTTGCAAATTGTAACCAATTTATTAGTTAAAGATTTAAAAGACTTAAACGATACATGGCAGTCTAACGGATCGTATCGTGCTACTTTTGAGGCATTAGACGAAGATGTTGCTTTAGCAAATATTTTAAATGGTATTGGTTTTATTTCAAATGGAGAGGTAGCTTTAGAGCGTATAGATCCTGCTATTGATGAAGGTCAAGAGAACGAGCACTCTTGTTTTTCTGATAATACAAACCAAGATATGTGGGCTAACGTAAACGGAATTAATAATATTATTGTTGGAAGTTATACAAGCGAAAGTGGTAATGTAATATCTGGAACATCTTTAATAAGTTTAGTAAATAACGAAAACGAAGAAATTGCTTCTATACTAAGTACAAAAGCATCAGAAACAGTATCTAAATTAAATACTTTGTTAGGTTTAGGCAAAAATTTTGATGAAATTATAAGCGAAGAAACTTTAGGTTCTAATGGTCCAGCAGGTCAATTATCTTCAGCTTTAAAAGCTCAAGGTTCTGCAATTTCTGATGCTGCATCTGCTTTAGGAATTAACATTACCATCAACTAAAAGAATTATATTTATTTTTTTAACTGAAGTACATAATATGTACTTCAGTTTTCTGTTTTTATTATTTTGTTAATTATATGAAGTCCATATATTTTATCTTACTTATTTTTATTCTATCATGTCAGTCAGATAACTTTTCAGATCAAGATTATATCGATTTAAATTACGAATTAGGTGAAGAGAATTTAGTAGGATATTTATCTATAGAAGCCTTTACAGCCGATAAGGCTTTTGGTAGAGGAATACCAGAACTATCAGATGAAGAACTAGCTTTTTTTGGAGTAGGAAACGCTATGTTCGACCAAAGTTGGGTGTCTTCACCAGCAACTACAACATCTAGAGACGGATTAGGACCTATATTTAACGCTAGAGCTTGTAGTGCCTGTCATTTAAGAGACGGAAGAGGAAAACCGCTATTAGAAAATAGTGCAGGATCCGAAGGTTTTTTATTAAGATTAAGTAGTGGTAATAATGAAATAACTGGGCCTATAGGCTTGTCTAATTATGGAGATCAGCTTCAAGACGACTCTAATTTAGGAATTGAAAAAGAAGGTGATATTAATGTAAATTTTGAAATTATTAGTGGAGAGTATCCCGATGGAACACCATACGAATTAAGAAAACCAAATTATACCATTTCTAACCTAAATTATGGAAGTATAGGTCATGCACAACAATCACCAAGAGTAGGGCAACAAGTTATAGGTTTAGGTTTTATTGATGCTTTAAGCGATCAAAGTATTTTAAATAACGAAGATATTTATGATGCCAATGGCGATGGTATTTCTGGTAAAGCCAATAGAGTTTGGAACATAAGGGAGAATAAAACAACGATAGGTAAATTTGGTTGGAAAGCTAACCAACCAACATTAGAGCAACAAGTATCAGCAGCATTTAATGGCGATATGGGACTAACCACAACTCTTTTTCCTAACGAGAATTGTCCAGATGGTGTAGACTGTTCTAAATTAAGCAATGGTATAAACGAGGGCGATACTGTAGAAGTTCCAGATAAACAATTAAGTAGAATGATGGTTTATCAAGCATCAATATCTGTACCTAAAAGAAGAGATTTTAAAACATTAGATGTATTAAAAGGAAAGCAGTTATTTAAAGATTTAGCATGTGTAAGCTGCCATATAGATAATTTTGTAACGAGTAATTATACTTTGTTACCTCAAATAGAACAGGTAACAATACGCCCATATTCAGATTTTTTATTACATGACATGGGAGAAGGTATGGCAGATAACAGAGCCGATTTTTTAGCAAATGGTAACGAGTGGCGTACACAACCATTATGGGGAATAGGCCTTATTGAAGAGGTTAACAATCATACTTTTTTATTGCATGATGGCAGAGCTAGAACTATGGAAGAAGCTATTTTGTGGCACGCTGGTGAAGCCGAAACCTCTAAAACTAATTTTATGAATTTAAATAAAGAAGAACGCCAACAAGTATTAAGTTTTTTAAAATCTTTGTAATATGAAAAGAGATATTGCCTTTTACATTGTTTTATTATTAGTTACAATGTCTTGTAATAACAACGACGAAACGACTGCTATAGATACATTTCATTCAGATTATTATAATGTAAATATTGCTCCTTCAATTAGTAACTTTAAAGTAGAAACCGAAAAATATATTAAGTATGTTAATACATTTAAAGCCCAACCGTCAGCTAGTAATTTTAGTATTTTACAAGAGCAATGGTTAAAAACAACCCAGGCATTCTCTAAAACAAGAGTGTATAATATGGTTGCAGTTAAAGCCCAATTTTTCGATATTATAATATATAATTTTCCTGTAAATCCTACATTAATAGAAAATAATATAGAAGAAAAGGCTAATTACGATGCAGCGTATTTAAGTTCTAAAAGTACTGTAGCAAAGGGGCTTGCTACTTTAGAGTATTTGTTGTTTTATAATCAAGATTCTAATAAGGCATTATTAATGCTTCAAGAAAATGAGTTTCGTGTAAATTATATGTTGGGTGTTGCCCAAGATGTTTTAAGACAAGCTAATTTATTAATAGAATTTTGGGAACAAGATTATAAAGATGTGTTTATTAATGCTACATCTATTTCTTGTACAGAAAACGCACGTTGTTTATCTTTTAATCAAGTAATAAATATTATGGATGTTATTCGTGTAACTAAAGTAGGTAAACCTGCTGGCTTAGAGGATTCTAGTAGTGCAACAATAGAATCTTTAGAAGCTTTTAGAAGTGGTAACTCTTTAGAATTAATAAAAAGTACAGTAGAAGAAGTAGAACATGTTTACACTCTTAGTACAGTTAATTTTTCTGAAATTGTAGATGATATTTCTGGGAACTCTCAAATATCTGACGAAATAAATAAAACCTTTACAGAGGTATATAGAGATATCGACGCTATAAATACAAATTTATATATAGCAATAGAGAATGAAGACCCTAACGTAGAGGCTTTATACAACTCTCTTTTTAATTTAGTTAAATATTTTTCTGTTGATGCAGCAAGTATTTTATCTGTATCTGTATTGCCAACAGATAATGATGGTGATTAAGCAATAATCTTATTTATAAATCTATCTTAAAGTCTTTTTATCTTCTTTATAAAAGTATTAATTTGGCACGATTATTAGTATTATTAATACAAAATACTATTCAGACTCAAATAATCCTTTTATGCGTCAAATCTATATAAGCCTATTTTCTTTTTTTACTATCATATTTGTTTATAGTCAAACATCTACAAATCCTTTATTAACAAAGGATGTAGAGGCTCAAACAAAATGGGTAGACAGTGTGTACTCTTCTATGTCTTTACAAGAAAAAGTAGGACAACTTTATATGGTACAAGTTATGTCTAATCAAGACTTGGCAACAAAAAACAAGCTAGTAAACTTAATAAAACAACACCATATTGGCGGTTTAATTTACTCTAACGGAGGTCCTAATAGGCAAGCAAGTTTAAATAACGAATTGCAAGCACTCTCTAAATTACCTATGCTAATTGGTATGGATGCAGAATGGGGATTAAGCATGCGTTTAGATTCTACTTATGCTTTTCCTTGGAATATGACGTTAGGTGCAATAAAAGATAATAAGCTAGTAGAGCAAACAGGTAGACAAATAGGAGAGCACTGTAAACGTTTAGGGGTACATTTTAACTTTGCACCAGTTGTAGATATTAATACCAATCCTAAAAACCCTATTATTGGTAATCGTTCGTTTGGAGAAGATAGAGATAATGTAACAGATAAAGCTTCTGCTTTTATGAAAGGTATGCAAAGCGCTGGGGTTTTAGCTAATGCAAAACATTTTCCAGGGCATGGAGATACAGATACAGATTCTCATTTAGCATTACCAACTATTAATTTTAGCGAAAAGAGAATAGATTCAATAGAGTTATATCCATATAAAAAATTAATAAAAGAAGGATTGTCTAGCGTTATGGTTGCGCATTTAAATGTACCTAGTTTAGAGCCTTCTGGCTACCCTTCATCTCTATCAAAACACATTGTTACAGATATTTTAAAAGACGAGTTAGGTTTTAAGGGACTTATTTTTACCGATGCTTTAACCATGAAAGGTGCTGCAGATTTTAAAGAGGTTGGCGATATAGATTTAGTTGCATTTCTAGCAGGAAACGACGTTATGTTAATGTCTGAAAACGTTGGTAAAGGGATTTCTAAAATTATTGAAGCTTATAATAATGGGGCTATTTCTGAAGAACGGTTAGCACTATCTGTTAAAAAAATTCTTCAAGCTAAATATAAAGTTGGTTTACATAAATATTCGCCTATTGGCTTATATAATCTATCTAAAGATTTAAATAGACCTAAAGACGATATTTTGTACGAAGAATTATTTGAAAATGCCATTACAGTAACAAAAAATAAAAATGATTTGTTACCATTTCGTCAGTTAGAAACAAAGCAAATTGCCTATGTTAAATTAGGGGACGATAGTGGGTCTACTTTTTTTAACGAACTAAAAAAATACGGTAAAGTACACGAGGTTAAAGACGATAACCTTGATGGTTTATTAAGAAAGTTAGACAGTTATAACACGGTTGTAGTGGGGTTTCACCGTTCTAATGCAAATCCATGGAAAAGCTCTAACTTTTCTAACAAAGAGTTAGTTTGGTTGTACGAAATAGCTAGAAATCATCAGGTTGTTTTGGATGTTTTTGTAAAGCCCTATGCGCTTTTAGATTTAAAAAGTGTAGAAAATATAGAAAGTATTGTTGTTAGTTATCAAAATAGTAAAATAGCTCAAGAAAAATCGGCACAACTTATTTTTGGCGCCATAGCATCAAAAGGAAGATTGCCAGTTTCAATAAATCCTTTTTTTAAGGTTGGAGACGGTATTTATAATAATGGTATTAAACGTTTAGGATATACTGTTCCAGAACGTGTAGGGATGAATTCTGCCAAATTAAATAGAATAGATTCGATTGCTCTAGTTGCTGTAAATGGCAAAATGACACCAGGAATTCAGCTTTTAGTAGCGAGAAAAGGTAAGGTTATTTATAATAAAAACTTTGGTAAACATACCTACGAAGGCAAAACAAAAGTAAAGTTTAATGATATTTACGACGTAGCTTCATTAACAAAAATATTAGCAACATTACCTCTTTTAATGGAAATGGAAGAAAAAGGTGTTGTGTCTTTAAATTCTAAATTAGCTACAATTTTACCAGAATATAAAGGGTCTAATAAAGCGAATATTACTATAAAAAATATGTTATCTCATTATGCACGATTACGTCCTTGGGAACCGTTTTATTACCATACTCTAGATTCTTTAACAAAACGACCAAGTTTAAAATATTACAGAAAAACAAAGAGTAAAGCATATAATTTAGAAGTGTTTAAAAACTTATACTTACGGTCTGATTATAAGGATTCTATACCTAAAATAATTAAAGATAGTGAGCTGTTAGATCGCCTAAGGTATCGCTATAGCGATTTTCCATATTACATTTTAAAGAAATATATAGAAGATTATTACGACAAAGGATTAGACGAGTTAATTCAAGACCATTTTTATGAGTCTTTAGGAGCAAATTATAGTATGTATAATCCATATAGAAAAATAAGTAATAAAAATATTGTTCCAACAGAGGTCGATACTTATTATAGATATGGTAAAGTACAAGGTTATGTGCACGATATGGGAGCAGCTATGCAAAATGGAGTAGGAGGACATGCAGGAGTTTTTAGTAACGCAAACGATGTGGCTAAGATTATGCAAATGTATTTGCAAAAAGGATTTTATGGTGGTAAACGTTATTTAAAACCAGAAACGGTTAACAAATTTAACACCTGTTATTATTGCGATAAAAATAATAGAAGAGGTATTGGTTTTGATAAACCTCAATTAGGAGACGTAGGGCCAACATGTGGTTGTGTATCTATGACTAGTTTTGGGCATTCTGGATTTACAGGAACATATGCTTGGGCAGATCCAGAGGAAGAAATAGTATATGTGTTTTTGGCAAATAGAACGTATCCAAACGCAGGGAAAAATTTATTACTTAGAGAAAATATAAGAACAGAAATTCAGCGCTTAATTTACGAAGCGATAGAAGACTAAAAGTATTTCAAGTTTAAAAACTTAAGAGACTTATAAATTAAAATATGAAAATAGGAATTGTTTGCTATCCAACTTTTGGAGGCAGTGGAGTAGTGGCTACAGAGTTAGGTTTAGAATTGTCTAAGCGCGGACATGAGATACATTTTATAACTTACAACCAGCCTGTAAGGTTAGAATTGCTAAGTAATAATGTACATTACCACGAAGTAAATGTACCCGAATATCCTTTATTTCACTATCAGCCTTACGAGTTGGCGCTATCTAGTAAATTGGTAGATATGGTAAAACTACATGGTATAGAAATTTTACATGTACATTATGCTATACCACATGCCTATGCTGCTTATATGGCAAAAAAAATGCTTATTGAAGAAAACATATATGTGCCAATAGTTACTACACTTCATGGTACAGATATCACTTTAGTTGGTAGTCATCCATTTTATAAACCAGCAGTAACATTTAGCATAAACAAATCTGATGCTGTAACAGCTGTTTCAAAAAGTTTAAAAGACGACACATTACGTTTGTTTGATATAAAAAACACTATTAGTGTGGTGCCAAATTTTATAGATTTAGAAAAATACAATCATGGTTTTACAGATTGCCAACGAGGAATGATGGCTAACGATCATGAAAAAATTATTACACACATTAGTAATTTACGCCCTGTAAAACGTGTGCAAGATGTAATAAGTGTGTTTAATAATATTCAAAAAGAATTGCCAGCAAAGTTAATGTTTATTGGCGAAGGCCCAGAAAAGGAACAGGTAGAAAAGCAATGTGCAGATTTAGGTATTACAGATAAGGTCGTGTTTTTTGGACGAAGTAACGAGATCGATAAAATATTATGTTTTAGTGATTTATTTTTGCTACCATCGTTAACCGAAAGTTTTGGTTTAGCAGCACTAGAAGCTATGGCGTCTGGAGTTCCTGTAATTTCTAGTAATACTGGAGGTATACCAGAAGTTAATATTAATGGGGTTTCTGGCTATTTAAGTAATGTTGGAGATATTGAAGAAATGTCTAAAAATGCAATTCATATTTTAAGCGACGAAAAAAGGCTTGAAACCTTTAAAAACAACGCAAGAAAAGAAGCTTTGAAGTTTGATTTGCATCAAATTGTACCACAATACGAAGCCATTTACGAAGATACTTTAGCAAAGTGTTTGGTGTTATAGATTGGATACTATTTTTTGATATTCTTTTTCTGTAATAATATCTTTATTAGAATCTAGTTGATCTAAAAATACAATTCCGTTTAAATGATCGAGTTCGTGTTGAAAAATACGAGCTACAAAATCGTTAAATGTTTGTGTAATTTGTTTTCCAGTTCTATCTGTAAATGCTACATCTATAGATTTATATCTAGGTACTAAGCCTCTAATACCAGGAATACTTAAGCAACCTTCCCAATCTTTTATTTTTTCTTCGGAATGATTTAAAATTACAGGATTAATAATAGCTATTGGTGCCATTTCTGGAGCATTTGGGTAACGTTTACTAGGTTTTGATGCTATAATAAACATGCGTTTAGATTGATAAACCTGAGGAGCAGCAATACCCAAACCATTAACTTGTTTTACTGTAAACAGCATATTATCTATAAGTTGCTGAAAATTTTTATCTAAAACGTTAGACATATGAGAAGCCTTTTTTCTTAGAATTTCGTGTCCTAGATATGATATGTCAAGCTTTGTATTCATTGTATATTTAATAAATTTTAAAATAAGAACTAGCTTAATATTATTCTTAAATTATAGAAAATACTAAGCTAGTAAATTATGTGGTAATTATTTTATTTAATTCCAACCACCACCTAAAGCTTTGTAAATATTTACATGAGCTAGTAGTTGTTCTTTTTTGGTTTCAATAATTTCTATTTGAGAATCTAAAGCTTCTCGTTGGGTTAATAAAACCTCGGTATATTCTATTCTAGCAGATTTAAAGAGCTTCATAGAAATATCAATTGATTCGTTTAAAGCTTTAACCTGTTTGTCTCTTAAAGCATAACTTTTGTTTAGGTTTTCTATATTGCTTAATGTATTAGATACTTCAATATAGGCATTCAAAATTGTTTTTTCATATTCGAAAACAACTTGTAATTGCTTAGAATTAGCATTGGCGTATTCTGCTTTAATTGCATTTCTATTAATTAATGGGCCAACAATATCTCCAGCCAAAGAGTAAACTAGCGATTCTGGTGTATCCTTTAAAAACTTAGGTTTAAAAGCTTTAAAGCCTATGCTAGCAGAAATATCAATTGATGGATAAAAATTAGCCTTTGCAATTTTGGTGTTTAGTTTTGCTGCCGAAAGCTCTAACTCTGCTTGGCGAATATCTGTCCTGTTTTGTAATAATTGCGACGGAATTCCTGAACTAATATATGGCATGTTTTTATTTATAAATAAATCAGAGTTTCGAGAAATAGGTTTAGGGTAACTACCAATTAAAAAATTAATAGCATTTTCTACTTTTACTATTTTTTGTTGAATATTATATTTATTACTTTGATTTTTTAAAACTTCGGCTTCAAATCTTCTTACAGCTAATTCGGTTGCTCGTGCTGCTTCTTTTTGAATTTTAACCATTTTTAATGCGTTTTTTTGCAATTCTAAATTTTTATTAATGATAGCTAATTGGCTATCTAAGGCTAACAATTCATAATAAGAATTGGCAATTTCTGACACTAAATTTGTAACCATAAAGTTTTTACCCTCAATAGATGCCATATACTCTAAAACAGCTGCTTTTTTACTATTTCTAAGTTTTTTCCAGATGTCAAGTTCCCATGATGCAGAAAGTCCTATAGAATAATTTTGTAAAGGTTCAGGAAAAGCTTCTGCTTCATGTATATTCAAGTTTTTTTCTACAGCACCATTTCTAGTAAACTCGCTAGCTTTCTCTACTTCTGCCCCAGCGTAAGCATTTACAAAAGGTAAATATTCCCCTTTTCTTACTTTAACCTCATTTTTGGCCATTTCAATTTGCTGTAACATGATGTTAAGCTCTTGATTATTTTCTAAAGCTTTATCTATTAAGCGTATTAAATTAGTGTCTAAAAAAAAGTCCCTCCATTTTACATGGGCTGTGTTTGTAGAGTCTAAATCTTGGTCAATAAACTGTTCTGGCATTTCCATATTTGCTTCACGCACCATTCTTGTTGGTACACATGAGTATAACGAAACCACAGATAAAAGACCTATTACAAAGTATTTTTTCATTTTTATCATTTTATTTACACTATGCATCATCATTTGTTTTGGTTAATTTCTTAATCAGTTTTCTCAACTTACTTATACTTTCTTCATTAGTTAGCGATTGTTTTTTCTGTTCACTTTTTCTAATAAACTCCTCTGAAAGTGGTTCTAGCGCTTCATCTTTAATAAGCGTTCTTCCTTCTGCCATTTTTGCAAAAATGTAATACAATCCAGGAATAACTAAAACGCCAAAAAGCGTACCTATAAGCATACCACCTAATGAAGATCCACCAATAGTTCTGTTACCAATTGCACCTGCACCTGTTGCTATTATTAACGGAATTAATCCTGCAATAAATGCAAAAGAGGTCATTAAAATAGGTCTAAAACGGGCCTTTGCTCCTTCAATAGCAGCCTCTAAAACGGTAGCGCCTTGCCTTTGCTTTTGCACAGCATATTCTACAATTAACACCGCGTTTTTACTAAGTAAACCAACAAGCATTATAACTCCAATTTGAGCATAAACATCGTTTGCTAATCCCATTATTTTTAATAAGAAAAATGAACCAAAAACACCTACAGGCAACGATAATATTACCGCTAACGGAAGTATAAAACTTTCATACTGCGCTGCTAAAACAAAATAGACAAAAACCAAAACGACTATAAAAATGAAAACAGATTCGTTACCTCTACTAGCTTCGTCGTATGATAAGCCTTCCCAAGCAATATCGTAACCTCTTGGTAACTCTTGCGCTGCTACTTCTTTTATAGCATTAATAGCATCGCCACTTGTAAAACCTGCAGCAGGCAAACCTCTAATAGAAGCAGAATTGTAAAGATTGTAACGTGTAATTTCATTTGGCCCTAATTTTTTCTCTATACTCATAAAAGCAGAGTATGGTACCATTTCGCCTTCTTCATTTTTTACAAATAGTTTTTCTAAATCGGTAGGCAGCCTTCTATATTCTGGTGCTGCTTGTGTATACACTTTAAAGAAGCGACCAAAACGAATAAATCCTTGCTCGTAAGTACTACCAATTAAAATATTAAGGTTTTCCATGGCTTTACCAATGGTTACACCTTTTTGCATGGCAATTTTATTGTTTATCTTCAATTCATATTGCGGATAATTAGCAGAAAAGAATGTAAACAAGCCCGAAAGCTCTTTGCGTTTAGATAACGCTTCCATGAATTCATTATTAATACTTTCGAACTTGTGGTAATCGGTAGAATTGGTTTTATCTAACAAACGCATTGCAAATCCTCCCGAAGATCCAAATCCAGGAACAGCAGGTGGCTCAAAATATTCAATAACAGCACCTAAATTTTTAGTTTCTTCTTCCAGTTCTTCCATGATTTCATGAACTGAATGATGACGATCGGACCACGGTTTCAAGTTAATCAAGCATGTACCAGCGTTAGAGCCTCGACCTTCGGTCATAATCTCGTAACCTGCTAAAGAAGACACAGACTCTACACCTTCATTTTCTTCGCATATTTTCTGAAGTTTTTTAGCTACCTCGTTGGTGCGCTCTAAAGTAGCTCCTGGTGGTGTTTGAATAATTGCGTAAATCATACCTTGATCTTCATTTGGTATAAAACCTGCAGGTAAAACCTTATTTGTAAAATAAATACCAACACAAAACAAGCCTAACATCCCGAAGGTAACTACACGCCTCGCCACAATTTTATTTAAAATTTTAACGTACTTACCAGTAAGTTTTTCGAAACCGCCATTAAACCAATCTATAAAACGGTCGACTAACGATTTTTTTCTTTTGCCATGATTATTTTTAAGTAACATGGCACATAAAACAGGTGTTAATGTTAAGGCTACAAGTGCAGAAATTAAAATAGCACCAGCCATAGTTATTGAGAACTGTCTGTAGAACACACCAACAGGTCCTGTCATAAACGAAATAGGTATAAATACCGAAACCATAACTAGTGTAATGGCTATAATAGCACCACCAATTTCTCCTAAAACTTCTGACGATGCTTTAAACGGACTTAAATGTTTTTCTTCCATTTTAACATGCACAGCTTCAACCACCACAATGGCATCATCTACCACAATACCAATGGCCAGAACTAAGGCAAATAAGGTTATTAAGTTTATGGAAAGCCCAAAAAGTTGCATAACAAAAAAAGCACCAATTAAAGATACAGGCACTGCAATAATTGGAATTAAAGTAGAACGCCAATCTCCTAAAAACAGAAAGACCACAATAGCAACAAGAATAAATGCATCTCTAAGCGTATGGATTACTTGCTCTATAGATGCATCTAAAAAGTTAGAAACATCGTAACTTATTTGAAAATCTACATTAGGTGGTAACTCTTCTTCAAGTTCTGCTAATTTTTCTTTTACAGCGTCTATAACCTCGCTACCATTACTACCAAAGGTTTGTTTTAATACAATTGATGCTGAAGGTTTACCGTCTAAATTCGAATAAATATCAAAGAACTCACTTCCTAGTTTAACATCTGCAATATCTTTTAGCATTATTATTTCGCCCTCTTTATTGGCGCGCACAATAATATCTTGATATTGCTCGGGTTCATTATAACGGTTTTGATAGGTTAAAACATATTCTAAGGATTGTGATGTAATACCAGAACTTCGTCCTAAACGACCTGGCCTAGCCAAAATGCTTTGCTCTTCCATAGCTTCAAGCACTTCTTCTGCCGATATATTGTAAGCTCGCATACGGTCTGGTTTTAACCAAACTCTCATAGCATACTTTCTGCTTCCTAAAATTTTAGCACTTGCAATACCATTAATACGTTGTATTTCTGGAATTATTTTTGTGTACGCATAATTGTAGAGGAATTTTTCGTCATTATTTTTCTCTGAGCTAGATAGGTTAACGTACATTAGCATACTAGGCTGAATAGGTGAAATAATTACACCTTCGCGCTGTACAAGTTCTGGCAATAAAGGCATCACTTGATCTACTCTAGTTTTTACCCTAACTACCGCCTCATTAGCATCTGTACCAGGTTCGAATATTACTCGAATGGTTCCTTCACCAGCACTTGTAGCATCAGAAGCAATGTAACGCATACCTTGAACACCATTAATGGCGGTTTCTAACGGTATTAAAGTTGAATTTACCAGTACTTCGGAGCTGGAACCAGGATATGCAATAAAAATATTAACTGTGGTTGGTGCAATTTGTGGGAATTGTGAAATAGGAAGTTGCTTAATAGAAAGACTTCCTACAAATACGATTATTACCGAAATGACAATTGCCAAAACGGGTCTTTTTATAAATCTTTTAAACATGATTTTTTGTAGATTAAATAAGCATTACTCTGCGTAAAGCTCTAGGTTTGATAAAACTGAAGTTGGATTGACCATTTTAACATGAATTTTTTCTTGGTCTTTAACCATCCTTATACCTTCTAACAGTATGGCATCATTTTCGGTTAGTCCTTTATCTACAATAAATAGATGTGGTAATTCTGCACTAATATTAATTTCTCTTTGGTGAACGATATCATTTTCATCTACTACAAATACATAGGTTTTGTCTAAAATTTCGAACGTAGATTTTTGAGGTATAATAAGGACGTCTTTATAAGGCACAGTCATTAAAACACTTCCAGTTTCACCATGTCTTAAAATACCGTCGGGATTAGGAAAGGTTGCCCTAAAGGCAATATTTCCGGTTTCGCTATTAAATTCGCCTTCTATGGTTTCTACAATTCCTGTTTGGTTAAACTCTTTATTGTTTGCTAGCAGGAGCTTAACTTCTTTTTTTACATTTTTATCTTTGCTCATTATGTAATCAAGGTATTCGGCTTCGGGTACATTATAGTAAACCCACATTTTACTATTGTCAGAGAGTGTGGTAAGCAATTCTCCTTCGTCTAGTAAACTGCCTTTTCGAACTTCTAAATGGTCTATTATACCATCAAAAGGAGCGCGAATATCTGTAAAACCTAGGTGCGTTTTTGCCAGTGAAACTTCGGCTTTGGCTTTTTCTAAATTGGCTTGAGCTAAAGCAAGTTCGTTTTGCGATACTACATTACCATCTGCTAAAAGTTTTGTGTTTTTAAGTTCTATTTGTGAAACATGTTGCTCTGCGTTAGCTTTTTCTAATTCAGCTTTATATACATTTGGAGAAATTTGAAACATGCGTTGCCCTTTTTTTACATAGGCTCCTTCATCTACAAATATTTGTTTTAGATACCCCTTTTCTAAGGCTCGTAATTCGATATGTTGTATAGAGTGTATTTGACTTACGTAGTCTTTTGTAATAGAAGTATCTTTTTTTATAGGTTTGGTAATTAGAAACTTAACGTTTTCTGTTTTCTTTTCGTGTTTTTTTTCACAGCTAGAAAAAATCATAAGCATGCACAGGCTCATGAAAATGGCATTTTTTATCATTTGTTTGATTTATTTGATGTAATTATTGAATGGAATGTTAGGACATGCCGAATGGATTAGAAAAAATCGGATATCCTAAAAGTTAAAAATATAAATTAATAATTAGTTGTATTGCAGTAAGCAACCTCCTAATATTGAGTAGAATCAGATTATAAAAACCTGAAATTTAGCATGTAATCTTAAAGATGTATCGCTAAAAAAGTATTTAATGTATAATGTGTTTTCTTGTACTTTACAAGAAGTAAACATTAGTTTTTGCGCATAAAAAATGGCAGTAGTTATGCTGCCAAAAGAAAGCGGTTTATTGCTAGACTCTTCTTCATTATTTTCTTCAATATCCTCAAAATCTATATATTCTATAAAAGATTTACTTTTATTATGAGTTTTGGTAGAAGAGAAAAAAAGAGATTTTACGATTTGATGTGTATTAATAACAGCATCGTTAGTATTTTTATGTATACTGTTTATCTCAGCATTAGCCATAAGTATAGCAAATCCAGATATAAGCAGGATGCTAAAAACAAACAGATATTTATAAAATACTTTTACCATTTGGATGCCAAATTTATATCAAAAGGATATTAATACCAAAGATACTACATAAAATATTTCTTACTTTAACGTTAATACTCTGTATTTATACTTAGTGTTTTTGTAAAAAAATTAAAATTTATAGTTGTAACCTAAGCGTAATACTTGTGTTTCGTTATAATTATTACTTGTGTAACTAAAGGTCTCACCTTTAATTTCTTTTTTAACAACCATAGTGTTTAACGCATCTGTAATGTTAAAAAATAATTCGCCTTTACCTTTTTGAATAGATTTTTTCATCCCTAAATCTATAGAGAACATAGATTGTATTTTACCTTGCGGAATAATATCTGGAGCCAAATAACTAGCGGTTAATTGTGCATCTAATTTTTTATTAAAATGAAAAGTGTTATTTAATTTTACTGTTCCAGAAGTGATTTTTTGTTTCTCGGCCGAAAAAGTGTTTTCAGTAGGGTAGAGGTTTACAACTTTAAAAGCATCAATTTTATTTTTATAAGCATTAGCATTTAAATTAAAAGAATATAGGTTTGATACGTCTTGTGTGTAAATTATTTCTAGACCACTATTGGTGCTTTTTCCTGCATTTTGAAAAATAGCATAAATTAAGGGATCGTTATTTACAGTACTAGATATTCTTGTAATGGTACCCTTGGCAAAACGATGGTATATCGCAGTATATACACTACCAGACTCCCAATCTGTTTTATAGCCTAATTCTATTAAATTTGTAAACTGCGGACGTAAATTAGGGTTTCCAACTTTTATAATTTCAGCATCATCATATTTTGGGAATATACGAATGTCTACTTCGTTTGGTCTGTCTACTCGACGATTATAAAAAACAGATATTTTATTGTTTTCATCTATTTTTTTAGCCAACCTTACATTAGGGAATGGCTCAAAATAATCATAACCACCGCTGGAGTAAGTATTGTGGTTTGGATTTACTTGGTAGTTTAAGTCTACGTACTCTATACGTAAACCAATTTCGGCTTCATAATTTTCGTTTTCGAAAACAATATTTCCATATACAGCAGGTATAAGTTCTTTATATTCTGCTTTTCCGCCAGCATCAACATCAATAGGAGTAAAATCTCCTGGGAAAAATTGCATGTTAATAGGTATATTTCTTTTTCTAAGTTTAAGTCCCGTTTCTAGTTTTCCGTATTTTAATGGTTTTACGTAGTCTAGATTGAAATCGTAAACCTGCTCGTCTGAGAGCAGTTTGAAAGAATCGTAACTAATGGTTGTTGGCCTAATATCATCAAAAAAATACTTTTCGTCTTCACGATGAAATGTATAATTAAGCCCAAGAGTTACGTTGTGTCCCGCTTCTTTAAATTTATGTGTATAGTTGGCGCTTGCTATTGCTGTTATTTTTACTTCATCTTCTAGAAATTGCCATAACCTAGAACGTTCGCTTAAATCCTCATTAAAAAAAGGTTGATCACCTTTATCTATAATAACTTCGGTACCGTATAAAGCAGAAAAATTTATGATGTTTTTTTCATCTAAAAACCAATCTATTCCAGATTTTAGCGTAGTGAATTTAGTGTCTCTGTTTCGTTTAGATTGTTGTTTTATTATAGTACCATCATCGTAAGTTCTTGTAACAAATTCGTTTTTATTTAAGGTTTCTGTATATAAATAATCACCTTGAAAATAAATATTAACATCATTTTTTCTATAGTTTAAAGATAAAGATGGGTTTAGTTTTGGAGTAGCAGTATACTGTGGCCTAATAGTTGGTAAGTTTTCTTTTCGCTCCCACAAGGCGCCTAAGCCACCAGTAAAACCTATCTTACCATTAAAGCCTTGCTTTTTATTTTTTTTGTAGATAATATTAATAATACCTCCATTTCCATTGGCATCGTATTTAGAAGATGGATTATTAATAATTTCAATTTTTTCGATTGCAGAAGACGGAATATTGTCTAGACCTTCTTGACTTCCAAATCCTGTTAACGCAGTTTGTTTACCATCAATAAGTACTATAACTTTATCGTTTCCACGCAGTTTTATTTTGCCTTCTTGTACGGTTACACTTGGTAAGTTTTGCATGGCTTGTAAAACAGAACCTCCGCTTTGGTTAATATTATCTGTTAAAGTATAAGACTTTTTATTCATTTTAGAACTCACTTCATCTACTTTTGTATCTATAACAACCTCTTTTAAGCTTGTAATATCCTCTGTTAGTTCTATGGTTTTAACGTTTATATATTCAGAAAGTTTGCCAACAAAAACAGGTGTCTTGCTGGTTATGTAGCCTATACTAGATACTTCTATATAGTAGTTGCCAGAGTTTACTTGTTCTAACTTAAACAAGCCAAACTCGTTAGTAGCTGTTCCTGTAACAAATAGGCTGTCTTTTTTAGTTTTTAAAACAACGTTTGCGTATGCTACACTATTTGTCGTGTTTGTTTCTTGTACAGTACCAGAAATGGTAATATTTGTTTGCGCTTTAACGGAAAAGCAAAAGAGCATAAAAGCAATAACTTTAGAGTACATAGTGCATAATTATAATTAAGTATGCGAATGTAATTAAAAAGTAAGTAATAATTACTTAATAAAATTTGCTTTTAAAACTTAGGTTTAAACACTCTAAACCAGTCTACTTTCATGGTGTTTTTCTCTGGGTTGTTTAAATCTGCATCTGTTGGTGTTCTGCCCGCGGTAACATGCCAATCTTGAGATTCTAGATTAATAATAATATTTAATGGTTTAGTAAAACCTTTACCTCCTTGATATTCGTATGGATCAATAATGCTTACTCTTGAAGTTTCGCTAGCTTTTTTTAATATATCAAAAGAATAAATATCAGTAATTTCAAATGGTGTTATTTTTTGCTTTCCATGTGCTTGGTCTAATTTGCCATTAGTCATAGTTGGATATCCATATTCCCATTTTCCATTTATTTTGGTTGCTACTGCTTTATCAAAAAGAACGCGAACCAATTCACCATCAATATAATATTCAAAATGCACAGGGCTTTTCCAGTAAACAGCAGTTTTTACATATTTTCTATCACCATTATTCCAGCAATATTCTCCCCAACCACTTACTCCTTCTTTTTTATACCACGCGCCTTTGTCTCTAGGTTGGTAATCTGTAAACGGTTTTCTTATAAAAGAGTGATGGCTAATATGTATAGATTCTGCAAAATAACTGTTACCTGGTTCTTTACCGCCATAACATTCCATAATATCTATTTCTTGTGTTGCATCAGGGCTAAGTAACCATACATCCGATGCTAAAACAATATTTGCAACGCTACTTTTAGATTCTATAAACACAGGATATATCACTGTTTTGTTAGATGTAATACAACCAGCACTTATACCTCCATGAGGTTTATTCATTTTATTAAACTTTAATGCTTTTGGTTGGGCTTCCTTTTTACCTTTCCATCTAGAAGCAGATATTATAAGTTCGTTACCATCTACAGCAACGTGGTTGTATTTCCAATAAGTAGTGCCTGGTCCATCCCATTTACTTTGGTAAAAGTTTACCCATTTTTTATTTGCACCAAAATTAGCTTTTTTGTTTTGAGCAGAAAACTTATAGTTAAAATCGTCTGATACTTCCTCTTGAAAAATCCATGTTGTACCATCTTGTAAATGTTCTGGTAAAGGTATATTTGCTATGCTATTTTGAGCAAAAGCAGGTGTAATAAATAATGTAATTGCTAATAAAAAGTATAAGTTATATAATTTCATAGGTATGTATATTTAAAAGCAAACATACTCTGCTATTATGTTTTTAAGGAGCAATATTGGGTAATATTGTAAAACAGAAATCTATTTAGTAGAAATTTAATTTAGATATTAATGCTTTTAAATAGCAGCAGTTTGTATAATAGATATATAACCGAACCTTCTTTTTAATCTATTGTTTTATAAATTATATTACGAGATGTCAATATTTTATTAAGTAATAGTATTAAAAGATATGGGGTAAATAAGTCTCTTTTTTAAATTTTTTAAAATAAAAAAGTTTTTGCTATTTAAGTTTTATAAACTACCATCAAATTTATTTTTATCAACTTAAAAGGATTTACATTTTATTAAGCTTTATATATGTGTAAAACTCTAAGCGCATAACTTTAGTAGTGAAGTTGTTAAATATCTAAAAAATACCTTTTATATTTATCAAGTTGATTTATTAATTAAGATAATTGTTGTTAATAATTCAAAATAGTGTTGGTTTTTGTAATAATACTATCGATAATCAATGAATATTAATCTTAATTTTCACAAAAATATTAAGTATGACAAATAAAGAGAAAGCAAAAGCTTATTGGAAAGAGAATATTAAATACGTTTTAATACTAATGTTTATTTGGTTTATGGTGTCTTTTGGAGCAGGAATTCTTTTTAAAGATGCTTTAAACACCATAAAAATAGGAGGTTTTAAATTAGGTTTTTGGTTTGCTCAACAAGGCTCTATGTATGTGTTTGTAGTGCTAATTTTCGTTTATGTACGGTTAATGAATAAATTAGATAAAAAATATGGTTTTGATGCATAGTTTAATGGCAGAAGGTATAGGAGTTCAAAATTGGACATATGTTTTGGTAGGCATTACATTTACCATATATATAGGTATAGCTATATGGTCTCGAGCAGGATCTACAAAAGAGTTTTATGTTGCAGGTGGTGGCGTATCGCCATTGGCCAATGGTATGGCAACAGCAGCAGACTGGATGAGCGCAGCATCGTTTATATCTATGGCAGGTATCATTTCTTTTGCGGGCTACGATGGTGCAGTATATTTAATGGGCTGGACAGGAGGTTACGTGCTACTAGCTTTATTGTTAGCGCCTTATTTAAGAAAATTTGGAAAATTTACAGTACCCGATTTTATAGGCGATCGCTATTACTCTAACACAGCAAGATTGGTAGGTGTAATTTGTGCTCTGTTGGTTTCTTTTACCTATGTTGCAGGGCAAATGCGCGGTGTTGGCTTAGTGTTTTCTCGATTTTTAGAAGTAGATATAAATACTGGAGTTATAATAGGTATGATTATAGTGTTATTCTATGCAGTTTTAGGAGGTATGAAAGGAATTACATATACTCAGGTAGCACAATATTGCGTATTAATTTTTGCGTTTATGGTACCAGCTATTTTTATATCTATTCAAATGACGGGAAATCCTATACCTCAATTAGGTTTTGGTAGTGAGTTAGCCGATGGTTCTGGTACTTATTTATTAGATAAGTTAGACGGGTTAAGTACTGATTTAGGATTTAACGAATACACAGAAGGATCAAAATCTTTAATAGATGTTTTTGCAATAACCTTAGCGTTAATGGTTGGTACAGCGGGTTTACCACATGTAATAGTTCGCTTTTTTACAGTTAAGAAAGTAAAAGATGCTCGAAAATCTGCGGGTATTGCATTACTTCTTATTGTTATTTTATACTCTACTGCTCCAGCAGTATCGGTATTTGCAAGAACAAATTTAATAGAAACGGTATCTAATAAACCTTATGGACAAGTGCCAGAGTGGTTTAAAAAATGGGAAACCACTGGTTTAATAACATTTAACGATAAAAACAACGATGGATTAATTAATTACGTTGCCAATAAAGACAAAAATGAATTAGTTGTTGATAACGATATTATGGTGCTAGCAAACCCAGAAATCGCACGGTTACCAGACTGGGTTATTGCCTTAGTTGCAGCAGGCGCATTAGCAGCAGCATTAAGTACTGCAGCTGGATTGTTATTAGTTATATCTGCATCTGTATCTCACGATTTAATTAAAAAAATGATTAACCCAAAAATATCCGAAAAAGGCGAATTAATATCTGCAAGACTATCTGCTGTAGTTGCAGTTTGTGTAGCGGGTTATTTTGGCATAAATCCGCCAGGTTTTGTAGCAGCAACAGTAGCTTTGGCCTTTGGTTTGGCAGCAGCATCATTTTTTCCAGCTATTATTTTGGGTATTTTCTATAAACGCATGAATAAAGAAGGCGCTATAGCTGGTATGGTTGTAGGTATTCTCGTTATGCTATTTTACATGGTTAAGTTTAAATTTGGTTGGTTTGGCGGAGGCCAAAAAGCTGATTGGTGGTTTGGCATATCGCCCGAAGGTTTTGGTACCATAGCCATGATTATAAACTTTATGGTGTCGATAACCATCATGAAATTTACACCACAACCACCACCAAACGTGCAAGCTATTGTAGAAAATATAAGAATACCAAGCGGTGCAGGAGAGGCTACGCATTAAAATTATATCTTGTACGTTACCGTAAAGGTTGTTTTTTTGGTAGGCGTTTTTTTGTGTTACATAAGTGTAGCAACTCTAAAAAGGCTTCAAGTACTAGTTAGCGCTGTAGAAGTAAGTTTTAATACCTAATGCTTTCAAGTTTACTAGGGAAATACATCAACCTATAAAGTCATACTATATAATTTGTTTTATCTCTATAACTTATAAAATTATCTATAGAAAAAATATAACTTAACACAATTAAATTATTAATTTAGATCACGCCTAAATTTTAGGATACTGATATATAATACCATTCAAAATTTTTAAAATAAAACCATGAGTAATTATCACATAAAACATCTAGAAGAATACTACCAAGTATATAGAAAATCGGTTAGAAATCCAGAAGGTTTTTGGGAAGAAATAGCTGAAGAGCATTTTATGTGGCGAAAAAAATGGGATAATGTACTAAGTTGGGATTTCTCTAAGCCAGAAGTTAAATGGTTTGAAGGCGCCCAATTAAACATTACAGAAAACTGTATAGATAGGCACTTGGCAACACGTGGCGAAAAAACAGCGATTCTTTTCGAACCCAACAATCCTAGCGATCCTGCAGAACATATAACATACAATCAATTACACCAACGTGTTAATAAATTTGCCAATGTTTTAAAAAATCAAGGTGTACAAAAAGGAGATCGTGTTTGTATTTATTTACCAATGATTCCTGAATTGGCAATTTCTGTTTTAGCATGTGCTAGAATAGGAGCCATCCATTCGGTAGTCTTTGCTGGATTTTCTTCTACAGCGTTAGCAACAAGAATAAACGATTCAGATTGTAAAATGGTAATTACAAGCGACGGATCTTATAGAGGGGCTAAAACCATAGATCTAAAAGGTATAGTAGATGAAGCTTTAGAAATTTGTCCAGATGTAAACACCGTATTAGTAGTAAAACGCATTAATACAGACATTAATATGGTAACTGGTAGAGACCATTGGTTACAACCACTTTTAGACGCTGCTTCAACAGATTGCGAACCAGAAATTATGAATGCAGAAGATCCCTTATTTATACTTTATACATCTGGCTCTACTGGGCAGCCAAAAGGTATGGTACATAGTACAGGTGGTTATATGGTATACGCTGCATATACGTTTAAAAATGTATTTCAGTATAGAGAAAAAGATGTGTATTGGTGTACCGCAGATATTGGTTGGATTACAGGGCATAGTTACATTGTTTATGGTCCGTTAGCAAACGGAGCAACAACTGTTATGTTCGAGGGCGTGCCTAGTTATCCAGATTTTGGACGCTTTTGGGAAGTGGTTCAAAAACATAAAGTTACACAATTTTATACAGCTCCAACAGCCATTCGTGCTTTAGCAAAACAAGGTTTAGAGTTGGTCGAAAAATACGACTTGTCATCACTAAAGGTATTAGGCTCTGTAGGCGAGCCTATTAACGAAGAGGCTTGGCACTGGTACAACGATAATATAGGTAAAAAGAATAGTCCTATTGTAGATACATGGTGGCAAACCGAAACTGGCGGGATAATGATAACGCCAATACCATACGTTACTCCAACAAAACCTACTTATGCTACATTACCTTTTATAGGCATTCAGCCAGCTTTAATGGACGAGGAAGGTAAAGAGTTAAAAGGAAACCAAGTAGATGGTAGACTTTGTATAAAATACCCGTGGCCATCTATGGCTAGAACCATTTGGGGAAACCACCAGCGTTATAAAGATACTTATTTCTCTGCATACAAAAACATGTATTTTACTGGCGATGGGGCTTTAAGAGATGAGGTTGGTTATTATAGAATTACTGGGCGTGTAGACGATGTTATAATCGTATCTGGACATAATCTAGGTACTGCTCCAATAGAAGATGCTGTAAACGAGCATCCAGCAGTAGCAGAATCTGCTATTGTTGGCTTTCCGCACGATGTTAAAGGTAATGCGCTTTACGGTTACGTTATTTTAAAAGATACTGGAGAAAGTAGAAACCACGATAATTTAAGAAAAGAGATTAATCAAATTATTACAGAGCATATTGGGCCTATAGCTAAATTAGATAAAATTCAATTTACTAGCGGTTTACCAAAAACCCGTTCTGGTAAAATAATGCGTCGTATTTTACGTAAAATTGCAGGTAACGATACTAGTAATTTAGGCGATACAAGCACGTTGTTAAATCCAGAAGTTGTTCAAGATATTATGGATAATGTGTTGTAGGTGTTTTTAATATAGATAAAATCTTAAAGTTTAAAAGTAGCGGTAATAAAAGGTGTCGCTACTTTTTTTAGTATACAACACGAGTAAAACTTTTCTAGAATGGTATTTAAACACATTTTTAAAGCTCATGTAAATTGGACTTTGCAAGAAGGAGAAACCACTACAAATACACGTGGTTTTAGTAGAAAACATAATGTAAATATAGAAAATAAGGACGTTGGTTTAGAGGTGTCTGCAGCTAAAATGTTTAGAGGAGATAAAGCACTATATAACCCTGAAGATTTGTTGCTTTCTGCACTAGCATCTTGCCATATGATGTCTTATTTGTATGTGTGTTCGCAAAATAATATTGAGGTTGTGTCTTATACAGATAATGCTGAAGCTACTCTAGAAGTAATGTCTTCTGGTAGCGGACATTTTACAAGTGCAACATTACAGCCTGTGGTTACAATAAAAGATGAAACTAAAAAAGACTTGGCTTTAAGTTTACATAAAAAAGCTAATAAACTATGTTTTATTGCTAATTCTTGCAATTTTAAGATAAAGCATAATGCTGAGGTTTTTGTAGATAATAATTGATTTTGTTATGGCCTAACCACATGTCGTGTTATGAATAACTAGCTTATTTATTCTTGTTTTTTGGCCTCAATTGCATTAATTATGGTTTTAATATCTGTTAAATAATCAAACCAAAGTGTGTTTTCATTCTTTTTAAACCAAGTAAGTTGACGTTTAGCAAAACGACGCGAATTCTTTTTTATTTCTGATATAGCAAACTCTAGCGTCCATTCGTTATTTAAATAGTTAAACAGTTCTTTATAGCCAACAGTGTTTAATGCGTTTAACTTTTGATATGGTAATAGTGTTTTTACTTCGTTTAATAAACCTTCATTAATCATTATATCTACACGCCTGTTAATACGATCGTAAATAATAGGTCTATCGGCTGTTAAGCCAATCGTTATGGTTTTAAAAGGGCGTTTGCCTTTATCTTTATTTAAAAATGAAGAATATGGCTTCCCCGACCCTATGCAAATTTCTAAAGCACGAATTAAACGGTGTGGATTGTCTATAGCAATGGTATTGTAAGACCTAATGTCTAGCGTTTTTAATTTTTCTTGTAAAACAGTAATGCCTTTTGTGGCTAAAATATTGTTTAGGTTATCTCTTACACTGGCATCTACCGCAGGAAAATAGTCTAACCCTTTGTTTACAGCATCTACATATAAGCCAGAGCCACCAACCATAATTATAACGTTTTTTGTTTTATGTAAGGTGTTTATGGTTTTTATAGCCTCTTTCTCGAAAGTGCCAACACTATAATTGTCGTGTATAGAAATATTATGAATAAAGTGATGCGGTGCTGCAGCTAGCTCGGTAGGAGTAGGTGCTGCAGTACCAATTTGCATGTCTTTAAAAAACTGACGTGAATCGGCAGAAATTATTTCGGTATTAAAATGTTGTGCTAGTTTTATGCTTAGCGCTGTTTTACCAATGGCTGTTGGACCAACTATTGATATTAAATATTTTGTAGATGACTTAATGGGCTATTAGTTTTTGTTTATGGGGTAAAGGTAAAAAACAAATAGACTTTTACTAGTATTGAAAACTAGTTTTTATAGGTATAACTATTAAGGGGTGTGGCATACTTCGATAGTGCTTAGTATAAGTTTGTTTAAACTCTTTTTGCATTGTAGCATATATGTAATACAAAAAAAGCAATTGCCAAAAGCTTGATTTTTTGGAGTTAATAAATATTTTTTCTTGTTAAAGGTAAAAAACGGTCGTCTAAAAAGAGGCGTTAACCATTAAGTTTTTCGCCACAATTGTAGCAAAATTGTGCACCATCTTTATGTTTTTCTGCTAAGCAGTTTCTGCAAGATTGTGAGTTTAGAAATGTTAGGCCTCCAGTTTTTTCTTTATCGGTTTTTGTTTGATTGGTATATTCTGCTGTTACAATGCCCGTAGGTACTGCTATTATACCGTAACCTAAAATCATAATTAGCGAGGCAATGGATTGGCCTAGTGGTGTTATTGGAGAAATATCGCCATAGCCTACGGTTGTTAGGGTTACAATACACCAGTATACACTAGCGGGTATGCTTGTAAATCCAGATTCGTCGCCTTCTACCATGTACATAATAGTACCTAAAATTATTGAGATAATAATAACAGCAAATAGAAATACCGATATTTTTACTCGGCTTGCTTTTAGTGCTTTTACCAAAGTGTTTGAGGCGCCTAAGTAGCGTGCTAATTTTAAAATCCTGAATATTCTTAATAAGCGTAAGGCGCGCAGTGCTGCTAATGCATGAAGGCCTCCAAATAGTAATGAAATGTATTTAGGAATGGTAGATAGAAAGTCTATAAGACCATAAAAACTAAAAATATAATTTAATGGTTTTTTTACTGTTACTATTCTTATTATGTATTCTATAGTAAATAGAATAGTTATTATCCATTCTGATATATTTAAAAAGTTGTGATATTGTGCATCAAAACTTTTTACACTTTCTAGCATAACAAGAATAATACTTGCTAGTATGGCAATAAGTAAAATGACATCGAATAGTTTACCGGCAGGAGTGTCTGCTTCGTAAATAATTTCGTGAAGCTTAGATTTCCAATGTCTTTTTTGCGTTGTACTCATAAATTCAAAAGTAATAAAAAAAGATAAAGCTGTTTCATTCTTATTCTAATGTAATAATTTTTAAACGTTTATTTTTTCTTAAGTAATTTTGAATAATATGTTGTGCATCTCTATTGTTTTCCATTGGTGTAATAAAAGAATGTAAAACTTCTAGATTGTTAATTTGATAATTAAGGTTGAAGAATCCTAAACCTTTAAAAACGCCATTTTCTATAAGTATGGCACTGCGTTCTTCAATTTCTCTGCCTCGGTCTACAATAACCATATTTTTGTTTTTGTAGCTGTATTTTTCTGTTAATTGTTGTGCGCGTAGGTTGTAATCTACAACGTTTTCTTTTTCTATGCAAGCACCATTACAAGCGTTAATATCGTAATTAAAACAGCTCGATTTTGTTTTATATAAACCACTTAATTTTTGGCAAAGTTTAAACTCTTCTACTACTTTTTCTATAAAACTCTTGGCGCTTTGTCTGTTTGTAAAGGTGGTAATTGGATTTTTTCGTCCGTCTGCAATATCAATTTTTAGGTTGATATAACCATTGTTATCTTTAAAACTGTATAAGGCATGCGAGAACGTTTTACGTCGCAAAGCTCTATTATAAATGGGGTTGTTACGTTTTATTTCTTCGCTTTCTTTTAGTAAAGCAACCAATTCACTGCCTGTAGCTTCGTAAGTTACAGAAGCTGCATGTAATTGTATTTTTTTAGATTTAGCGTTTGTATTAGTAAAATGTTGATTAATACGTTTTTTTATATTTTTACTTTTTCCAATATAAATAATATCTCCGTTGGCTTTGTGTATGTAATATACACCTGTAATAGTAGGTAAACTAGCTATAATATCTATATGTTTAGGCTCAAGTTGCTTTTTAGGGTTTAAACTTATAGATTCTTGAATAATAGTTTTTGTAGTGTCTTTATCTAATAATATTTTAAACAACTTAACGGTAGCTAATGCGTCGCCAGATGCACGGTGCCTATCGGTAACAGGGATACCTAACGATCTAACTAGCTTACCAAGGCTGTAAGAGGGTTGACCTGGAATTAAACGTTTAGAAAGTTCTACCGAGCAAAGTGTTTTTCTTTCATAATCAAAGCCTAAACGTCTAAACTCTGTAGATAAAATGCGGTAATCAAATTGTGCGTTATGCGCCACTAAAATACAGTCTTCTGTAATTTCTACAATACGTTTTGCAATCTCGTAAAACTTAGGGGCGTTGCGTAGCATATTGCTATTTATGCCTGTTAAATTAACAACAAAGGGTTGTATTTCTCGTTCTGGGTTTACTAGGCTAATAAATTGATCGACTATTTCGTGTCCGTTGTATTTGTAGATTGCAATTTCTGTAATGCCCTCTTCATTAAATTTACCACCAGTAGTTTCTATGTCTAAAATTGCGTACAAAAAATGTTTATGTGTTTTTAAACTAATATTTTAAACTACTCCTTAAGAGTAATTGTTATTAATTGTAGTTTCTACTTCCAAATATACTACTTCCAACTCTAACCATGGTACTTCCACAGTTAATAGCTAGCTTGTAATCGCCACTCATACCCATAGAAATTGTGTTAAACAGGCAATTATCTGTTTTTATGGTCTTTAATTTTTGAAAAGTAGTCTTTAAAGAGCTGAATTCTTTTTCAATTTGTTTTTTATTATCGGTAAATGTTGCCATTCCCATTACACCAACAATTTTAATGTTTTTTAATTCAGAAATGGTTTTAGATTGAATAATATTTGAAGCAGATTCAAAGTCCATTCCAAATTTAGAATCTTCTGAAGCTATTTTTATTTGTAACAAGCAATTAATTATTCTGTTGTGTTTAAGAGCTTGTTTGTTAATTTCTTCAAGTAAATTTAAATTATCTACACCATGAATTAAACTTACAAACTCTGCCATGTACTTTACTTTATTGCGTTGTACATGCCCAATCATGTGCCATTCAATATCTTTTGGCATAACAGTAAACTTGTTTGCCATTTCTTGAATTTTGTTTTCTCCAAAAATACGTTGTCCTGCATTGTAGGCTTCCATTAAATCTGTAACAGGTTTGGTCTTAGATACAGCAACTAAAGTAACATGCTCTGGTAAAGTAGATTTTATGTGCTCTAGGTTAGTTTGTATGCTCATTTATATTTTTTTTGATTTACCAGATTAGTTAGAATACCCTAGGTTGGTTTATTTTAAAAATTGTTTAGCTACTTTTTCTGCCTTTCTGTTTTCTGAATAGTCATAAAAACCTTCTCCAGATTTTACTCCCAGTTTACCAGCATTTACCATATTTACAAGTAAGGGACATGGTGCATATTTAGGGTTTTTAAATCCGTCGTACATAACATGTAATATAGAAAGACAAACGTCTAACCCAATAAAATCTGCTAGTTGTAAAGGTCCCATTGGGTGAGCCATTCCTAATTTCATAACGGTATCTATTTCTAAAACCCCAGCTACGCCATTGTAAAGTGTTTCTATAGATTCGTTTAGCATAGGCATTAAAATGCGATTTGCTACAAAACCAGGATAATCGTTAACCTCTACAGGTATTTTTCCTAAGGTTTTAGAGAGTTCCATAATAGTATTGGTAACACTGTTACTTGTATTGTAGCCTCTTATTATTTCTACTAATGCCATAATAGGCACCGGATTCATAAAATGCATACCAATAACTTGCTCTGGCCTTGAAGTTACAGATGCTATTTGGGTAATTGAGATAGATGAGGTATTTGTTGCCAGAATGGTGTTTTCGGGGCAATGCTGGTCTAATTGTTTAAAAATTTTAAGTTTTAAATCGAAATTTTCGGTAGCTGCTTCTACTACTAAGTCACAAGTTTTAACACCATCTTTAATAGAGGTAAAAGTTTCTATATTAGCTAGCGTATTGGCTTTATCTGTAACTGTAATTTTTTCTTTAGTTACCATTCTGTCTAAATTCTTAGCAATAGTTGCCAATCCTTTTTCTAGCGAAGCGTCACTAATATCTATAAGTTTTACTTTAAATCCGCTTTGCGCAAAAGTATGTGCTATACCATTACCCATAGTACCAGCACCAATAACTGCGATGTTTTTCATTGAAATTATATGTTTTATTATGGTTTGTTTTAGTGTGTTTATTTAAGCGTTAAGAAAGGATAGTTTATTTTAACTAGCGATTCAAACTTAAAAGTTAAAAACAATCTATAATTTGTGTTGCAACTCTAAGGGCTTCGGTGCCATCGTGTAAAGTAACAATAGGTGTTGTGTTTGTGTTAATGGCATGAGCAAAAGTTTCTAACTCATCTAAAATAGAGTTGTTATTGGCTATTTCAGGATTATCAAAATAAATTTGTTTTTTAACGCCCTCTGCATTTTGTAAAACCATATCAAAGTCTCCAGGAGTTTCTGGAGCATCTTTCATTTTTACTACTTCGCATTTCTTTTCTAAAAAATCGACAGATATGTACGCATCTTTTTGAAAAAAACGAGCTTTACGCATTTTTTTTAAAGAAATTCTACTTGCTGTTAAATTGGCAACACATCCGTTTTCGAATTCTAATCTTGCATTAGCTATATCTGGTGTGTCGCTAATAACAGCTACTCCGCTGGCCGAAACGTGTTTTACTTTCGATTTTACAATACTTAAAATAATATCTATATCATGAATCATTAAATCTAAAACTACAGGTACATCTGTACCACGAGGGTTAAACTCTGCCAATCGATGTGTTTCTATAAACATTGGCGAATTAATGTCGTTTTTTACAGCTATAAATGCTGGGTTAAATCGTTCTACATGTCCAACTTGCCCTCTAAGGTTATTTTCTGCTAAAAGTTGTCTAATATGTTCAGCTTCTTCAACTGTATTGGTTATAGGCTTTTCTATAAAAATATGTTTACCTTTTGCGATGGCCTGCTTAGCACAATGATAATGCGATAGGGTTGGGGTTACAATATCGACAACATCGACAGCATCAATAAGAGCGTCAATAGAATCGAAAAATTTATAACCAAATTCTGCTTCTACTTTTTTACCATTAGCTTCGTCTGCATCATAAAAACCAACAAGATTATATTGGCTTGATTGTTTAAGAAGTCTTAAATGAATTTTTCCTAGATGGCCAGCACCAAGTACACCTGCGTTTAACATATATTTTACGTTTTCAACAAAAATAAGGTATTTAAGACATGAATTTATTAAATTTCACTTAATTTTTTATATTAGATAGTAGTGTAATAATTCTAATAAAAATAGTTTTTTGCTACAAAATGTTTACCTAATTTTAGCATTGAAAATTTACACAACCATTGGAAGATACATTTAAACATAAGGGATTAAGGCAGAAATTAGTTAATATTTTAAAAGACAAGAATATAAAGAGCGAAGCAGTTTTAAAGGCTATTGGAAAAGTGCCTAGACATTTGTTTATGGATTCTGGTTTTTTAGATCATGCATACCAGGATAAAGCTTTTCCTATTGCAGCAAATCAAACTATTTCGCAACCTTATACTGTTGCTTTTCAAAGTGAATTGTTAAAGGTTACGCAAGGCGATAAAATTTTGGAGATTGGTACAGGTTGTGGTTATCAAACTGCTGTTTTATGCGAATTAAAAGCAAAAGTATATAGTATAGAGCGCCAACAAGAACTGTTTAAAAAAACAAGTAAGTTTTTACCAAAATTAGGCTACAGAGCTAAAAAACTTATTTTTGGAGATGGTTATAAAGGGTTGGTTGATGAGGCTCCTTTTGATAGTATTATTGTGACTGCTGGTGCGCCTTTTGTGCCAAAACCTTTATTAAGTCAGTTAAAAATAGGGGGTAGGCTTGTTATTCCGGTGGGAGACGATGTGCAAATAATGAATTTGTTTATAAGAAAAGGGCAAAAGGAATTCGAGCAACATGAGTATGGTGAGTTTCGTTTTGTACCATTGTTAGAAAACAAAAATTAAGATGTTTTAGATATATAAGTGCTAATAAAAAAACCTCAGAACTATTGTAAATTCTGAGGTTTTGCTTTATAAATTATAATATGTTATAGAGATATTTTGGTGCCTATCGATTTTCCATTTATAATATCGATTATGGTATTGTCTTTTTTACCGTTAGCAATAAATGTAGGAATGTTTTGTGCTGCAGCTTGTTGTGCATAATCTAATTTCGATCCCATTCCGCCACGACCTTCGCCTTCGGCTTTAGTGTTATCTTGAATGTATTTATTTAAATCTTCTTCAGGATTTACATTTTTAACTAAATTGCTACTTTCTGCATTGGGGTTTCCAGTATAAAGACCGTCAATATCTGTTAAAATAATAAGCTTATCGGCATTAATTAGTTGAGCAATTAAGCTTGCAAGTTCATCATTATCAGAAAACATAGACATGGTAACCGATACAGCATCATCTTCATTTGCAATAGGAATAACCCCTTCAGATAATAAGCCTTCGCAGCAATTTATCATATTTTGCCTGTGTATTCCTGGGCTAAAATCTCGTTTTGTAGGAAGTACTTGCGCACATTTCATACCATAGTCGTGAAAAATATCGTAATAAAGACGCATCATTCTTGGTTGCCCAATAGAAGAGTATACTTGCCTTCTTTGTGTTTTGTCTTTAATTTTAGATTTGCCTAAAACTTCTTTTCCTGCAATTGCAGAACCAGAAGATACTAAAAGCGTTATTATATCTCGATCGTAAAGCTCTGCTATTTGCTTTACTAAGCGCCTTAAAACAGGTCTAACTATTCTATTATCTTTGTTGGTCATTACATTGGTACCAACTTTAATAACTATTCTTTCTTTATGCATTTTCGTGTTCTTTACCTAACTCTATTGCACGATTAAATGCAGCAAAGGCAGCTTCTTTAATTAATTCGTTAACATTATTATCTTCCATAGAGTCTAGAGCAGCTCGAGTGGTACCTCCTTTAGAAGCTACTTTTTCCATCCAAGAGTTTGGAGATAGGTTAGATTGATTAAAGAGCTCTACAGCTCCAGTAAATGTTTGACTTACCAATACTGTAGAATCGTTTTTAGAGAAGCCCATTTGTAATGCAGCTTCCATCATACTTTGCATAAAGTAAAATACGTATGCAGGACCACTTCCAGAAATTCCTGTAGAGGCATCTATTAATTTTTCGTTCGATACTTTAATAGATTTTCCTGTGGTGTCTAGTAAACTTTCTACAGTTAGCATTTCTATTCTAGAAACCTCGGGAGATGTTACATACGACGTTAGTCCTTTGCCAATTTGAGCAGGTAAATTTGGCATGGCTCTTACTATTTTTTCTAAGCCAGTTATATCTTTAATGGTGTTTATAGTAACACCCGCCATTATAGAAATAATAATTTGTTGTGGTTTTACTAAAGATTGAATAGCTTTAAATACACCTTCAGCATGATAAGGTTTTACAGCTATAAATATAATATCTGCTTTGGGTACGCAGTCTTCTAACTCTTTAAAGGCATCGAAATGAGAAATTTGATTTAACTCTTCTAACTTTTCTTCAGACTTGTCTAAAACCATAATGTTTTTCTTTTTTAGAAGTTTTGATTTCGACATGCCTTCGGCATAAGTAAGTCCCATGTTACCGGCACCAATTACTAGTACTTTCATTGTTTATATTTTAGTTGATTGTTTTATTTAAAAATTAAATAAATAGCATACAGTTATTACAATCTTTTATCTCGCCATAATATGTTTGACGGTATTTATGAATTGTTTTTATAGGTAAACCAAACAGGTGTTTTTTTATGTAAGTAACCTTGGTAATTAGTTCGCCCATTTTAAAGCTGTATCTTTTTTCTACTATTGTTTTTCTTCTTATTTGTATAATTCTCATTAATAGTGTTTTTTAGTTATTAGCGTTCTAGACGCATTTCTATGTTTTTTATTTTGAAGCCTTCTTTTTTAAATAAAAGAATAGCTGGATTATCTTTATTAATATGTATGGCGATGTCGCCTTTACAATATGTTATTGTGTGTTTAATTAGTCTTTTTGCAATGCCTTTTCTTCTAGATTTTTCTTTAACAGCTATATTTACTAGAATATTTTCCGATAGGTACTCATTCATTCCTGTTTTGTTAACTACTGCAGCTCCTAGTATTTCGTTTTTATCTTCTATTATAAATACGTAGCCACCTAAACCCGAAATTTCTTTAGCTGCATACAATATAGATTTGCGTATTCCTGATTTAGGATCTTTAAACGGACCCGAATTTTCGAATAAGAAGTTTGTAATCCGGTTTATGTCAATAAATGATAGCCTAGAAAAAGCATCAAATGTTTTTATAGTCATAAAAATATAATAGTTGCCTTATCTATAAATTAAGGTATATAGACAAAGCTTATAAAAATAAAGCGTACAAGATTTAGTATATAAACAGGGTGGTTTATATATAATGTGGCATAAAAGCCTAGCGTTAAAGCTATTTAAAAATTATAAAGCAGGAGGGATGAATTTATCCGATTGATTTCTAAAAACTAGAAAATTAAAGTTAAAGACTCTGGTGTTTCTCTTTTCATGAATTCCTTTTCTCATTTTACAAAATTACGAAAATAGAGGTCTAATAGCAAATTACTAATGTTAAGGTTAGTACAAATTAAGGGTTTTTAGGTTATGACTGTGTAAAGAAAAAAATAGATGCTTCTTTTTTGTATTTAGATTTTGTTTTGTAAAAAGGATTTATAGTAGTTCTAAATTTTTATTTATTTTATCTTGTAATTCTGCTTTTACATGGGCTTTATTGGCATAAATGTTCCAATTAGCAACAGTATTGCTTATTTCTGTAATAATAGCGTTAGGTTTTTTTATGTTCATGCTTTTGGCAACGCTAAGTAAATCTGTTCTTGTAAAATTTTTACGTTTACCATTAATGCTAAGGGCGTGTTGGCTTACCCAAACACTGCCGGGTCTGTAAGCGTAGCAAATGTCGTATGCAGGAGCAAGTTCCCAAACACTGTTTTGTTTTAGTCTAAAGGCAAAGTTTTTGGTGTGGTCGTCGCAATTTTTTGCAATAACATTAAATACCATACGTCTAAACATTTGTTCTGCTTGTGTATATGGTAAGCGTAATATACGCATGGTTTGAAAAAGTTGTTCGTAGCTAAAACTTAGCATTTCGTTAAAATCGTAATGCTGCATGGCGCAAAAGGTTTGTATGTGGTGTTTTGTACTGCCAGCATCTCTATCAAAACGTTTGGTCATAAAGTGCGCGCGACCATGCTCTTCTAGTAAATACGATTCCATCATGTCTATACCGCATGCTTTAGCCATGTAGTAGTAGGCCATTTCTATGCGTCCGTAACCTTTACTTTCTCCAAATTGTGCATCGCTAACACCGTCTAGTTTTATTAGCCAATGCTCGAATCCTTTTGGAGCATTTGTTTGTCCAGAACGTACTTGTCCTGTTTTTTTATTGTAAGCAATAATAGCTTTTGGTCTTGCGCCACCTGCCGATGTGCCTATTTTTAATATATCGAGCATGGCTTGTTGCTCGTTTTTACTAAGGTTGGTTTCAAAACTTTCGCGTTTGTTTAGCATACGTTGTGCTATATCTACTAGGCTATTAATTTCTACTTCAAAGGTGCGTTTATTGGGCTTTAACTGTGTGGGTTCAAACTCTAATGCCCCCATGCCTCTTGTGCCTATAAAACAGAGTTGCTCTACGGGATTCATGCTGTTTTCTGGGCGTCCGTTTTGGGCTAGCCAACTGTTAATAAGTTGGTTACCGTATTTATCTGGAAGCACATCGGCTAAAAGCCCTGGTAAGCCTTTAAAAGTATCGTAGTCTGCGTTTCTAGATATTCTTAATTCTGGAAACGAGAAGATGTTGGTGTTCGATTTTATTGGGATTTTAATTGGTGATAAATCTAGTCCAGAGGCTTTAAATTTAGTATCGTATTCAAAACTTGCTACTTTGGTGGTATCGTTCCAAGATACAGCGCCAACTGTTTGTCCCCATATTTTAACAAATGCTGTGTTTGTGCTTACCATTCGCTTTGGTTGTTAGTGTTATTGTCTGTATTACGAGCACGTTGCCTTTTTTGTTTTTCTAGTTTTGCAAGGGCTATTGGACTTACTTGTGTTTCTATTTTAAAGTTATTTAAAACATGCAGCAAATCTAGCGCGCGTAGTATTTGTATAAGTGATGTTAACGAAATGGCTTCTCCGTTTTCTATTTGGCTAAGCGTCCATCGGTTTATACCTGCGTGTTCTGCTATTTGACTTTGTGTTTTGTTTTTAGCTAAACGCTGATGTTTTATATATTTACCTATGGATTCAATGATAGATTTATCGGTCATTGAAGCCCAGTCTGTGTTGGTATTTCCCATTGTAAATATGGTTTTTTATATTTAATGTTGGTTTTTACAATCGTAAATTTACGAAAAATATTTTTACTTTAATGATTGTAAATACCATCAATAAGTGTGTTTTTAGTTTTTAATGTTGGTTTATACCAGCTTTTGTGTGTTAGGTAAAAGGTAATTGTAAGGGAGTAACTGTTTTTTGTAGGTAAGTGCGCTAAGGATTGAAGCGGCATCCTTTTTTTATTTAATATGCTAAAAGTATGTGCTTTTAAATTGAATTTTGTTGTTAGCTGTGTTGTTTATTTTAGTCTATTGCATTTAAAAAAGATATAGCGAAAAGCCTGACCCTTGTGGTAGCGCCCAAATTATTTTAAAACGTGTGCTTGTTTTATTTTTTATATAGCGGAATTCTATAAGATATTGAATAGCCAAAGCCTGCGCCAATACCAGCGCTATCGAATGTTTTGCCGAAACCTGGTATATAAATGTTTGTAAAGTTATCTGGCTCTGTGTCTGTTACTTTACCTCTTAGTTGTACGTTAAGACCTAGGTAGAAATTGTTAAAAAGTTCTGCTTTCATACCTATAATTACTTCTAACCAAACTGCTGTTAAGCCATCAAATTCTTGGGCTTGATTAGAGGAGAATTGTGGTGCCCAATATTGATTTGTACTGTATGTGGTAAAGTTGTTTAAGGTGTGATTGAAGGAACTTAGGCCTAAGCGAAAGCCTGAGTATATCATGTTATCCATGTTTAGCCAGTTTTCGTACATGTTGTAGTCTATACCTGCTTTTATGTATGTGCCTTGTGTGGTTATGTTTAGGTAGCTGTTTTCGTCTGTTTTCTCTTCGATACCTATTTCTCCTGCTATATATAGGTTTTTTTTAAGTCTGTAGTCTGCAGTTATTTCGAACCCAGAATACTCGTCGCTAGCAAATGTTCTTGCTAGTTTAGCTATGTCTACACCAACACGTAAACCGTATTTGTCTTTAAATTTTAAAGAGTCATTAACTTTTGTAGGTTCTGGTATGCTATCGTTTTGTGCGTTTAAAGACACGTTAAAGCAAAGCATTACAATAATACTAGTGAAATAAATTAAAGTGCGTTGCTGTTTCATCTTCTACAGATTGATTGTCGTTTATAGATTCTCTTGATAATATCCAGTTGTCTCCATCGTCCTCAATGCTAATGGTTACATTGTTAAAAATGGTTTTATAGCCACAGGCTCTAGACACAAAAACAAGTTCTGTACTATAGTTTATGGTTATTAAATCTGGGTTTCCGCCAATAACATCGTCTGTTTCGTCGTCTGGTGTATCGTTATCGTCGTATGTGTACTCTTTGTAAATTATATATTGTGTGGCAGTAGAGTCTGTTTTTAATGGTAGTATAATATTATTTGTATTTACTATGGCATAACCATCTAGCACATTGTCGTTACCTACGCCTACAGCAACTAAACCAAATACATTTTTGCTGTTTTCTTGAATGGAAACATCGTAAAAATCAATAATTAATCTAGGGGTTGTAGGTGTGCTTTCTGGACAAATATCATCGCGCTCGCAACTTATGGTTGTGCAAATTGCTAAAGCAATAACTACCATGGCAATATATTTAAAGTACTTCATTTTATTTTGCATAGATTTTACAATACACATAAAGTGCTAGTGGGGTTTACTTATCGTTTTATTAAAAGCACTACATTTTCGACATGAAAAGTTTGCGGAAACATATCTACAGCTTGCGTTTTTACTACTTTGTACATGTCGTCCATAAGTTCTAAATCTCTAGCTTGTGTTGCACTATTACAGCTTACATAAACTACTTTTTCTGGAGCTATATTTAAAATTTGTTTAACAACATCTTTATGCATACCGTCTCTTGGCGGATCTGTAATTATTACATCTGGATGCCCGTGAGTAGCTATAAATGCGTCGTTAAAAACATGTTTCATGTCTCCAACAAAGAATTCAACGTTATTTATTTTATTTAATTGTGCATTTTCTTTGGCTGCTGTAATAGCATCTGGTACAGACTCTACACCAATTACTTTTTTAGCGTGTTTAGCAACAAACTGGGCAATGGTGCCTGTGCCTGTATATAAATCGTAAACTAGCTCGTTGCCAGATAATTCTGCAAAGTTTCGTGTTATTTTATACAATTCGAAAGCTTGATCTGAATTGGTTTGATAAAATGATTTGGCGTTTATTTTAAATTTTAAACCTTCCATTTCTTCAAAGATATGATCGTTTCCTTTGTAAAGAATCACGTCTTGATCGTAAATAGTATCGTTAGCTTTGCCATTAATAACATATTGTAAAGATGTTATTTCTGGAAATGTTTCTGCTAGAAAGTCTAAGATTAATTCGCGCTTGTTTTTGTCTTCTTTAAAAAACTGAATCATTACCATAATGTCGCCTGTACTAGATGTACGAATCATCATGGTACGCAATAATCCGGTTTGGTTACGTGTGTTAAAAAACTCTAAATTATGGTCTAAAGCAAATTGTTTAACAGCATTTCTTATGGCGTTAGATGGATCGGCTTGTAAGTGGCATTTTTTTACATCTAAAATTTTATCCCACATACCAGGAATGTGAAAGCCTAGAGCGTTTCTGTCTCCTAAATCTTCGTCAGACTGAACTTCTTCTAGTGTTAGCCATCGGCTATCGCTAAAAGAAAACTCCATTTTATTTCTATAAAAATACTGGTTAGCAGATCCTAAAATAGGAGTAACCTCTGGTAATTCTATATGGCCAATGCGTGTTAGGTTGTTTGTAACTTCTTTTTGTTTGTAAAAAAGTTGGTGTTCGTAGCCCATATCTTGCCATTTGCAACCACCACAGGTTCCAAAATGCTCGCAAGCGGGTTCGGTTCTTTTATCAGATAATTTATGGAAAACAGTTGCTTTTCCTTCGTAATATGCTTTTCTTTTTTTAAACGTTTGTACATCTACAACATCGCCAGGTACAGCATTTGGTAAAAAAATAACTTTACCATCTGGTGCTTTGCCAATAGTTTTTCCTTTGGCTCCAGCGTCTATAATTTCTACGTTTTCAAAAATTTGTTTTCTTGCGTTTCTTCTTCTTGACATGCTGCAAAAATAGTGAACTCATTTATACTTTTTTGATTGAAGAGAAAAAAGTTATTTTCTTTTTAATTTTTGTTTTTTGTAAGACCGAAAGGATTATTTTTTTTATAAATATAAAGAAGTGTAAATACTAAATTTTAGTTTAAAAATAAGAGCTAAAAATAAAAAAAGGAAGATGAGAATCTTTTTTTTAGAATCTCTTAATATTTACTAAATTGCAGCCTCCTAGGGATGATTTCTCTCCCACGCTGCTTTTTCGGGTTCTTCGAAAGAATAAAGGTACAGAAGGAATGGTTATTTTATTAATTTAAAAACAAATTAAAATGGCTGTTTTAAACACATTAACATCTCAGCAAGCAATTGAATTAGAAAACAAGTATGGTGCTCACAACTACCACCCTTTACCAGTAGTATTGGCAAAAGGAGAAGGCGTTTATGTATGGGACGTAGAAGGAAAAAAATATTACGATTTCCTATCTGCTTACTCTGCGGTAAACCAAGGGCATTGTCATCCAAAAATTGTTAATGCTATGGTGCAACAAGCACAAACATTAACACTAACATCTAGAGCATTTTATAATGATATGCTTGGCAAATATGAGAAGTTTGCATGCGAATTTTTTGGTTTTGATAAGCTTTTACCAATGAATACTGGAGCTGAAGCTGTAGAAACTGCATTAAAGCTTTCAAGAAAATGGGCTTACGAAGTAAAAGGTATTGAAGAAAATAAAGCCGAAATTATAGTTTGCGAAAATAATTTTCATGGACGTACAACTACAATTATTTCGTTTTCTAACGATCCTGTTGCTCGTAAAAACTTTGGTCCTTATGCTAATGGTTTTATAAAAATTGAATACGATAATTTAGAAGCTTTAGAGCATGCTTTAAAAAACAATCCTAATGTGGCTGCTTTTTTAGTAGAGCCAATACAAGGTGAAGCGGGAGTATATGTTCCAGGAGAAAACTACTTAGCAAAAGCAAAAGCATTATGCGAAGCGTATAATGTATTGTTTATTGCAGACGAAGTGCAAACAGGTATAGCTAGAACAGGGCAACTATTAGCTGTAGATCACGAGAATGTAAAACCAGATGTTTTAATTCTTGGTAAAGCCATAAGTGGAGGAGTTTACCCTGTTAGTGCTGTTTTAGCTAATAATACAGTTATGGATGTTATTAAGCCAGGAAACCATGGTAGTACTTTTGGAGGTAACCCAGTAGCTGCAGCTGTAGCTATGGCAGCTTTAGAGGTAGTAAGAGATGAAGAACTGTCTAAAAACGCAGAAACTTTAGGGCGATTATTTAGAAGTGAATTAGCTAAATTTATAGAAACAAGTAATATTGCAACGTTGGTAAGAGGTAAAGGTTTGCTAAATGCTGTAGTAATTAATGATACAGAAGATAGCGATACAGCTTGGAATATTTGTATGGCACTTCGAGACAATGGATTGTTAGCAAAACCAACACATGGTAATATTATACGTTTTGCTCCACCTTTAGTAATGACAGAAGCAGAATTGCTTGATTGTGTTAGTATAATTACTAAAACGCTAAAACAATTCGAAAAATAAAATAGAATAAAAAGCAAGTAAAAAAGCGACCATTGGTCGCTTTTTTTATTTATATAAATTAGTGAGATTATTGCCCCATTAATTCTTTTATTTTTTCTTGCATTAATTCTGGATCTTGCATACCGTCTAGTCCAAAGTAAGCAATAATACCTATGTAATATACTAAAGATAAAACACTAAGCACAATACCAACAATAGCTAATATTTTTCCCGTTTTTACATTTTGAAATCCAGTATATGCTTCAGGATTTTCAGAGTAAATTTGAGTCGCTTTTTTAGCTAATACAATGGCTACTATACCAAGTATTAAACCAACAATACCGTAACAACAGCATGTTACAATAGATAAGATTCCAAAAACGAGTATAAGCGTTGCATTAGGTAATTTTTGTTGTTCCATTTTAAGTAAATTAGTTGTGGTTATAAAAATGTTTTAATGATAAAGCTAGTTACTATTATAACAGCGTTTAATACAGCCAAAATAAGAATTATTTTACTAGCATACTTAAAATTTTTAAAAGTATTAAAAGCTATAATTCCAAAAAGAAGAATAAGGGTGTAAATGGCAGGATACATATTAAAGGCATCTGTAAACTCCCCTTTAGCAACTAAAAGAGCAGAACGTTGTAAACCACAGCCCATACAATCTAAGCCAAAAAGCTTTTTGTTTAAACAAGGTAACATGTATTCTTCTGCTTTTTGCATAATTTGGTATTAGTTAGCTAAAGTAATAAAAGTGATGTAGAATTTTATTAAGATTAAATGAATTTTAATTACTATTGTTAAATGTATATCATAATTTATATATGCTAATTTGTTTAAATTTGCAGCATGAAATATATTAACTACATTTTAATTTTACTAGGAGCTTTTATAGCTATGTATGCTAAAGCAGGCGCAGACCAAAATCAAGCGTTGTTGGTTGTAGGTATAGTTATGTTAATGCTTGGTATTTATAGAGTTTCTAAAACTATACCTAGTAAAAACGATGAGACTAATAATAACGAGCCTCAAAACAAATAACTATGGCTTTTAAAGTAGGGGATAGTGTAATGGTTTTAGATGAGAACCTTGCGGGTATAGTTAAAAATATAGCAGGAAACGAGATTTCTATAGAAACAGAAGATGGTTTTTTGTTAGAATTTAATAGTGTAGAACTCGTTTTGGTTTCTGATGATAGAAAAATGGAAACGGGGTTGTTTAATAAATCTAATATTAATAAAATATTATCTGAAAAAGAGCAACCTAAAAGAAAAAATGTAAATAAGGTAAGAGCTAAAGATAGGTACGAACCAACGATGGAGGTCGATTTACATATTCATCAATTAGTAAAATCTTATAAAGGTATGTCTAATCACGACATGTTAACGCTTCAATTAGATACAGCTAGGCATAAGTTAGACTGGGCTATTAAAAAGCGTATTCAAAAATTAGTATTTATTCACGGTGTTGGTGAAGGTGTACTAAAAATGGAATTAGATTATCTTTTTGGACGTTATAATAATATTAAATTCTACGACGCCAATTACCAAAAATATGGTTTAGGCGCCACAGAAATTTATATATACCAAAATACTTCTATTTAAAAACAGGTGTTCCTGTTCTTGTATCTGTTAAGCTAGACCCTGTTAAAAAACCAAAATCCAATTCGTCTTGCGATAAAATGTCAAAGCTAAATTCTAAAATTGTAGCTTGTACTTGGTAGGTTTGTTGTATAGTGTGTGTTCTGTAAGCTGTCGCTTTAGGTGCGGTATCATCAGCAACAGCTTTATTTAAATAATCGGCACCTACATCGCTGTTTGTTATATCGTTTCCGGGGTTTTGGTCTTGGCTATCTGTTTCTTCGTCTCTAGTATCAATACCATCATCATCATCATCTTTGTCTAAATAATCAGGAGTACCATCTTCGTCTGTATCTTGTGCATCAGATAAGTCTCCATCGCCATTAGGGTCTGGGTTTTCGTCTTTAGTTAATACATTGTCGCCATCATCATCTACATCTAAATAATCAGGTATACCATCTTCGTCTGTATCTTGTGCGTCAGAGAAATCGTCATCACCGTTTGGGTCTTGATTTTCTAATGCTGCAGGAATCCCATCATTATCATCTTCGGTTAAAACCGTTTCAAATAAAACATCGCAAGAACTACTATAGTCTTGTTTTATAGATACCTGAGATGATGGGCCTAAATTGCAAAACAAATCACTTCCGTTAATGCTTTCGTCGTTATAAGTTCTATAAATAAAAGTTCCAGATTTGGTTACGGTAAACGTATTTGTTTCGTCTACAGCAAAAACGCTTTCTATAGAATAGTTATCGATAAGTATTGATAACGACTCAGAAGGATCACCTTTTGTTTTATATATTACTAAGTCTGTTTCTTGGCAAGAATTAAAAGTATCTTCAAAATCTAATTCAACATCAATAATATCTCCATCATCACAAGAGTATAGTGTTAAACTTAGCGCTGTTAATATAAAAAATAGGTTTCGCATTTTCAATTTGATTTTAGGCAAAAATAATAGAATTGTTATTTATAACGCAGGTTAATGATAATAATTTTATTTCAAGTATTTTTGATGCCTAAAACAGGTATTAATATTGTTATGAAACAGGTTTATTTTGATAATGCAGCAACTACCCAAATACGTAACGAGGTTGTAGATGCTATGGCAGAGGTTATGAAGAGTAACTATGGCAACGCATCGTCTTCTCATAGTTTTGGCAGATCGGCTAAGGCTATTATAGAAAAATCTAGAAAAATAATCGCTCATTATTTTAATGCATCTGCAGGAGAAATTGTTTTTACTTCTGGCGGAACAGAGGCAGATAATCTGGTTTTAAGAAGTGCAGTTAGGGATTTAGGAGTTAAACATATTATTACAACTAAAATAGAGCATCATGGTGTTTTGCATACTGTTGAAGCTATTGTAAAAGACTATAATATTACAGTTAGTTATTTAAATATTGATAAAAATGGCGAGATAGATTATAAGCAATTAAAAACTCTTTTAGAAACTAATACCAATGTTTTAGTTAGTTTAATGCATGTAAATAATGAAATTGGTAATGTTTTAGATTTAAAACGTGTGGCAGATTTGTGTAAAGCAAATAAAGCTCTTTTTCATAGTGATGCAGTTCAGTCTGTTGGGCATTATAAATTAGATTTACAAGATATTCAAATTGATTACTTAGCAGCATCTGCACATAAATTTCATGGACCTAAAGGTGTTGGCTTTGCATTTATTAGAAAAAATTCGGGATTAAGAGCTTCTATATTAGGAGGAGAACAGGAGCGAGGTTTACGTGCAGGAACCGAAAGCGTGCATAATATTGTAGGTTTAGAAAAAGCATTAAATATAGCATATGCTAATTTTGATGAGGAAGTAAAATATATAAAGACTATTAAAGCGTATTTTATAAATAAAATATCGCAAGATATTCCAGGTGTTGTTTTTAATGGAAATTCAGGAGATTTAGCAAAAAGCACCTATACTTTGGTAAATGTGTGTTTACCAGTAGCTCCAAATAAATCTGGAATGTTGTTGTTTCAGTTAGATTTAAAAGGGATTGCTTGTTCTAGAGGTAGTGCTTGCCAAAGCGGAAGCCCTAAAAAATCGCATGTATTAACAGAAATATTAGATGCAGCAGCGTTAGAAAAACCATCTATTCGCTTTTCTTTTAGTATTTATAGCACTAAAGAAGAGGTCGATTATGTGGTAGATGTTTTAAAAGAGTTTATTACAAAATAATAGTTTGCTAAGAGCTTTAAAACTTCATTGTTGTTCTAATATTAAAAACTCTTGGTGTTAAGTAATTTGGAATGGCGTATTGGCGTTTGCTATACACATCGCGTACCCAAGTATTTGTTATTGAGTTCTGAACATCGAACATATTAAAAATTTCGAATCCGAAGGCAAGCTCTTTAAAGGCTTTTTTCCATCCGCTTGTAAATTGTTTTTTATCGTCTACAATTACAAATTGAAAACCAACATCGGCACGTTTGTAAGCAGGAAGTCTGTTTTGATATTCGTACGGATCTGCATAGCTAGGCGATCCGCCAGGTAATCCCGTGTTGTATACCAAGTTTAAATACATTTTCATGTTAGGTAAATTTGGCACATAGTCTTGAAACAAGGCAGCAAATTTTAAACGTTGGTCTGTAGGTCGGGCAATGTAACCTTTATTATCTATGTTTTCTTCGGTTTTTAAATAGCCAAAACTAAACCAAGACTCGGTTCCTGGAACAAATTCACCATTTAAGCGCATATCTAGTCCGTAAGCATAAGCTTTAGCATTATTATCTGCTCTATATCGTATTCTAACATTCTCTAAAGTATAGGGATTAACATCTGTTAGATTTTTATAATAAGCTTCGGTGGTTAATTTAAATGGTCTGTTCCACATTTTAAAACTATAATCGTTTCCTAAAACAAGATGAAACGACTTTTGAGCCTTAACATTGGGCAATATAACGCCATTTGCATTTCTAAGCTCTCTATAAAATGGTGGTTGGTAATATAAACCTGTTGCTATTCTAAAAAGCATGTCTTTCTCCCACGAGGGTTTTATGGCAAATTGTGCTCGCGGACTAAAAACGGTTTGGCTAGAAGAGGAAACACCATCTCCATTAACGGTCCAGTTTTGCATGCGTAATCCGGCGTTGTACCAAACATCACTTAGTCCTATGGTACTTCTTTTGCTCCATTGGGCATATGCCTGCAGTCTGTCTATTTGTGTGTTGTTTGTTGCTCTTACATTGCTAAACGGTTGCAAATTGCCTTTGTATGCAGTATAAGGTTGCTCGTTAATTGGTTCTGTTTTGGGAGGTCTTATAGAAAAACCTGCCGAGTCTATAACTTCCCATTCTATTAATCGATCTCTAATATCTTCGTGGGTGTATTTTACAGACCACTCAATTCTATTATCATTAATTTTATAGTCTCCTTTATGTTCTATGTTTGTAATTAGTGCATCTAAATCGTTTCTACCATGGTTTAGTTGACTCCCTATACCTTCACTAAACTCGACTTCTCCTAAATCTTCGCTACCAATATTAGTGTTTACTTCTCCTAAGCGGTATTGTGCTAAAATATCAAAATGTTCTTCTTCTGTAGTGTGGTAGGTAGATGCTATAAGGTTTAATGTTAAATTATCGTTTGCGAAATATGTACCCTTAAACGCTCCAAATAATGTTTGATATTGGTCTTTTTCTTCACCTTCGTAAAAAACAAGCAAAGCAACAGGATCTGCTAAGGTTCCAAAATTGGTTTGTCTTGTTTGTGGTTCATAATTGTATTTATTTAACGAAGCATTACCTAAAAAGCTTAAATGGAATTTATCTGTAAACTTATAAGTTAAAAATGCTTGCGCATCTGCAAAAGCAGCATCGTAATTGGTTTCGGTTTCTTTAGCATTAACAAATAAACCGTTGTCTCTATAGCGTACACCAATAATGGTAGATAGTTTAGAGTCTTTACTTAGGTTTTCTACAGAAAAACTTCCTCCAAGTAAACTTAAATCGGCATTAACTTCAAATTGGTATGGCGTTTTATAAGTTATGTCTAAAACAGACGATAGTTTGTCTCCATATTTAGCTTGAAATCCGCCAGCAGAAAAATCTACATTTTGTACCAAATCTGTATTAACAAAACTCAAGCCTTCTTGTTGTCCAGATCGAATTAAAAACGGACGGTAAACTTCAATACCATTTACATACACCAAGTTTTCGTCGTAATTACCACCACGCACGTTATACTGTGTACTTAACTCGTTATTATTACTAACACCGGGTAAAGTTAAAAGTAAGTTTTCTACTCCAGCATTGGCTCCAGGAATTTTTCTTATAGTTTCTGGTTTTAAGGTTAAAATACCTTCAACCTCTTTTCTTCTTTTTCCATTTATAATAACAGCGCTTATTTGCTCTCGCGATTCGCTCATTACAGGATTAAATTCAAACTCTTCTCCTTTTTCTAAATTAAAAAGACTTTCTATTTTTTTATATGATATATGAGAAAATTCTATATTAATATCTTGTCCAGATTTAATTTTAAGAATATAAAAACCGTTTTTATTTGTTTCTGTTCCTGTTGTTCCTGCTTTTACACTAACATTAGAGACAGGGGTGTTGTTCTCGTTTAATATAACACCTTTTATAGTTGCTGTTTGCGAATAACTAAATAACGTAAATGTTATTAGAAGCAGTGTGGTAAATAGTTTTTGTGTATTCAAAAGACTAACGGTTTATTTTCTGTAAAAAAGAGTTTCAAAAGTAGAACTATTTCCAACATTATCGGTTACAATTACTTTTAAATTGTTTTTAGTTTCGTTTATACGGTTATCGTTAAAATCGTGAGTAAGCGTTCTTGTTTTATAATCGTACTCCATTAAAATCCATTTACCATTAACGGTTGCTCTGTAATTAGAAATACCAGAACCTGTATCGTTTATTTTAATTTTTAAATAACGATACTTACTAAGCCATTGTCCGTTTTTAAAATTAATAGGGGTAATGGTAGGGTTGGATGTGTCCGTAACCAAAGTATGTGTTCCTAATATTTTTGTTGTCGCTGTTAAAATGTCTCCTTTTCTTTTAGTCGATATGTAGTAAGGATATTTTTTATAGCCAACCAGCCTAGCGATGTATAATTTATTTTTGTCTTCCTTATTGTACTTGCTAATATTAAAATGAATATTAAAGCTCTTTTTTAAAGGTATTATATCTTTATGAAGCGTTAGTGTGTCGTTTTTTACTTTAAAATCTAAATAAAAATCTTCGTAAAAAGTATCTTGATACAAGTCTATCGAAACATTGCCTTCTTTTAAATTGGTAGTTTGGTTAGCATATATATAATGCGGAGTTATTGTTTTTTTTGCGGGTTTTACAACTTTACTTTTACTCCCTTTTATAGGTACGGTAATCCAAACATCATTATTTTTAAAATCGTTTACTCGAATTTTGTATACAGAATAGGTGCTATCTTCAATATTTAAATAACCATCGTTTACAACAGAGTTGTATAAACTAAGTGGATTATGATCTTTAAATAATTTCTGAATGCGTTCTTTTTTTGTTTTATAATGCTCGTAATCTATAAGTTTATTAATATGTTTTGTTTCGTCAAAAGAAAAACGTTTAAAATCTATTTCAAAATTTTTACTGCCATTTAAAAAGGTTTGTATTTGTGAAACTCCATTTTTATTAGCTGCTAAATCTTGACGATCTGTAGACGAAATACCAAAGCCAATTTTTCCAAATGCCTCAATATGCTCTATAGTATAATCGCCATTTTTTAACGGGATTAATCTAAGTTTTTGTTTTTTGTTAGAATGGTTTATAGATGCGTTTTCGCCAATAGGGTAGGCGTAAATTGAAGTAATTATTGGTGTAGTCGTGTCTTTTATATCTATACCAAAATACATAGGATTTATTGGGCGTTCTGCATTATCACGAATTTCGAAATGCAAATGCGGGCCACCAGACCCACCTGTATTACCACTGTAAGCAACCAGAGCCCCTTTATTTACAAGTAACTCATCAGTTTTAGGAAACATTTCTACTTCAAACGATTCTTTTTCGTATTGTTTCTTTTTTACATAAGCTTCTATACTAGGCGAAAACCTACTTAAATGTGCGTAAACCGAAGTATATCCGTTTGGGTGTGTAATGTAAAGTGCTTTGCCATAACCGTAATGCGAAACTTTAATTCTGCTAACATAACCTTGGGCGGTGGCTTTAACTTTTAAACCTATGCGCTGTTGTGTTTTTATGTCTATACCAGAATGAAAATGATTAGAACGTAACTCGGCAAAAGTACCCGAAAGTACCAAAGGAATTTCTAAAGGGTTTTCAAAATAATTTTGAGGATATGTATTTTGAGCTCCAGATAACGTTGATATAAGTAGGATGATAGAAAGGATTAATCGCATAAATTTTAAGGGTAATACCAATTTTATAGTATATAGGCTAAAATATTAATTTGATATGAATAAGCAAAGAATAAAATAAAAATCAAGCCATTAGGTTGATAATGAGACTAAAAAAAGGTTTGTAAATTTTATGAAAAAACAATTGTAAATTATGTCTAGGTATGTTAACTTTGTAAGATATGCATTGAAATTTGTAAATGAGTCATATTGAAGATATTGTAGATTCTCTCGAAAATAAAATTAGCAAAGTATTACACAAACTTGAGCTTTTAAAGCGTGCTAATTTAAAGTTGAATGAAGAATTAGAGCAAACAAAACAAGAACTTCAATCTAAAGAGTTGGAAATATCAACTTGGTCTGATAAATATGAAGCATTAAAAATGGCAAACTCGATGCTTGGTAGTGACGATAATAAAAGAGAAACTAAGCTTAAAATAAACGCATTAATAAGAGATATTGATCATTGTATTGCTCAATTATCAGAATAATGTAACATAAATTCAATGTCAGAAAAGCTTAAAATAAAGCTGTCTATAGCTAATCGCGTATATCCTTTAACCATTGATTCAAGTCAAGAAGAGGGGTTACGTAAAGCAGCTAAGAATATTGAAGTAATGATTAAACAATTTGAGCAAAGTTATTCTGTTAGAGATAAACAAGATGTATTGGCCATGTGTGCTTTACAATTTGCCTCTCAAGTAGAACAGAAAACAATAGATAAAGAGAATGTAAACCAGAAAGTAGAAGATAAACTAACTACTTTAAACGATTTACTTCAATCTTATATAGTTTCTTAACGTTCTTTAAATAAACTAAAAGTTACTGCCTACATTGGTTATTTTTTTTGATAAACTCAACGTTAATTCTTTAAAAAGGGTGAGTTTAAGTTGTAAAAGCATGCTGTTAGTGCCAAATTTATTTGGTATCTCGAACAGACCCTTGATCAGCTTGTTAGCCCTAAACTTGTTTTTAAGGAGTTTATACAAAACTTTATGCCTATGTAGGCTTTTTTTATATATACAAATTAACAAACAACAATGGACAACCCAATTATATTAATTGTAGTAGGAGCGCTAGTAGGACTAGCGATAGGATTTATAATAGCAAAAACACTCGAAAAAAACAATGCATCTAAATTAGTAAAGGATGCAAAAAAAGCAGCAGCTTCCGTTTTAAAAGAAGCTAATATAGAAGGAGAGTCTATTAAGAAAGATAAGATGCTTCAAGCAAAAGAACGTTTTATAGAATTAAAATCTGAACATGAAAAAGTTATTTTAGCTCGCGATAAAAAAATGGCTGAAGCTGAAAAACGTACTAGAGATAAAGAATCGCAAGTATCAAGCGAATTAGCAAAAAATAAAAAGCTAAATATAGAAATTGATAGTAAAATTAAAGACTATAATTACAGACTTGAAATTTTAGATAAAAAAGAAGTAGAATTAGCTAGGCTACACAAAAGCCAAGTACAACAACTAGAAGTTATATCTAGCTTATCTGCAGAAGATGCTAAAGAGCAATTAGTAGAATCTTTAAAAGGAGAAGCTAAAAATGATGCCATGGCATTTGTGCAAAGTGCTGTTGAAGAAGCTAAACTTACCGCGCAACAAGAAGCTAAGAAAATTATAATAAACACAATTCAGCGTATTGGAACAGAGGAAGCTGTAGACAATTGTGTGTCTGTGTTTAATATTGAATCAGATGATGTAAAAGGTCGTATTATTGGACGAGAAGGTCGTAATATTCGAGCTATAGAAGCTGCTACAGGTGTAGAAATTATTGTTGATGATACACCAGAAGCTATTATACTTTCTTGTTTTGATTCTGTTCGAAGAGAAATAGCACGTTTATCGTTACATAAATTAGTTACCGATGGTAGAATTCACCCAGCAAGAATTGAAGAGGTTGTTAAAAAGACACAAAAACAGATAGAACAAGAAATTATTGAAGTTGGTAAGCGTACGGTTATCGATTTAGGTATTCATAATTTGCATCCAGAACTTATTAAAATGGTTGGTAGAATGAAGTACCGTTCGTCTTACGGGCAAAATTTATTACAACACTCTAGAGAAGTTGCTAAACTTTGTGGAGTAATGGCTGCAGAGTTAGGGCTAAATCCAAAATTAGCTAAACGAGCAGGGCTTTTACACGATATAGGAAAAGTGCCAGATGCAGAAGCAGATATGGAAACGCCTCACGCTATTTTAGGTATGCAATGGGCAGAGAAATTTGGAGAGAAAAACGAAGTATGTAATGCTATTGGAGCGCATCACGATGAAATAGAAATGAAATCGTTAATATCTCCAATTATTCAAGTTTGTGATGCTATTTCAGGCGCACGTCCAGGCGCACGTCGTCAAGTTTTAGATAGTTATATTCAACGTTTAAAAGATTTAGAAGATATTGCTTTTGGTTTTCAAGGTGTTAAAAAAGCCTATGCTATTCAAGCAGGTAGAGAGTTAAGGGTTATTGTTGAGAGTGAAAAAGTAGACGACCAAAAGGCTGCAGATTTATCGTTTAATATCTCTCAAAAAGTACAAACGGATATGACATATCCTGGTCAGGTAAAAGTAACGGTAATTAGAGAAACTAGAGCAGTTAATATAGCTAAATAATTCTGATAGAACAGGACTCTTAATAAAAATAAAAAAGCCAGTTTATGTTATTAAACTGGATTTTTTATTTTTATTAACTAACAGCTATTTCCTTGGATGAAACTCCTCGATAACTTTGGTTAAATGACTTTTATCTAAATGGACATAAATTTCTGTAGTAGTAATGCTTTCGTGCCCAAGCATAAGTTGTATAGAGCGCAAATCGGCATCGTTTTCTAAAAGGTGTGTAGCAAAAGAATGTCTAAAGGTGTGTGGCGATATTTTTTTTTCTAAACCTATGGCTTTTGCAAGTTGTTTTATAATAGTAAAAATCATGGCTCGTGTTAATTGTCTGCCATTATGATTCAAAAAAAGAGTGTCTTCAAACCCTGGCTTTATGTTAATAAAAGGTCTTATTTCGTCTTTATATATGTTAATATATTTTTGAGTAGAATCTACAATGGGAACAAAACGTTGCTTGCTGCCTTTACCTGTTACTTTAATAAAGCCTTCATCAAAAAATAAATCAGAAAGTTTTAAGTTTATAAGCTCGCTTACCCTTAAACCGCAACCGTATAAAGTCTCTAAGATAGACCTATTGCGTTCGCCTATTTTTACATTATTATACTCTTTATTTAAATCTATAGCACTTATAAGTTTATCTATTTCTTCTGTAGATAGTGTGTCTGGAAGTTTACGCCCAATTTTAGGCGATTCTATAAGCTCTAAAGGATTATCGGTTCTATAATCTTCAAACATGATGTAGTTAAAAAAACTTCGGAGCCCAGAAATTATACGCGATTGCGTTCTTGTATTTACGTTTTTTGCAGTTTCGTAAATAAAACTTTTAATGTCTTCGCTAGAAATATTAATAGGCGATGTATTAATATTATGATCTTCTAAATAAAGTATGAGCTTTTTTATGTCTAAAACATAGCTATCTATAGAGTTTTGAGATAAACCACGTTCAATTTTTAAATAGAGTTGGTAGTCTTTAAGTGCATGTTGCCATTTCATAATAGTATTAAACGTTTTAATGAGGTTACATGTCTTCTAAAATTAAATTATAATCGTATTGTAAGTCTTCATGTAATGTTGCAACACTTTTTTTTATTAAAAGTATTTGGCGCGCATACATGTTTTGTAATTGAGTGCTTCTTTTTATGCTGGGTTTAAAATCTTTTTGCTTTTGGCAGAAGTATAGAAGCAGTTCTACTTCGGTTTCTTTCTTTTTAGAATATCGAATGTACTTTTTAGTGTGTGTTAATATTTTGCGCATACTTTTTCTAATGTAAAATATGCTTTTGGTATTAATTAAATCGAACTGCTCATCAATATGCTGTTTAACACTTTTTATATAACCAGATTCGTTTTGTGCTTCGAATAATAGATAGGTAAGTAATTCTTTATTCTCTTTTTTAAACCTGCTTAAGCGCAAGCACAAATTTTGTAGCTCTTCATTAGATAAATGATTTAATTCTTGTTTTATTTCTTTTAAAGGATATGCTTTCATATAAAGGGCTTAAACAAACTTTTATATTCTGTTTTAAATATAAATAAAAAACCTTTCAAAAAACTAATTTCGAAAGGTTATGATGCTTATTGTATTATTTACTTTTATCTTAATTTAGGATATTCGTTTGCGTTAGATTCGTGCATAACATCGTAAACAGCCTCAAATATATCTTCTGCAGATGGTTTAGAAAAATAATCGCCATCGTTACCATAAGCAGGTCTGTGTGCTTTTGCTGTTAGTGTTTTTGGTTGGCTATCTAAATATTGATATGCATTCTGTGTGTTTAATATTTCGTTTAAAATGTAAGCAGATGCTCCTCCAGGTACATCTTCGTCTATAACCATTAACCTATTAGTCTTGGCTATACTTTTAGCGATATCGTGGTTTATGTCAAACGGAATTAAAGATTGTACATCAATAATTTCTACATCAATACCAACACTAGTTAATTCTTTTGCTGTTTGTTCTACTATGCGTAATGTAGAACCATAAGATACTAAAGTAATGTCGCTACCTGTTTTTATGGTTTCTACAACACCAATGGGCGTTTTAAAGTTACCCATATTTGTTGGTCGGTTTTCTTTTAGTCTATAACCATTTAAACATTCTACAACAAGAGCAGGATCGTCGCTTTGTAAAAGTGTGTTGTAAAAACCTGCAGCTTTTGTCATGTTTCTAGGTACTAATATATATACACCGCGAATTAAATTTAAAATACCACCCATTTGAGAGCCAGAATGCCAGATGCCTTCTAGTCTATGTCCTCTTGTTCGTATAATTAAAGGTGCTTTTTGTCTGCCTTTTGTTCTATAATGTAATGTAGCTAAATCGTCGCTAATAATTTGTAATGCGTACAATATATAGTCTAAATATTGAATTTCGGCAATAGGTTTAAGTCCTCTTAAAGCCATACCTATACCTTGGCCAATAATGGTTGCTTCGCGAATACCAGTATCTGCTATGCGGTTTTGTCCATACTTTTCTTGTAAGCCTTCTAAACCTTGATTAACATCTCCAATATTACCGGTATCTTCTCCAAATATTAAAGCTTCTGGATATTTTTGAAAAATGGCATCAAAATTATCTCTTATAATTATACGGGCATCAACTTGTTGTATATCTTCATCGTAAGTAGGTTTTATTTCACTTACATTAAGAGCAGATTTATCTGTTTCGCAATACAGGTGCGAACTGTATTTTGGTTGTGTTTCTTCAAAATAGGTGTTTAACCAATCTACGAGTAGTTGTTTTTCTTTATTAGTTTCTCCTAAGGTATATCTTAATGCTTTTCTAGCGTGTATTAAAATTTCTTTTCTAGTAGGTTCAGTTATTTTTTCTAAATCGTCTTTAATTTTAGATATAAAAACACTGTTTACACTATTTGAAGCTACCGTATTTAAAATAGATATAATACTTTGTTGTTCTTGCTGAATTGGTTTTAAAAAGGTAGACCAAGCTTTGTTTTTACTTTGTTTAACTTCTTTTTTTATAGTTCTATCTATGGCTGTTAAAGCTTCGTTTGATGCTATACCACTTTCTATAATCCATTGGCGCATTTTAGTATTACAATCGCGTTCTTTTTCCCATAGTAATCTAGCTTTGTCTTTATAACGTTCGTGCGATCCTGAGGTAGAGTGCCCTTGAGGTTGAGTAAGTTCTAGTACATGAATTAAAACCGGTACATGTTCTTCTCTAGCTATTTTTGCAGCTTCTTGATAGGTTTCTACAATATTTGCATAATCCCAACCTTTAACTCTAAGAATCTCGTAACCTTTGTTATTGCTATCTCTTTGAAATCCTTTTAAAATTTCAGATATATTCTCTTTAGTTGTTTGGTGTTTTGCATGTACAGAAATGCCATACTCGTCATCCCAAACACTAATAACCATTGGTACTTGCAACACACCAGCAGCATTAATGGTTTCGAAAAACAAACCTTCGCTTGTACTTGCATTACCAATAGTGCCCCAAGCCACTTCGTTTCCTTTATTAGAGAATCGTGTAGTATTAATACCTTTTTCTGTTCTGTATATTTTAGATGCTTGCGCTAAACCTAAAAGTCTAGGCATTTGTCCTGCTGTAGGCGAGATATCTGCACTAGAGTTATATTGGTTTGTTAAATCGTTCCAATCGCCATTTTCGTTTAAACTATGTGTTACAAAATGACCTCCCATTTGGCGTCCAGCAGACATAGGTTCTAGGTTAAGATCGGTGTTGGCGTATAAGCCAGCAAAAAACTGCTCTACTGTTAATTCGCCAATAGCCATCATAAAAGTTTGATCTCTGTAATAACCAGAGCGCCAATCTCCTTTTTTAAAGGCTTTAGCCATGGCTAGCTGCGGTACTTCTTTACCGTCTCCAAAAATACCAAACTTGGCTTTTCCGGTAAGTACTTCTCTACGTCCTAATAAGCTGCATTCTCTACTTTGTACAGCTATTCTATAATCATTTAATACTTCGGCTTTAAAGTCGTCAAAAGAGATATTATTTTTTAAATCTGGAATGCTTTGCATGTTTTTTTGGCTTGTCTTGCTACAAAGTTAACTAAAGTTTGTGATTTTAGCAATTATTACATCTTTAAAATATTGCGATATATTTAAAAATGGTGTTTGTTTTTCGTTTTTTATTGAAGATAATTTAACGAAGTGTTGTTTTTTTAATGTAAAAAACAATAAAACTGATGTTTTTTTAGTACCACTTTCTTCTAAATAGGCCTAATAAAGATTTTGGATCTAGGGTAAATTTAAAACGTATACTTTGGCTGTAGTTTGGTTGTCCCATTTCCCAACCAAGATTGGAGTATATAGGGAAATAAATTTCGAAATAGTCTGTTACTAAGTTTACTCTAAGTCCCGAATCGTAAACAAACTTAGCTTTGTTGTGTTTGTTTTTTAAAAGTCCTAAATCACTATAAACCAAAATATATTTCCAAAGTGTGGTACTGGTGTTTATGGTAGTCATCCATTGGTTAGCAAAAGGAGTTTCTAGTTTCGATTTAAACCCACCTTCTGCAGTAATATATTGTTGGCTAAATATACCAGAAGCTTCAGATCGACCTAAGTACGAATAATCGAATAAATAATCTGTAGGTCTATCTAATGCAAAACTAAAATAATCAGAGTTTTCGTCGTTGTTATTACTAAGAAAACTACCTGCAAAAAAGCGAAGATTTAATTGTCTGTTACTTTCAAATAAACGACGATACTCATAGTTTAAAGCAACCTTACTAAAGTTTTTTCCTATTTGAAAATCTGTATACCATTTACTAAAATTAATAAGATTGTCGTTAGATTTTATATAACGTGCATTAAAAATAGAATAGTCGGGCTCGCTTGTTGTTGCTATATGTAATGGATCTTCGTCTCGTTGTGTATCAATATATCTAACAAATATAGATTCTTTTTTATTCGACCTAAAATCGTTGTCTTGTCTAAATTTAAAAGTTACAGAAGGTGTAATTTGCCTAACAAATAAATTTTCTGCGTAAGATTTATAGCCTGCTTTTATACCGTAGTTAATAGAATACAGGTTGCTGTTTTCTATATTATGAGTAAAATAAGTAGCTACCGACCAAGTGAATGTTTGAGATTTTAAAGAATAGGTTGGTTCAAATTTATAATAAAGTTTCTTTCTTAAAAGTGTTCTATTATATAGCCTGCTACCTAAGGTTACACCATCGTAAATATTATTAAATTCTACAATTGGCATAAAAAATATTTGGTTGTAATATGGGTCTTCAACATCTTGAAACAGTCTAACTTGTAATGGTTTATTGTTAAAAAAGAAGCCTTTAAGCGATTTCCAGTTATCTCTTAAATTAAATTCTGGAACAGCATTGTTATAGTTTAATGCTAATTTATCGCTATTGTTTTTAGGTATTGTAATGGTTTTTTTGTCTTTTATGTTTTCTATCCATAACTTAGACACAATGCTATCGTTACTTAAAGAAAACAGCGATATAGGCATACTATTATTACGTTTGTTTTTTATGGTAAGCGTAATAGAATCGTCAGTCTTTTTAATATTTTTTATTTTAAAGTCTATTTTCTTTCTTGTATTTAAATAGTCTTTAAAAAACCAATCGATATTTTTATCTGTGTTAGATTTAATATGATTTTCGAAAGCTTTAGTATTTGTTTCTTTAAGTTTATTTTTATCTATAAATGTTTTTATAGAGGTTTCTATAACATCGTTATTTATAAAATCGTCTAAGTATTTTAGACCAATACCTGCTTTATATTTTCCAGAAATGTTTTTATTAAATTTTAAAAGTGAATCTTTTTGCATAGTTAATGGCTGGTCTCGGTTTGTTCTAGCCATTAGCATAAATGCCAAAGTATATTTATCGTTATAATTTAAATCGGCAGCATGAAAAGAGCGAACACCCCAAAAATTGGCTAAAGAGCCTAGAAATTTCATTTTTGGGTAGTTCTCTTCTACGTATTTCATTAAATAGTAAATTTGAATACCATCTGTTAACCACTGGTCTTTTCTAGGGTTTATTAAAAGGGTGTTTTCCAAGTAATTATGAAGACTAAGTTTTAAAATCTTTAGTTCGTATTTAAAAGTATTTGGGTAGGCTTGTACAAATTTTGGTAAAAAATTTAAACCGTAAACAGGATCTTTTTCATTGTCAATTTCTGATAAAAGAAGTTTTTCGTGTGGGTAGTTGCCTAAGTTTTTAAATATATAATTATTTATTTTTTCTGATATTAAAACCTTTTCTATTAATTCTATATTATCATCTTGAATATCTGATACAACTTCAAGATTAGTGCTTTTAATCGATTTGTATTTTGAAGCTTTGCTTAAATATAGTTTATTGTTTATTCTATCTTTTCCGTGTAGCGTTACTATTTTGTTTTTTTTGTTCTCGGTTTCTTTAATAGTGTTAAGCTCTGTTGTAATTTTATAAGCTTTAGGATATTCTATTTTTAAATTTAAATCTGCTTTTGGTATAAATAAATCATCAAGGTTTTTATTACTAAAGTATTGCCATGTACCATTATAAACAGCAGGTGTTATATACCAATATCTTAAATTAAAATCGCCTTCTGGTGTTATACCGTAACTGGTAAATTTATCTTTAGGTATTTTTACAAGATAATTTAAATGAATGGTGTAAGATTCTCTAGGTTTAACAGCTTGTGCAAGCTGTAATTCAATAATGTCTATTTGATTTTTTACATGCTGAAAAGTAATCTCTTTTCCGTTTTGTTTTATAGATGAAATTACAGAATAACCTCGATCTTCGTTTTTAGCGAGATGGAACTCATTATTATATTCGTCTGCTAAACGTTTTGCTAAAGCTGTATTTTTGGTAGAGTAGCTATTGTTCCAATCGTTTAAATAAACGGTACTTAATTCTTTATACGAATCGTTAAAATATTGAATAGTTTGAGAAATTGTTATTTCACGTTTTTCTACATCAAAATAGGCTTCTAAATCAATCTTATTTTGACTAAAAGCAGCTATACTAGTAAAAGTTATTATGGAAAAAACTAGTAAACGTAAATTCAATTATTTATAACATTAAAAGGTTAAAGTTCTTTTATTTAAGGCTGTGGACAATATAATAAAATATACTGATTTATTTGATTGCTAAATAATAAGCTTTTGCTATCAAATAAATCAGCTTATAAATTGGGGTGTATGGTTTTAAAAATTAGGACTTAATTCTGAACCGTTATAAAAACCATCTAAAATTGTAATCACTTCTTCTTGAGTGTCTACTAAATGGATAAGGTCTAAATCTGTAGCACTAATATTTCCAAATTTATCTAATAGTGTCGATTTAATCCAGTCCATAAGTCCTGCCCAAAAATCTGTTCCTACCAGTATAATCGGGAATTTCTCAATTTTATGTGTTTGTATTAGTGTAATAGCTTCAAAAAGTTCGTCTAAAGTTCCAAATCCTCCTGGCATAACAACAAAACCTTGCGAATATTTTACAAACATTACTTTTCTAACAAAAAAGTAATCAAAATCTAAGCTTTTATCATGGTCTATATAAGGGTTGTCGTGTTGTTCAAAAGGTAAATCTATATTAAGGCCAACAGATGTGCCTTCACCTAAATGTGCGCCTTTATTACCAGCTTCCATTATACCTGGTCCGCCACCAGTAATTACACCGTAACCAGCTTTTACAATAGCTTTTGCTACGTTTTCTGCAAGTTTGTAATATTTATGGTCTGGTTTTGTTCTTGCAGATCCAAAAATAGATACACAAGGGCCAATTTTGCTCATTTTCTCGTATCCATTAACAAATTCGCCCATAATTTTAAATATGGCCCAAGAATCGTTAGTTTTTATTTCGTTCCAACCTTTGTGATGTTTTTCGTTTGTCATTTTATTTTGTTTTTCAGTCTAAATATTAATTAGACATTAATGTTTTTAGTTAATACTTGTCATTTTAAAAAAAACAAGCTAGCTAATTTAGTTCTTTTTTTAGAAATTTAGCTGTATGGCTTTTTTTATGTTTAGCAACTGTTTCTGGCGAGCCTTCTACAATAACTTCTCCGCCACCTTTTCCTCCTTCATAACCAATATCTATAATATGGTCTACGGTTTTAATAACATCCAAATTATGTTCTATAATTAAAACGGTATTACCTTTGTCGGCAAGTTTGTTTAAAACAATCATTAAAACACGAATATCTTCAAAATGTAAACCAGTTGTAGGTTCGTCTAGAATATAAAAAGTGTTACCAGTATCTCGTTTACTAAGCTCGGTTGCTAGTTTTATACGTTGTGCTTCGCCACCAGAAAGAGTGGTGCTTTGTTGCCCAAGTGTAATGTAGCCTAAACCAACATCTTGAATGGTTTTTAATTTTCTGTATATTTTAGGAATATGCTCGAAAAAAGAAACTGCTTCATTAATCGTCATGTCTAACACATCGCTAATAGATTTCCCTTTATATCTAATTTCTAATGTTTCTCTATTAAAGCGTTTACCTTGGCAGGTTTCACACTCTACATAAACATCTGGTAAGAAATTCATTTCTATAACACGTAAACCTCCTCCTTTACAAGTTTCGCAGCGTCCACCCTTTACATTAAAACTAAAACGTCCAGCTTTGTAGCCACGTATCATGGCTTCTGGTATTTTAGCAAAAAGTGCTCGTATTTCGCTAAAAGTACCTGTGTAAGTAACTGGGTTGCTTCTTGGTGTTCTACCAATAGGAGATTGATTAATGTCTATTACTTTATCTATATGTTCTAAACCTTTTATGCTTTTGTAAGGCATTGGCTTTTTTACACCATTAAAATAGTGAGCATTTAAAATAGGGTAGAGGGTTTCGTTAATTAAAGTCGATTTTCCACTACCAGAAACACCAGTAATCCCAATCATTTTACCTAACGGAAACTTAACCGATATGTTTTTTAAATTATTACCCGTACAGCCTTTAAGCTCTAAAAACTTACCGTTTCCTTTTCTTCGTTTTTTAGGAATTTCAATTTCTTTATTTCCATTTATATAATCGGCAGTTAAAGTGTTGTGTGTAACTAACTCTTTAGGCGTACCAATACTAATAATTTCGCCTCCATGTTTCCCTGCTTTTGGGCCAATATCTATAACATAATCGGCACGTTCTATCATGTCTTTATCGTGCTCTACAACAATAACCGAATTACCTATATCGCGAAGCGACTCTAAAGAGTTAATTAATTTTTCGTTATCACGTTGATGTAAACCAATACTTGGTTCGTCAAGTATATAAAGCACGCCAACCAATTGCGATCCTATTTGTGTTGCTAAGCGAATACGTTGTGCTTCGCCACCAGATAAAGATTTCGAGCTTCGGTTAAGCGATAAATAATCTAAACCAACATCAAGTAAAAACTGTAAACGCGATTTAATTTCTTTAACAACCTCTTCACCAATTTTTAATTGTTTATTCGATAAGTGACTATTTAAGTCTTTAAACCAAGCTGCTAATTCTACAATATCTGTATTAGCAAGTTCTGCTATGTTTTTATTGTTTATTTTAAAGTAAAGCGACTCTTTTTTTAAACGCGAACCTTCGCAAACAGGGCATTTAACTTTATCCATATAATCTTTTGCCCAACGTTTTAGCGAGGTAGATTCGGCTGTCTTGTATTGGTTTTCTATAAAATTAGCGACACCTTCAAAATCTATTTTATAATTTCTAGTAACGCCTAGTGTTTTACTTTCTACCGAGAATTTTTCGTTGCCACCATACAAAATCATTTGTTTTGCTTGGTCTGGAATATCTTTATAAGCATCGGTTAATTTAAAATCAAAACGTTGTGCAATGGTTTCAAATTGTTTAAAAATCCAACTTTTTTTAGCTGGTCCGTGTGGCGCAAGCGCACCTGTGTTTATAGATAAACTATCGTCTGGAACAATTTTTTGTTCGTTAATTTGATACAATTCACCAATACCATTACAATTAGAGCACGCTCCTTTTGGCGAGTTAAAAGAAAAGTTATTGGGTTCTGGGTTTGGATATGAAATACCAGAAGACGGGCACATTAAGTTTCTACTAAAATAGCGCGCCTCGTTAGTATCTTGGTCTATAACAAGTAACACATCTTCTCCATGATACATGGCTGTATTAATAGTTTCGCTAAGGCGTTTATCGTTATCTACAGAGTTGTCAATTTTTAAGCGATCTATAACAATTTCTATATCGTGAGTTTTGTAGCGGTCTAGCTTCATACCTTTCACAATATCTTTAATTTCGCCATCTGTTCTCACTTTTACAAAACCTTGTTTTGCAATTTGTTCAAACAATTCGCGGTAATGCCCTTTTCTAGAACGTATAACAGGTGCAAGTATGTTTATGCGCTTACCATTAAAATTCTTGAAAATAAGTTCTTTAATTTGCTCGTCGCTATAGCTAATCATTTTATCACCAGTATTATAACTATAAGCATCACTTGCTCTGGCAAATAATAATCGCAAAAAGTCATAAATTTCGGTAATGGTACCAACTGTAGATCGAGGCGATTTACTAGTGGTTTTTTGTTCTATGGCAATTACAGGCGATAAACCGTCAATTTTATCGACATCTGGGCGCTCTAAACCGCCTAAAAACTGTCGTGCATAGGCACTAAAGGTTTCAATATATCGTCGTTGTCCTTCAGCATAAATAGTATCGAAAGCTAAAGACGATTTCCCGCTGCCAGATAATCCAGTAATAACTACTAGTTTTTCTCTAGGAATGGTAACATCAATATTCTTTAAATTATGTACTCTAGCTCCTTTAACTTCAATATTTTCTTCAAATGTACTCATAGAAATGCAAAGTTGCGAAGATACAATTTTAGATGTTAAAATCTTGTGAAGTTTTACTACGGATTTACTATAATTGTAGTGTAAATTAATTATTTCGCTTTCGCGGATATTAAAAATATATGAAATGAAATTATTAGGAATAAGCTCTAGAATTAATCATCCTGAATACGGAAAAGGGGTAGTAACCAATGTAACAACGCAGCATTATTGGGTTACTTTTATTGATGGCGGATTGGAAACCATAGATATAGATTCTGATTTTGAAGTTATTGAAGCTGCCGATGGTGATGTAGATACAATAAGCTTTTTGGATGTTGAAAGTAGTTTGGTTAATATTTTAAAAAAGTGGAGCGATACTAGCGAAATTGTACCTATTGCAGATAAGTACAAAGGCGGAAAATTAATTTTAGAACCTGCTGACACTTCTATGAAATCTTATGAGTTACCAATAGATAAATTTTTTCATAAAATTATTATGGTTAGAGATCGTTTACGAGTTATGGAGCAGCGTATTAATGCTAGCAATTTAGACGAGCAAGGTAAAATAGATTTACAACAATATATTACTAGAATTTATGGTAGTTTAACAAGTTTTAATGTGTTATTTAAATCTAAATCTCACAATTTTGTTGGGCAAAGAAGTAAATAGTATTAAAAGTCGCAGTGTATTAATTTTTATTAAAAATAAAATGCTGCGACAAATATTTTAATTTGTTACTTTAATATCATCCAATTCCAACCCTAAAAACAAAAGTTTATGGAATGTAGGTAATTGCGCTCCTGTTTTGGTAGTTTTCCAATCGCTCCAAGATGCTTCTAAGCCATCTATGGGTAATATGGAGGTCCACATTTTAAAAGCCTTAGGTTTTCCGGTTTTGTTTAATAACCATAAGTAAGAATCGCCAGGAGTAGAGCCACCAGAAGTATAAGTAATTAACAAAGCTTTCTCGTTGTTGTTTAAAGACACCAATCTGCGCTCTGTGCCTTCGTCAAATACTTTATATGGGGCAACAAGCCAAAAAGAATCGTTATTAAAATATTGGAGTGCCTTTTCTAAAAGTTCGTTAGCAGCTTCTCCTTTCATTTTAAATCCATGCACATAAACGATACTATTGGAATGGTTTTTTAAATCTAAACGTACTTTGTAATCTTTCCAGAAAACATCGCAAATATTTTCGTTTTTTTTCCATTCAAAATGGTGTCTTTTTTTAAAAGTCCATTCTATATAGTTGGTGTTTTTGTATGCGTTATAATCAAGTGCATCTAGCATTTTATTTGCTAAAGCATCTGCCTGTTCTCCTTTAATGCCTACTGGCAAATCTTCGTTATATTTAAAATAGGCATAGCCAAAAAGAAGTAGGCTAGGAAGCGTAAAGAAAATAACAACTCCAAAAAATATTTTAAGTATCTTATTGATTTTCAAAATGAGGCTTAAATTAATTTATCAATAAATAGATATCAATATATTTTATCGATATCAGTTTTGCTAAATTATCAATAATAAATAAGTTGTAAAAGTAAAAACAGTTAAAACCCAACAGCTGTATCATCGCCTCTATAATCGGCTCCACCTTCTAGTGTTTTGTCGTCTAACACAAGTATACCGTCTACTTTACCAATTACCGGACTATTTTCTTCGTTAACCATATAACCTAATTGTTTAAGTTGCTTTATTATAGAAGCATCAAAAGCATGAGGTTCCATTTTAATATCGTCTGGTAGCCATTGGTGATGAAACCTTGGTGCATTAACAGCTTCTTGCATGCTCATTCCAAACTCGTGTACATTAAGTATGGTTTGTAAAACAGATGTAATTATCGTAGAGCCTCCAGGAGTACCTACAGACATGTATAAGGTTCCATTTTTTTCTATTATTGTTGGTGTCATCGAGCTAAGCATTCTTTTTTTAGGTGCAATACTGTTGGCTTCTGCTCCTACAAGGCCAAACATGTTTGGTTCGCCTGGTTTGCTGCTAAAATCGTCCATTTCGTTATTAAGAAAAAAGCCAAGTTCTGCACAATATAGTTTAGAACCATAAGCTCCGTTTAGTGTGGTTGTAGCAGATATGGCGTTTCCAAATTGATCTATTATAGAATAATGCGTGGTTTCGTTACTTTCTATTATTTGAATATTACCATGCGAAACATCTTTGGAGTTAGTAGCTTTATCAAAAGAGAAGTTATTCATTCTTCCGCTTAAATAAGCATTTTTGGTTAGTGTTTCTACAGGGATATTTACAAAATCTGGGTCGCCTAAATAAAAACTTCTATCGGCATAGGCGCGTCGTTCTGCTTCTGTAATAACTTGAATAGATTTTACAGAGTTATGTCCAAAGGCTTTTAAATTAAAAGGTTCTATCATTTTCATTATTTGCGCTAAACAAATACCACCACTAGAAGGTGGAGACATTGAAATTATTTTTAAATCGTCGTAATTAAAAACAATAGGTTTACGCCATTTTACTTCGTATTCTGCTAAATCTTGCTCGGTAATTATACCTCCGTTATCTTGAATAAAACGTGCTAGTTTTTTTGCTGTTTGTCCTTTATAAAACTCATCGCGACCATGTTTTAAAAGGGCTTCTAGTGTTTTTGCTAGGGCGTTATATTTAATGGTATCGTTAGTTTTCCAGTGTTTTTCTAAAAAAATAGAGTCTTTATTTACTTTCCGGAATGCTGGTTGGTAGTTTTTAATGCGTTTTTCTTGTTTATTAGTAACAATAACGCCTTTTTTAGCAAGGTTTATAACAGGTGTTAAAATATCTTGTATAGGTAAGCTTCCTAGTTTTTTATGCACCGCAAAAACGCCTGCTACTGTTCCGGGAACGCCAACAGCCATAGCGCCAAGTGTGCTTTTTCCAGGAATAACGTTTCCGTTTTCATCTAAGTACATGTCTTTTGTGGCAGCTATAGGCGCTTTTTCTCTATAATCTATAGCGCCAATGTTTCCGTTGTTTTGTCTGTAAACCATAAAACCGCCACCGCCAATATTACCAGCAAACGGATAACAAACAGCAAGAGCCAACTCTGTTGCTGCCATAGCATCAAAGGCATTACCGCCTTTCTTAAGAATATCGCTTCCTATTTTAGAGGCTTCTTCTCTAGCCGATACAACCATGGCTTGTTTTGTGGTTAAACCTCTAGTTGTTTTGTTTACAATTAACGGTTTTTCACTTTTTTTGCAAGAAAAAAAAGCGAGTAGTAATATAAATATTATGTATGTTTTCTTCATATTTGTTTAAATAGTTCTTTTAATTTTAGATTAGAAAAAGTAATAAGCTCGTCAAAGAATAGGGTAAACTCATTTTCAAAATCCAAATAAAACGCTTCAAGTTCGTAAACCGCTTTGTCCATGCCCGATCTGTTTTTTGTTCTTCTATTCATACCTTCTAAAACTCTTGATATACCTTCAATAGAGGCATAGCTTAATAGCCAATTATCGGTAATCATATAAGGCAGCATTTTTTGAATTCTTAGTGGTAAAATACTGTAATTGTTTTCTAGGGTATCGTAAAAATTATTAATGTATTCTTTTAAGGGTACATCAGAGTATTTATTCCAGTTTTTAGCTAAAAAATGATCGTATAAAATATCTACAATAACTCCAGAGTAATGTCCGTATTTTTCATGCAAACGCTTTGTACTTTTTCTAACGGTTTTATGCGCATCTGTGTAGGTATCAATGTGTCTGTGCAGTAAAATACCTATTTGAATATCGTTTTCATATTTTTTATAATCTTTTCCTTTTATGCCATCGGCAATAAAATTGCCTATAGTTATTAGGTTATTATTGCCAGAAAGGTAAACGTGTGCTAAGTAATTCATGTTGGTAATTTACAAATTCAAAATAAGTAAAAAGTAGTTTATTAAAATTATGTGATTAATTTATTGAATGTTAATTGAAAGACAAGTGAAAAAATATGTACGTTTGTAAAAAAAACACAAATTAATGACACTTATTAAATCAATTTCTGGAATTAGAGGTACTATTGGCGGACAAGTAGGCGATAATTTAACACCTATTGATGCTGTAAAGTTTGCAGCAGCATATGGAGTTTGGTTAAAAAAACAACGTGATAAGGATAACCATAAAGTTGTGGTTGGTAGAGATGCTAGAATTTCTGGAAAAATGATTCAAAATCTAGTTATGAATACTTTAGTAGGATTAGGTATAGATGTTATCGATTTAGGTTTGTCTACAACACCAACGGTAGAGATTGCTGTGCCAATGGAACAGGCAGATGGAGGTATTATTTTAACAGCAAGCCATAACCCTAAACAATGGAATGCTTTAAAATTATTGAATGCTAAAGGTGAATTTTTAGATGCTGTTGAAGGTGCTAAAATTTTAGATATTGCAGAAAGTGATAATATGAGTTTTGCTGATGTTGATAGTTTAGGAAAAATTAAAAAGAATAAAGCTTATTTTGATTTACATATTATAGAGGTTTTAGATTTGCCATTAGTAAGCGTTAAAGCTATAGAATCTTGTGGTTTTAAAGTGGTTGTAGATGGTGTTAACTCTACAGGAGGTATTGCAATTCCTTTACTTTTAGAACGATTAGGTGTAGATGTTGTTAAGTTATATTGCGAGCCTAATGGCGAGTTTCCACATAACCCAGAGCCTTTAAAAGAGCATTTAACAGATTTATCTGATGCAGTAAAGAAACATAACGCAGATTTTGGTATTGTTGTAGATCCAGATGTAGACCGTTTAGCATTTATGGACGAAAACGGAGACATGTTTGGAGAAGAGTACACTTTGGTGGCTTGTGCAGATTATGTTTTAAGTAAAAACCCAGGCAGAAATACGGTGAGTAATATGAGTTCTACAAGAGCTTTAAGAGATGTTACAGAAAAGCATGGAGGTACTTACGAAGCTAGTGCGGTGGGAGAGGTTAACGTTGTTAATTTAATGAAAAAGAATAATGTTGCTATTGGAGGCGAAGGTAATGGAGGTATTATTTATCCAGATTCTCACTACGGTAGAGACGCCTTAGTTGGTGTTGCCTTATTTTTAAGCTTATTGGCAGACAAAAAAATGAGCGTTAGTGCTTTGCGTAAAACATATCCTAATTACTTTATGAGTAAAAAGAAAATTCAATTAACACCAGAATTGGATGTAGATGGAATTTTAAAGACCATGGAAACGCGTTACCAAAACGAGCAATTAACAACTATTGATGGTGTTAAAATAGATTTTTCTGAAAGTTGGGTGCACTTACGTAAAAGTAACACAGAGCCAATTATTAGAATTTATACAGAAGCTAAATCGCAAGAAGAAGCAGATAGTTTAGCAGATAAATTTATTGAAGAAATAGATGCTATTGCTAAAGCATAAAAGCAATTTATTAATTTATAAACAGTATTAAAAGCGCAATATATTTGCGCTTTTTTTTGTTTTAATATTAAATGGAATCTTGAATATGTTAGATTATTTAATAATAAAAAGAAGTTTTAATACCTGTTAAAATTAACAATGTAATTAAAGGTCAAATATGTGTAACTAATGGTCATTTAAATGGGTAAATACTTTAAAATCATTAGTTTTATTGAAACTAAATATTTTTATATAGATTATGAATTTTAAAACTAACTCACCAATTACCTTATTACTATTGCTAATTTTTGTGGTGTCTTGTCAGTCGAAAAAAGAGACTAAAAAAGATATGGCAGTTTTAGAAGAGCAAAAACCAAACATTGTTTTAATTATAGCAGACGATGTAAGTTGGAATGATATTGGAGCTTATGGACACCCAAATATAAAAACACCAAATCTAGATAAATTGGCTAAAGACGGTATGCGTTTTAATGAAGCTTTTTTAACAACAAGCTCTTGTAGCCCAAGTAGAACAAGTATTATTTCTGGATTGTACCCGCACAATACAGATGCCGAGCAATTATCTTGGCCTTTACCAGAAGGTAAAAATACCTTTGTACAACAATTAAAAGATGCTGGTTATTGGACAGGTTTAGCAGGTAAATATCATATGGGAGACCCTGTAAGAGATGATTTTGATGCCTTATTAGAAATGCAATGGAAAGATGCGCCAATTGGTTTAGATAGACGTTTGGTAGGTGATGGTAGTGGTTGCGACGAGTGGTTGTCTTTATTGCAAAACAGACCAAAAGGAAAACCTTTTTTTACATGGTTAGCTTCGTTTGATGCGCATAGACCTTTTTACGAAGGAATATCAGACGATCCTTATGGACCAGAAGACGTTGTTATTCCGCCATATATGCCACAAACTGATGCTACTAAAAAAGATTTTGCATTGTATTACGACGAAATATCTAGAATGGATAATTATATTGGTAAAGTTATAGCAGAGCTAGATGCACAAGGTGTAACAGATAATACCTTAATTTTATTTATTTCTGATAACGGGAGAGCTTTTCCAAGAGATAAAACAACACTTTACGACGGAGGAATTAAAACACCTTGGATTGTTAAATGGCCAGCTAGAATTAAAGCAGGAAGTATAAATAACAACTTAGTAAGTTCTGCAGATATAGCATCAACATTTATGAGCGTTGCTGGGTTAAAACCATTGCCAGAGTTTGATGGAAAAGACATATCTCCTTTATTATTTGGTGGTAATACAGAGGTGCACAACGAGATTTATGCCGAAGATCATTTTCACGATTTCGAAGATTATACTAGAGCGGTGAGAACTCAAAAATATAAGTACATAAAAAATTATTATTCTGATTTGCCAAATACACCTTCTGCAGATGTTTTAAGAGATAGAACATGGAAAAGTATGGTTGAAGAGCATAAAAAAGGAACGCTTAATGAGGCGCAGTCACGTTGTTTTGAAATACCTAGATCTGAAGATGAACTTTACGATATTATTGCAGATCCTAATGAGTTAAATAATTTGGCTCAAAACAGCGATTATGCCAATGTTTTAAAAGATATGAAGTCTAGATTAGAAAGTATAAGAACAAAAACTAAAGATTATTTGCCAACAGAGCGTACACCAGACGATTTCTTTAGAGAAACAGGTTTGCCAACAAAATACCGTATTCGTCCTAGACCTTCAAAAGAAGTTTATATGAAGGCAAGAAAAGAAGGAAGAGTATTAATGAATCCAGATTTTAAAGAATAGTATAAAATTACAAAAAGCATTAATCTTAGATTAATGCTTTTTGTCTTTATGTTTCCAACGTTTATGGGTCCAAAAGTAATATTCGGGAGCTTCATAAATTTGTTTTTCAACTTCACGCAAAAACATGTCTGTTAATTTATAATCTTTATGTTCTTGAGGTGTTTCGCTTAACATCATTATTTCAGCTTCATAATATCCTCTTTTAACTTTTGTTATTTTTAAATAAGCTATAACTAAATCTAGTTTTTTAGCCAAACGTTCTGCACCTGTAAAGCAAGGCACTTCAATACCCATAAACTCTCCCCAATATACATCTTTAGATATTTTAGGAGATTGGTCGCTTAAAAAAGCTGTAATGCTCTTTTTTCCAGAAGCTTCGCTCTTTTTTATAGTTAAAATGGTTTGTTTCGTGCTAATTAGTCTAGTGTTAAATTTAGAGCGTATATCTCTTACTAATTTGTCGAAATATTTATTAGCTAGACGTTTATAAACCGCAAAACCAGCTAAATTAGTGTGGTTTTGTAACTCCAAAGACCATTCCCAACTAGCATAATGCCCATACATTAAAAGTACGCTTTTGTTTAAACCTTCTAGGCGTTTAGCTTCTTCAGGGTTTTTTAATTTAAACCTTTTAGAAAGCGATTTTCTAGAAATAGTTAAGGTTTTTGCCATTTCTAAAAACATATCGCAAAGGTGGTGATAAAACTTTTTTCTTATAATATAAATTTCTTTATCAGTTTTATCAGGAAAAGCTAGCTTTAAATTATTAGTAACCACTTTTTTTCTGTACCCAATTATTTTATAAAGTAATATGTATAAACCATCAGATACTAAATAAAGTAATCTAAAAGGAAGAATAGATATAAGCCATAAAAACGGATAAACTAAAATATAAACTAGAAATTGCATTAATTAATTTTAGATTTGTAAACGCAAAGATATATTAATTTCATTTTAAACGTTTATACTAAATGGGCAAATTAGATTTAATCACAATTGTAATAATAGCTGCCAATGTTATTATTTCTTATAAAGGCTTTGGCGATTTTAATTTTTTCGAAAAATATAAATTTCAAGTTGGAGCTATACAGCGAGGTGAAAAAATGAGGCTATTTAGTGCTGGCTTTTTGCATGCCGATAACCAGCATTTGTTTTTTAACATGGTATCGCTATACTTTTTTGCAGATGTTGTAATTAGACTTTTAAACCCGCTTCAATTTATAATTATTTATATTGGTAGTTTATTGCTGGGTAACTTGTTATCGTTTTATTTTCATAAAAACGAATATCATTACAGTGCTGTAGGAGCAAGTGGAGCGGTAAGTGGTATTATTTATTCTGCTATTTTGCTACAACCAGGCATGAATTTGTATATGTTTTTTATTCCAATTCCAATTCCTGCATATCTTTTTGGAATTGGCTATTTACTATATTCTATTTATGGTATGAAAAATAGAGTAGGTAATATAGGGCACGATGCTCATTTTGGTGGAGCTATTGGCGGTTATTTAATAACGTTGCTTTTAGCACCTTATTTGTTTCAAACAAATATGTTAATGATTGGTTTACTAGCTTTACCAATTGTTTTGTTGTTTGGTATGAAAAAGGCAGGGAAAATTTAGGCACCATTTCGGTTTTAATATATTTTCTGTAAAATTTTAATGTGGCATAACTATTGAAATTATAGTTATATGCTAGACCTTGGTTTACATGTTTTATGATGTTTATCAGTGGTTTAGTAAATATTTTAATTTATTATAAATAATGGATTGTTCTGTTTTTAATGACAGAATGACTTAAAGAGATATATGAAAAAATCTAAATTTACTACCCTTGACAGTTTGTCATTACAGGAATTTGATGAAAACTCAGAATTAATTCCTTTAATGACGCCAGAGGATGAAGAAGAAATAAATAATGAAGCATTGCCAGAAACCTTGCCAATACTTTCGTTGAGGAATACGGTATTATTTCCTGGTGTTGTAATTCCTATTACAGCAGGGCGAGATAAATCTATAAAATTAATTAACGATGCTAATAAAGGGAGCAAAGTAATTGGTGTTGTTGCGCAAAAAGACGAATCTGTAGAAGACCCAACAGCAAAAGATATTCACGAAACAGGAACTGTAGCAAGAATATTACGTGTTTTAAAAATGCCAGATGGTAATGTAACCGTAATAATTCAAGGAAAAAAACGCTTTAAAGTAGCCGAGGTTATTACCGAAGAGCCATACATGAATGCTACGGTAAGAGATATGCCAGAGGCAAAGCCAGCGATAAAAAATAAAGAGTTTGGTGCTATAATAGAATCTATAAAAGATTTAGCTTTAGAGATTATTAAGGAAAGTCCAAACATTCCTAGCGAGGCTTCATTTGCTATTAAAAATATAGAAAGCAATTCATTTTTAATCAATTTTGTGTCATCTAACATGAACCTTTCTGTTGGAGAAAAACAAAAACTTTTAGAAAATAACGATTTAAAAAGTCGAGCTTTAGCTACGCTAAAGTATATGAATGTTGAGTTTCAGAAATTAGAACTTAAAAACGACATACAGTCGAGAGTTCAAATGGATATGAGCCAACAACAACGTGAGTATTTCTTGCATCAACAAATGAAAACCATCCAAGAAGAATTGGGAGGTGTAAGTCATGATCAAGAAATAGAAGAAATGAAGGCTCGTGCGCTAGAAAAAAAGTGGGACGAAAAAGTTGCTAAGCATTTTGATAAAGAGATAGCTAAAATGCAACGAATGAATCCGCAAGTTGCAGAGTATTCTATACAACGTAATTACTTAGATTTATTTTTAGATTTACCATGGAATGAGTTTAGCAAAGATAAATTCGATTTAAAACGTGCTATGAAAATTCTAGATCGAGATCATTTTGGTTTAGAAGATGTTAAAAAACGTATTATAGAGTATTTAGCAGTTTTAAAATTGCGTAACGATATGAAATCGCCAATTCTTTGTCTTTATGGTCCTCCTGGTGTTGGTAAAACATCTTTAGGTAGGTCTATTGCAGAGGCATTAGGTAGAGAGTATGTGCGTGTATCTTTAGGAGGTTTAAGAGACGAAGCCGAAATTAGAGGGCATAGAAAAACTTACATTGGCGCTATGCCAGGGCGTATTATTCAAAGTCTTAAAAAAGCGGGTACATCTAATCCTGTTTTTGTTTTAGATGAGATTGATAAACTTTCTAATTCGCATCAAGGCGACCCGTCTTCTGCTTTGTTAGAAGTTTTAGACCCTGAGCAAAATAGTGAGTTTCACGATAACTTTTTAGAAATGGGTTACGATCTATCTAAAGTTATGTTTATAGCAACATCTAATAGTTTAAATACCATTCAGCCAGCATTGTTAGATAGAATGGAAATTATAAACGTTACGGGGTATACTATTGAAGAAAAAGTAGAAATAGGAAAGCGTCACTTATTGCCTAAGCAAGTAAAAGAGCATGGTTTAACAGACGAGCATATAAAAATAGCAAAACCACAGCTAGAAAAAATTGTTGAAGGTTATACTAGAGAGTCTGGAGTACGTGGTTTAGAAAAACAAATAGCTAAAATGGTGCGTTATGCAGCTAAAAATATAGCTATGGAAGAAGATTATAACGTTAAAATATCTAACGACGATGTTATAGAAGTTTTAGGCGGACCAAAATTAGAACGCGATAAATACGAAAATAATAATGTTGCAGGTGTTGTAACTGGTTTAGCTTGGACGCGCGTTGGTGGCGATATTCTTTTTATAGAATCTATTTTATCTAAGGGTAAAGGAGCTTTAACCATAACAGGCAACCTTGGTAAGGTTATGAAAGAGTCGTCTACAATTGCTATGGAGTATATTAAAGCAAATGCAGATGCTTTTGGTATAGATGCTTCGGTTTTCGATAAATATAATGTGCATATTCACGTGCCAGAAGGTGCTACACCAAAAGACGGACCTAGTGCAGGTGTAACAATGTTAACATCTTTAGTATCGTTATTTACACAGCGTAAAGTTAAAAAGAGTTTGGCTATGACAGGCGAAATTACTTTGCGAGGAAAAGTATTGCCTGTTGGCGGAATTAAAGAAAAAATTCTTGCTGCTAAACGTGCAAGAATAAAAGAAATTTTATTGTGTGAAGATAACAGACGCGATATAGAAGAAATTAAACCAGAATACTTAAAAGGTTTAACGTTTCATTATGTATCAGATATGAGTGATATTGTAGATATTGCTATTACCAACCAAAAGGTAAAAAATGCTAAAAAATTATAGTTCAAAATTATAAATATTTAAAGCCTCAGCATCTAGTTGGGGCTTTTTTTATGCGGTTAAGTGGCTTTATTACTTTTTAATTTTTAAATATTTTATAGTTGTTGTAATGTCTTACAATAAATTAATATTACAACAATTACTTAATCTATGAGTAACATTTTAATTATTCATTAATCGTATTATGGTCGATTAATTAAAACGTAAATGATAAGGGTATTTTTAATTGGTATTTGCATTATATTTTATAATAATGTAGTCTCTCAACAAATAAAATTTAAAACACTTACAACATCCGATGGGTTATCTAACAACTCTGTAATAGATATAATTAGTGATGCCAATGGAGGTTTATGGTTTGGCACATACGATGGTTTAAACTATTACGATGGTAAAAACTTTAAGGTTTTTAAGCATATTAAAGATGACAAAACTTCTATTTCTGGAAATTATATTACTAACATAATAAGAGACAACTCTGGTTTTATATGGATACAGAATAAGCAAAAGGTAATTAGTAAATATATTGGTAATGGTAGATTCGAGAATTTTTATTTCGACAAAGCAATTAATGCTTTATTTATTTCTAAAGACCAAAAAGTAGTTGTGCTCTCTTTAGGAAGTTATTTTGAGTATAATGGTAAAACATTTAAGCTTGTACCAGAGGTAGAAAAACAGTTTTATAAAGATAATACAACACTAAAAAAAATATTATTAAAAAAGAGACCCGATGTTTTTATTAATGATGTTTTAAAAGATAAAAAAGGTAATATATGGTATGCTACTAAAAACCATGGTCTGTTTTATATAGATAATAAAAGCAATACAGAAAGCAAAGGTTATGTAAAAAACTACTTACACGATGCGTATAACGAGTATGCATTTAAAAGTAATGAGATAGAACGTGTTTTCGAAGACGATTCTGGGCATATTTGGTTGGCTCATAAAGATGGAGGAGTAAGTATGGCTTATTCTAATTCTGATAAAATAAATACCGTTACACCGCATCCTATAAAGAATACAAGTTTACCAAACGAAACGGTTAGGGCTATTGCTAAAAATGAAGACAATGTACTTTGGTTGGGTTATTATTCTAAAGGCATATATTTTTATGATAAACTAAAACAAGATTATCGCCATTTTATAATTAAAGAAGCAGCTTTAAATAAAGATTGGAACCGTATAAGAAGCATGTACTTAGACTCTGAAGGTGCACTTTGGATTGGAACTTATGCAGGGCTCGTAAAAATTAAAAATGGCAAGTATAACTTATACGAACCTAAAAAAGCAAATGCATTTTTTAATGGCAGAAATTATAGCATAGTAGAAGATAATGCTAAAAACCTTTGGGTTTCGTGTTGGAGTGGTGTTTCTAAATTCAATATTAAAGAAAACAAATTTGTAACCTTTAAGGGGCAAGATTCGTTTAAAAATTTAAACATTAGGCATCTTAGTTTTTATCATAACGAGTTAATAATTTCTACAGAGTTAAATGGTGTGTTTTTATTAAATACAGAAACAGGGGCTATTCAAAAAATTAATACAAAAAATAACATTCTGTCTAACAGTATTTACTACGTTTATAAAGACTATTTGGCTAATAATTATTGGATAGCAACTTCTGGAGGTATAAGTATTTATAATAAAAAAGAAGGAGTAATAAAAAATATAACCGAAAACGACGGTTTGCCTAGTCATGTAGTTTATACTTTGTTACCAAATAATTCTAAAATTTGGCTAAGTACAGCAAAAGGAGTTGCGGTAGTAGATAAAAATAATTACGATGTAAAAAACTTTCCTGCTAAAGAAGGTTGGCAAGGCGCAGAGTTTTCTGAAGGCGCATATTATCAAGACTCTAATGGCACTATTTATTTTGGAGGCGCAAATGGATTCAGTTATTTTCAGCCTAGTATAATGGATTTGTCGTCTAAAAAACCAAAAATAAAATTAAGTGTAAACGGTAACGATAAATACAATAAAAATCAGGTTAAACCATATTCTCAAAACAATATAAAGATAGATGTAACGCCTATTATTTTTGAAGGAGATCAAAATTTAAAAATCTTTTATAAGCTAGAAGGGGTAGATGATGTCTGGAAAACTGTTAGCAAAAACCAAGCAATAAGTTATTTTAATATACCGTCTGGCGCCTATAAATTTAAAGTAAAATACAAAGACGAAGCAAATACTCCTTTACAAACCAAATTTAGTTTGCTTATAGAAAAGCCCTATTACAGTACGGTTTGGTTTTACTTTTTGGTGGTACTTGTTTTAATATTATTAATGGCGTTTTATGTTTATAAGAAAAGTCTAAATAGTAAAAAGCGACAAAAAGAATTAGAAAATGAAATAACCGAGCGAACTGCGTTAATACGAAAGCAAACCATAACATTGCAAGCAACTAATGCTAAGTTAGACGACAAAAACAAAGAGATTTTAAGACAAAAAGAAGAGCTTTTAGCTATTCATAATAATTTAAAAACGGAAGATTTCGAATTAGAAAAATTTAAAACCTTTGCTTTTTCAGAGTTTCAAGAGCCTATATCTAAAATACGAAAAGCTTCAGACGAAATAGATGATGTAAAAAAACTAAAATCAGTTATACACAAAGAGTCTAAAAAATTCTTAGGTATTATGAACGAGTGGTTTTATTTAGATCATATTAAAGATTTATCTCACTCCAAAGCATCTGCAGTTCTTTTAAAAGCATTATTAAATAATTTATTGGAAGCTTTAAACGTAAAGCTTAAAAAATCTAATATTGGTTTTAATTATACCATAGATACTGCAGCGGTATCTTATTTAGAAATAGATGTACTGCGTTTTAAACTTTTGTTTCAATATTTATTTCATGATATTTTAAAATACTCAGAATCTAATAGTCTATTAAATTTAAAAGTAGCTTATAAAGCACATAATTTAGTGTTTTATATAGATAGTACAAGCTATGTTTTGATTGATAACTGGGAGGTTGTAACACAGTATAGTCCGTATTTTAAAGCTTCTAAAATTTTAATTTCAGATTTAAATGCCATCGTAAATTTAAATCTTGAAAAAAGATTTGAATTAAGCTTAAAAATTCCTGTAAAAGCACTCTCTACCGAAAAATCGACGCCCGAAGTTGTGTTATGGAAACACATGCAGTTAGATGAAACCTTACCAAAAAACAAGAATAATATATTGGTGTATACAGAGTCTACAAATTTCGATATAGTAAAACAACTTCTGGATAATAACGATAATTTTTTAATTTTTGAAAGCGATGCATTAGCGTTAGTATCGGCTGTTAAACATTTAAAAGTATCTATGTTGCTGCTCTATAACGTTGCACTTACTAATAATATAGTAACGTTAATTAGCAATTTAAATAAGAAAAAAAACAAGCTTTACATTCCTGTTGTGTTTCTATCAGAACATATTAATTATATCGAAGATCAGCAATTTATCGATTTAGATTTAGATCTAAAATTAACCATGCCTATAAGCCAAGAGCTTCTTCATAGAAAAATAAAAAAGACTTTTACTAAGCAAGAAAAAATAAATCAGAAACTAGAAAAAGATGGTTTGTACGAGCACATTAACTCTAAAGACGATTTTTTAAGTGTAAACGAAAAATTAGTAAAAAAAGCACTGTTTCTTATAAAAGATAATTTGCATGATGCTGCTTTTAATGTAGAAAGACTTGTAGAGGTTCTAGGTATTTCAAGAATAAAATGTTACCGTGTTTTTAAAGAAACTTTAAGGCAAGCACCTTCAGAGATTATTTTGAGTTTAAGAATTGAAAAAGCAGAGTATTTATTAAGAAAGAAGAAGCTAAACATATCAGAAGTTGGCTTTGAGTGTGGTTTTAACGATCCTAAATACTTTAGTAAAACATTTAAGAAGCACAATGGTGTTAGCCCTAAAGTTTTTATTAAAGAAATGACATAAAAATTATTATGCTAGGATTAACCCAATGTTAGCTAAATATTACTGAAACAAAAGTGATAAAATTAGAAACAATTCCCCCTTTATTTTGAAACATTTTCGCCTTTTAGTGAAACATTTACACCCCCTTTATAAGTTTTGTTGAAATAGTTTTGACCAGAATTTAAAAATGAAATTAAAAATGAAAAAACTTTATTTATTTATTATAACAACTTTAATATCTGTGCTAGGTTATGCACAGGTTACCGTTACGGGTATTGTTGTAGCTGCAGATGGAATGCCTATTCCTGGTGCATCTGTAATAGCAAACGGAAACACTCTTAGTGGTGTTGCTACAGATTTTGATGGCAAATTTATATTAGAATTAGATGCAAACGAGGGGGTTTTAAAAGTATCGTCTATGACTTACGAGAGTCAAGAGATTAAGTATTCTGGGAATCAAAAATTAAATATTATTTTACAAGAATCTTTAAGTGTACTTGACGAGGTTGTTTTAATTGGTTATGGGTCTACAAAAAAGGGAGATTTAACCTCTGCAATTTCTAAGGTTGAAAATATAGAAAGTATTGCAAGTAGGCCAGTTTCTAATTTAACAGATTTTATTCAAGGTAATGTGCCAGGTGTAACTGTTTTACAATCTGGTGGCGATCCTTCTTCTAGCGGTAAAGTTGTTATTAGAGGTTTAGGTTCTGTAAACTCAGGTTCAGAAAGTGTTTTAACAGTTGTAGATGGTGTGCCTTATTACGGACCAGCAATAAACCCGAACGATATTGCTTCTGTATCTGTGTTAAAAGATGCAGCAGCAGCTTCTATTTATGGGGCTTTAGCAAGTTCTGGTGTTATTGTTATTCAAACTAAAAAAGGAAAAAAAGGAAAGCCAAGAGTTAGTATCGATACCTATACAGGTATTAGGTCTGCAACTAATTTACCTACAGCTTTAAATGCAAAACAGCAAGCAGATGTTTATAATATGGCTACAGATGCTGCAGGAGCTCCAAGGCAATCTGCTCATGATGCTGCTCAAAATCCATGGGGGCAAGTAACAAGAACAAACTGGGTAGATACTATTTTTAGAGATGCAAGCACAACAAACTTAAACGCAAATATTAGTGGAGCAGGAGATAATTTTAATTATTTAACGTCTTTTGGGTATAACTCTACCGAAGGTGTTTTAAAAGGAACAGATTCAGAACGTTATTCTTTTAGAGTAAAATCTGATTTTGATTTAACTGATAAAATTACCATTGGAGAAAATGTTTATTTCTCAGAATATGAAGCTTTAGGTACAGATACTAAAAACGGTTATTCTGGTACTATTATTAATGCTATTTATATGCCATCTGCAGCACCTGCTTACGATGAGTTTGGCGAGTTTCATGGTGTAGCTCCATATAGTTTATCTCAATTTGCAGGAGCTTATGGCGATGTTTACAACCCTTTAGCGTTATTGCTAAGACCAGTAAATAAAAGACCATCAACGTATATTAATGCTAATGTATATTTAGATTACGAAATAGTTAAAGGTTTAAACTTTAAAACAACGTATTCTTATGCTTCAACAAATTCAAATTCTAAATCTTTTAACCCTAGAAGACCAGAGTTGGGTAGAACAAGTTTAAGTAATTCTCTAGTTCAAAGTGAATCAGAGACTAATAGATGGGTTTGGGATAATCAAGTATCTTATGTAAAATCTTTTGGTAAAAGCAATTTGAATTTAACAGCAATTTATTCAGCTCAATTAGAAAAATTCGAATCTTTAAGCCAACGAGGCGAAGAGTTTAGTAACGAGGCATCTTTTAATCAGTATTTAGGAAATGCTACTATTTTTAAAACGCCAATATCTTCTGCTTACGAGGAAGCTTTAACATCTTCTATTGGTAGGGTAATGTATAACTACGATAGTAAATATTTTGCTAGTGGTAGTGTAAGGCGAGACGAAACGTCTAGATTGTTTATAGAAAATCAATCAGATGTTTTTTACTCAGCAACTTTAGGATGGAAAATATCTAACGAAGATTTCTTTAAGAGCGACCTTATAGATAATTTAAAAATAAGAGCATCGTGGGGACAAATTGGTAACGTAAATTCTGTAAACAGATATTCTTTTAACGTGCCTTTAAGAAGTAACACAGTGCTTTTAGGAGAAGGAGCTACAGATAATAATAAAGCACTTTATCAAGAAATACAGTCTAACGAAGGTTTAGGTTGGGAGCGCTCAGAATCTATAGATTTTGGTTTAGATGCTTCTTTACTTAACAACTCGTTATCTTTTGTAATAGATTATTTCGAGAAACGTACAAAAGATATGATTTTAGATGGCGATGGAGACGATCATTTAGGTATTACTGCAGGTAAGGTTAATGGCGGAGAAGTTATAAATAAAGGTTTAGAATTTGCTGTAAATTACAGTAATAATATTGGCGATTTAAACTTTAGAGTTAGTGCCAATGCCTTCTCTTTATTAGATAATAAATTGTTAAATCTTAAAGGATTTAGTGAGAGTGGTACTGCATTTGTGCTTCACGACGAAGAAGAAGTAAGAGGAGGCGTTTTAAGACCATATAGATCTGGAGTTGGCGAAGAGTTGTTTTCTTATTTTTTAATTCCATACCAAGGTATTTTTCAAAACCAAGCAGAAATTGATGCTTATACAAAAGATGGTAACTTAATTCAGCCAGAAGCAGTTCCTGGAGATTTTAAATTTGAAGATACAAATAACGATGGGCGTATTGATGGTAACGATAGAAAGTATATGGGAAGTTACCAACCAGATTTTACATATAGTTTTGGTTTAAACCTAGATTATAAAGGGTTTGATATGAGTATGATTCTTCAAGGTGTAAGTGGAGCAGAAGCTTTTAATGGTTACAAATACACAACTTACAATGCTGCCTTGCAAGGTTATAATTTAGATAGTAGAGTATTAAACGCATGGACACCAACAAATATAAATACAGATATTCCTAGAATTTCTAGAAGCGATAAGAACAATAACTTTGGTAGAAACTCGAGCTGGTATTTAGAAGATGCATCGTATTTAAGGCTTAAAAACATAACAGTTGGCTATAATCTTCCTGTAAAAACAATGAATCAATTAATAGAAGGTTCGTCTTTACGTGTTTATTTCTCAGCAGAAAATTTATTTACAATAACAGATTATTCTGGGATGGATCCAGAAGTAGGAGGAAAAGGATTAGACGTTGCAAATTACCCATTGTCGCGAATATTTACAGCTGGGTTATCATTAAAATTATAAAAATCATTTAAAGAGAATATAAAAATGAAAAATACAATAATAAAATCAGCAATGGTTTCGCTATTTACTTTAGTGGCAAGTTTAGGAGCAGTTTCTTGCTCTGATGATTTTACAAATTTAGAGCCAATTGGTAGTGTGTCTTCAGGTAATTTTTGGAGTTCAGAACAAGATGCAGAAGAGGCAGCAAATAGTTTATATGTAGAGATGAAATCTCAAAATGTATTTGGTCGTGGTTTTTTCTGGTACATGAATGCATCAGATGATATGATTACAGGAAGAATAAAGTCTTACGCAGATAATGCAAAGAATTTTAACCTAACAGGAGACGAAGGCGCTTTTAATGCTATGTATGTAGATAATTACAAAGTAATAAGAAGAGCAAATGCTATTTTAGCAAATGTACCAAGCATGGACATTTCAGATGCTGTAAAAAATAAAGTTTTAGGCGAAGCTTATTTTATGCGTGGTTTTAGTGCATTTTGGGTAGCACATACTTATGGAGATGATGGAGAAAATGGAGGCGTGCCAATTATTACTGTGGAGAATATGAATAATCCTGCAGGTAGTTTTTCTCGACCTGCAAGCGTAACAGAAAATTATGCACAAATAGTTGAAGATTTAAAAATGGCTGCAGATTTGTTACCATTATTTACAAATCTTGATACAGCAGATTATGGTAGAGCGCATAAAGATGCTGCTTTGGCATACTTAGCGAAAACCTATTTATATTGGGCGCAACACGATAATACAAAATATGCAGATGCGGTTATCTATGCAGATGCTGTTGCAAACTCAGGATCTGGTAGAGCTTTATTAGATACAGATAACCCAAGTACCGATTACAGAATGCTACACAGCTCTGTAAACGAATGGGGTAGCGAATACCTTTGGTCTGTAAATTCTAGCGAAGAAGGCGGAAGCATTTTATCTGGTGTTATGTTAGAAAACAAAGGTTGGGGTAAATACAATGGTTGGGGGTATTTTCAGCCAACAGCAGAATTATATGATGAGTTCGAAGATACAGATGCAAGACGTGCAGTAACTGTTTTAAAATTTGGAGACGAATTCCAGTTTTTTGGAGAAACTAGAAGGTATCAGTCAGAGAATTCTTTGTCAGGGTTTCAATTTAATAAATACATGTACGAGTTTCAGTTTGCAGACGCTGTAGGAAACCTTGTTAACTCTAATGGAGATAACCCTACTACAGATTATAATGTGCCATTAATGCGTTATGCCGAAATTCTTTTAATAAAAGCAGAAGCTTTAATTATGCAAGGTAAAAATGGAGATGCACCTTTAAATCTAGTTAGAGATAGAGCAGGTTTGGCGCCTATTGTAAATGCAACTATGGACGATTTAAAACACGAAAGACGTGTAGAATTAGCAGGAGAATTTGCTAACAGGCATTTCGATTTAGTAAGATGGGGCGATGCACAAGCAACCTATGCAAAACCTTTACATGGTAGAATACATACAGATAGGTCTAACCCAGATTCGCCTTATACAGTAGAAGAGATTTGGCCTGCACGAACATTTAATCCAAATGTTATGCATGTTTGGCCAATTCCAAATAGATCGATAGAATCTTCGGGAATTCCTCAAAATAAAGATTGGTAGTTTTTTTATTGTTTTTTAGTCCGAAAGGGTGCTGCCATTTGGCAGCATCTTTTTTTAATTAGTTATATTTTATGTCACACAAAATCATAATATTTTATATTTTTCTTATATTTTTTCAATTAAGCTTTTCGCAAAATAAGTCTAGTTATATTGTTCATTCTCATAACGATTATTTGCAAAATTCGCCATTTTGGTCTGCCTTTTCTAGTGGTGCAAATTCTATAGAAGTCGATGTTTTTTTTAAAGATAATAAACTTTTTGTTTGCCACACAGAAAAAGAAATTATTGAAGGTAGAACGGTTAAGAGCTTATACCTAGAACCGCTTAAAAAGGCATTACAGCTAAAAATAAATACATTTAATCAGCTGTATTTAATGTTTGATGTTAAATCTGAAGCTATTTCAACATTAAAATCTTTAATAAAAACATTAAAGCAATACCCTGATATTATTCAGAATAAAAAAATAAAAATTGTAATTTCTGGTAATAGACCTCATACCGATAAATATGTAAATTATCCAGATTATATTTATTTTGATAATCAAGATGTAAACCAAAAGTTTACAAGCAAAATACTAGAAAAAGTAGCGTTTACAAGTGTAGATTTTAAAGCGTATTCTGTATGGAATGGTAAAGGAAGACTAACACACGACGACGAAAAACGTGTTAAAGCAGTTATAGCAAAAGCCAAAACTTTACAAAAACCATTTCGTTTTTGGGGCACGCCAGATTCTAAAACCGCATGGAAACGTTTTACAGACATGGGTGTAGATTTTATTAATACAGATATGCCTTTTAAATGTCAAAATTATTTAAAAACATTGTTAAATCGTACGTACACTTCTAATGTTTTTTCTAATGTTTATAAGCCCTCTTTTAAAAACGACGGAAGTAAAGTACCTGTTAAAAACGTTGTTTTATTAATTGGAGATGGAAATGGATTGTCTCAAATATCATCTGCGGTGTTAGCTAATTTTGGGCAGTTAACATTAACTCAGTTAAGCCATATTGGTTTAATTAAAACACAATCGGCAGACGATTTTGTAACCGATTCTGCAGCTGCAGGCACAGCATTGGCAACAGGCGAGAAAACAAATAACAGAGCAATTGGTGTAGATATAAATGGAAAAGCTATTAAAAACATAACAGAGCTTTTAGATGCTAAAGGTTTTTTAACAGGATGTATTACAACCGATAAAATGACGGGCGCAACACCTTCTGCTTTCTACGCGCATCAAAGCGATAGAGATTATAGTAATGCAATTGCGCAAGAGTTATTAAAATCTAAATTATCTTTATTTATAGGAGGTGGCTCAAACGATTTTAAATCGGTAAAACTAAACACCAAGTTTGACCTGCATTCAGATTTAAAGTCTTTTAATAGCGATACAAATAAAAAAGTGGGTGTTTTTATTTCTAAAGGTAAGCCTTTATCTGTTTTAAAAGGGCGCGGTAATTTATTAGCAGAAGCAACTAGTAAGAGTTTAGCCTATTTTAAGCGTCAGCAAAAACCATTTTTTTTAATGATTGAGTCGGCGCAAATCGATTCTTTTGGGCACGAAAACGATACAGCGGGTGTTATATCAGAAACCATAGATTTTGATAGAGCTATTACCGAAGCTATTAAATATGCTGAAGAAAATGAAGATACTTTAGTGTTAATAACAGCAGATCATGAAACATCTGGTTTTAGTATTCCTAATGGAGATTTAGACGATCATACTATTGAAGGCGATTTTTCTACACACGACCACACCGCTGTTATGGTACCAATTTTTGCCTATGGCGCCCAAGCTAAAAAGTTTACAGGTGTTTACGAGAACAACGAGGTGTTTCATAAAATTATAGAAGTATTAAATGTAAATTAGAAAAATTTCTTTTTTTTCTTATTTCATGATATAAAGGTGCAATAAAATAAATAATATATAACAGCGTTTTAAGATAGATTTAGTTACTTTGTACGCTATATGTTAAAGAAAATTATTGCACTTTTTTGTTTGTTATCTAGTGTTATAACTAGTGCTCAGGTTGGAGGAGAGGCTACATACCAGTTTTTAAATTTGGTGTCGTCTCCACGTCAAGCAGCATTGGGTGGTAAAGTATTAACAAATGTAGATTACGATGTTACTCAGGCTTTGTATAATCCTGCTACCATAAATATTGATATGGATAATCAATTGGCAGTAAATTACACCAATTATTTAGGTGGTATTAGTTATGGTACAGCAGCTTATGCGTATACGGTAGATAGGCGTACACAAACATTTCATGCTGGAATAACCTATATTAATTATGGCGATTTTGAAGGTTACGACGAAACCGGAAACCGCACAGGTACCTTTACAGGTAACGAAGCAGCACTTTCTTTTGGCTATGCTACACAAATAGGCTATTCAGATTTTTATTTTGGTGCCAATGCTAAATTAATATCATCAAAATTAGAGCAATATAATTCGTTTGGTGTAGCAACAGATTTTAGTGTAATTTATATAGACGAATATTTAGATTTTAATGCTGCATTGGTAGTTAGAAATTTAGGAACTCAAATAACAACTTATGCAGGTTTAAGAGAAAAATTACCTTTCGAAATAGCGTTTGGTATGTCTCAAACACTAGAGCATGTGCCAATACGTTGGCATGTTACTTTCGAGAATCTTCAAGATTGGCCAATCGCAAAGCCTAATCCAGCACGCGTAACTAGCGATTTAAGCGGAAATCAATCCGAAGAAAAAGTTGGGTTTTTGGGGCAGGTTATTCGTCACACAATATTAGGCGCAGAGTTGTTTCCAGAAAAGGGTTTTAATATAAGAGTTGGTTATAATTTTAGGAGAGGCGAGGAGTTACGTATTGTAGATGAGCGTAATTTTTCTGGTATTTCTGCTGGTTTTTCAATAAAGTTAAATAAAATGAGATTTAGTTACACGCATGCTAAATATACGAGTGCAGCAAATTCTAGCTTCTTCGGACTTCAAATAGATTTACAATAAATAGCCTTTTATCTTAAATACTATTTAAGTAATTTTGAGCCTTTCAATATAAAAAAACTAATGGGTAAAATTACTATCGCAATAGACGGATATTCTTCTACAGGTAAAAGCACAGTAGCAAAGCAACTAGCAAAGCATTTAGGTTATGTATATGTAGACTCGGGCGCTATGTATAGAGCGGTTACGTTTTACGCCATGCAAAATGGCTTAATTACAGAAACCGATTTTAATAAAGAAGCATTAATTTATCAATTAAATAAAATAAATATAAGCTTTAAATTTAACGAAGCTTTAGGTTTTGCAGAAGTGTATTTAAATGGTAATAATATTGAAAAACAAATTAGAACATTAGAGGTTTCTGGTTTTGTTAGTAAAATAGCAGCAGTGTCAGAGGTTAGAGAGCAGCTTGTTGAGCAACAGCAACAAATGGGTAAAGACAAAGGTGTTGTTATGGATGGAAGAGATATTGGCACCGTTGTGTTTACTGATGCTGAATTAAAATTATTTATGGTCGCTTCTGCAGAAAAAAGAGCTACTCGACGTTATAACGAACTTACAGAGCGTGGCGATAGTGTTACTTATGAAGCTGTTTTAAAAAACGTTGTAGATCGAGATTATATTGATACAACAAGAAAAGACTCGCCTTTGGTTAAAGCTGATGACGCCATAGAGATTGACAACTCTAATATGACAAAAGACGAGCAATTTAGTAAAGTATTACAACTAGCTATTATGACAGTTGAAGGCTTAGAATAAGCTCGATACTATTTATTAACCAATAAGTATTGTTTTTCTAAAGGCACGCCAAATTGCCCTTCTAAACCATCCTTTATTTTTTTATAAAATTTAGTATCTGGGGGCGCACTTAAATTGTCCCAAAATACCTTTTTATATGGCAAGTTATCCATGCCTATATCTAAGTTTATTCCGTAAGGAGAAACCCTTATTTGCTTTTTATTAGTAATTACTTTGTAAACAAAAGCTTCGGCTTTAAAGTGTGTTTCTTTAATATGTTTTCTATATGCCATGTCTATTCTATCTTTCGATAGATGCCAATCGTGCTTATAGTAACTTAAAACCAATTTACCGCTTTGGTGTTTTTTATAAATATATAAGGTTTTTCCTCTTTCAATTCTGTATACTTTATAACTGTCTACACCAACGTATAACTTTATAGATTCCCATTTCATTTTTGGATTTTTTCCTTCTAAAATAACAACGTCTTCACCTTCGTAAGACGAGTCGCCTGTTTTTTTCCAGATGAATTTTTTTATATTTCTTGAATGTTGAGAATCATTAGGTCTAAAAGGATTTAATTGAGCAAGAGCATTTATAGAGTGCCATCTAAGATTTGGTTTCCATATTCTATAATCTGCAGATTTTCTAGACTCTGCAATTTGCATTGGTCCAAAATAAGAGCCTAAGCCACGTGCTTTAATTTTAATATAATTTTCTACTAAATATTTAGCACTACCATTTTCTGTGGTTGCACTTCGATATAGCATTTCTACCTGGTGTGGACTTGTAATGGTATTGTTTTTAAGGTTTTTAATGGCTAGGTTTACATATTCTCCAGGAGCTAAAATTTTTACAGCGTCAAGTTCTGTTGTGCTTTCTATTAAAACAATTTCTTTTTTCTCTTGATTTAAATAGTCTTCAATTTTAATTTTAAATGGGTTATATCCTAAACTAGATATGGATAAAGAATCTTGCAATTCGTTTTTACTTACTAAAAACGAAAATTCACCATCTTCTGTACTCGATGTACCAATGTATTTTTCTACAATACCAACAGCTGTGTATGGTATAGGAAAGTTAGATTCGTCTAAAATAATACCTTTCACTTCTATTTTTTCTTGCGCAGAAATAGACGTTGTAAATGCTGTAACAATTAATAAAATTGCAAAACAGGAGTTTTTTAAGAATGAGGCTTTAGTTCGATTTCTATTAATAATCATGTATCGTTCTCTTTTTTAGATTAGTTGTTCTTAGTTATTAGAAGCAATAAATTTATAGTAAATTATTGTTTGTAATTACTCATTAATACTCTAAAACTTGTCTGCTTTTAACTATTTTGGTTTATTTATTTACTAATTCAAATTGTTTTTCTAGAGGTACACCGTAGTTGCCTTCTAATTGTTTTTTTATTTTTTTGAAGAATTTAGTGTCTGGTGGCATGTTTAAATTTTGCCAAAAAACAGGGTTGTAAGGTAACTCTATACTACCCATATCTTTTTCTACTCCAAAGGGTTTTACCTTAATTTTCTTTTTATTTGTTTCTACATTTAAAACAAATCCTTCTCTTTTATATTCTAAGGTTTCTCCTGGAGTTCCTAAATATTGTTTTGGTATTTTGTCTTTAGGAAAACGCCACTCACCTTTAGTGTAACTTAAAACCATTTTACCTGTTTTATGTTTTTTGTAAATGTATAGCGAGTTACCTCTTTCTATGCGGTATACTTTGTAAGAATCTATACCAATATAAAATTTCATTTTTTCCCATGCCTTTTTAGGGTTTTTGCCTTCTAAAATTACAACATCTTCTCCTTCGTAAGACGAGTCGCCAATTTTAGACCATTTAAACTTTTTTAAATTTCTAGAATGCTGAGAATTTCCTGGTCTTAATGGGTTTACCTCAAAAGCCCCTACAATAGAGTGTCTCCATTGTGTTCTTTTCCAATACCTGTAATCTGCAGATTTTCTAGCCTCGGCCACTTCTATAGTTCCTAGAGGGTAAGCGGGTCCGCGATCTTTAATTTTTATATAGTTTTCTACAAAGAATTTGGATTTACCGTTTTCTGATGCAGCACCTCTATACAGTATTTCTATTTTATGAGGTGTGCTAATCGTATTATCTCTTAGACTTTTTAAAGCGTTTAATATATAATCGCTAGGCTTTAATAATGTAATAGCGTTAAGCTCTGTAATTGTTTCTTTTAAAATAATTTCTTGCTTTTCTTGTTTTAAAAAATCTGCTACTTTAACTTTAAAAGGGTCAAAACCTAAACTAGAAATAGATAAAGAGTCTTGAAGCTCGTTTTTAGTTATAAAAAAAGAAAATTCGCCATCTTCAGTACTTGCAGTACCTATGTATTTTTTTACAATACCTACTGCAACATAAGGTACAGGGTATTTAGTTTCGTCTAAAATAATTCCTTTTACCTCTATTTTATCTTGAGCAGAAGCTAAAAAAGAAAAAGATAATGCGAGTAAAAAAAGTTTAAATGTGCGTTTTAAAATTGTGGTGTTTTTTATTTTTAATATAATCATTTGGGTATTTTTATTAGTAGTAGTTGGAGTAAATAAATAAAATTGCTTTTACTGTTTAGAGAACTTATTTATTTACTAAGTCGAATTGTTTTTCTAATGGGACACCATAGTTTCCTTCTAATTCTTTCTTAATTCTTTTAAAAAATTTAGTATCTGGAGGTGTACTTAAAGTTTTCCAAAAATTAGGGTTGTATGGTAAATCTTGAGAACCCATATCGGTTTCGCCTCCACGAGCTCTAACTCTTATTTTCTTTTTGTCTGTTTCTATGTTTAATACGAAAGCTTCTAAACGGTAGCTCATTTTTTCTGCTTCGGTATTCCAGTATTTCTGCGGAATCATATTTCTTCCAAATCCCCATTCGTTGGCATAATAACTTAAATAAAGTTTCCCGCTTTTATGTTTTTGAAAAACATATAAAGATTTTTGTCTTTCTATTCTAAAAACACTGTAAGTATCTAAGCCAATGTACATTTTAATTTTATTCCAACTATCTTTGCCAACACCTTCAACAATTACAACATCTTCGTTTTCGTAAGAGGTATCTCCAACTTTTTTCCATTTAAACTTTTTTAAGTTTGGTTGTTTGTCACTAGGCCTTAATGGGTTTCCGCTAGCCATATAGTTAATGGAGTGAGTCCATTGTTTTCTTTTCCAAATTCTGTAATCGGCAGATTTTCTTGCCTCAGCAACTTCTACAGTTCCTAACGGATAAGCAGAACCTTTATCTCTAATTTTAATATAATTTTCTACAAAAAACTTAGATTTACCACCTTCTGTAGCAGCTCGTCTATACAATATATCTAATTGATGCGGAGTACTAATAGTGTTAGTTTTAAGTTGTTTTAAAGCATTTAAAACGTAATCTATAGGTTTTAAAAGTGTTATTTCGTTCATCTCGACAACACTTTCTTTTAAAATGATTTTCTTTTCTGGTTGGTTTAAATAGTCTTGAACTTTAATTTTAAAAGCATCATATCCTAAGCTAGATATAGATAAACTGTCTTGCAATTCGTTTTTAGAGATAAGCATAGAGAATTCTCCATCCTCTGTACTAGAGGTGCCTTTGTATTTTTCTATAATACCTATGGCAACATATGGTACAGGGTAATTTGCTTGGTCTACAATAATACCGCTTAGCTCAATATTGTCTTGTTGAGCGTGGCTGTAAAACGAAAAAAGAAGTAAGCATGTAATGGTTAAAAATAAAAGATTTAATGTTTTAGTAATGTTGTGAATCATAAATAAGTTTTAATAAATAAAGAACCTTGTAAATATATATACAAGGTTTTTTATTTACCACGAAAAATGTCCAAGAAACTAGAACAAATGTGTTTCTATAGGTTTGGAATAATTAATTCTTGATCTGGATGAATAATGTCAGGATTTTTTAAAATATCTGAGTTTGCTTTAAAAATGTCCTGATAATTAGAAGCTTTTCCATAATATTTAACAGCTATTTTACCTAAAGTTTCTCCACTTTTAACGGTATGTCTGTGAAAAACAGATTCGTCTTCCACTTTTATATCAGCCATAATATCTGATGGGTTTTCGCCTCCAATTTCTTTTATTTTATCCCAAAGTAAGTTTTTTTCGTAAGGCGTTTTTGCTGTTCCCCAAACTTTAAGTACGCCATTTTCTTCTTGAACGTCTCCGTTTTTAATACTTAAAGCCTCTCCTAAATCTAGTACTGCTTGGTATTTTGCTCTCATAATGCTGTTTTTTATTAAAATTTAACTCATTAAATATAGCAAAAGGACTATTAATTAGCTTAAAAAAAATATAATATATTTAGAGGTCTATAAATCAACACTTTAAAATAATATCATCTAATTAGGGATATTTGTTAAAAATGTGTATTTTTGCACTCCTTTTAGCGATTTGTAGGAAAGATAAAAGGAATTAAACTAAAATAAAAATAACGCTTCTGTGTGTTAAACGCTTAAATCTTCCTAAACATGCAGAATACAAAATGTAATGTCTAAACAAAGGTCGCTAAAGCGATAAAATAATCAAGACATTATATAGAATAATATTTAAATGGCTGAAAAAGCAAAACAAGCTGAGGTTGAAGCAACTGAAGCAAAAACTGTTGAAGCTCCAGTAGTATCTGAAGCGCAAGCAAACCCTGAAAAATTCTTAGCAGAGTTTAACTGGCACAATTACCAAGAAGGTATTGATGAGGTTGACGATTTACAACTTAAAGAATTTGAAAAATTAGTAGCAGAAAATTTCGTAGACACTCTTAATGATGAAGTTGTTGAAGGTACTGTAGTTCACATCTCAGATCGTGATGCAATTATCGACATTAACGCTAAATCTGAAGGTGTTATTTCTTTAAACGAATTTCGTTACAATCCTAACTTAGCAGTTGGAGATAAAGTAGAAGTGTTAATTGATGTACGTGAAGATGCAACAGGTCAATTAGTATTATCTCACAGAAAAGCTCGTGTAATAAAAGCATGGGATCGTGTTAATAAAGCACACGAAACTGGCGAAATAGTAAATGGTTTTGTTAAATGTAGAACTAAAGGAGGTATGATTGTAGATGTTTTCGGAATCGAAGCATTCTTACCAGGTTCTCAAATTGATGTTAAACCAATTAGAGATTACGACCAGTATGTAAATAAAACTATGGAATTCAAAGTTGTGAAAATCAACCATGAGTTTAAAAACGTAGTTGTTTCTCATAAAGCACTTATTGAAGCTGATATTGAAGAACAAAAGAAAGAAATTATTGGTCAATTAGAAAAAGGTCAAGTATTAGAAGGTGTTGTTAAAAACATTACTTCTTACGGTGTATTTATCGACCTTGGTGGTGTTGACGGTTTAGTTCATATTACAGATCTTTCTTGGTCTAGAATTAACCATCCAAATGAGATTGTTGAGTTAGATCAAAAATTAAATGTTGTAATCCTTGATTTTGATGAAAACAAATCAAGAATCCAATTAGGTCTTAAACAATTATCTAAACACCCATGGGAAGCTCTTGCAGAAGAAGTTAAAGTTGGTGATAAAGTAAAAGGTAAAGTTGTTGTAATTGCAGATTACGGTGCATTTATCGAGGTTGCAGAAGGTGTTGAAGGTTTAATTCACGTTTCTGAAATGTCTTGGTCTACACACTTACGTTCTGCTCAAGATTTCGTTTCTGTTGGAGACGTTGTTGAGGCTCAAATCTTAACTTTAGATAGAGAAGATCGTAAAATGTCATTAGGTATTAAGCAATTATCTCAAGATCCTTGGACAGATATTACAGCTAAATACCCATTAGGTTCTAAGCACACAGGTATTGTACGTAACTTTACAAACTTTGGTGTTTTTGTTGAATTAGAAGAAGGAATTGACGGATTAATTTATATCTCTGATTTATCTTGGACTAAGAAAATTAAGCACCCATCTGAGTTCTGTGCAGTAGGTGATAAATTAGACGTAGTTGTTATAGAGTTAGATGTTGAAGGACGTAAATTATCTTTAGGTCACAAACAAACAACTGAGAACCCATGGGATAAATATGAAACTGAATTCGCTTTAGAAACAGTTCATACATCAGAAATAACTGAAATCGTAGATAAAGGAGCAACTGTTACTTTTAACGAAGATATCGTTGCTTTTGTACCATCTCGTCACTTAGAAAAAGAAGATGGAACTAAACTTAAGAAAGGTGAAACTGCTGAGTTTAAAATTATCGAATTTAATAAAGAGTTTAAACGTGTAGTTGCTTCGCATACTGCAATATTTAAAGCAGAAGAAGTTGCAAATGTAAAAGCTGCTGTTAAGAAAGCTGCTAGTGCTGCTGCAGAAGCAAAACCTACTTTAGGTGATGCTAATGATGCTTTACAAGCTCTTAAAGATAAAATGGATGGGAAAGCATAATTTTTCAAATCATTTATAAAATTAAAGCCTTCAAGAAATTGAAGGCTTTTTTTATTCTCTAAATTTATTATTAGGCTTATAAAGTTACTTAAACTGATGTATATTTAATGTTTCTACTTTTAAAATTTTGCATTACCTTTGCTTACCGAATACGTTTGGATACTATATGAGTCAAAAAGTTTTACTTAACGAAAAAGAGGTAAACATCATTCTTCACCGATTGGCTTGTCAACTTATTGAAAAACATCACGACTTTTCTAATACCGTATTAATAGGTATGCAACCACGTGGCGTATTTTTAGCCAATAGAATAGCAGCTATTCTAGAAAAAGATTACAAGGTTAAAAATATTCAATTAGGGCAATTAGATATCACTTTTTATAGAGATGATTTTAGAAGAAGCAATAAACCTTTAGAGGCAAACTCTACACAAATTAATTTTATTGTAGAAGATAAAAATATTGTGTTTATAGACGATGTTTTATACACTGGCCGAAGCATAAGAGCAGCATTAACAGCTATTCAATCTTTTGGAAGACCCAACGAAATAGAATTGTTAACGCTTATAGATAGGCGTTTTAGCAGACATTTGCCAATTCAGCCAAATTATAGAGGCAGACAAGTAGATGTAATAAATAATGAAAAAGTAAAAGTAAACTGGAAAGAAAATGAAAACGAAGATGCAGTTTACTTAATAGAAAAATAATGATTTAGCTAGAAGCTAAAATAGAGAATAATAGGCATTTTAAAATTGCCATCTGAATACTAAAAAGAATGAGCGAATTAAGTGTAAATCACTTATTAGGAATTAAATATCTTAACAAAGAAGATATTAAACTTATTTTTGAAACTGCCGATCATTTTAAAGAAGTGATTAATAGGCCTATTAAAAAAGTGCCTTCGCTTAGAGACATAACTATTGCAAATCTTTTTTTCGAAAATTCTACCAGAACAAAATTATCTTTCGAATTGGCAGAGAAAAGATTGTCTGCAGATGTTATTAACTTTTCATCAGCTCAATCATCTGTTAAAAAGGGCGAAACACTAATAGATACCGTAAACAACATTTTGTCTATGAAAGTAGATATGGTTGTTATGCGTCATCCAAACCCAGGCGCAGGATTATTTTTATCTAAGCATGTAAATGCAAGTATTGTAAATGCAGGAGATGGAGCGCACGAGCACCCAACACAAGCTTTGTTAGATTCTTACTCTATACGCGAAAAATTTGGTGAGGTTAAAGGCAAAAAAGTTGTTATTGTTGGAGATATTTTGCACAGTAGAGTAGCGTTATCTAATATATTTGCTTTGCAATTACAAGGTGCAGAGGTTATGGTTTGTGGCCCTAAAACATTAATTCCTAAATATATAGATAAGTTAGGAGTAAAAGTAGAAACTAATTTGCGTAAAGCCTTAAATTGGTGTGATGTCGCAAATATGCTTCGTGTACAAAACGAACGTATGGATATAAGCTATTTCCCGTCAACACGAGAATATACACAACAATTTGGAGTTAATATGGAGATATTAAACTCATTAGATAAAGAGATTACAATAATGCATCCAGGACCTATAAATAGAGGGGTAGAAATTACTAGCGATGTGGCAGATTCTGGACAGTCTATAATATTAGACCAAGTACAAAATGGTGTGGCAGTAAGAATGGCAGTTATTTATTTATTAGTTTCAAAAATAAAACAATAAGTTATGATTTTAAGTCAAGACGGAAACATTTACATTATTACTCAAGAAAAGGCTACTATTATAGAGTTAGTAAAGAAAATAGAAGCATTATACCCTAAGTTTAAAAACAACAATGTTATTGTTAATTTAACATCTTTAGGAGAAATTAAGAGTAATGAAGTTGTAGAATTTCTTCAAATATCTAAAACGCATAGAAACACAAACCAGTCGTTTGTTATTGTGTCTAATAAAGTTAATCTCGATGATACTTTAGACGAGCTTATTATAGTACCAACGCTTCAAGAAGCTTACGATATTATTGAGATGGAAGACATGGAACGCGATTTAGGGTTATAATTTATGAGCGTTTATCATTTATCTCAAGTAAATATTGCCAAGCGGTTAGCTCCCATAGACGATCCTATTATGCAAGATTTTGTAAATAACGTCGATAGAATTAATACTTTAGCCGATAAGCACGAAGGGTTTATTTGGCGATTAAAAGATGAAGATAAAGAAGTGGCTGCTCAAGTTTTTGAAGATGATACTTTATTAATAAATATGTCGATTTGGGAAAATCTAGACACACTTTTTAATTATACTTATAAATCGGGTCATGTAGATATTTTTAAACGAAAAAAAGAATGGTTTAGCAAAATGAAATTAATGCATATGGCTTTTTGGTATACACCAGAAGGTTATAAACCAACTTTTAAAGATGCCAAACAGCGTTTAGATTACTTACATAAACATGGCGATACACCTTATGCTTTTGGGTTTAAAAAGAAATTTACGGTAAAGGATGCTATAAATTACACACCAATTATATAATATGAAACTATCAATATTAGGGTGTTACAGTGCAACGCCAAGAGCTATAACTAACACAACTGCGCAAGTTTTAGAGATTAATAACAATATGTTTTTAATTGATTGTGGAGAAGGTACCCAAGTGCATTTACGCAAGCATAAAATTAAATTTAATAGAATTAAGCGTGTTTTTATTTCTCATTTACATGGCGATCACTTTTTTGGTTTAGTAGGTTTAATATCTACATTTAGGCTGTTAACAAGAGAAGCAGATTTACATGTTTATGGACCTAAGGGCATTAAAGAAATAGTAACGCTTCAAATGAAGTTAGCCGATTCTTGGACAAATTATAACCTTTATTTCCATGAGTTAACCTCAGATAAATCTGAATTAATTTTTGAAGATGATACCGTAGAGGTTTATACCATACCGTTAGAGCATAGAATTTATACAAATGGCTATTTGTTTAAAGAAAAAGCCCATGATCTTAAAATAGATATTGAAGCAGTTAAAGAAGCTAATATTAATGTGGCGTATTATAGAAAACTTAAGCAAGGCTTTGATGTAGAGAATGAAGATGGCGTATTAATAGACCATAAAAAAGTAACACAAAAAGGTAAAAAAGCCCAAAGTTATGCATTTTGCAGCGACACGGTTTATAAAGAAGACATAGTGCCAATTATAAAAGATGTAGATGTTTTATATCATGAATCTACGTTTTTAGATCAACACGCTCATTTAGCACCAAGAACAAAACATTCTACAGCAAAAGAAGCAGCCATTATAGCTAAAAAGGCAAATGTAGGTACATTATTGCTAGGTCACTATTCTACACGCTATGGCGATTTAAAGCCCTTTAAAGATGAAGCTAAAAAGGTTTTTAATAATGTGGAATTGAGTGAAGACGGAAAAGTATTTGAGTTTTAATTCAACTCATTTAAACCTGTAATCCAAGTAACAGCCTCATCAAGAGAATTACAGCGTTTCATACTAGTTTTAGAAAAATGTTTCTCTAAAGTTGCATTTAAATAAGTAGAAGAATTGTAAATAACAATTGCACTCGCCAATAGTAAATTATGTTCTTTTTGAACTTTAGACCAATTTTGAGGATCTATAGAATAGGCATTAACTCGGTTTGATATAAAACCAATTTTGGCATTATCTCCATAAAACTCTATTAATTCCTTAAGTAGTAATTTTGTTTTATCCCAATCAAAATGGATACCATGATCTAGTTCTGAAACAACAAACTTTTCATATAAATAGTAATTACCCCATGGCATTACCAACTTAAAATGTTTTATAGTTTTAAAATATTTAGATTGTTCAAATTTCATACTACCTTTGTGGAAAATCGTGCAAATATAAGAAGTAATGTTTGTATTTTTTTTAATATATCTGTAATAAATTGTTAAAATGGAAAAAGACTTAAGTAATTATAGAAGATCTTACGAAAAAAGTGAGTTGCTTATAAAAGATGTACCAGAAAATCCTATAGAGTTATTTCAAAAATGGTTTTTTGAGGTAGATAAATTTTTTCCTGAAGATGAGAATAACGCTATGACTGTTTCTACTTTTGGGTTAGATGGTTTTCCTAAGAGTAGGGTAGTACTTCTTAAAAAATATACTTTTGAAGGTTTTATATTTTATACTAACTACGCAAGCGAGAAAGGTAAAGCTATAGAAAACAACCCCAATGTATGTTTATCTTTTTTTTGGCATGGTGCAGAACGTCAAGTTATAATTAAAGGTAAAGCAGAAAAATTACCAAGTAATTTAAGCGATGGTTATTTTGAGTCTAGACCAAGAGGTAGCCAATTAGGTGCCTTAGCTTCTAACCAAAGTGAGGTAGTAGCTTCTAGAAATGTTTTAGAAGAACGTTTAAAAAAACTAGAAAGTAAGTATGAAGGAAAGCATATAGACCGACCAGATTCTTGGGGAGGTTATATTGTTAAACCTGTTGAAATTGAATTTTGGCAAGGACGTCCAAACAGGTTACATGATAGAGTACGTTATGCTTTACAAGCGGATTATAATTGGCAGATAGATCGTTTATCTCCTTAAAAATACGCTGTAACGCGTTTTTTATTTTGTTAAAAATGCATTTTAACGATTAAAAACATAAAGTATCGATAAAATGCATGTTTTTGGTCGATTTTAACATTTCATTAACGTTTATTTGAGGTAAGTCTCCTAATTTTACAGAACCTAAAACCTACTTACCTATGAAACTACCTACAAAACTTCCGTTAATGGTATTAATTGCCATATTATCTTTTTCATGTTCAACAGATAGTATTGATGAAAAAGCTGATGCTATAGAATTAAATTTAACTACACTTGATGCAAAAAGTATAGAAGTAGAAATTCTTGAACTTATTAACGATCATAGGATGTCTATTGGACTTAATACTCTTAAAGAAATGCCTGTAGTAAAGTCTGTAGCATATAGTCATACAGATTATATGATAGATAATAATGAGATATCGCATGATAATTTCTATACTAGAAGTGATTATTTAAAAGCTAAAGCTGGAGCAAAAAAGGTTTCAGAAAATGTAGCTTATGGTTATACATCTGCTGAGTCTGTTGTTAAAGCTTGGATTAAGAGTGAAGGACATAAAGCAAATATTGAAGGTGATTTTTCTAACTTTGATATTTCTGCAGAACAAGGCGTAGAAGGTAAATGGTATTATACAAACATTTTTATTAAAAAGTAATATTAAAATATATTTTAAAAAAAAGAATCTCGTAGCCTTATGGTTAAGAGGTTCTTTTTTGGTTTTTGTTAGTTATGTTTTAAAATTGATATTCTATAAACGTTAGATTAAGCTAGTATTGTCTTTAGTATCTAGATAGGATATAAGTAAAAACCACAAAAGAAATGCTCTTTTGTGGTTTTAAAATAAATTGGTGGTTAGTGCTTTGTTATTTTATTTCATTTTTATAATCATAAACTGGGTACGTCTATTTAATTGATGTTGTTGATTTGTACATTTAATAGTGCCATCGCAGTTATTTATTAATTGCTCTTCGCCATAACCTTTGTGCGACTCAATTCTAGTAGCATCTATACCTTTCGAAATTAAGTACTCGTAGGTAGATTTGGCACGTTGGGCAGATAGTTTAAGGTTATATGATGCAGGCCCTCTAGAATCTGTGTGAGATTCAATTTTTATAACCATATTAGGATACTTGTTTTTCATTAAATGAGCAATTTTGTCCAATTCTATGCTACTGTCTCCACGAATGTTATATTTATTGTAATCAAAATAGATGGGATCGAGCTTAATAGTAGGCTCTGGTTCTTTTATTTTGTTAGCAATGGGGTTTAATATAATGTCTGCTGTAATACTATATACATTATCATCAATATTTTTAGAGGTTACTTGTAGTGTTCTGTCCTCGTAACCTTCTTTTTTTGTATCAATAATATAATCTGTATCTCTATCTATATTTAGTTGGTAGTAGCCTGTACTGTCACTCTCTAATATAGCTATTTCTTTCTTATTACTATCTAAAATAGAGACAAGTGCTTTGTTAATAGGTTTGTTTGTTTTAGAGTTACTTACTACGCCTTCAATTATAAGTTGTAAAATCCTATTGTATGCATATATATCGTCGTCTCCTAAACCATCGTCTCTATTTGATGATATATATCCAGAGAGGCCATCATTATTCATAAAAAAAGAAAAATCATCTTTATTAGAGTTAACAGGAATTCCTAAATTTAAAATGCTTACAATATTATTTTCTCTATCAGAGACGGTTCCAAATATGTCTAAAAGTCCTAAACCTAAATGTCCATCAGACGAAAAGAATAGCACATCTTCGCTATTAACAAAAGGGAACAATTCATTTTTATCTGTGTTTACAATTGGCCCTAAGTTTACAGGAGTACCAAAAGAACCATTCTCAAATAAATCTATATAATATATATCTGATCCACCCATACCTCCAGGCATATCCGAAGCAAAATATAGTTTAGTACCATCATTATTTAAAGCTGGATGACCTACAGAATAGTCGTCGCTATTAAAGCTAAGCTCTTCTACATTTATCCATTTATCATCTACCAAAGTAGATTTATAAATTTTTAAATTACTTACACCTTTGTTGTCCTTTTTTAAACCAATATTTTTGTTGTAATTGTTGCGACAAAAGTACATGGTTTTTCCATCTTTTGATAAGGTAAGAGGTCCGTCGTGGTAAGTTGAATTTATATCGCCTTTTACTTTGGCTTTATGATGGATAATTGTGTCGCTACCTTTATCTGTAGCATATATATCTAAAAAAGGTTGGTTGTTCCAGCCATAAAGATGTTTTATTGACACGCCTTTATTCGCTGTCGATGTAAAATATATTTTACTGTCGTGCTCGAAGGCTCCAAAATCGCTTAATTTAGAATTAAAGTTTACGTCTTTTAAGAAATAGTGTTGTTTTGCATTAAATATAGATGTTATAAAATTTGCATCTTTAGAAAGTTGTTTTTCATTTATAACACCACCCAAAGTCTTAAATTTTCTCATCCATTCTCGAGAGGCTTTATAATTTTTAACACCTCTTAAAGACTGCGCGTATTTATAGTAATATGCTACAGGAATGTTTTGCTGAGTTATAACTTTTTTATAATATACAACTGCACTATCTGGGTTTCTTAAATATGCATAGCAATCTGCTAATTGCCTAGTGGCATAATCTGTATTAAAATTTTTATTTATTAATTCGCGATATGCTTCGGAAGCTTTAACAAAAGAAAATTTATTAAATAAGTTATCGGCTTTTTTTTGTAAACCTTGCTGAGCAAAACTTAATGAAGCCCAAAAAGCAATACAAATTACTAAATAGTTTTTTAATTTCATGGGGTCTTATGTTTTAACACACAATTGGTTGGTTGTGTTTTGAAATTTATTCCATTTTTATAACAATAAATTGAGTTCTTCTATTTAATTGATGATCGTCTTCTTCACATTTTTCTCCATCTTCGCAACCATTTGTTAATTGGCGCTCTCCAAAACCTTTATGTTCTGTTATTCTTTTAGCATCAACACCATTGGCTACTAAATACTCGTAAGTTGCATTGGCTCTGTCTATAGATAGCCTGTCGTTGTATGAGAGTGACCCTCTAGAATCTGTATGAGATTCTATTCTAATAACCATATCTGGGTATTCTTTGGTCATTAATTTTACAATTTTATCAAGTTCTAATTTAGCATCTTCTCTAATGTTATGCTTGTCGTAATCAAAATAAATATTATTTAATTCGGCTAAGACAATAACGTCTTGAACAGGGTTTAAAATTAAATTCGCAGTTATGGTTGACTCTACACTTTTTAAATGTTTTGATGTAAATTCTCTATAATCGTCAATGTATTTCTTTTGACTACCAACTATTTTATAGTCTTTATTTCGGTCTATATTAATTTCATAATAACCAAATTCGTCGGTTACCATATAGGCAATTTCATTTTCTTTATCGTCAAATAATTTAATAACAGAATTAGCAATAGGTTTTCTATTAATAGCATCTGTAACCACTCCTTTTACGTGTAGTACAGGAACTCTATAAAACCCATAAATATCGTCGTCTCCACGTCCACCTTTTCTGTTAGATGAAAAATAACCAGTTACACCATCGTCATTTGCAAAAAAGGAGAAATCATCTTTATTTGAGTTAATTGGTACGCCTAAATTTACATAATCTACAATTTTATCGTTTTCGTCTGTTATTGTAGCATATATGTCTAAAAGACCAATGCCTAAATGCCCATCAGATGCATAAAACAAAGTGCCTTCGTTATTAATAAATGGTGTGCCTTCTGTTTTTTCTGTGTTAACAATATCTCCTAAGTTTTCAGGAGTACCTAAGGTACCATCAGGGTTAATGTCTACAGAATAAATATCTGATTGGCCATAGCCTCCAGGCATATCCGATGTAAAATATAACTTAGTATTATCTCTATTTAAAGCAGGATGTTGGGTAGAGTATTCTACATTATTTATCGATAAATCTTCAATATCTGTCCAAATGCTATCTTTAAGAGTCGCTCTGTAAATTTTCATATTGCTTATGCCTTCTTTATCGGTTACTTTGCCTAACTCGTTAGCATTATTTCGAGAAAAATACATTGTTTTTCCGTCGTTGGTAATGGTCGCAGGGCCATCGTGATAAATAGAGTTTACATCTCCTTTTACTTTTGAAGAATAATCTACTTGTCTTTTTCGGTCTTTGTCTGTTACATAGAGGTCTAAGAAGGGTTGTTCGTTCCAACCATAAACACGTTTTATAGCTACACCTTCGTCTCTTGAAGAAGTAAAGTATATTTTGTTATCATGCTCAAAAGCACCGAAGTCGCTGTATTTGGTATTAAACCTAATTCTAGATAAGAAATATTGTTGTTTGGCGTTAAACACATGCGTTATAAAATCGATGTCTTTATCGAAATCTTCAGTGTTAGCTATACCTCCAGAGTCTTTAAAGGTTTGCATCCATTCTCTAGATTCTTTATATTTTTTTGTTCCTCTTAAAGATTGAGCATAACGGTAATAATACTCTACAGGAACATTGTCTTGTTTAACTACAGATTTGTAGTATCTAGATGCATTTCGCGGATCTCTTAACAGGGCATAGCAGTCTGCTAATTGTCTTGTAGAATAATCTTTGTTGTAATTATCTTGAATTAATTCGCGGTATATTTTAGCAGCTTTTACAAAAGAAAATTTGCTAAATAGGGTATCTGCCTTTTTTTGTTTTCCTTGTTGAGCAAACATAATTAAGTTTAGCATTAAAGCTAGACAGACTAATATGTATTTTTTTAGTTTCATAATAAAAAATTAAAAATATCTAGGAGATTTTAATTTAGAACTTAAGAATTTGAATTCGTACATAAGTAATAATTCATGAGTTCCGCTAGTATATGCTCTAATTTCTGAGGTTGGTTTTTCGTAGGCGTAACCTATTCGTAGTTGTCTTGATACTTGAAAATCTGCAATGCCACCAATGGCTGCTGTAGACTCGTTAATTCTATAAGAACCACCTAGCCAAAACTTCTCGTTAAACAAGAAATTGGCTGTTAAATCGTAAGATAGTGGTGCGCCATTTGTTGCTTTAACTAAAAAAGCTGGTTTTAATTTTAAACGTTTACTTAAATCGAATACATAGCCACCTGTAAAATAATAGCTTAGTCGCTCTAAGGCTTCATATTCTTTAGTCTTGTTATAATCTGTATTAAGTATTCTAGGTGTAGAAAGGCCTAAATACATTTTATTTGTACTCCAATAAACACCAACACCGATATTTGGAGACCATCTATCTTCTACGCCTAATATATTGGGGTCAAAACTTTGAGATTCTCTAAAATCTGCATCTAAGCTATATTGTGTAAACCCAGCTTTTAAACCAAAAGCAAGTTTACCATCTCTACCTGTAGGAATTGAATATGAAAAGTCTCCATATAAATATGAAAAGTTTTGAGGCCCTAAGTCGTCTTCAATAAAAGATAAACCTAAACCAATTCTATCGTTTCTTAATGGGGTATGAATGGATAATGTTTGTGTTATTGGACCTCCGTCAAAACCTACCCATTGGCTTCTATGTAGCCCAACTACACTTAAAGCTTCTCTACTACCTGCGTAGGCAGGGTTAATTGAGATTGTGTTATACATATACTGTGTAAATTGCGGTAATTGTTGGGCAATTCCGACGGTACAGCTAAATAACGCAATAGCGATTATGTTCTTTTTTAAGAGTTTCATAGGTTAATTGTTATTTGGTTCCTAAGTAAAGAGGTCCAGTAAATGGTTCCAATCCACTGTTTTTTAAGACTATTATATAATAATATGTTCCGTTAGGTACTTTGTCTGCTGTTCCAATTGATGATTTGTGAGCAGATCCTTTCCAGGTTCCTTGTTTTTCTCCTAATGTGTATGCATCATCTTCATAAATTAATGCACCCCATCTATTAAATATTTTTACATTAGCAGTAAATCCACATAAATCAATTCCCATAATATCGAAACTTTCATTTATACCATCACCATTAGGAGTTAAAGCTGTAGATATTTCAATATCATTTTGACCACATGGTAAAACAACACAATCTGCATTAATAGATAAAGATATTTCGGTTACACTAATACATCCATTATCTGTTGTTGTATAGCTAAATAAGTAGTCTTTTGTGCCTTCTCCAGGAAGAAAATCTTCGGCTAGTTCAAGAGTACTTGGGTTAAAAATATTATTATTTAATTCTGCATTAGTATCGCCTTCTAATAATTCCCATACGCCAGATAAATTTTCTACAGTAACATACTCATTTAAATCTATAAGACCATCGTCAAAACATTTTTCTGGAGCAGTAACTTGAATTACGACTTCGTCTAGAATTACAGTAAGTGTTTGTACATAATCTTTTTCGTTGCCACAATCATCTTTAACAGTCCATGTTCTTACAATTTCGTAATCTGTAGGTGTATTTTCGTTAAAAGAGTTTGTTTCATTAAAATCTACTGTAACACTTGAAGAACAGTTATCTACGAAATCTAAATTAGGTATTTCAGGAATATCTGTACAGCTTACAGTAATACCAGCCTCAAAAGTAGTTGTTGGTTCTGGAGCTGTAGTATCTTGTACAGTTATTTGTTGCATATGGCTTATTGCTAAACCACATTCATCTGTAGCAGTATAAGTTCGCTCTATTACATAAGAAGAATCGCAATCTCCATCTATTTTAACATCTACTACCGTTACGGTTGCTGTATTACAATTATCTGAAGCAGTTATATCTTCAGCATCAGGAATATTGTCGCATTCTACAGTTATATCCAAAGGTAATGTACTAGTAAATTCAGGAGCAGTAGTATCTTCAACCGTAATTGTTTGTGTGTGTATTGTTGTTAAGTTTGAAGAGTCTGTTGCTGTCCATGTTCTTTCTAATGCATAATTAGATTCACAATTGCCATTTATTCTAACTTCTTCAAACGTAACTTGTGCATCTCCACAATTATCGATTGCAGTTAAGGTTTCTGCATCAGGAATGTTGTCACATTCTACAGTTGTGCTAGTAGGCAGTGTTTCTACAAATTCTGGTGCAAGGTTATCTACAACAGTTATGGTTTGTTCGCAATTGGTTTCGTTACCAGCTTCGTCTGTAATAGTCCATGTAACAATGGTTTCTCCAACATTAAAAGTAACAGGAGCATTGTTTGTAATAGTAAGGTTGGTACAATCTTCTGCCTCTAAGTTACCTATATCAACATTGGTAGCGCCACAAGTATTGGAGTCTACATTAACGGTAACATTTTCTGGGCAAATTATTTCAGGTAAACTTTGGTCAATAACTGTTACAGTTTGTTGGCATGTAGCAATGTTTCCTGAGCCATCTGTAATTGTCCATGTTATAACAGTTTCTCCAATTGCAAAAGGTTCTACAGCATTATTGGTTACAGATTCTACTGTGCAATTATCGTTAGTTATTGCTTCACCTAAATCTACATTACTAGCAGAACAAGTGTTTGGATCTGCAGTAATAGTTAAATTCTCAGGACATGTTATTGTAGGTAATTCAGTATCTACAACAGTTACGATTTGTTCGCAGGTTACAGTGTTTCCAGAACCGTCTATAACTGTCCATGTTACAGTAGTATCTCCAATAGCGAATGGTTGTACAGCATCATTTGTAATAGAAGCTATACTGCAATTATCATTTGTAGTAGGAGTTTCAAGATCTACAGCCGAAGCGGTACATAATCCAGCATCGGTAGATACAGAAATATTACTAGGACATGTTATTGTTGGTAGCTCATTATCTATAACGGTAATAGTTTGTTCGCAGTTAGTTTCGTTACCAGCTTCGTCTGTAATAGTCCATGTAACAATAGTTTCGCCTACTTCAAAAGTAGAAGGCGCATCGTTTATAATTGTAATTGTAGTACAATCTTCAGCAGCTAAAGTACCTAAGTCAACATTTGTAGCACCACATGTACCTGGATCAACATTAACAGTTATATCTTCAAGACAGGTTATTTCAGGTAAACTTTGGTCAATAACTGTTACAGTTTGTTGGCATGTAGCAATGTTTCCTGAGCCATCTGTAATTGTCCATGTTATAACAGTTTCTCCAATTGCAAAAGGTTCTAGAGCATTGTTTGTAATAGAATCTACTGTGCAGTTATCATTTCCAATTGCTTCACCTAAATCTACATTACTAGCAGAACAAGTGTTTGGATCTGCAGTAATAGTTAAATTCTCAGGACATGTTATTGTAGGTAATTCAGTATCTACAACAGTTACGATTTGTTCGCAGGTAGCTGAGTTTCCAGACTCGTCTGTAACTGTCCATGTTACAATAGTATCTCCAATAGCGAATGGTTGTACAGCATCATTTGTAATAGAAGCTATACTGCAATTATCATTTGTAATAGGAGTTTCAAGATCTACAGCCGAAGCGGTACATAAGCCAGCGTCGGTAGATACAGAAATATTACTAGGACATGTTATTGTTGGTAGCTCATTATCTATAACGGTAATAGTTTGTTCGCAGTTAGTTTCGTTACCAGCTTCGTCTGTAATAGTCCAATTTACTATTGTCTCTCCAATATTAAAAGTAGAAGGCGCATCGTTTGTTATTGTAATGCTAGTACAATCTTCTGCATCTAAATTTCCTAAATCAATATTTGTAGCAGTGCAAGAACCAAGGTCTGTATTTACAGTTAAGTTATCTGGACAAACTATTTCAGGTAAATCTCCATCAATAACTGTAACAGTTTGTTCGCAAGTAGCAGTGTTTCCAGAACCATCTGTAATAGTCCAAGTTACAGTGGTATCTCCAAGTGGAAATGGCTCTAAAGCATTATTTATGATAGAGGCTACAGAACAATTATCGCTTCCTGTAGCATCTCCAAGAGCTACATTTGAAGCAGAGCATAGCCCGCTATCTGCATTTACTGTAATGTCTGGAGGACATATAATTGTTGGTAACTCGTTATCTGTTACCGTAACAGTTTGTTCGCAAGTAGCAGAGTTTCCAGAACCATCTGTAACTGTCCAAGTTACAATAGTATCTCCAAGAGCGAATGGTTCTACAGCATCATTAGTAACCGATGCTACCGTGCAGTTATCATTTGAAGTTGGAACATCCAGATTTACACCTGAAGCAGTACATAAACCGGTATCAGCAGAAACCGTTACATTTGTTGGGCATACAATTGTAGGTAGTTCATTATCTGTTACTGTAACAATTTGTTGACACGTAGCACTATTTCCAGAACCATCAGTTACTGTCCAGGTCACTATTGTGTTTCCAATAGTAAAAGGTTCTGCAGCATCATTGGTAATAGATGCCACAGTACAATTATCATCTGTAATCGGGTTGCCTAGATTTACATTGGAAGCTGTACATGAGCCTAAATCAGTAGAAATAGTTATATCGCTAGGACAAGATATTGTAGGTAATTCATTATCTGTTACTGTAACAATTTGTTGGCATGTAGCACTGTTTCCAGAACCATCTGTGACTGTCCAAGTTACTGTAGTATTTCCAATAGCAAAAGGTTCTGTAGCGTCATTAGTAACAGAAGCTATACTGCAATTATCATTTGTAATAGGGGTGTTTAGATTTACATTTGAAGCAGTACATAAACCAGCATCTGCAGTTGTTGTTATGTTTTCAGGACATGTAATTGTTGGTAGTTGTTCATCTGAAACAGTAACAGTTTGTTCGCAAGTAGCACTATTTCCAGAATCATCCGTTACTGTCCAAATTACAGTTGTATCCCCTAGCGGAAAAATAGCAGGCGCATTGTTACTAACAGTTGTCTCAACACAGTCTGAGGTTGTAGGAGTGCCTAAGTTTACATTTGAAGCAGTACATAAATCAGCGTCAGTATTTACAAATACATTAATGGGGCAAGTAATACTTGGGGCTATATTATCAACAACTGTTACTGTTTGTGTACAAGTAGCACTGTTTCCAGCTTCGTCTGTAACTGTCCAGGTTACAGTTGTATCTCCTATAGGATAAGAATTTGGGCTATCATTGGTTATTGTATCTATATTACAGTTATCTGTAGCTGTTGGTAAACCTAAATCTACAGTAGAAGAAGAGCAATTTGCTACATCTACATTTACTGTGACATTGTTAGGGCACGAAATTATAGGTAACTCTGTATCTTCAACAATAACAGTTTGGTTAACATTTACGCTATTACCATTCCCATCATCAAAATTCCAAGTAATAGTATAAGTACCTTGGTTATTATAAGTTAAAGGGGCGTTGGTTGTAGCTGTGATTGTTCCCGAACAATTATCAGTAGTTGTAGGCGCAGTAGCAGTAACCGAACATTGCCCTGTTAAATCTGTAAGTGTAGGTTCTGCTGGCGCAGTTGTATCATTTACAATAACAGTTTGGTTAACATTTACGCTATTACCATTCCCATCATCAAAATTCCAAGTAATAGTGTAAGTACCTTGGTTGTTATATGTTAACGGATCGTTGGTTGTAGCTGTGATTGTTCCCGAACAATTATCTGTAGTTGTAGGCGCAGTAGCAGTAACTGTACATTGCCCTGTTAAATCTGTAAGTGTAGGTTCTGCTGGCGCAGTTGTATCATCAACAATAACAGTTTGGTTAACATTTATGCTATTACCATTACCATCATCAAAATTCCAAGTAATAGTGTAAGTGCCTTGGTTATTATAAGTTAACGGATCGTTTGTTGTAGCTGTGATTGTTCCTGAACAATTATCTGTAGTTGTAGGCGCAGTAGCAGTAACCGAACATTCACCTGTTAAATCAGCAAGTGTAGGTTCTGCTGGCGCAGTTGTATCATTTACAATAACAGTTTGGTTAACATTTATGCTATTACCATTACCATCATCAAAATTCCAAGTAATAGTGTAAGTACCTTGGTTGTTATAAGTTAAAGGGTCGTTGGTTGTAGCAGTGATTGTTCCCGAACAATTATCTGTAGTTGTAGGCGCAGTAGCAGTAACCGAACATTCACCTGTTAAATCAGTAAGTGTAGGTTCTGCTGGCGCAGTTGTATCATTTACAATAACAGTTTGGTTAACATTTATGCTATTACCATTCCCATCATCAAAATTCCAAGTAATAGTGTAAGTACCTTGGTTGTTATAAGTTAAAGGGTCGTTTGTTGTAGCTGTGATTGTTCCCGAACAATTATCTGTAGTTGTAGGCGCAGTAGCAGTAACCGAACATTCACCTGTTAAATCAGTAAGTGTTGGTTCTGTTGGCGCTGTTGTATCATTTACAATAACAGTTTGGTTAACATTTACGCTATTACCATTACCATCATCAAAATTCCAAGTAATAGTATAAGTACCTTGGTTATTATAAGTTAAAGGGTCGTTTGTTGTAGCAGTGATTGTTCCCGAACAATTATCAGTAGTTGTAGGCGCAGTAGCAGTAACTGTACATTCACCTGTTAAATCAGCAAGCGTAGGTTCTGCTGGCGCAGTTGTATCATTTACAATAACAGTTTGAATAGCATCAGTACTATTACCATTACCATCATCAAAATTCCAAGTGATAGTGTAAGTGCCTTGGTTGTTATATGTTAATGGGTCGTTTGTTGTAGCTGTGATTGTTCCTGAACAATTATCTGTAGTTGTAGGCGCAGTAGCAGTAACCGAACATTCACCTGTTAAATCAGCAAGCGTAGGTTCTGCTGGCGCAGTTGTATCATTTACAATAACAGTTTGAATAGCATCAGTACTATTACCATTACCATCATCAAAATTCCAGGTAATAGTGTAAGTGCCTTGATTATTGTATGTGAGAGGGTCACTTGTTGTCCCTGTTATTACATTTCCACTACATCCATCTGTAGTTGTAGGAGCAGTAGCAGTAACCGAGCATTGCCCTGTTAAATCAGAAAGAGTTGGTGCAGTAGGTTCTGTTGTATCATCAACAATAACAGTTTGGTTAACATTTATGCTATTACCATTACCATCATCAAAATTCCAAGTAATAGTATAAGTACCTTGGTTATTATAAGTTAAAGGGTCGTTGGTTGTAGCTGTGATTGTTCCTGAACAATTATCAGTAGTTGTTGGCGCAGTAGCAGTAACCGAACATTGCCCTGTTAAATCAGAAAGAGTTAGTGCAGTAGGTTCTGTTGTATCATCAACAATAACAGTTTGGTTAACATTTATGCTATTACCATTACCATCATCAAAATTCCAAGTAATAGTATAAGTGCCTTGGTTATTATAAGTTAAAGGGTCGTTGGTTGTAGCTGTGATTGTTCCCGCACAATTATCAGTAGTTGTAGGCGCAGTAGCAGTAACCGAGCATTGCCCTGTTAAATCAGAAAGAGTTGGTTCTGCTGGCGCAGTTGTATCATTTACAATAACAGTTTGGTTAACATTTATGCTATTACCATTCCCATCATCAAAATTCCAAGTAATAGTATAAGTACCTTGGTTATTATAAGTTAAAGGGTCGTTGGTTGTAGCTGTGATTGTTCCCGCACAATTATCAGTAGTTGTAGGCGCAGTAGCAGTAACCGAGCATTGCCCTGTTAAATCAGAAAGAGTTGGTGCAGTAGGTTCTGTTGTATCATCAACAATAACAGTTTGGTTAACATTTATGCTATTACCATTCCCATCATCAAAATTCCAAGTAATAGTATAAGTACCTTGGTTATTATAAGTTAAAGGGTCGTTGGTTGTAGCTGTGATTGTTCCCGCACAATTATCAGTAGTTGTAGGCGCAGTAGCAGTAACCGAACATTGTCCTATTAAATCAGAAAGAGTTGGTGCAGTAGGTTCTGTTGTATCATCAACAATAACAGTTTGGTTAACATTTATGCTATTACCATTCCCATCATCAAAATTCCAAGTAATAGTATAAGTACCTTGGTTATTATAAGTTAAAGGATCGTTGGTTGTAGCAGTGATTGTTCCTGAACAATTATCAGTAGTTGTAGGCGCAGTAGCAGTAACTGTACATTCACCCGTTAAATCAGCGAGTGTAGGCGCTGTAGGCGCTGTAGAATCTTGTATAGTAATTAGTTGTGTAACGTTAGTAACATTATCACAATCATCAGTTACACTATAAGTTCTCGTTATGATTTCTGGATTAGAACCATTATCAGAAATATCAGAAAGGTGTGTAACGGTAGGAAGTATCCCAGAATTGTCAGCTAAATTTGTAACAGTGGTAATATCTGCTTGCGGTACATTTTGATTACATTGTACTGTTATAGCAGCTGGAGGAGTAGCAGTAGGAGCTTCATCTACATAGTCTCGATAATTTATGTCAATAATATTAGGAGCAGGTATGGGTTCTCCTTTACAAGGGCCACTTGTTTCGTAGCCTCTAATTAAATTAGTAGAAAATGATGTTCCTGATGTTGCTCCTGTACCAGAAATGGTTCCGCTGAGGCTAATAGTAGGGTTGTTTTCAAATACTGTACTCTTTAAAATATCACAATCTTGTGTGGCTGTAAGTTTAAATGTTATATCTGCTAAAACGGTATCTGGGTCGTTGGGCTTTGGTAAATTACCTATTTCCCAAACAATAGAACCATTAGGGCCAAAGCCAGGTCCTGTTTTGTATTCCGGAAGGGTTGTAGTTGTTAGAGGCGCATAAGTATTAGAACTTACAGAAAGAGAACTAGCATCTACACTTGTTGGTATGGGTAGAGTGATAATAGTTTTATCTATAGCTTCTGTACCAGTATTTTTTAGTTCTATTTTATAAGATACATTTTCGCCAGGTATAATTTCTAATGTGCCAGGGTTTGTGTTTCCATTTACCTCTGTAGTAGTTAATATACCTTCAGGTTCTGGAACATAAGCATCAACAGAAAACGTTACATTAAATATAATATACGTATCTCTAGTAGATCCATATCTAAATCGTGTATATGTTTGATTGTTTTTTATAACTTCAATAATACTGTTGTCAATATCAAACATAGCAATGTCTAACCCTGTATTGTTTTGCAAATTAGGGTTTCTAAGATTTCCACCGGTATTAATAGAAGAGTCGAAAAAGTTAGTAGCAGAATTTGTAGAATGACTTAGTGGTTGGTATAAGTTATTATTTAAAGTACTTACATTATTCGGGTCATCATCATTATCAGGAATTAATATATGAAAATAATCACCAGAAACTCCAACATCTCCTTCTCCAGACATAAGACCTAGCTTTAGGTTTACGTCTCCATTTTGTACTGCATTAAAGCCATTAATATCAAGCGTTTCAATTCGAGGGTTTGTAGGAGAACCTATTTGAACATAGGCATGACCATCAAAAACAGTAACATCTCTATAATTCATTTTAGAGTTTTCGTAAACAACTACCATTCCCCATCCACCGTAATATCCAATATCATCGGTAGAGCCTTCTCTTAAAGCTAAATCTGCAACAAAATATTCACCAATACCATTTTGTTGCACATATTCAGTAATTTCAGAATATGCAGAATACATTTTGCCATGTTGACTTGTCGGGAAGTATATCTCGTCTGCGGTAAGTTCTGTATAACTCGTAGAATTTGGACCTTTTAATTTAGCTTTATTTGTATTAAATGTTTTAGTTTCTCCATTTTTAGTAACCTCAAATTCATTTGTAGCAGTTTCAGAGACTGTAAAAGCTCTTCCTGTCCAATATAAACCTGCATAAATAATATTAGAACAATTTTGATCAGCACCATTTTCATTAGAAAAAGTTAATGTAGAAGAAGATGAATTCCAAGTATCATCATCGCCATCAATATCTACATAACGCATATCATTATTATTGTTGGTAGAGTTACCATAAGTTACCAAGGTTAAGTTGGTATTACCCATCATAGTAAAATCTCCTTTAACACTATAGATAGTGGGTGCAGGGCTAGGAATTACAGTAGATGTTCTAGGAGTAAACTTTACTATTTCTTGAGAGTAGCTAATGCCAATGTTAGCTAATAGTAATATAGCAAGCAGAATGAAATTAACAATTTTGGGTTTCAATTCTGATTTGGTTAGGTATGTTTTTTCCATTTCTTAATCTATTAAATTGATCTTGAGACTGAATTTATGATGGATTTTCCATTTTATAGAAAACTCTATTATGCTCTTTTGTTTTTATAAAAGATTTAATTTGTGCTTCGTTAGGTTTAAAGTAGCACCTTATAAATATGTATTTTAAATTATCGAAACCTTTTAATGAAGATAAATCCATTGTATTTTGGATTTCAGAAATAGTATCAAGTGTAATTGTTATTATTTCAATGTTTTTAAAGTTGTGGTTAGCGGTTTTTAAATAATTAAAAGCGCCTGTTCCTCTTAAAGCTAATTTTTTAGGTTTTCCATCTCCATAAGCCTTTTTTATTTTGCCATTATTAACATAATAGGTTGTATAAATGTTTTCTATAAGATTGTAAAACTCTACTCTATCTAAACTAGAGCCTTTTTTATACTTCCCTTTATTTACTTGTCCTTGCGTTTTTGCAATAGTAGCATTGTCTAGTTCATAAATATCTTTTTCTTGCGCGTTTACATGTTTTACAATTACTAATAAAAATAAACATGTAATAAGGCTCGACCTTAAGGTTAAAGTTAATTTATTACTCATGACATTATCAATTTATATTTTGTTTAACTATATGTTTATGTTTGGCAATGTTTACTAATTAAATAATTCTTGATTGTATTAGCTATAGTCATATGGTATTATTGACGATAACAAATAATTTACTTGTGTTTTGAGGGAAAAAACAGAGAGGGAGAGCTTGTAATACGTAGTATTGTTTTTTTTTGAAATTAGATTTGGGGTCATAATTTTCTGTAATTTTAAGGTTAACAAAAAAAAACATATAATAATAGAAAGTCAAAAATATGTGGTTAAACACGAATAAACTCGTTAAAAAGAAAAATCTTTCATTTTATCGTGCTTTAGTAATGTTTAATCGGTGCGTGTTGTTTTGTTTATATTTTTGTCCAGTAAACTTTATCTTTTACCAACAATTATTAATAGCTTTACATTGCAAATAACATGATTTTTATCGATAATAACAACTTTTAATCGATAATAAACGCGCTTAATCGAAAAACATGAAAAAGTTAATTATAATAAGACACGCTAAATCATCATGGAAATATGATGTTATAGATCACGAAAGACCATTAAATTCAAGAGGATTATCAGATAGTGTTTTGATTTCTAGTACTTTGAAGTTTAAAAATATAACAGCAGATCTAGTTATGGTAAGTGACGCTTTTAGAACAAAAGAAACTGCAAATATTATTCTCAAGGCATTAAAATTTGATGAAAATAAGGTTATTTTTAATCATGATTTGTATGATTTTGAAGGGCGAAATTTATTGCAGGTTATTAAAAATTGTGACAAAAGCATAAATACCTTAATGGTTTTTGGTCACAATCACGCGATAACCTCATTTGTAAATACTTATGGTAATAAAATTATAGAAAACGTACCCACATGCGGAGTAGTGATTATTGATTTTGATATAGATAGTTGGAAGGGTTTAAAAAAAGGCAAAACGGTAGAAACAATTTTTCCTAAAAATTTAAAAAATTAAAAAGCACTTTTAGTAAAAAAATGTTGATGTTAACTAATCATCATTAGTAGGTTAATTTATCAATTAAAAGCCTTTGTTTTTGGTGGTTTGTTAAATATTTTGTGTAACAAAATAGGCGTAAAAACCTAAAATAATTGAATTAAAAAAAATACATTTTATTAGATTTAAATTTCAATTTAAATAGAATATATTTGTTTTTAGATTATGAAAATAAAATAAATAATGATCAAAGCCGAAAACCAAAACAACCAGTATATAAACAGAGAAATTAGTTGGTTACAATTTAATGGAAGAGTTCTACAAGAAGCTTCAGACAAAGATGTACCTTTAATAGAACGTTTAAGATTTCTTGGAATTTTTTCTAATAATTTAGATGAGTTTTTTAAGGTAAGATATGCAACAGTTAAACGAATTGTTGATGCAGGAAAAGGAGGGAAAAATGAGTTAGGAGGTATTAGGGCAAAAGAATTATTAGCCATAATAACAAAAAAAGTTATTGAGCAACAAAGCGAGAGTTTAAATATTCTTAATAGCATAAAAGACGCCTTAGAGGGAGAAAACATTTATGTTATTAACGAGACGCAAATCGATAATTACCATCATAATTTTATTAAAAAATATTTTATAGAAGATGTAAGCCCTGCATTGGTAACCATTATTTTAAACGATATGGTAGAGCTTCCTAATTTAAAGGATAGTGGTGCTTATTTGGCGGTAAGAATTTTAATGAATGATGATACTAAGCAATTTGCTTTAATAGAAATACCAAAAAATATAAATCGCTTTGTAGAGTTACCTATGCAAGGAGACAAGAATTATATTATAATGATAGACGATTTAATTCGTTATTGTTTAAGCGATATTTTTAATATTTTCGATTATAAGAGTATTAGCGCTCACATGATAAAAATTACGCGTGATGGTGAATTGGATTTTGAAAGTGATTTAAGTAAAAGTTTTATGGATAAAATCTCTGATAGTGTAAAACACAGGCAAGTTGGAGACCCTGTACGTTTTGTATACGATAAAACCATAAACGATGATACATTAGAGTATTTAATGTCTAAAATGGGAATAGATCAAACAGATAGTATTATTCCTGGTGGACGTTACCATAATAGAAGAGATTATATGGGGTTTCCTAGTTTAGGACGCAAAAACCTTATGTACGATAAAATGCAAGCCTTACCAGTAAAAGGGTTAAGCTTAGAAAGTAGTATTTTTGATGCTATTTCGCAGAAAGATTATTTGCTATATGCGCCATATCACACCTTTTCGTATGTTGTAAAGTTTTTAAGAGAAGCAGCCTTAGATCCTAAGGTAAAAAACATAAAGATTACAATATACCGTTTAGCTCAAATTTCGCATATTGCAAGTGCTTTAATAAATGCAGCCATAAACGGAAAAACAGTAACCGTTTCTATAGAGTTAAGAGCAAGGTTTGATGAGCAAGCAAATATCGATTATGCTCAACAAATGGAAAACGAAGGTGTTAATCTTATTTTTGGAGTACAAGGACTAAAAGTACACAGTAAAATGTGTGTTGTAGAGCGAGAAGAAGGAAAAAAAATAAAACGCTATGGCTTTTTAAGTACAGGTAACTTTAACGAATCCACAGCAAAAATATATACAGATTATACCTTGTTTACTTCAAACCAGAGTATACTTAAAGATGTAAATAAGATTTTTAGTTTCTTTGATACTAATTACAAAATATACAGATATAAGCACTTAATTACTTCTCCGCATTACACACAAAGTTCTGTTTTTAAATTAATAGACAAAGAAATAAATAAAGTAAAACAAGGTAAAGAAGGATTTATTCGTTTAAAAATGAATAGTATATCTAGCTATAAAATGATAGATAAACTTTATGAAGCTAGTAGAGGCGGAGTAAAAATTCAAATGATAGTTAGAGGTATTTGTTGCTTAATTCCGGGAGTAGAAGGAATGAGCGAAAATATTGAAGTTATAAGTGTTATAGATAAGTTTTTAGAGCACACCAGACTTTATGCTTTTGGTAAGGGTGAAGAAGCAAAACTTTATATTTCTTCTGCCGATTGGATGACAAGAAATATAGATAATAGAGTAGAGGTAAGTTGCCCTATTTACGACGAAGATGTAAAACAAGAAATATTGGATACTTTTAACATTTGTTGGAGCGACAATGTTAAAGCTAGGCTTCTAAACACAGATATAGAAAATGAATACAAAATAGATAACAAGCCTAAAGTAAGATCTCAAACCGCTATTTACGATTATTATTTAAATAAGAATGTTTAATATATGCTTTCAATAAAAAAATACGCAGCCATAGATATTGGCTCTAATGCAGTACGTTTACTAATTTCTAATATTATAGAAGAAAAAGGTAAACCGGTACAATTTAAAAAAAACTCATTAGTTCGTGTGCCTATTCGTTTAGGAGCAGACGTATTTTTAAAAAATAAAATATCTAAAGAAAACACACAAAGAATTTTAGATACCATGTTAGCCTTTAGGCTTTTAATGAAATCGCATAAAGTAGTTAAGTATAAAGCGTGTGCAACATCTGCCATGCGCGAATCAGAAAATGGAAAGAAACTAGTAGAAAGGGTCTTAAATGAATCTGGAATTAGTATAGATATAATTGGAGGCGAAGAAGAAGCAGCTATAATAGCAGCAACCGATTTAAACAAGTTTATAGATCCAAATAAAACCTATTTATATGTAGATGTGGGTGGTGGAAGCACAGAGTTTACAGTAATAGATAAAGGTATACAAGTAGCATCAAAATCTTTTAAAATAGGTACCGTAAGGTTGCTTAACGATATGGTGAAGCAAGAATACTGGAAGGAATTAGAGCAATGGATAAAAGAAAAAACAAACCAATACGATAAAATTAGTGTTTTAGGTTCTGGAGGTAATATTAATAAAATATTTAAGTTATCTGGTAAGTCTATGGGTAAGCCATTAACTTTCTTTTACTTAACATCTTATTATAATATGCTTCAAACTTATTCTTACGAAGAGCGTATTACAGAATTGGGTTTAAATCAAGATAGAGCAGATGTTATAATTCCAGCAATGCGCATTTATTTGTCTGCAATGAAATGGAGTAGTTCTAAGCACATATATGTTCCAAAAATAGGATTGGCAGATGGTATAATAAAAAGTATATTTTACGACACTGTTTCTAGTAATACACAGTAAAATATTGCTTTTTACCCTTTATAATTGTTCTTTTTTAATTTTATAATATATATTCGTACATATATAATTACTAGATAATTATACCCTAAATCTATTAAAATGAAATTAGCATAACCTAGTTCTCTTCTATTTATGGAAGCTTTTTAATATGCATATAACATTATTTTATTTACGATTAATAAAGAAAAAGATGAAAAAAATATTACTATTAGCTTTATTTCTTGGTGTTTCAATTCAAGGCTTTTCTCAAAAAGGAATGTATGGTATTCGTGGTGGTTACAATATTTCTAATTTGAATTTTGAAGAAGGAAAAAGCTCAAATATAGAGAATAAACATAGAAACAGTTTTTATATAGGATGCTTTGGAGATTTTAAATTATCTGAAAAAGTATCTATTGTTCCAGAATTACAGTTTTCTGCTGAAGGTGCTAAAGATGAAAGATTACATTTAGATTATATTCAAGCTCCAATTCTTTTTAAATTAAAAATAAGCCCGAAAATTCGATTAGCAGCAGGGCCACAAATAAGCTTAAAGTCTTATAAATACGAAGACGGTGTAAAAAACTTTGCTTATTCTGGTGTTGGAGGTGTAGAGTATAAATTAACAGAAATGTTGTTTATTGATTTGCGATATACTTTAGGGATGTCTAATATCTTTGACGAGCATTTAATTACAGAAGCAAAGAACACAAATATTCAATTTGGAGTTGGTTACCAATTCTAAAAGCTAAAATATAAAAAACAAAAAAAGCTCTATTATTATAATAGAGCTTTTTTTGTTTAACCGTGTATAGATTCGCTTTTACTAAGGTTTTTCATAATTTCGGCTTCAAACTCTAAAAGAGCTTGCCACTTAGTGTCTACCTCTTTTTTATCTCCATATTGTCTAGCAAAGCCTAAAAACATGGTGTAATGGTTGGCCTCACTTACCATTAGGTTTCTGTAAAACTCTGCCAATTCTTTATCTTCTAATTCTTCCGATAGTAGTCTAAAACGTTCACAACTTCTAGCCTCAATTAAGGCAGCATAAAGTAACCTGTGTACTAATTGGTTAGTTCTGCTTCCTCCTTTAGGAAAAAACGTTATTAATTGTAAAACATAATCGTCTCGACGGTCTCTTCCTAAGGTCCAACCTCGCTCTAAAATTTTATCGTGAACCATTTTAAAGTGACTTATTTCTTCTTTAACCAAAGCAGTCATTTCCTGTACTAAATCAGAATATTCAGGGAAACTAACAATTAAAGAAATAGCAGTACTTGCTGCTTTTTGTTCGCAAAAGGCATGATCTGTTAATATTTCTTCAATATTTTTTTCTACAATATTTACCCATCGTGGGTCTGTTGGAAGTTTTAGTCCTAGCATAATTATAATATTAAATGGGGTAGCTCTTGGTGGTGTGCATAGTATATTTGCCTGTTTTATCTATATGCAGGTTTATTCTAAAGTCTAATTCGTGATTAGGGTTGTAAGCATTTATACTAAAATAGATTGCTTTTTTATTTGTTATAAATGTTTTTTGGTCTAGATTTAAATCTCTTATAATTAAATCGTCTTTGCCTATTTTGGTAAGTATGTTGGTATTATTTTTTAAAAAAGCTGTGTCTATATCATTATCAAAAATTAGCTCATCTTTATAATATAATTGTAGTTTTACTATGCTTTTTCTGTAATATAAACTTTTAGTTAATTGGTTATTTGTATTTTGTTTTAAAATAGCTTGATCCATATTAGCAGAAGACATAATTTTAAATTTAAAGTGGTTACTTAAAATTGTATCTGTTACTGTAATTTTATTTTCTTGAGGTATAAAACTAGCTGTTTCTATAGGAGTAATAGAATTTTTAAATCTAGAAACAGATTGATTTAATAGGTCCTTTTTATATTTTTTACTATCGCAGCTGCTAGCTATGCCTAAAACCATAATTAAAAATAAAAGGATTAATTTATTCATAATAAGGATTAATTTATTCATAATAAAGAATTATAGAACATCTAAATCAAATGTGCGTCTTAAAAGTTCTAAATTAGGATTTTTTTCTTTTAACATTTCAAATTTATCTGCTGTAGTGTAAGCGTATTGTTTTTCTAAAACTTCGTTTATGGTAATAGAAAGGTTTACGTTATAGTTGTTTACAGATTTTCTAAGGTAATTCATTAAATCGTATTGTTGGCGTTCCAATTCTACCTTATTTGTTTCGTTAGGGTATTCTAAATGTATTGTTGTTCCTTTTACTTTAGGTACAGCCATAGATAAAATAGAGGCTAAGTTATGTTTGCCTTGCTCTATTAATATTTCTGTAAATTTATGCCAATGTGCTATTAAATCTTCTGGATCGAAATCTTCTGTTGGTAAGTTTTCTTCTTCAACAACAACGTCCATTTGTTTAATTTGATGCGCTTTTTTGGCGCGAATACTACTAAGAGATAGTCCGGAAGATCGTCTTTCGTTTTGTTTTAATATAATTTTTTTTGGCGTACTGTTAGAAAACTGACTTGTGTTTTTTGTAGCAGTATTTGTTTCTTCTTTTTTCTCTACTTCTTGGGCATCTTCTTTTCTAGCAACATTAACTGGTACAGGGGTAATGCCTTTCTTTTTAAAATAAGAAGCTGGTATTATGTAATGTTTGCTATTTTTTTTTTTTCTCCATCAAAAGTGATAGAGGCAAGCTGCATTAAACAAAGTTCGACGAGAAGTCGTTGGTTTTTACTGGATTTATACTTGAGATCGCAGTCGTTAGCAAGATTTATGCCTTGTAATAAAAACTGTTGCGATGCTTTTTTAGATTGCTCTAAGTATTTTGTTTTAGTTTGATCTCCAACCTCTAGCAAATCTATAGTTTGTGGTGTTTTACTAACAAGTAAATCTCTAAAATGAGAGGCTAAACCTGCTATAAAATGGTGTCCATCAAATCCTTTTGATAAAGTGGTGTTAAATTGTAGCAACAATTCGGGTATTTTATTCTCTAAAATTAAGTCTGTACTAGTAAAATAGGTTTCGTAGTCTAGTACATTTAAGTTTTCTGTTACTGCTTGTCTTGTTAGGTTTTTACCAGAGAAACTCACTACTCTGTCAAAAATAGATAAAGCATCTCGCATAGCGCCATCAGCTTTTTGAGCTATAATATGCAAGGCATCGTCATCTGCTTGTACTCCTTGTTCTTCGGCTATATATTTTAAGTATTCTTTAGCATCTTTTACCGTTATACGCTTAAAATCGAAAATTTGACAACGAGATAGTATGGTTGGTATAATTTTATGTTTTTCGGTAGTTGCTAATATAAAAATGCAGTGTTTTGGTGGCTCTTCTAATGTTTTAAGAAAGGCATTAAATGCAGCTTGAGATAGCATGTGTACCTCATCTATAATGTAAACTTTGTATTTGCCTACTTGTGGAGGTATTCTAACTTGGTCTGTTAAGCTTCTAATGTCGTCTACCGAGTTGTTTGATGCAGCATCTAATTCGAAAATATTAAAAGCGAAATCTTCCTCAGAATTTTCAGAATCTTCACTGTTTATCATTTTAGCTAGAATACGTGCGCATGTTGTTTTGCCAACACCACGTGGCCCTGTAAATAATAAGGCTTGTGCTAAATGGTTATTATCGATAGCATTAAGTAACGTGTTGGTAATGGCTTGTTGCCCCACTACATCTTTAAATGTTTGAGGTCTATATTTTCTTGCCGATACTATAAAGTGTTCCAAATTTTATCGAATTTGATTTTAGCAAATTGTGATAACAAAGTTAAGAAATAGGCTTAAAATTAAGAATTTTGTTAGGTTGTTTTTTGGATAGTTATTAACATCTTTTAAAACTAGGTACTACTCGTAGTTAGTTATTTGTAATTATAATTTTTTTGTAATGCTGCTTGCGTTAGGGATTAAGGTATTGTTGAAGCTCTTTTTGTGTTGTTGCGTATATGCAACACAAAAAATCGACTACCGAAAGCCCGACCCCTTGTGGTAACGCCTAAATTTTTAAATAGTGTTAAATAAACTTAGATTTTAGTGTTTGTTTATTGTAATTTTGTAAACAAGTAAATCGCCCTATCGAACTAAAGTTAATTTTGGTTAGGAAAGTCCGGACACCGTAGTGCAATGTAGTGGTTAATGGCCACCAGCCGAGAGGTTAGGAAAAGTGCAACAGAAAGTATGTACAGGTAATGCTGTAGTGAAACCAGGTAAACTCTATGTGGTGCAATGTCATGTAAACCAGTGATTGAAGGCGGCACGCTTGATGCTGGAGGGTAGGCAGCTAAAGCGTATTGGTAACAATGCGCTAAGATAAATGATAGGGGCTCTTTTAGGGTACAGAATCCGGCTTATAGATATACTTAAATAAACAGAAGAGCTACTTTTTTTAGAGTAGCTCTTCTTGTTTTTAATAGAGTGACTAATTCTATAATTATTATTGTTTATTAGAAAAATAATATAAATCGGGCCTCATTTGCCCTGTATACTCCTCAATTCTTGAGGTGTATTTTAATAGTTTTCTAAAAGTTTCTATACGTTCTGGACCAAGAACTTCTTTGTTATTTATGCTTTTTGTCGCAGAGTCTATTTCATCTTTACTGGAAATTACTACGAGGTAATAATTTTCTAATTGACCAAATACACCTTGATATATTCTGTAATAGTTTTTCGATTTTTTTGAAGTAAACATATCTTTTACAGCGCTTATGTTTTCTCGTATTTTTTCGGCATTGCTAGGTGTGTAATAGAGGTATAAGAAATCGAGGTAGTTTTCGTCTTCACTTGATGAAGACTCGTTTTCTGGCATGTACGATAGTTTTTCGTTTAAGCTTATAATGTACGAACCGTGGGTGTCGTAACAAGCATTAAATTTTTTAAAGAGTTTTGAAAAATCGTCGCCCATAGCTTTAGCCATGTCTGCAAAAGGGTCTACGTCTAGTTCTGCAAAGTTTTTTATGGGAGTAAGGTAAAAGTAGTTTAAGTTACTTGTGCTTACTGTTATCCAGCTGGTTTGTAAATTGTGTTTAGTGCTAGCTGTAATAAATTCTTTTGAGGTTTCTTCGTACTGGTTTAGCATTGATGGCTTTACATTGTCTTGATGTACCAAGTACATTTTTTGATAAGCTGCAAGGTTTAGTGTTAAAAACATGGTTAACACTAGTGTTAAAACGGTTTTAAATGGTTTCATAATTATTGGTTTTTGGTTAGTATTAGTTAACAAAAACCATAGCAATAAGATAAAACAAAGTGTTTTCTAGGAAAAAAATAATATGTTAGAGTCGGGGATGACTCTTAAGGAGGATGCTAATTTACTGATAAAAAACGACTTACGTTTCGTTTAAATGTTAAATTTATTGTTTTTCGAAAAAACTAAACATATTACCTCCATAACTTTTTGAATAATCGAAGTTTTCTAAATGAGATAAATCTGTATGTTTAGAGTGTTCTATAATTAAAATACCATCTTCTAACAAAAGATTATTTTTAAATACTAATTCTGGTATTTTGGCAAATAATTCTACAGTAAAATTATATGGAGGATCTGCAAATATAATATCTGCTTGTAAACTAGACTTTTCTAAAAATTTAAAAACATCACTTTTTATAACCTGCAGTGGCATATCAAAAGCATCTGCGGTTTGATTTATAAATTTAACACAGCCATGGTCTTGATCTACACAAGTAATTTGCTCTGTGCCACGCGAAGCGAATTCGTAACTTATATTGCCAGTGCCTGCAAACAAATCTATAACAGATATTTCATCAAAATAAAAATGATTATTTATAATATTAAAAAGGGACTCTTTGGCCATATCTGTTGTTGGGCGAACAGGTAAATTTTTTGGCGCAACAATTTTTCTACTTTTATATAATCCTGAAATAATACGCATTAAAAACTTTTTATTAAAGTGAAATTACTGTGGTTTGTATTTGGTGTTTTGGTGTATTTATAGTTGTCGTTTCTATTACCAAAATGTATGTGTCTAATGTACTTGTAGGTTATATTGTAAATGGCATCATCTTTTGTTATATCGCCTAAAAAAACAAGTTCTACTTGCTCTGGGTTTAAATGTAATTGCTCTGCAGTAAATAATAGATAATAAATAAAATCTTCTTCACTATTATATTCAAAACTATTGTATAGTAAAAGTTTACCGTCTTTGGTTATTACAAGTTCGAAATGGTTCGAGCTTACATGTGCGTAAATTTTAGTAGATGTGTTATTTTTTTCTAACAGCAATATTTGTTCTATTAAAATAGTAGAAAAGTGTTTGAAAGTAAAAGCGCCAAATTTTTCGTAAATAAAATTATTAATATTTACATAAGGTACATAAACGTTAACGCTTTCGTTTAGTTTAATATCATCGTAAGTTATATAGTCAGACTTGAGTATTTTAGAATTAAATTTAAGGTAGTCTGCTATATTATCTTCATTAAATAAAGCTTTGGGTACCAATGTGGCTAACTCGTTAACATGTATTATGTAAACAGCGTCAAATTGCTTTTGTAGAGCTTCCTCTGTATTAAAAAGTTGTTTTAATTGGTCTAGAAGAGCAAAAGGGTTTAGTTTTTTATTAAAGCTAAAATGGTTTAAATAGCTTATGGTATTGGTTTCTTTTTGTAGTATACAAAAAGAAAGTCCACTCAAACTAATTTGAATGGACAATTCTGTATAATTATTTACGTCTTTAATCTTAGTTTGTGTCATAAAGTTTAGGCCAGTTTCCAGAGGTATTAACTTCGTCCATAGAACCAACTTTAATGTTATCACCATTCACAGCTTCAACAGACATAACTTGATTTTCTGCTACTAAAAGATCTTTATCTTGATCGTATAAAATAATATCTTTTTTAATAGAAGCTTCAAATACAGGTATTTTAACATCGCTTTGCTCGATAAATCCAGCTTTAAGTTCAAATTTAGCACCCGGTTTACCAACACCTTCTGGTAAATTCATCATGTTTTTGTATCGTGTAGATCCTTTAAATAAAGAATCTTTAACAGATGCGGTGCCTAATGTATCTATAACTACAATTTCTTTAGTCATAGAGTTTAATCCAAAACGTCTATTTGCTTCCTCATCAATTACTGTAGAATCTTTACGTTGTGTAATTGTAAACTCTGCTGTATCAATAAATTTAATTAAATTTTCAAATTTATCAGCAAATTTACCTGTCACTGTTCTGTGCGCTAATTGTGCATCCCTAATATCTTCTAAGCTACTAATAACTTTAGCGTATCGTTTTTCTTTTTCTTGGTTAAACAAAATAGGATTGTAAACAGACATATATGTATTGTATCCTAAAAAGGCAATCAACGCCCAAAGAGCAACTATTAATACTGGTTTAAACTTTGTAGGTATAAATTTATCTACAAGCTTAACCAAACCGATTGTTAATAATATTACACCAACGGCTACAAGAAGAATTTTAAACATAGTATACTATTTTATTTATAAAGTTTATTTAATGGTCTTTCGCAAATCTACAATTTTTTTTTAATCGTAAAAACCATTGTAGCTAAAAATCATTTCTATATTTGAATAAATTTTAATTTTTAAGTCAGAAAATGACCTCATCTCAATTTTATTCGCTTGTAAAACAGTCTTTTCCGTTTGCTCCAACGTTAAAACAAAATATTGTACTTCAGCAATTATCTAATTTTATTTTCGATAACTCTAAAAACAAGCTTTATTTGCTAAAAGGGTATGCAGGAACGGGTAAAACCACCATTATTGGTAGCATTGTAAGCAATTTATGGAAAGCAAAAATGAGTGCTGTTTTAATGGCTCCCACAGGTAGAGCTGCAAAAGTAATTGCTAATTATTCCCAAAAAGAAGCGTTTACAATTCATAAAAAAATCTACTTTCCTAAAAAAGAGAGTGGAGGTGGAGTAAAATTTGTTTTACAACCAAATAAGCATAAAAACACCATTTTTATTGTAGACGAAGCATCAATGATTCCAGATACACCAGGAGAATCTAAATTTGTAGAAAATGGATCTTTACTAGACGATTTAATGCAATATGTTTATGCTGGTAAAAATTGTAAGTTACTTTTAATAGGAGATACTGCACAGTTGCCTCCCGTAAAATTAGATATTAGCCCTGCTTTAGACGAAAATAAATTAGAATTAAACTACGATAAGGAGGTTATAAAAATGGAACTAGACGAAGTGGTTAGGCAAGGACAAGACTCTGGTATTTTGTCCAATGCTACTATACTTCGAGAAGTTTTAGCAAGTTCGTTTTTCGAATCGTTTCAATTTAATTTAGGCCATTTTAAAGACATTGTTAGATTAACAGATGGATACGAAATTATGGAAGCCATAGATGGTGCGTACAGTAATTTAGGAAACGAAGAAACCGCAATTATTGTAAGAAGCAACAAGCGTGCTAATTTATACAATAAGCAAATACGTAGTAAAATTTTGTTTAACGAGCACGAATTGTCTTCTGGAGATTATTTAATGGTAGTTAAAAATAATTATTTTTGGTTAAAATCTAATTCAGAAGCTGGTTTTATAGCAAATGGAGATATTATAGAGGTTCTAGAAATTTTTAGCATTAAAGAACTGTATGGTTTTCGCTTCGCGGAAGTAAAAATTAGAATGGTAGATTATCCGAAGATGAAACCTTTTGAAACCGTTTTAATGCTAGACACTATTGATGCAGAAACACCATCGTTACCTTACGAAGATTCTAACCGATTATATCAAGAGGTAATGAAGGATTTTGAAGACGAAACCAGCAAATATAAAAAGTTTTTAAAAGTAAAAAACAACAAGTATTTTAATGCTTTACAAGTTAAGTTCTCGTATGCAATAACATGCCATAAATCTCAAGGAGGCCAATGGAATACAGTTTTTGTAGAACAACCGTATTTACCAGATGGTATAGACAAAGATTATTTAAGGTGGTTATACACAGCTGTAACAAGAGCTAAAGAAAAACTATATTTAATAGGCTTTAAAGACGATTTTTTTGAAGAATAGTATTTAATTAAGATTTAATGTAAATTTATAAACCTAAAATTAAAAGTCTATAAAAAGGTGATTATATTATGACAATAGAAACGATTATAAGTATTTGCCTTGGTATTGGTTTGGCTGCATCGGTTGGTTTTAGAGTGTTTTTACCATTATTTGCATTAAGCTTAGCGTCTTATTTTAATGCTTGGGAGTTAAATGAATCTTGGCAATGGATTGGCAGTTTAACAGCTTTAATAACCCTGGGTGTAGCTACATTAGTAGAGGTTTTTGCTTATTACATTCCTTATGTCGACAACCTTTTAGATAGTATATCGGTTCCTTTAGCAGCGTTCGCAGGCACTGCGGTAATGATGTCTACTGTGGTCGATTTAAGTCCAGTAATTACTTGGGCTTTGGCTATTATAGCAGGAGCAGGTACAGCAAGCGCCATTTCTAGCTCGGCAGGAGTAACACGCTTAGCATCAACAGCATCTACAGGAGGAGTAGGCAACCCTATTGTGTCTACAATAGAAACCGGTACAGCAATTACAATGTCTGTAGTTTCTATTTTTTTTCCAGTATTAGCTATTGTATTAGTAGTTGTAATCTTAATTGTTATCTTTAAAATATTCAAAAAGTTTAGACCTTCTAAAGGTTAAAATCAACAATAATTATTATATTTTTGAAGTCGAAATTGACTTATATTATAACATGAAAATAATTTCAATGATTCCGGCGCGATATGCTGCCTCTCGTTTTCCAGGTAAATTAATGCAAGATCTAGGTGGTAAAACAGTAATTCGAAGAACATACGAAGCTACCGTTGCTACCAATTTATTCGACGATGTATTTGTTGTAACAGATAGCGATATTATATACAAAGAGATTGTAAATAATGGAGGTAAAGCTATTATGAGTACTAAAGAGCACGAATGCGGAAGCGATAGAATAGCAGAAGCAGTTGCTAATTTAGATATAGATGTGGTTATAAATGTTCAAGGCGATGAGCCTTTTACAGATAAAGAGTCTTTACAAAAGCTTATAGAAGTTTTTGAAGTAGATAGCAAGAAGGAAGTAGATTTAGCATCTCTAATGGTGCATATAACAGACCAAGACGAAATTAACAACCCAAATACGGTTAAGGTTATTGTAGATCAAACTAATTTTGCACTTTATTTTTCACGTAGTCCAATCCCTTATCCAAGAGAAAAAAATGTGGGTGCCAAGTACTTTAAACATAAAGGAGTTTACGCTTTTAGAAAAGAAGCTATACTCGATTTTTATAAATTACCAATGTTGCCTTTAGAAGCTTCAGAGAAAATAGAATGTATTCGTTATTTAGAGTATGGTAAACGTATTAAAATGGTAGAAACTAGTATTGAAGGGGTAGAAATTGATACTCCAGAAGATCTTGAACGTGCTAAAAAAATATGGAAATAAAAACGTCTTTATTTTCGAATTAAATGGTCGATTTATATGATAGATTATAAAAACATAAAAGTTATAGGCTTTGATGCAGACGATACGCTTTGGGTTAACGAAACGTATTTTAGAGAAGCAGAGCAAGAGTTTGTAAAACTTTTAAGAGATTACGAAACACCTAATAAGATAGATCAAGAATTATTTAAAATGGAAATTCAAAATCTAGACCTATATGGTTATGGCGTAAAAGCTTTTACTTTGTCTATGATAGAAAGTGCCTTAGATTTGTCTAACTATAATGTGTCTAGTAAAACAATCGAAGCGATTTTAAATATTGGTAAAACCATGATAAATAAGCCTGTAGATTTACTTGAAGGTGTAGAGGATGTTTTAAAACAAGTGTCAAAAACACATCGTTTAATTGTAGCAACCAAAGGCGATTTGCTAGATCAAGAACGAAAATTAGAAAAATCTGGATTAACAAAATATTTTCATCACATAGAAGTTTTAAGTGATAAAAAAGAAGCTAATTACTCTAATTTATTGAAACATTTAGATGTAAAACCATCAGAATTTTTAATGATAGGAAACTCTTTAAAATCAGATGTTTTACCTTTAGTAAATATAGGCGCTCAAGCAATACATGTTCCGTTTCATACTACTTGGGCTCATGAAGAGGTTACAGAAAAAGAAACAAACGGAAAATCATATAAAACAATATCTAGTATAATAGATATATTAAAATTAATAAAATAATTTGAAAGTTTTAGATTTAGAAACATGGAATAGAAAGCAACTATTCAATCATTTTAATGCCTTGGCAGATCCATATTTTGGTGTAGTTATTCCTTTTGATGTTACAAAAGCTTACAAAAAAGCTAAAAAAGAAAATATTAGTTTTTTTGCAAAGTATTTACACGATTGCATGCGTGCTATAAACGAAATAGATAATTTAAAATTAAGAATTGTAGAAGGTAATGTTGTACAGTATAATGTTATTAACGCCTCGGCTACCCTAATGAGAAAAGATAAAACGTTTGGGTTTTCCTTTATTAAGTTTAACGAGAGTATAGAGGTTTTTATAAAAAATATTGAATCAGAGAAAAATAGAATAGAAAATTCATCAAATTTATATCCGCCAACAAATAGTTTAGACTGTATACATTGCTCTGCTATGCCTTGGGTAAATTTTGTAGGACATAAAGAACCAGTGTCTGGAAATAAAGAATCTGTACCTAAATTTGCTTTTAGTAAAATGACCCAAAATGGTGACAAATTAATGATGAATGTGTCTATAGATGTAAACCATGCGCTGGTAGATGGTTACCATATAGGTATATTTTCTGATAAATTTCAGAGTTATTTAGATGCATAAAATTAAAATAATGGTATTTTTACCTTTCGAAAAAGAAAATAGAATAAATGAGCTATAAAAACTTTCCGATGGTACCAAGGGTGATTTTTGGTAGAGGTAGTTTCAATCAATTAAGTGAAATAATATCTCCGAATCGCTTAAATACAAAAGCACCTTTTATATATTTAGTAGACGATGTTTTTAAGAGTAATACTTGGTTAACGTCAAGAATTTCTTTGTCTTACGATGATAAAATCCTTTATATCTCAACAAAAGAAGAACCTAAAACGTCACAAGTAGATCAGTTGGTAGAAGACATTATACTAACCTGTAAAGAGCGTCCGTCTGGTATTATTGGCATAGGAGGAGGTTCTATTTTAGATTTGGCTAAGGCTGTATCTATTTTGTTAACAAACGAAGGTAGTGCAGAGAATTACCAAGGTTGGGATTTGGTTAAAAATCCAGCAATATACCATGTTGGTATTCCTACTATATCTGGTACAGGTGCAGAAGTGTCAAGAACAGCTATTTTAACAGGGCCAAAACTTAAACTTGGTATTAATAGTGATTACACACCTTTTGATCAGGTTTTACTAGATCCAGAGTTAACAAAAGATGTAGAGAAAAATCAGTGGTTTTATACAGGTATGGATTGCTATATCCATTGTATAGAATCGTTAAACGGAACTTTTTTAAATGAGTTTAGTAAAACATATGGAGAAAAAGCTTTCGATTTGTGTAAAGAAATATTTTTAGCAGATAACTTATCTGTTGCAGAATCTCAAGATAAGTTAATGATGGCTAGCTGGCATGGCGGAATGAGTATAGCTTATTCTCAAGTAGGCGTTGCGCATGCGTTAAGTTATGGTTTGTCTTATTATTTAGGAGTTAAGCATGGTATAGGTAACTGTTTAGTGTTCGATCATTTAGAAGAATATTATCCAGAAGGTGTTGCTCTTTTTAAAACTATGAAAGCTAAACATGATATTGAACTGCCTCAAGGTATTTGTGCTAACTTAACCGATGCCGAATTCGATATAATGATTAAAGTAGCTTTAAGTTTAGAGCCTCTTTGGGAAAATGCCTTAGGAAAAAAATGGAAAACAATAATAACTCCAGAAAAGGTTAAATCTTTATATCAAAAAATATAAAAACTGTTACTTTTTATAGCTAGAATAAAGATTGGCACATAATTTGCTTATTATTAAGTAGAAATGAATGAAACATAAAGTAAACAATTATTTGTTCCTAAAAAGAAACATTTATTTTATAAAAAATACAAAAGCTACCTCGTTTAAATGAGGTAGCTTTTTTAGTTTTAGAATTTATTTAATCTATGTTATTTAAAAACGGTAAACAATTGTTTAGTACGCGCAAGAGTGCTCTAATTTGTATTATTTTTCTAAAAAAAAATGTTATGTAGACCAGAGTTTTAAAATTATTTATTTTGAATTAATCAAAATAAAAGAGACTTAGAATATTTTATTAAGATGTTAAAAGATGTTAATGAATTTATTTTGAAGCTATTTAAAAGTGGCGTCTCTTTATATATTCTGTATATTTAACCTCATATGATAAAAGATACTAAAATTGCCGTATTAATAGACGGAGATAACATTCCATCAAAATATATTACAGAAATGATGGAAGAAATAGCAAAGTACGGTACACCAACAATAAAGCGAATTTATGGCGATTGGACTAAGCCACATTTGTCTAAATGGAAAAATGTATTGTTAGAAAACGCTATAACGCCAATACAACAATACGGTTATACAACAGGAAAGAATGCAACAGATTCTGCCATGATAATTGATGCTATGGACATTTTGTATTCTGAAAAAGTAAATGGTTTTTGTTTAGTATCCTCTGATAGTGATTTTACAAAGCTAGCAACGCGCTTGCGTGAAGCTGCCATGGTTGTTTATGGTATGGGCGAGAAAAAAACACCAAATCCATTTATTGTAGCTTGCGATAAGTTTATTTATTTAGAAATTTTAGCTAATGATGATGACAGTGATGGAAATGATAAAGACGAAAAAAGCACGAAGCGTAAAAAAACAAATTTATACAATATAACGCCAAAAGTAATAAAGTTGCTTAAAAACTCTGTTGATGATGCTGCAGATGACGATGGTTGGGCTTTTCTAGGAGATGTAGGCTCTTTAATACTAAAAAAACAACCAAACTTTGATTCTCGTAACTTTGGTTTTCAAAAATTAACACCGCTTTTTAAATCGCTTCCACAATTTGAAATGGAACAGCGAGACCAAAGTAATGGTAGGTTTAAATTAATTTATGTAAAGAATAAATAGTTTTACTGTGTTGGTACTATAACAAAAGCCATAGCAATGCTATGGCTTTTGTTATTTAGTTTTTATAAATAATAGTTTATTTATTCCATTTTCTAGGGCTTGTTTGGTTTGCACTTGGAAAATCTGCTGGCACTTCTTGGGTTACTTTTCCTGTAGCTACCCATTCTGCTCCGCGTTGCAAAGTGGTAATAAATCCGGCACACTCAAAGGAATAATCTGTATGTCCTAATGCTGTGTGAAAGACACGTCCCTTTTTATAATTAATAGCCATAAGCATAGGCTCGTGTCTACCCGTCCTGCTTTTTCCATTTTCTTTGTCAGAATATGCGGTGGCTAATACTGTCATATTTTCTGCTGGACCTCTTAATTTCTCGTAAAGTTCATCTTTAGTGTGTAGCCACATTTTAGGTAATCCTTTCATTATAGGGTGTTCTGGAGCTCTTGTTTCTAAAATAAATTCGGTTTGTTTACCGTGTTGCCCGCAGTTACCTTCTTTATGGTCGTGTTTTAATTCTCCTTTATCGGTGTAATAAACATATGGTCCAGATTTTGCATTTCGACCACCCCAACCACCAAGGCCAATCATTTTATTATACTCGTCCCAATCTCCAAAAGAGTTATCAGCAGCATGAATTACTATTAATCCGCCACCATTAGCCATATATTTTTCAAAATTAGCTTTAGTTTGTGCTGGCCAATTAGAGGCTTTCCATCCTAAATTAGATACTACTAAGTCGTATTTACTAAAATCTGGACTAAAATTAGGGTCTTCTTTTGGGTTTTTTACTGGTGTTGTTTCAATAGGAGGTGTTAGCGGGTATTTCTTTATTAAATCATCTCCTTTCCATGTAAAAGCCTTTCTTGTTATGTCTACTTTAAACATAGATGTTTCTTCAAGATAATCTTTAATCATTAAAGTAGATTTTGGCCAAATACTATGGTTGTTTTCCCCATCTATTATTAAAACATTTAATTTAGATTGAACTTTGTTTTTAGATGTTGATGTTCCTAATTTGCAATTAAATACTAAAACACTTAAACAATAAAATACTACTAATTTTAACTTCATTTTTTTATTTATTAATTTTTAAAAGTCCATGTTCTTGAACTGCTTTTATTTTCTAACGGAAAATCTTTTGGTACTTTTTGTGTTACATTTCCTGTGGCTACCCATTCTGCACCACGTTGCAGTGTGGTTATAAAGCCAACAGACTCCATGGAGTAATCCATATGGCCTAAAGCCGAATGGAAAATGCGTCCTTTTCCGTATTCTATAGCCATAAGCATAGGCTCGTGTCTTCCAGTTCCTGTTACTTTTTTATTCCAAGGTGGTGCGTTGTTAATAGTGTCAGAGTAGGCTGTAGCAAGAATGGTCATGTTTTTAGCAGGGCCTCGCATGCGGTCGTAAAGTTCGTCTTTTGTGTGTAACCAAACCTTTGGGAGTCCCTTCATTATAGGGTGTTTAGGCGCTCTAGTTTGTAATTTAAATTCGTATTGTGCACCATGCGAAGCGCAAATACCTTCAGAAGGATCGCGTTTTTCTTTTCCTTCATTATTATAAAAAGCATATGGGCCAGATTTTGCATCTCTATCTCCCCAAGCTCCAAGACCAATCATTTTATTGTATTCTTCCCATTGTCCCCAAGCATTGTTTGCTGCGTGAACTAAAACCATACCTCCTCCATTTTTCATGTAATTCTCAAAATTTGTTTTAGTTGCTTCAGGCCATTTAGCAGATTTCCACCCTAAATTATTTACAACCAAGTCATATTTTTCAAAATCTGGGTTAAAATTAGGATCGTATTTTGTTTCTTTTACTGCTTCTCTTTCAATACCGTCGTTAAGTGGATAAAGGGTTAAAAGGTCGTTAATGTTTTCTACGCCTTTAACTTTGTTATAATGCGGACCAATCCAGGTGTATTTCTTACGATAAACATCGACCTCGAACAAACCTGTTTCTTCAAGGTAGCTTTTCATCATGAATGTGGTTTTAGGCCATATACCATGATTGTTTTCTCCGTCAAGTATTAATACTTTTAATTTTTTATTAGTATGGCTAGCTCTTGTTTGCGATTTGCATCCAACAAGCAACATGCCGCATAAAATGAAATAGCAAGAGAATAAGAATCTCATATTTAGGTTTTAGTTTAGTGGATAAACTAAGATATAAAAAAGCGTAGAAGTGTTTTCGAAAAAAACAGCTATTTCATATAATTAACGAAACTTTTAAGTAAAATATAAAAAACGATAATTGGTAGAGTTTAATTTTTATCTAAAATTTTATCCATTATCCAGCTGGTGTGTAGCGCAGTATTGCCTGTAGAAGGGTGTGATTTGCTATCTAGTAACAAATAATCTCTCATATTTTCTACATGATATTTCTGGATGTGTTTTGGGTTTTCTATAGTTATTTCTTCTGTTTTTGAAGTGGTAGATAGAATAATTGGGTTTTCGTGAAAAACTGAAAATTCTATGGCGCCTTTGCTTCCAGTAATTTTAACACGATCTTCATGCTCGTTTGCTCCAAAATTCCAATTTCCTGCTCCAGTTATGCCATTGTTATGTATCCAGCAGGCAGTAACAGCGTCTTTGGCAGTGTATAAACCTTGCTGATTAGTACTTATGCCTTGAGCTTCTTTAATATTTCCAAGAAGGTAGGTAAATAGGTCTAAGCCATGACTTGCTAAATCGTCAAAATATCCAGCAGGAGCTATATTAGCATCTGTGCGCCAATTGTATGTTTTAGAGAGGTCTAATTTACTAGCGGGCTTGTTTAAGCGCCAACTTATGTGTCTAACATTTCCAATTTCATTGTTATCTAAAAAAACTTTTATTTTATTAAACCTAGGAAGCGACCGCCTGTAATAAGCTACAAATAGAGGGAGGTGCTTTGTGTTAAAAGCATTGTAAATCTCTAAGGCTTCTGTATAATGCGGAGTAATTGGTTTTTCTATACAACATGGTTTATTGGCTTCTGCTACTTTTAAAGCGTATAATTTATGTGTGTCTGGAGGTGTGGCTATATAAATAGCGTCTACATCAGGATCGTTTATTAAATCATCTGCATTAGTGTAGTATTTGCGTATATTATGTCTTTTAGCATAGTCAATAACTTTCTCTTTGTTACGTCGCATAACTGCAATAACATTAAATCCATCTGTTTGTTTGTAGGCAGGGCCACTTTTGGTTTCGGTTACACTACCACAACCTATAAATCCCCAGTTAATTGTTTTATTAAGAGCCATAATGATGCATTTTAATTTAGAAATATACAATTACAAAAATAGAAGAAATTGTGCATAAAAAAAGCGCTTATTAAAAGCGCTTTTTTTAGTTTATGTTTTTGGTTTACCAGCGGTAACGAATGCCTAGTGCTATATCAAAATCTAAATCGTCAGCAAAATCTCCAAATCCTAATTCTGGTCTAAAATCTAAAGATACCTGCAGCGGAATATCAAAATTGTATTCTACACCTATATCGCCAGCAACAAATAAAGCGGTTTCGTCTGTGCCTTTTAATGCGTTTTTACCATCAAAAATAGCAAGACCTCCACCAGCACCAACAAACCAGTTAAAATTACCATCCAATTCCATAACCCATTGGTATAAGCCTGTAAGTTTAATAGCGTTGTAGCTACTGCTGTTTCTCCAACCTAAATCGGCTTCTAATCGGTTAGAGTCGCCTAAAGCACGTTGATATGATACTTCTGCACCTAAACCATCACTGTCTCCTAAACGTAAGCCTATAGCGTTGTCTGATATATCTTGAGCAGAAACTGCCATTGTAAAACCTAAAAGTGTTAATGATAATAGAAATAATTTTTTCATAATGTTTGTAGTTATCGTTTTTGTTTATATACGGTCGGATTGCTAAAAAAGACCACTTTTTAAAATTCAATTTACTTTTGCAAAAATAACGCCAAAAATGTAATTATATTTAACAACTGTATAAGATTATAGATTATTTAAAAATATTTATGACGTTAACAACACATTTACAAGAGCTAAAAGCAAAACTTTCTGGCGAATTATTTTTCGATGATTTAATAAAATCCATTTATGCCACAGATGCGTCGGTTTATAGAATGTTGCCTTTAGCTGTTGCTTACCCTAAAAACAATGATGATTTAAAGCTTTTAATTGCTTTTGCTAGAGTAAATCAAACTAGTTTAATTCCTAGAACAGCAGGCACATCTTTAGCAGGGCAATGTGTGGGAGAAGGTATAATTGTAGATGTTTCTAAATACTTTACTAAAATAATAAAGCTTAACGAAGCTGAGCAAACTGTTACAGTGCAGCCAGGAGTTGTTCGCGATACTTTAAATAATTATTTAAAGCCTTTTGGTTTATTTTTTGGCCCTAATACATCGACATCAAATCGTTGTATGATTGGTGGTATGGTTGGTAATAACTCTTCTGGAACAACAAGTATTCAATATGGTGTTACTAGAGATAAAGTTTTAGAATTACATACTATTTTAAGTGATGGTAGCGAAGCTGTTTTTAAGGATTTATCTGCAGAAGAGTTTCATCTTAAAGCAAAAGAAACGTCGTTGGAAGGAGAAATTTACAAGACGATTTATTCAGAATTAAAATCAGAAACGGTTCAAAATCAAATTAAAGATAATTTTCCTAAACCAGAAATACATAGAAGAAACACAGGTTATGCAGTTGATGAGCTGATTAAGAACGAGGTATTTGCTAATACTTTAAGCAAATTTAATATGTGTAAGTTGCTTTCTGGCAGCGAAGGTACTTTGGCTTTCTCTACTCAAATTACTTTAAAATTAGATAAGTTACCGCCACAAGAAAGTATTATGATAGCAGCTCATTTTAGCAGTATTTCTAATTGCTTAAGTGCTGTGGCACCTGTAATGAAGCACAATTTGTATACCTGTGAAATGATGGATAAAACCATTTTAGATTGTACAAAACAAAATAAAACCCAGGCCGAGAATAGAATATTTATTCAAGGAGATCCTAAGGCTATTTTAATATGCGAAGTAAAAGCAGATACCCTGGCAGAGGTAAAGATTTTGGCTAGTAATTTGTTAAAAGATATCGAAAATACAGGTCTAAGTTATGCTAATGCTATTCTTGAGGGACTAGATATTAACAAGGCTAGCGAGTTGCGTAAAGCGGGTTTAGGCTTGTTAGGTAATATTGTAGGCGATAAAAAAGGCGTAGCCTGTATAGAAGATACCGCAGTGGCGTTGCCAGATTTAGCAAACTATATAGCAGATTTTGCTAAATTGATGCAAACATACAATCAAGATATTGTGTATTATGCACATGCAGGTGCTGGCGAGTTGCATTTAAGACCAATTTTAGATTTAAAGAAAGCGGTTGACGTAGATTTGTTTAGACGTGTAACTACAGATGTCGCTAAATTGGTAAAAACCTTTAAAGGATCGTTTAGTGGTGAGCATGGAGATGGTATTGTAAGAGCTGAGTTTATTCCGTTAATGATTGGCGAAGATAATTATCAACTTTTAAGACGTATAAAAAAAGCCTTTGATGCTCATAATATTTTTAATCCGAATAAAATAGTTGATGCTTTTGCAATGGATAAAGCATTGCGATACGAACAAGATAGGGTAGAGCCTGAAATAGAAACGTTGTTAGATTTTTCTAAATCTCAGGGTATTTTACGAGAAGCAGAAAAATGTAATGGTTCTGGAGATTGTAGAAAACTGCCTGAGTTTGGTGGTACAATGTGTCCAAGTTATCGGGCTACCAATAACGAAAAAGATACCACGCGTGCACGTGCCAATGTGCTGCGTGAATTTTTAACAAATTCAGATAAGTCGAATAAATTTAATCACGAAGAATTAAAAGATGTTTTCGATTTGTGTTTAAGTTGTAAAGCTTGTTCTAGCGAGTGTCCAAGTAGTGTAGATGTGGCTAGTTTAAAAGCAGAATTTCAGTATCAATATCAAAAGGAGAATGGCGTCTCAATTCGTACTAAATTATTTGCTTATAATAATAGTTTGAATGTATTAGGAAGTAAGATGCCAAAGCTTGCTAATTTTGTTTTTTCTAATGGGTTTACGTCATCAATTTTGAAAAAAACTTTTGGAATTGCAAAGCGTAGAAGTTTGCCTTTTATTTCGACTAATAGTTTAAGTAGTCTATTTAAAAATACTGAATTTGAAGTTGTTGATAAAAATATTGCGAAATCTGTAATTTTGTTTAATGATGAATTTACTAACTATTTAGATACCCAAATAGGTATTGATGCTATTGCGCTTTTAAAAGCTTTAAATTATAATGTAAAACTAGTAAAAAATGAAGAATCTGGGCGTTCTTTCTTGTCTAAAGGACTTCTAGAAAAAGCAAAAAAAATAGCTAATAAAAATGTTGATATTTATAAAAATTTAGTTTCAGAAAACACGCCTTTAATAGGGTTAGAACCGTCTGCTATTTATACTTTTAAAGATGAGTATTTAAAGCTTGCAGACGATAAAATTTCTGCTGAAGCGATATCGAAACATACATTTTTAATAGAAGAGTTTCTTCAAAAAGAAATTGAATTAGGCAACATAAAAGCAGAGCAATTTACTATAGAAGCAAGAGTAATTAAATTTCACGGACACTGCCATCAAAAGGCAATGAGTAATCAAATGTCTAGTTTTGCAGTATTAAATTTACCTAAAAATTACAAGGTAACCATTATACCTAGTGGTTGTTGTGGTATGGCAGGTAGTTTTGGTTACGAAAAAGAGCATTACGATGTAAGTATGCAAATAGGTGAGCAAACGTTGTTTCCAGCTGTTAGAAAAGCAGCTATAAGCACAGTTATTGCTGCTAATGGCACAAGTTGTAGGCATCAAATAAAAGACGGTACAACTCGCGAAGCAAAACACCCTATATCTATTTTAAGAGAAGCCTTGATTTAGGTGTATGGGTTTGTTTAATGCGATACAACTTTTAATCCTACTATAGATGTTATAAGGGTTGTTATAAAAAATAACCTCCAAAATGTAGCGGGTTCTTTAAAAACAAGAATGCCAATTATAGCGGTGCCTACTGCACCAATACCTGTCCAAACAGCATAAGCGGTACCAATAGGTAGTTCTTGTGTTGCTTTTATTAGTAAAAACATGCTAATGGCTAAGAAAATTATAAAGCCAATGTACCAGTATGTAGTTTCGGTTCCAGAAGATTCTTTAGCTTTTCCTAAACAGGCAGCAAAAGCAACTTCGCAAAGCCCTGCAATAATTAATAAAATCCAATTCATGTTTAAAGCGTTTCGTGTTGGGGTTTAAAAATGCATTTTCATGCCTTCGTGAGAATCTATAAACCCTAGTTTTTTATAGAAATTTATAGCCTTAGGGCGCAGTTTATCGCTTGTTAATTGTAATATACGCACATTTTTTTCTTTAGCTCTTTTTATGGTCCAATCAAATATGGTTTTACCTACACCAAGTCCGCGTTGATCTTTTCTTACTTGAACAGATTCTACTTGCGCTCGCAACCCGCCATAATAGTTCATGTATTGTATATAAGAAAGTTGAAAAGTAGCAATAATCTCTTTATTATCATTTTCAACAACCATTAACTCTTGGTTCTTATCAGCATCTATGGCCTTAAAAGCATTTAAATAGGTTTCGGGTAAAGGTTTGTTTAACTGCTCTCTTTTTTTTCCTAAGGGGTCGTCTGCAAATAAACTTACTATTTGGTATATGTCTTTTTCGGTAGCTCTTCTAAAGTTCATTCTAGATTAAATTTTAAAAAAAATAAACGCATTGTATATAGTAAAGCAATGCGTTTAAAGGATATTGTAAACTTTAATCAAAAATAATAAATTTAAAGCACCTTTGGCTAATTAAAAGCGAGTCTATATTATTAAAAAAATCTTAAAAATTAAGGTTTTATAGTTTGTTTCTTTTTCTGCGGATTAAAAATTGTAATAGCAGCAATTAAATCTTTCATTTCCATGCTTTTTACGTCTTCATCAGCATAAAAAGGCGATAATTTATCTTCGCTATATACGTAGGTTTTCCAGCGTTTAAATTGGTATTCTAGGGCAGTAAAGTGTTCTACCCAATCGCCAGAGTTTAAGTAAAGTGTTTTACCGTGCTTGTTCTCTTTGTATTCCATTTTTGGTTGGTGTATGTGCCCGCACACCACATAATCGTAATTGTTTTCTATTGCTAAATCAGATATTACATTTTCGTAATCATTAATGTATTTATCAGAGTTTTTGGTGTTGTTTTTAATTTTTCTAGAAAGCGAAAGCTTTTCTTTACCTAACCTCTCTAAAATCCAGTTAGTAAATCTGTTAATATGTATAAGTATGTTGTAGCCATAACCCCCAAACTTAGCAATCCATTTTGTGTTAGGAATAGAAAGATCGAATACATCACCATGAAAAAACCAACCACTTTTACCGTCTAAATTTAAAACCAACTTGTTCACAATAGTAATATTACCAATAGTCATGTTGCTAAATTTACGTAACATTTCGTCGTGGTTTCCAGTTATATAGATAATTTCTACACCACTAGCGCTCATATCCATAATTTTTTTAATTACCTTAAGGTGCGATTTAGGAAAATAACGTTTGCTAAATTGCCAAATATCAATAATATCGCCATTTAAAATTAATTTTTTAGGCTGAATACTATTTAGGTAAGTTAATAATTGTTTCGCGTGGCACTCGTAACTGCCAAGATGAACGTCGGATATTACTACGACTTCTATTTTTCGTTTTGTTTTCAATATCGGCTGGATTTTAATAACATAAAGAACGAAAATTAGTATTACTTAATGATTACCATATATTTATGTAACTATCAGTTTATTGTTAAGCTACTGTAATACTATTTGCTTATTTTTTCTTAATTGTTTGGTTTTTATGCTTTTATTTACCTTTTTAAAAATCTATTTTTTACAAGCTTAAAATAAATACTACAAATCGTTTTTTAGTGTAATATTTAGAACAATTAATGTGTAAAAAAGCATTATTTTAGCGAAAAAAATATATTATGGCAGGCAATTCTTTTGGAAAACTATTTAATCTTACAACTTATGGCGAATCTCACGGACCTGCATTAGGTGGTGTAATAGATGGGTGCCCATCTGGTATTGAGTTAGATTTAGATGAGATTCAAAACGAATTAAACCGAAGAAAGCCAGGACAATCTGCCATAGTAACCCAACGTAAAGAACCAGATACCGTAAAGTTTTATTCTGGAGTTTTCGAAGGAGTAACAACAGGAACTTCTATTGGTTTTGTAATAGAAAATACCAACCAGAAATCTCACGACTATTCGCATATTAAAGATAGTTATAGACCAAGCCATGCCGATTATACTTACGATAAAAAATATGGTGTTAGAGATTATCGTGGTGGTGGTCGTAGTTCTGCACGCGAAACCGCATGTCGTGTTGTAGCTGGCGCTATCGCTAAACAAATGTTAAAAGGTGTAGAAATACAAGCCTATGTGTCTGGAGTTGGTACCATGCGATTAGATAAACCATACACTGAGTTAGATCTTACTAAAACAGAATCGAATATTGTGCGTTGCCCAGATCAAGATATGGCAGCAAGCATGGAAACCTATATAAAAGAAGTACGTGGTAAAGGCGATACTGTTGGCGGTATTGTAAGTTGTGTAATTAAAAATGTACCCGTTGGTTTAGGCGAACCGGTTTTCGATAAATTACATGCCGAGTTAGGCAAAGCCATGTTGTCTATAAACGCTGTAAAAGGTTTTGAGTATGGTAGTGGTTTTCATGGTAGTACAATGTACGGTAGCGATCATAACGATGCATTTAATAACGATGGCACAACAAAAACCAATTACTCTGGAGGTATTCAAGGAGGAATAAGTAACGGAATGGATATTTATTTTAACGTTGCCTTTAAGCCTGTAGCAACGCTTATTCAAAAGTACGAAACCATAGATAAAAATGGTAACACCGTAGAAATGCAAGGTAAAGGGCGTCACGATCCATGTGTTGTACCAAGAGCTGTGCCTATTGTAGAAGCTATGGCAGCCTTAGTAATTGCCGATTTTTTCTTAATAAATAAAGTTTATAGTTAGAAGCTATTTCCCGCTTTCCACTATATCTTTTTAAAACGTAATTGCTAAAAGCAAGTATTCGTGGCCTATTTTTATTTTAGTGTCAGCCCAAGTATAACGGTTTTAAGTTATTAAAAAGGATGTCGTATCAATCGGGGCTAAGCCACCAGTAAAGGCCTGTTTTTTAATTAAAGTAAGTGTTTGTTTAAAGCTGTAGGTGTTGGTTTTTAATATGTAATATTTTTAAGAAGAGTTTAATTTATTGCTTTATTGCGTTTTTCTTTCTTAAATCTATCTTATAAAAAAGACCTAATTGTAAGCGGTGTAAGTCTAACCCTTTTATTTTTCGGTTTAAATAGCCCACTTGTATATTAGCAGATTTAAAAATGTTAATACCCAATGCAGCATAAGCTCTATTTTCTGTAAACTGGTCGGTATCTTTGGTTTTTACAACAACTAAAAATTCGTTGTTTAGCCTAATAAATAATGCGTTATTAAGTTTTATTTTAGTGCCCAATCTATAACGTAAACGGTTTAATAAAATGTTATTTGCAGGCTTATTTAAAAAGCGTTGTTCTACTCTAAACCTATGGTCTATTGGTAGTTTTGCTAATTTATGTTTGTAGCTAATTTGCTCCATTAATCTATTTTCGTAGGTATGCGCACTTTCTTTTTTAAAACCACTATCTATATCCATAAAACCGTAAGCAAACGAGGTTGTAAGTTTATTAGAAACACGATAATTAACAGCAAGACTAGTAAACAGAAAGTTAAAATTGTCTGCAATTTTGTAATGCCAAGATTGCAATGTGTTACTAAAACTCATTTTGTTAGATATTGTATAAGTACCAGATGTTGTAAACCAAGAACCTAATTGGTCTTCTACAGGTGTTTGACTAAGCGTAATGTTTATACTAAGCAGTAATACTATAAGGGCTATATAATATTTCATCTTAAAAAAATATAAGAATTAATAATAAAAAGGAGCTCTATTAGAGCTCCTTTTTTGGTTAAATAAGAACCTACTAAAAGTGTTCGTGTAAGTGATGGTGTTCATCAATTAACGGGCCACCTTCAATAATTTGTTCGGATGCTTGATGAGCAAATTTCTCAAAGTTTAAGTGAAATGAGTGTGCTAAGTGTATAGCTTTACCAACATAGTCTCCTTTTTTAAGCCAAGTATTCATTGGGTCTAAAATCTCTGATGGTACACCAGGACAGTATTTAGGCATAAATAACCCGAATATAAAGTTTTGTTCGTAGTCTACATTATCTAACTCTCCGTTAAGTATAGCAGTAATCATGGCTCTTGTATACTTTAATTTTATACGCGACCCCACACCGTAAGGTCCTGCGCTCCATCCTGTATTAATTAGCCAAACATTTACGCCAGCTTCAGTCATTTTTTTGCTTAACATTTCGCCATAAACGGTAGGGTGTAATGGCATAAAAGGCTCTCCAAAACAAGCAGAGAAAGACGGTACAGGCTCTGTTATACCAGCCTCTGTTCCTGCAACTTTAGCGGTATACCCAGAAATAAAGTGGTAAGCAGCTTGTCCTGGTGTTAATTTAGATACAGGAGGCAATACACCAAAAGCATCGCAAGTTAAAAAGAAAATGTTTTTAGGGTTGTTAGCATATAGCGTTTCCTGTATGTTGTCTATATGGTAAATAGGGTAGCTTACACGTGTATTTTGGGTAATGCTACTATCTTCATAATCTGGTTCTCCATTGTCTTTAATAACAATGTTTTCTAGTAAAGCTCCTGGTTTAACAGCTCTAAAAATGTCTGGTTCTTTTTCTTCGGATAAGTCGATTACTTTAGCATAGCAGCCACCTTCAAAGTTAAATATGGTGTTGTCTTTTGTCCATCCATGTTCGTCATCACCAATTAGTTTTCTTTCAGGATCTGCAGAAAGTGTTGTTTTTCCGGTTCCAGATAATCCAAAGAAAATTGCAGTATCGCCATATTTGCCAACATTAGCAGAGCAGTGCATTGGTAACACGTCTCTTTCGGTTGGTAAAATCATGTTTAGAGCAGAGAAAATACCTTTTTTCATTTCTCCTGTATACGCAGATCCTCCAATTAAAGCTATCTTTTTTGTAAAGTTTATAATAGAGAAATTACCTTGGCGTATACCGTATGCTTTTGGGTCTGGACACTCGTAACCCGGTGCATCAAGTATTAACCAATCTTCGTTAAAGTTTTCTAATTCTTTTTCGCTAGGTCTTAAAAACATGTTGAAAACAAACATGTTAGACCAAGGGAATTCTGTTATTGTTCTTATATTAGTTCTATATTCTGGTTCTGCGCATACATAGCCATCTCTTACATAAATTTCTTTTCCAGAAAGGTATGTTGTAACTTCTTTTTCAAGTTTATCAAAGTTTTCTGGAGAAATAGCTTTATTTGTTTTTCCCCACCATACTTTTTCTGTGGTATAATTGTCTTTTACAATAAATCGATCTTGTGGAGATCGTCCTGTAAATTTTCCTGTATTAATAGCAAGAGTTCCATTGGCAGTTTCTTTACCTAAGTTTTTTTCAACAGTAATTTTCTGAAGTTTTTTAGGAGATAAATTCCAATGTGCAGTAACGTCTTTTAATCCGTATTTTTCTAAATCAGGATTTTTTGTAGTGATGATTGCTTCTTTCATTTTAATTCAATTTAAAGGTTCCTATTAATAATTATTTTAAAAAGGCCATATTATTGGCACTAGTAGTAATGTTATAATGAAAAACATAAGTAAAAGAGGAGCTCCTACTTTAAAGTAATCCATAAATTTGTATCCGCCAGCAGACATAACCATAGCGTTTGTTGTTGTACCTACAGGAGTTAAAAATGCTGTAGATGCGCTTATGGCAACAACAATCATAAAAGGTTCTGGCGACAGGTTTAACGACGATGCTGCAAGTATGGCTATTGGCGCCATAAGTACTGCGGTAGCAGAGTTGTTAATTACCTGGCTAAATGTAGTTGTTAGTAAAAATACACCGCCTAACAATACGATAGGGTGAATGCTTCCTAAATGGTTAACTAATGCATTTGCTACCAGTTGTGCTGTTCCTGTTTTTTGTAATGCTATGCCCATTGGTATCATGGCTGCTATCATAACAACGCTTGTCCAGCTTATGCCTTTGTATGCTTTAGATATAGGTACGCAACCTGTTAATAATACAATACCTGCACACATTAGTGCTGCCATAGACCCTGGTACTATTTTAAAAACTAATAGTAAAATCATTAATAATAAAGCGCCTAGTGCGATAAATGATTTAGTGCTTAAAGTGTCTACATTTTTAGACATGCCTTCTGGGCTGCCACATATAACCAGGTTTTCGTGGTGTTCTTTTAAATCGTCTATGGCTTCCCATGTACCGCGTATTAAAAAAGAATCTCCTACTTTTACAGTAATTTCTTTATTTAATAAAGGTTTGTTGTTTCTAGATGTAGCCAGTAATTGTATGTTATATCTTTTAAAAAAATCTTCTAGTTTGTCTTTTTTACCAACTAGCATAGAGTTTGGGTTTACTATAACCTCTGTCATTCCAACCTCTTGGTTAATTAGGTTGTGCTTTAATTCATGGGTAACATGTTCTAGGGGTAATAAGCCTAGTCTAAATGTTATCATTAACTTATTAATAGCTTCAGTTTCTCCCTTTACGGTAATAATATCGTGATAGAATAAAGTAGTGCTAGGATCTGGAAATTCTTCAAATTGCCCTATACCTTTAATTACATTTGGATGTCTTCTTTTTATTCTAATAATACTTACGTTATAATCGTTTTCAAATTGCCATTGCTCTAGTTTTGTGTTAATTAATGGCGATAAAGATCTTACGCGAAGTCTGTAATATCCGCTATCTACCTTATAGGCTTCAATCCATTTATGGAATGTAGATTCTATATTTACAGGTTTATTGTTTGTTTTGTTTTTAGGTAAAAGTTTGTATCCTATGTATCTAAAGTAAAGCAGAGCAATTATTAAAAGCGGTAAACCTATAAGGCTAAATTCGAAAAACGAAAAACCTTCATATCCTGACTCAATTAAAGCATTACTAGCTATAATATTTGGAGGTGTACCAGTTAAGGTTAATAATCCGCCAGTGTTAGATCCAAAAGCAACAGGCATTAACATTTTAGAGGGTAATGTGCCAATACTCCAAGCTGACGATATTGTTAAAGGCATTAATGTAGCTACAGTGCCTGTATTGCTTACAAAACCAGATAATATACCAGCACCAAGGGATACAATAACTAATAGCTTCGAAATGCTTTTTCCTGCCCATTCTACAAACTTTTTACCCGCCAATGCGGTCCAGCCTGTTTGAGACAAACCTTCTCCTATTATAAAAAGTGCAGCAATCATTATAACAGTAGGATTGCTAAAACCACTCAAGGTTTCTTTAGCGTCTAGAATACCTGTTAAAAACAAGCTTATCATAGAGAGTAGAGCAACAATATCTGGTGTAAATTTACCCCAAACAAATAAAGCAATGGTTATACATAATATAATTAGCATTAAATAGATCATTCTTTTATTGTTTTAGGTGGTTAGTCTTTATTTTAAAATCTTTATAATTAAATTTGCCTTTTAATATGAAGTAAAATTACAGAGCATGTCTGTTATTAATTATGACGATTGTCATGCTTTAAAATAGGGGCTTTCTTTTAGGTTTTTAGCAATGTTTAGTAGTTAGAAATAAGAAAAACATAAACGAAAACGTATTCGTAATAAAGGTTTTTACGACATTGTGTTACTTTTATAAATTATTGTCTTTTTTAGACAGTAAAAAGGCCTTAAAAAAATAAATAAATTATTATGAAATTAGATATTCTAGCTATTGGAGCGCATCCAGATGATGTAGAGTTAGGTTGCGGAGGCACACTAGCAAAAGAAATAGCATCGGGAAAAAAAGTAGGCATTGTAGATTTAACTCGTGGTGAGTTAGGTACGCGAGGCACAGCAGAAACACGAGATAACGAAGCTGCTAATGCATGCAGGATATTAGGAGCAGAAGTTCGAGAGAATTTAAAATTTGCAGACGGATTTTTTATAAACGATAAGCAACATCAATTAGAAGTTATTAAAATACTTAGAAAGTATAAGCCCGAAATTGTTTTGTGTAATGCTATTAACGATAGGCATATAGATCATGGTAAAGGGAGCCAATTAGTTAGTGATGCTTGTTTTTTAAGCGGTTTAATTAAAATAGAAACTAAGTTAAATGGAAGTAACGATGCACAACAACCTTGGAGACCTAAACAAGTATACCATTATATACAATGGAAAAATATTGAACCAGATTTAGTGGTTGATATTACGGGTTTTATGGATGCTAAAATGGAAGCTGTTTTCGCATATAAAACACAATTTTATGATGAAAACAGTAAAGAACCAGAAACACCAATTACGAGTAAGAATTTCTCTGATAGTGTTAAATATAGAGCTAATGATTTAGGTAGGTTAGTAGGCGTAGAGTATGCCGAAGCATATACAGTAGAGCGCTATGTAGCGGTAGATAGCTTATTTAATTTAAAGTAAATAAAGTTTTAATTTAAAATTAGATTGCAATTTTAAACTATTTTTAAAAATAATTTAAAATTTATTTACAAATAAATATAAGTAAATGAAATAGTTAGAAGGCAAGCGCTAATTAATTATAAATACTTGATTAAAATTTTAATAAAAGTCTTTGTAGAATTGCTTAAATCTATTACATTTGCACACGCATTACAAAATGCAGTTACACGGTGGTTGTAGCTCAGTTGGTTAGAGCATCGGTTTGTGGTACCGAGGGTCGCCGGTTCGAATCCGGTCTTCCACCCAAAAATAAAAGCCTTTCAATTTATTGAAAGGCTTTTTTTGTGGAATAAAACGACTATATAAAAGCAAAATCTATTCGGTTTAATGTTTTATTTATTTACTTGTAATAAAATATTAATAGGCATCAATGTTAAGAATACTTAATTTAGCTTTTTATTATTATAAACGACATTTAAATGCAACACTATAAAGAATCCGCGAAAGCGAAAACAAAGCCAAAAGTAACCATGGCAACAGCTTTTAAAACTATAATTTGGCCTAGACGTAACTTGGTTTTTATAGGTTTATTACTTATTGTAATTCGTAGCTTTTCAGGATTGGTTTTACCCTGGCAAAGTAAAGTTTTGCTAGACGAGGTTGTACCTAATAAAGATTATCAACAGTTAAAATATTTAATAGCTTTTGTATTGGGGGCTATTTTAATACAGGCAATTACATCGTTTTTATTAACTAGAATTTTAAGCGTACAGGCGCAGTACTTAATAAGCGAATTACGAGCACAGGTACAGAAAAAGGTACTAGCTTTACCTATAAGCTTTTTCGATAACACAAAATCTGGTGCTTTAGTATCTCGTATTATGAGCGATGTAGAAGGTGTTAGAAATTTAATAGGTACAGGATTAGTACAATTGGTAGGTGGTACGTTTACAGCTATTGTATCTTTAGTTATTTTAATTAAATTAAATCCATGGATGACGCTATTTGTGTTTATACCAATATCTATATTCGGTTATATTGCCTTACGAGCTTTTAAATACATTCGCCCCATTTTTAGAAAACGAGGAAAAATAAATGCCGAAGTTAAAGGTAGACTTACAGAAACGCTTGCAGGCGTGCGAGTTATTAAAGCCTTTAATGCAGAGGAACAAGAAAATATTGTTTTTGAAAAAGGGGTAGATAAATTGTTTCAAAATGTAAAAAAGAGTTTAACAGCCACAGCTTTAATGACGAGTTCTTCGACTTTTTTAATAGGTGTAGCAACAACAGGTATAATGGGAATTGGCGGGTATTATATGATACTTGGAGAAATGACAAGTGGAGATTTTCTTTTCTTTACCTTAGTGCTTGGGTTTATGATTGCGCCTATTGTACAGATGAGTAATATTGGAAGTCAACTCACAGAAGCATTAGCTGGTTTAGATAGAACTGAAGAGCTTATGAATATGGCTACCGAAGATGAAAATGAAGACCGTGTACATAATTTAGAAACTATTAAAGGCGATATGGTTTTTGAAGATGTATCGTTTTCGTATGAAGAAGGCAAGCAGGTATTACATAATATTAATTTTATTGCTCCAGCAGGATCTGTTACTGCTTTAGTAGGGAGTTCTGGATCGGGTAAATCGACAATTGCTGGTTTATCGGCAACGTTTTTAACGCCAAAGACAGGTCGGGTTACTATAGATAATCAAGATTTATCGAAAGTAAAATTAAGTTCGTATCGTCAACATTTGGGTGTTGTTTTACAAGATGAATTTTTATTTGAAGGTACAATTAAAGATAACATTATGTTTCCAAGACCAAATGCAAGCGAAACCGATTTACAGAATGCAGTAAAAGCTGCTTATGTAAACGAGTTTACAGATAGATTTGACGATGGGTTAGATACTTTAATAGGTGAACGAGGTGTAAAATTATCTGGAGGTCAGCGACAACGTCTGGCTATAGCACGTGCTATTTTGGCAAACCCTAAAATTATTATTTTAGACGAAGCCACTTCTAGCTTAGATACAGAGAGTGAGGCTTTAATTCAAAAAAGTCTGGGAGAACTTATTAAAAACAGAACCACTATTGTTATTGCGCATAGGTTGAGTACGATTAAAAAAGCAGATCAAATTCTAGTAATAGAATCGGGACATATTGTAGAGCGTGGTACTCACGACCAACTTATAGCTCAAGAGGGACGTTATTACGATTTATATACTTATCAAGCCAAAATTTAAATTATTTATTATGACTACAGTTAATTTAAAACCCAATGAATATCACGAGTTTTACAGTACTTATATAAATAAAGTACCTAAAGAATTAGAGTTGATTGCTGGTTTTATAAAAGGAGGAGCACATTTAATTCAGTTTTTTAAAGAGCTACCTGCAGATAAATTAGAATATAGATATGCTGAAGGAAAATGGAGTATTAAAGAGGTTTTACAGCATATTATAGATACCGAGCGTGTTTTTATGTATCGTTGTTTTAGAATAGCAAGGCGCGATAAAACACCCTTGGCTGGTTTTGAACAAGATGATTATATTAACCCATCGCAAGGACATAATAAAGCATTAAAAGCTTTGCTTGAAGAGTATGAAGTTGGCAGAAAAAATGCTATTGTTTTGTTAAAAAGTTTAGGTAACGAAGATTTGCAATATATTGGTAAAGCTAGTGGTTGTAATATGTCTGCAAGAGCAATTGCATTTGCTACTATTGGTCACGAGTTACATCACATAGATATTTTAAAAGAGCGTTATTTATAATATTATATTTTAATATGATTAAACATAAAATAGTATTGATGCTTATAATTATGTAATTATTGTAACTAATTTTTTCTTGTGGTATATAAAAACAAGAACAGACAGAATACCAAAAACTGAAAAACCTATAAATAAAGGCAACACAGATAGCTCTACAAACCCACCAATGTAATTTGCTATGGGTACTGCAACTACAGTAGATAAGAAACCATTAATAGCAGCTCCTATACCTGCAATATGCCCAAGTGGCTCCATGGCCAAAGCTCTTAAGTTTCCAAAAAGAAAGCCCACAGCAAAAAATTGTACAGCAAAAAAGCTAACTAAAATGGCCACATGTGGGTTTTTACCAGACCAAAACAAAACAACATATAGCAAAGATATACATGCATAGGCTACAGCTGCGCTAAACGATATGCGAAGCATACCATATTTTTCTACAAGTCTACTGTTCATAAAAGTGGCTAAACCAATAGATATAGCTAAACTTGCGAATATGTAAGGAAACATTTCGGCTAAATTATATTGCTCTTGAAATATTTGTTGCGAGGTGCTTAAGTATACCATAAAAGAGCCTGTTATAAAACCAGAAACAGCTGTAAAAGCCACAGCTTCTTTATGCTTAAAAAACTCTTTAGTACCTTTTATAAAAAGATCAAAAGAGAATTTAGCTCTTTTCTCTTTTGGTAAGGTTTCGGGCTGTCTTAGCGAAAACCAAATCATAATTCCAATTCCAAAAATAAGATTAAAATAAAAGATAGATTGCCAATTAAACAGGTTTATAAGTACTTGCCCTAAAGTAGGTGCTATAATTGGTATTAAAATAAAAAACATAACAACTATAGATACTATTTTGGCCATGTAATTACCACTGTAAGAATCGCGAATCATAGATAGGCTTAAACTTCTTGGAGACGATAGCCCAATACCTTGAAATATTCGTCCAATAATCATTAATTCAAAGCTTTTTGTGGTAACACAAATAATACTGGCTATAATAAAAACAATAAAGCCAAAATATACAATAGGTTTTCTTCCAAAACTATCAGAAAGTGGTCCAAAAATTAACTGACCAAAACCTAAACCAAGAAAAATCATGGTTATAAGCAGTTGGTTATTTTCGTGGTTTGTTACGTTAAGTGTTTTTCCAATTTCTGGTAAAGCAGGTAGTAATGCGTCTATAGACAATGCTACAATAGACATTAACGAAGCCATTAAAGCAACAAACTCAAATTTAAATGTATTCTCTTTTTGCATAGTGCAAAAGTAGAATAATAAAAGAGGAGAAGCTTTAAATTAACCTAATAAAACAGTAGTGTTAGTGTTAAAGTTTCCATAAAAACCAAACGTTTTTTTAGCGAACTTTTTTACTCGATATTTGTTTTTTTATTCAAACTTTTATTTATCAAACCCATAGCAACATAAAGCACAGGAGATATTAATATTTCTTGAACTCCACGAGCAAAATGTTTAGTATCAAGCGTAATTTCTGAAATTAGCCAATGATATAAGCCTATAAAAACAATAATGGCTAAGCCAGAAATGTGTACCAAATGCCATAAAGATGATAACCATTTATCTTTTAATTTTCCAAGATGGAAAGTACCTATAAAGTATATAGCAAAAGTAGTAATTAGCCCAATAAGGTGCATTATTTTTGTAGGAATGTGGTCGAGATCTCTGTTTTCAGCAATATATAAATAATACCAAGTGTAAATTATTATTATTAATATAAGTCCAGCTATAAAGCGTACTTTATCAGATTTGTAGATTTTCATTTCTTTAAATTAATTTTACGACTAAACAACATCCATATTAATAAAGTTCCTGTGTAAACCATAGCGTTAAACAAATAATGGTGAGCAAAATCAAAGTATTGGTGGTAGTATTCTCGAAGGTATATAAGTCCAACACATCTAATTATATTAATTAAATGGAGAGTAATAAGTCCTAGTATAATATACTTTATTTTTCGCCAAAATAGAGCAGGCATACAAATTATAAATCCAACATAAAGCACCATTAATTCTAGACCATTACATACATTTGCTATATGAAGAATTACATTGTCGTGGTGGTATATAGCAGATATTTCATATTCAGCTTTTGTACCTTGAAAAGGATATTTATCTATTTTTCTAACAGATGTAAAACCAGACATGTCTCCTAAATTATTTAAAACATATACAGAAACATCTGCCACGTTAGTGGTTAATGGATGGTCTAAATATCTAGAATCGTATAAAAAAATATTGTAAACAATTTTCCATACAATAAATAGAAGGAAAGCTTTACCTAAAAAAAGACGAATAGGCTTTGGTATATCGTTCTTTAAAGATTTAAAATTTATCATTTTTTATGGGACTTTAATAGCAAAAAGAATAAATAAAATTCATTTATACTAGCACAGCGAAAGTAAGTACATTATTTTTTATAATTTAAATCTGTATGTAATTTTCGATATAATTTGCTTTTTTTCTTTAAAAGGCACTTAATTTTATAAAGACTAACAGTAACTAAAGCACATTAAAAGTTATTAATAAATAATAGTTAAAAAGTTTGTATAGTTATAAAACCATGTTATAATTGCTAAAATTAAGTTTTAAAAACACCTAAGATATGATGCAAAATGTTTTAATAAAGTTATTTAAGCGTGATTTAAATAGCGTAAAACTAGAAATTAACGCTTATAGTAGTGAAGCTAATATGTGGTTACTTAAAGATGGTATAAATAACTCTACAGGTAATTTAAGTTTGCATATTGTTGGTGGTTTAAATCATTTTATAGGTGCTGTTATAGGAAATACTGGCTATGTAAGAAAACGAGATTTAGAATTCTCTTTAAAAAATGTTTCTCGCCAGGATTTAATAAATCAACTTGATGATGTTGAGTTAATGATAGAAGAAATTGTAGCAAAACTATCTGATAAAGATTTAGAAAACACCTATCCTATAAATGTTTTTAAAGAACCTATGACAGTTGGTTTCTTTTTAACACATTTAACAACGCACTTAGGGTATCATTTAGGGCAAATTAATTATCATAGGCGATTATTAGATAAATAAAAATAAATCAAGAAAAAACATTTACGATAAATGCGATTAAAAAAAGGTTTAGAGTTTTAAACCTTAAAAATTGCATGTATAATATTATAAAGGCTATTAAAACACGAGAGTCTTTTTTTATTTCGGTTATATTTGCTTCAAATTAAATTACAAGTATGCCTTTTAAAAAATTAATAGAGCCATTAAAAAATATTTTAGAACATAAGGGGTTTAGCGATCCATTACCGTTTCAAAAAAAAATATTATCAAAAATAAAAGGAGGAGCAAGTATGTTTGCAATAGCTCCTAGAGGCTCTGGTAAAACAACAAGTATTGTAATAAGTGTTATTCAAAAACTAAAAGGGAAAGCTTTTGAAGATGCTCCACGTGTTTTAATTTTTGTAAAAGATAAACAGGCTGCTTTAAATTTAGAGTTAGAGTTTAATGCCTTTAAACGAGGAACAGATTTACGTGTTTATTGTGCATACGAAGAGAAAAGTATAGACGACCAAAAAGATGAAATTTATTTTGGAACCGATATTGTTATTGCAACACCTAAACGCTTAAACAAGATTTTTTACTTAAATGGAATAAATTTAAATAAATTACAAATGTGTATTGTTGAAGATGCAGATTTTTTGTTAGGTAATAATGCTTTTGCAGAAGTTACACGAACACCTGAAAGTATAGGTAAATGCCAATATTTAATTTTCTCTGAAAATTTTGATAAACGTTTTGAGCGCTGGCAAGATACTTTTATGTACAATGCACAAGTAAATAAGCTCTAATTTTTTTAAAGCACCAACTATTTTACTTTTCTTCTATATAATTCAATAGCTTTTGTTTATTCTTCTAAAGGAATATATACTTCTGTAATATAATCTGCTGGGTTTGGTGTATTGCCAGGGTCTGTTTTATAAATTTCAAAAGGGTTAATAGGAGATGTAGCTATATTATTTTGAGTAATATAAGCTTTTGCAGCATTCCAAGCTTTAGGTAAATAGGTGTAATTCCCCTTTAAAGTCGTTTTTAAAACTTTTGTTTTTGGAATAAAACCACATAAAACTTCGCTACCATCTTCAACATTTATTTTATTCATTACAGGTATGGCATTGCTCATTATAATATTGCCATTTTCAGGGTTCATTTCATTATAAATGGTAAAAGGCATTCCGTTAGAAACAATATTATTTTTAGACATATAACTCATAATTTCTCCATATTGTTTCGCCATAACTTCACTAATATTCGAGCCAGAAACAGATGTAGTTTTGTACATGTAAAACCCACCACCATATTCTGTTATACCATCTATTTTTACACTGTTTTTTTGCATACCTGCAGTTACAATACTGTCTAACTTATATAAACCTCTATCAAAATCAGGCGAAGTGTTTTCTTCAATAGAACCAGCAAAAGTGGTATACATTTTGGTCATAAAATCTTGTTTCCCTTTCATAGCCCAAGTTACTTTAGTGCCAGTTTCTGTTGGTTCAAAAGTCCAATTTATGTTAGAATTAGAATCAAAAGGTTTTATAAATGTTATAAGTTGTTCTATTTGTTTATTTTTTTCTAAATTTAAAGTTCTCACACTGCCTTCTCCTAATAGTTCTCCATTCCATTCGTAATAAGCATCTATTCCAGATGTTTTATCACCATAATTAAGATCTGCATGAGGTTCTTGCTCTATCCAAGGCGAAAATTCTGGCCAATTTTTAAAGTCATTAACCTTATTAAATAGTAAAACGCTTGGTGCTTTAATATCTCTACTTCTAGAAAAAGAAAATTCGTTTGGTTGCACAGCAATGTATATAGAGGTGCCAATAAAAAGTATTAAGAATAGAAAAGAGAGGTATTTAAAAGTTTTCATGACTATTAAACTTTAGTTTAAATTAGAGAATTATTAGTTTTAGAGAATAAGAATAAGTTTTTCGTAATTAAAAATGGTTATTTAAAGATATTATTTAAATTTGCGCTTTAAAATAAACAATTACTTATTAAAAGTAAAATTAAACTATTTTTTATGAAATTAAAATTATTATTTGGTTTGATGCTAATGCTAGTATCTTTTTTTTCTTGTAAAAAAGAAACTAAAGAGGTTAAAGCAGAAAGTACAGTTAGTAAAAAAGATATTACCTTTAATAAAGAAGTAGATCGTTTTGCTGATATAAGAGTATTAAGATATCAAATACCAGGTTGGGATGTTTTAACTTTAAAAGAGCAAAAACTTGTATATTATCTTACACAAGCTGGTTATGCTGGTAGAGATATTAGTTGGGACCAAAACTACCGCCATAATTTAGCTATAAGAAAGGCGTTAGAGCATATTTTTGTAAATTATAAAGGAGATAAATCAACCTCTAATTGGCAAGAATTCGAAACGTATTTAAAACGTGTATGGTTTAGCAACGGAATTCATCATCATTATTCTAACGATAAAATTAAGCCACTTTTTTCTTCTGCATATTTAAAAGAGTTATTGGCAAGTACTAATACTGTTTTAAAAGGTGAAGCTTTCGATGTTATATTTAATAAGGTAGATAGTAAAAAAGTTAATCAAGCTAAAGGAGTAGATAATGTAGCCTTATCTGCGGTTAATTTTTATGGACCCAACGTAACAAATGCAGATGTAGAAAGTTTTTATAAGGCTAAAAAAATGCCAAATCCAGAAAAACCATTGTCCTTTGGTTTAAACTCTCAATTGGTAAAACAAAATGGTGTTTTAAAAGAGCGCGTTTATAAATCTGGCGGACTTTATGGCTCTGCTATAGACCAAATAATTAAATGGTTAGAATTAGCTAAAGGTGTTGCAGAAAATGATAAGCAAGCCAATGCTTTAGGTCTTTTAATAGAATACTATAAAACTGGAGATTTACAAACTTGGGATGACTATAATGTCGCATGGACAAGTGCTACCGAAGGTAATATTGATTACATTAATAGTTTTATAGAAGTGTATAACGACCCTTTGGGTTATCGAGGGTCTTATGAAAACATAGTAGAAATTACAGATTTTGACATGTCTCAAAAAATGAAGGTTTTATCGGATAACGCACAGTGGTTTGAAGATAACTCTACATTAATTGATGCACATAAAAAGAAGAATGTTGTTGGCGTTACTTATAAAGTTGTAAATGTTGCTGGAGAGTCTGGAGACGCTTCGCCAAGCACACCAATTGGCGTAAATTTACCAAATGCAAACTGGATTAGAGCAGAGGTTGGTAGCAAGTCTGTATCGTTAGGAAATATTATAAATGCAAGTAATAATGCTGGTAGTTCTGGTCGATTGGAAGAGTTTGTTAATGATGAAGAAGAATTGGCTATTCATAAAAAATATGGAGAATTAGCAGATAAATTAGAGACTGCCTTGCACGAGGTTATTGGGCATGCTTCTGGACAATTAAACCCTGGAGTTGGAGAGACTAAAGAAACTTTAAAAAATTATGCATCTACCCTAGAAGAAGGGCGTGCCGATTTGGTAGCATTATATTATATGTACCATCCTAAATTGCAAGAATTAGGTCTTGTAGATGATTGGAAAAAAGTAGGAATGGCTTCTTATGATGCATATATAAGTAATGGATTAATGAAACAATTAATTCGTTTAAACATAGGTGATAATGTAGAAGAGGCGCATATGAGGAACAGACAATGGATTTCTGCTTGGGTATTCGAAAAAGGTAAAAAAGATAATGTTATAGAAAAAATAAAACGTAACGGTAAAACATATTTTAATATAAATGATTATGATAAGTTACGTGTACTTTTTGGTGAATTATTAAGAGAGACACAGCGCATAAAATCTGAAGGAGATTACGCTGCTGTTGAAGCTCTAGTTGAAGGCTACGGAGTAAAAGTAGATCAAGGCATTCATGCAGAAGTTTTAGAACGCAATAAGAAATTTACATCTGCGCCATATAGCGGATATGTAAACCCTGTTTTAGTACCAGAAAAAAATGAAAATGGGGATATAGTAGCGATTAAAGTAACACATCCTGATAGTTTTACAGATCAAATGTTAAACTACAGTCGCGACTATAACTTCTTACCAGAAGTTAATTAAATATTATTAGAATTAGTCAAACAGAAAAATGCAGGCCCTTTAGTTAAGGGTCTGTTTTTTTATTTACACTAAATACTAAAAGAATAATATTTATGGCTAAAAGAAAGCTAATTATTAATAAAACTTGCATGTAGTATTGTTTACTTATTAAGTAAGATACATAAACCTCAAAAAGGTTGCGTAAAATTTTAATGTTTTATTATAAAACAGGTAAAAACCTTTTTTTCCTACTCGTAATACTTTGTCTTATAAAAAAAAACTAAGGCTTTTCTTTCGAAAAGCCTTTATAAAATTGCGTTAATGTTAAAGTTACCTACATAACCCTGCTATTATTAATTAAACAATTTTTACTTAAAATATTATAATAAATGTTAATTTTAAACAACTAAATGCTATGCATCTATTTGCAGTATTTTAACCATGAATAAAAGTGTATTGTTCAAAAAAAATAGTGGGGATATGCTGTTAAAAAGAAGCTTTAAAACAAAATTTCGAGCTTAAGAATTTATTAGCATAATCAAATGTAATAAATTCTAACTTTTAATTCGTGATAATTTATATATTTCTTGGTTTATCAATTTGTTTAACTTTATTTTAATTAAGATTTTTTACTAAAATAAATGGTATAAAAAAAGACCTTCAATGCAGAAGGTCTTATAGTAATGTATAATGATTTTTTTATTGATAAATAGGAATTTTTAAACCAACATATACATCGGTAGTTTTTGTAGAATCTGATAAGAGATTAGATAAAACAGATCCAGACCCTACCATTAATGGACCAAATCTAAAACCTCCACCCCAAGCAAATTCTCCATATTGTCTTAGGCTAATTGGCGAGTATATACTAAACCATTTAGTTTCTAGTCTAGGAGAAAGTGTTACTGTATTTATTACCGTATTGGCATTGGGAGTATTGTTTTTTATAAGCGATAAGTTACTTTGTAAACTTATGTATATTTTATTTTTTATTTGGTAGTCTACTAATAAACGAAGCGCTGTAGGTAATTTTAATTCTTGTGTAATTTTTTCTTCAGTACTTTCGTAATTATCTTCTAGAAATTGTTCTGTGTCATCATCAAAATCAGAAGCATTAACTGTTTCATTTAAATCGTAAGTTGTTACTGTACTGTTGTCGTAACTTATAGAACCAATATCTGTAATGGCAGCGCCTATTTTTAATTTGTATTTGTTTTGTTTTCTAGAAAATAAAGAGTCTTTTACTTTATTAGGTCTGTATTCGTATGTAAAACCAATATCTGCACCAAAACCAGAACTTAAATTGTCAAAATTAATATCGTCATTATCAAAACCTTCAGTGGTTCCGTAGCTTAAAGAACCTTGGGTAGCTAATTCTTTAGTGCTTGCAGTATATTGTCCTTCAAAACCAGGGCTGTTAATAAATAGAGCTCCAGCACCTTGTAAGTATTTTAAAGTAACGCCTCCTTTTAAAAAGTTTTTGTCTGTATCTACTAATATACGCCCATAAACAATTCCTGCTTCTGCCCATGCATGAATATTTCCAGTTAGGTTTTTAGAATCAAAATCGAAGTCATAGTCAATATCAAATTCATCTGCAACACCTTCATAAAGTTCTCCGCTAATGTTATTAATATTTAAAAAGGCTCTTACTCTACTAACAACACCAATACTGCTTTTTGGAGATAAGTTAAACATAAAAGAGGGACCAAGTATGTCAACATTCATAAAAAAATTGTTAGCATTCGATGGGAATTTTTCTGCATCAGTTTCAAAATCAAAACCTTCGTCAGAGTTTATAATATCTCCTACACTTAATCCTAAATAGTCTGAGCCACCAAAAACACTAGCAGAAAATAAATTAATGTCTGCTTTATATTTAGAATCGACCACATTAGATGGATTTGCAGTAAGAGATTGTATACCAGAATAATTGTCTGCGGTATTACCAATGTAGCTTTGTGCACTTAGCTTTATAAAACCAAAAGCACATAAAACCATTACTGTTAAAGTTTTTAATTTAATCATGTTGTAAATAAATTATTGTTAATGTTTGTTAAGTTTTGGGGTCTAAAATACAAATGCTAAAGGAAAAAGGGGGTACTTTAGACAAGGTATTTTTACCCATTTATCGAAAAGTTTTCGTCAACAAAATTTTAATAATTTAAAGGTAAAGCCTCTTTTCTCTGCTAAATCATCATTTTTTATAATTATTAAAAACTGTATTTAATTTTAGCCTTGTCTCTTTTAGAATTAGAGATTTGTATTTAGATATTAAAATGATAATTTAATGGTCTCTTTTTTTTGATTAAGAAAATAAAAAAAGACTACTTAAAAATGAATTTTATAGCTACTATAGAGAGAATAAAAGTAATAAAAGCAATTAAAACCCAATAGCTGCCAGAATAAAAGCGCTTATGTAGTTTTAAATCTTTACGATAAGTAAAACCAATAACAATAGAAAAAACTACAAAAAAGATAATTCCAAAAATGATTTGACCGTTACTAAACATATGTTATTTTTATGCGAATTTAATGAAATAGAAAAGATTTTCTTCTTCAAGAAAATTAAAAATATAATTATTTATGAAAAATAAAATAGAAGCTGTAAAAGCTTTTCATACAGCATTTAAAATTGGGCATAGAGAAACGCCTAAAGCAGATTTAGGTATAGATAAAAATACCCTACGTTTTAATTTAATGAAGGAAGAAAATGAAGAATATTTAGAGGCTGCAAATAATAACGATTTAGTAGAAGTTGCCGATGCCTTGGGAGATATGCTTTATATTTTATGTGGTACCATTATTGAACACGGTATGCAGTATAAAATAGAGGAGGTTTTTGAAGAAATACAGCGTAGTAATATGAGTAAACTTGGAGAAGATGGCCAACCAATTTATAGAGAGGATGGTAAGGTTTTAAAAGGCCCAAACTATTTTAAACCTAACATTGCAGATATTTTAAACAAATAAAATACAAAACAAAAAAAGAGAAGCTAATGGCTTCTCTTTTTTTGTTAAAATTATGTTTTGTGTTAAAGTTTATACCTCCAACCAAAAGAATCTTCAGATTTATTGGTTTGAATATCTGTAATTTGCTTTTTTAATAAACTAGCGTAGGTTTCTTTTAATTCTGGTAAATCAAAATCTTCGTTTTTATAACCAAAGCCTGCAATTGGCGAAATTACTGCAGCAGTACCTGCCCCAAACATTTCTTTAAGCTCTCCATTTTTAGCAGCGTCTACAACTTCTTTTACAGTTATTTTTCTAACTTCAACAGGTATTCCTTTGCTTTCTGCAATGGCAATAATACTTTTTCTAGTAATACCATCAAGAATTCTGTCGCTAGTAGGCCCTGTTATTAAAGTGTCGTTAATTCTAACAAAAATATTCATGGCACCAGCTTCTTCAATATACTCGTGTGTATTATCGTCTGTCCAAATAACTTGTTGGTAGCCTTTATCTATAGCCAATTGTGTTGGGTAAAATTGCCCAGCATAATTACCTCCAGCTTTAGCAAAACCAACTCCGCCATTAGCAGATCTAGAATAAGTTTCTTCAATTAAAACTTTTACTTTACCAGAGAAATAAGATCCTGAAGGTGCAGTACAAATAATAAATTTATATTCGTTTGCTGGCGAAGCGTGAAAGCCATTTCCTGATGCAAAAATAAACGGACGAATATATAAAGAGCTACCTTCGTTTGTTGGTATCCAAGCTTCATCAACCTTTAGTAAAGCTTTTAAACCATCCATAAAATAATTTTCGGGTAATTCTGGAATAGCCATACGTTTAGCCGAAATGTTTAAACGCTTAATATTGTCTGTAGGTCTAAATAAAAAAACATCATTATTAGTGTCTTTGTAAGCTTTCATACCTTCAAAAACAGATTGTCCATAATGAAATATTTTTGCAGAAGGATCTAAAGTAATTGGATGATATGGTACTATTTTTGGCTTTTGCCATTTACCATCTTTAAAATCGCATTCTAACATATGGTCAGAAAAGACACTACCAAACTTTAAATTATCAAAATCTATGTCTTTAATTTTAGACGTCTCTGCTTTAATTATTTCAATATCGTTAATTATAGTACTCATAATTTTTCATTATTATATGATACAAATTTAGGTAAAATGGATTTTAAAAAATGCTATATTTACACAAATCCTTTAAAAAAAATAAATTATTGTTATGCGAATTGCTTTATTAGTATGTATCACTGTTTTTTTTGTAACATCTTGCAAAAACGAAGGTTCTAAAAAAGATGTAGAAATTAAGCCAATAACCAAAGTTAATTACCAATCTTTCGGAAAAGAAATTTTAGCTATAGACGCCATAAAAGCACCATCGATGGCTGCTCATTATAAAACCATGAGTATTGGCGACAGTGTGCCATCTAAAATGCGAGCCAAAGTTACTGGTGTATGCAAAGCTAAAGGGTGTTGGATGACTTTAGATTTAGAAGATGGTAACGAGGTTATGGTTAAATTTAAAGATTATGGCTTTTTTGTACCTAAAGATATAGAAGGAAAACAAGTTATAATTAACGGTAAGGCTTATATAAAGGAAGTACCTGTAGAAGAGTTGAGGCATTACGCAAAAGATGCAGGCGAATCTCCAGAAAAAATAGCAAGTATAATTAATCCAGAACGCACGCTTTCTTTTGAGGCAGATGGTGTTTTGCTAAAGCCATAATTTTGATTAGAGAAGTTGTAATAACAGGAGACGGATCGTCTACCATACATTTGCCAGAATGGAATGAGCAATACCACTCTAAACATGGAGCAATTCAAGAAGCGTATCACGTATTTATAAAAAGTGGGTTGCATTACCTATACAATTTACCGCATGCAAATTTTAAGGATGCGTCTCAAAACTTATCTATATTAGAAATTGGTTTTGGCACAGGGTTAAATGCCTTTATTACGCTTATAGAGGCAAATACATTAGAAATGAATATTTGTTATAATGGTGTAGAAGGTTATCCTGTTTTGGGAGAAGAAATTAATAAGCTTAATTATGCTTCAGAATTAAAAAATAATACCGAGGCTTCTTTGTTTAAAACTTTGCACGATGTAAGCTGGGAAGAGGCTCATAAAATAACTCCAAATTTTGAACTCACTAAAACTAATTTATTTTTTGCAGAAATTAAAGATAAAAGCAAATACAATCTTATTTATTTTGATGCATTTGGAGCTCGGGTTCAACCCGAACTATGGACAGAGTCTATATTTTTAAAAATGTATGAAGCTTTACAAAACAATGGTGTTTTGGTTACCTATTCTGCTAAAGGCAGCGTACGCAGGGCTATGCAGTCGGTTGGTTTTGAAGTAGAACGTCTACCAGGGCCTCCAGGCAAAAGGGAAATGCTTCGGGCCACAAAGAAAAGCGGATGTTAATACACTACAAATGTTAAACCTAATGTAAATGTATAGTCTTTGGTTTATATGTTTCGTAACTTTAAAATAAAAAATGCGCTTATTAATTACTGGTGCCACTGGGCTTATAGGAAATGAAATAGTTAAGAAATGTCACCAACAAAATATTGATGTAAATTATTTAACTACTCGAAAATCTAAAATCGAGCAAAAAAATAATTACAAAGGTTTTTATTGGAATGTAGAAAATCAAGAAATAGACACAGCTTGTTTTAAAAATGTAGATGCCATTATACATTTAGCTGGTGCAAGTATATCTAACCGCTGGACACCTAGTTATAAAAATAAAATTATTTCGAGCCGAGTAAATAGTACATTGCTTTTAATTAAAGCATTAAAAGGCGAAACTCACTCTATAAAACATGTTGTTTCTGGAAGTGCTATTGGCGTTTACCCAGATTCTTTAACGAATTATTACGATGAGTCTTTTAATGGCGAAAACGATTCGTTTTTAGGTGAGGTAGTAAAAAAATGGGAAGCTGCTGTTGATGGGTTTTCTAAGTTAGATATACATGTTTCTAAAATACGAACAGGTTTAGTATTGTCTTATAAAGGAGGCGCTTTACCAGAGATGGTTAAACCTATTAAGTTTGGTGTTGGTGCAGCATTTGGAAATGGTAAACACTGGCAGTCTTGGATTCATATTTCAGATTTAGCAAACATGTTTTTATTTCTTTTAGAACAGAAGTTGTATGGCGTTTATAATGGTGTAGCGCCTAATCCAGAAACAAATAAGGCTTTAACAAAAGTTATTGCTAAAGTTGTAAATAGACCGCTTTTATTACCTAATATTCCTAAATTTGTAATGAAAATTATTTTAGGCGATATGCATCAGTTACTGTTTGATAGCCAAAGGGTAAGTTCTAAAAAAATTGAAGATCAAAATTTTTTGTTTGAATATCATCATTTAAAACCAGCTTTGGAAGATTTGTTATGATATAATAAATTCTACAATAATATTTTAATTCATTTTATATTTTTCTCTGTATGCTGTTGGACTTAAGCCTGCCTTCTTTTTAAATAACCTTGAGAAATATTGCGGATATTCAAAACCTAATTCATAAGCTACTTCTGCAATGGTTTTATTAGGTTTTAACAAAATATTCTTAGCAGCATTAATTAGATACAATTGTATATGTTCGCTAGCTGTTTTACCTGTTTCTTTTTTTAGAGTATCGCTAAGGTAGCGTTGCGAAACCAACATTTTATTGGCTAACTGTTCTATGCTAGGAATACCTATGTTTTGTTGTGGTTTCAATTCAAAATGTGCTTCAAGCTGCTGGTTAAATATTTTTAGTAAATCATGAGACATTTCTTTTCTATTTAAAAATTGCCTTTCGTAAAATCTATTGGTATATTTTAAAAGAGTGCTTAAATGAGATATAATAATGTCTTTGCTAAAAGCATCAGGATTATTATGGTATTCTATTTCTATGTGCTCTACAATAGATTCTATTTGCTTTTCTTCTTTTGGCGATAGGTGCAAGGCTTCGTTTACAGTGTAAGAAAAAAAACTGTATTTTTTAATTTGTTGAGCTAATTCTGTCCCGTTAAGAAAATCTTCATGAAAATTTATAGAAAATCCTTTTTGCTCAAATATTACACTGTTATCCCACTGTAATACTTGTCTTGGTGCTATACATATTAACGCTCCGTTAGTAAAATCATATTTTGTGCGTCCATAATTCAAGTGACCTTTTATTATCTTTTTTAAACTTATAGAATAACAATTATTGGTAATAGGAGGAGAGTGATCTATTGGACACGGAAGAAAATTATTTGCTCCTGCTGTTAATACACTTAGCAAAGGATGTTCTGGACTAGGTAACTGCATATAATTAAAATAAGACGATAGTGTTTCGAAGTGTTTCATGCTTGTTTTAATTTTTTAATAGTTCTTTTGCCAATTGCAACTGTGTATTATAGTTGTTAATTCTAGAATGTGCTGTGCCATCAATTAATAGAATTACAATTAGCATTGCTATAGTTGTAATCATGCTAGCTCGCCAAATAGGCTTGTCTATAAATACAATAATTAGCGCACAAGTGGCTATAATTAAAGGTATTGCTTTAAAAACAATGGTTTGATATTCTTTTAAAGTGTTTTCTGCGCGTACAAGTTCAGAATTTATAAAAGCTATGGCATCATTCTTATAAGCTGTTTCAAACTCTGTAATTCTTAATTTGTTTGTATAGACCAACCCAAAACCAATAATTAAAAGTAATATACCCGCTACTAAAAAAGGGATAATGTATGCTCTTGCTATATCGGTTTTTCCTAGTTGCCAAAAGCCTAAACTGGCTAAAACAAATAATATTCCGAAAATAATGAAAAATTGGGTTGAAAAAACTTCAGATTTTGCCCAATCGGTTGCTGTTTTTAATATTTCCATTTTTTATATCAAATTAAAAATTCCAATTACAATTTGTTTCTTTTTCCGAAATACTCCAAAGTTTATCTGCAATAATTTTGTTATAAACAAAAGATTCTATTTCGCATTCGTCAACAGGGCCTATCCAATTCATTATACCTGTAGGACCGTAATAAGCTTTTTCTTTTAAGTTGCCTTCTGTGGCACACATAATTTCTGGATAAGCGCCTTTTTTTGCAGATTGTACTAATGGCGAATTTGAAAGTATAGACCAACTTATTCTGGTAATTAAAGATGTATCTTTTTTTATTAAAGATGTTTTTGATGCGCCAGGGTGACACACATAGACCTTTACCTTTTTATTAGCAGTTTTAATTCGATCTTGTAGTTTGTAGGCAAACATTATTTGAGCTAATTTACTATGACAATAAGTATTATTTGGGTGATAATTTTTGTTGAAATTCATGTCGTCGAATTGAATTGTTTTTAATCCCATTTTATAGCCTTCGCTACCAACAATAACAATTCTTCCATTTGCTTGTTCTACTTTCCCGAATAGCAGATTAATAAGTAAAAAATGCCCGTAGTGATTAATGCCTAGTTGAGACTCGAACCCATTGGTTGTAAACTCTTGCTTAGCCACTTGTGCAACTGCTGCATTACATATTAAAGCATTTATATGCGGTACTTGTTTAATAAGTGCTTTTGCTGCATGGCGTATAGATGCAAGTTCTGCTAAATCCATTTTTATAAATGATATTTTTGCATTACTGCCAAATTGCTTTTTTAATCTATTTATGGCTTTAGTAGATTTTTTTTCATTTCGATTAAGCATAACTACTGTTGCTGCTTTGCTTAAAAGTATTTTTGAAGCTTCAAAACCAGTACCTGTATTTGCTCCTGTAATAACGTAGGTTTTACCCTCTAAACTGTTTATTTTTTCTGGAGTCCATCCTTTTTTACCAAATGTTTTCGTATTCATCTTTAAATTTATTTTTTATTAAATAGAATATGACAAAGGTAATTGTTAGGTGTTTTTTAAGGTTTAAACAAAATTACGATACTTGTATATTTTTTGGTGTTATTCTTTAACAGAGCTCCAGTTTTCGCCAGTTTTTATTCTGTAAAGTTGCATTTCAGAAATTCCAAATTGTTTAGCAATCATTTTTAATCGTGTTCTTCGGTTAGGGTCGTTTATTTTACGCTTTATAAGTTTAACTTTTGTTTCTGTTAGTTTAGTATTCGATGGCCTTTTCCTAACAATGTTTTTAAACTCAGGGTTGCTAAATTGATGAATTTCTTTTTCTTTTTTTGTAGCCCATTTTAGGTTTTCTACTCTATTATCGGTCTTATCGTAATTTAAATGTAAAACACAAATACCATCATTTTTATCTAGAAAATGCTCTGCAACAAGTTTATGCACGTATCTACTAGTTTGTTTACCATTCTTTTTTTGTTTAAGTGGTAAGTTTTGATATCCGTTTATAAAGTATTCTTTAACTAGAAACTCTTTATCTGTTTTACAGTTTATAATTCTTCCGTAATTAGATATTTTAAATTTTTCGTTATCAGAAATATTGTCATCAAATACAATTTCTTTCCATTCTTCATTCCAATAATTTCGTATCATATCGTTTTGTTTTTTTATTATTGGTAATAAATGATTTCCTAATCATTTTACTATACCTTGTTTGGGTATACTATATGTTAAAACGAAGTGTAATTTAAGTTTTAACCTGTGGTAATTAAACTTAATCTACCTTAACACGTTCGTCTCTATTAGCTAATTCCCATGCTGTATGAAATATTAATCTTGTACGTTTTTCTAACAAGTCGTATTCTATTTTATCAGGTGTATCGGTTGGTTTATGGTAATCGTCGTGTGTGCCATTAAAATAAAAAATAACGGGAATATTGTTTTTAGCAAAATTGTAGTGATCCGACCTATAATAAAAACGGTTAGGGTCGTCGTCTTCATTAAAAGTATAATCAAAATTGATATTAAAATATTTGTTGTTTACAGCTTCAGATATATTGTGCAATTCTTTACTCAATTTATCAGATCCTATTAAATATAAGTAATTACTATTGTTTTTATGTTTATCGTCTATACGTCCTATCATATCAATGTTTAAGTCTGCTACAGTATTTTTTAAAGGAAAAATAGGGTTTTCTTCGACGTAATATTTAGAACCAAATAAACCAATTTCTTCGCCTGTAACATGTAAAAATAAAACAGAACGTTTTGGTCCGTGCCCTTTATCTGCAGCTAATTTAAAAGCTTCAGCCATCTCCAAAAGAGCTACGGTGCCAGAACCATCATCGTCTGCTCCATTATTAATAAGGCCATCTTTAGTAACACCAATATGGTCTAAATGTGCAGAAATGATAACTACTTCGTTAGGTTTTTCTGAGCCTTTAATGTAAGCCATAACGTTTTCTGAGTCTCCGCTTGCTCGTCCTTTAAAGTATGCTTCAGGAATTTTTTGAAAATAGTCGCCATTGGCAATAGGAGAGGGGATGTTGTTGTTAACGTAATATTTTTTTATAAACTCTACAGCTTTCTTTTGCCCAGAAGCTCCTGTTTTTCTGCCTTCAAAATCGTTAGAAGCATAAATGTATAGTGCTTCTTTTAATTCTTCTTTAGTAATAGACTTTGCATAGTCTATTACTAAAGAAGATGCTTGTAGTTTTTTTTTGCTTTGAGACGAGCTACAAGAGCTAATTAAAACAGTGAGTATAAGTAATGTTGTTATTTTCTTCATTGTAAAATGATTAATACTTTTAATTTACAAAAATATAATATTCTTTGTTTAATTTTTCAAGAATTTATTGTCTAGGTCTAGCGCTAGTCGGTTTTTTTGATTTGCAATTTGCCATGCAGTAGAAAAAATTAAACGAGATCGTTTTTCTAAAAGCGGATAATCAATTTTATCTGGTGTGTCCGATGTTTTATGATAATCGTCGTGTATACCATTAAAATAAAAAATTACAGGAATATTGTGTCGTGCAAAGTTATAATGATCTGATCTAGAATAAAAATCATTTACATCATCTTCATTATTATAAGTATAATCTAGGTTAATGTTAAAAAAGGAGTGGTTTACCTTCTCAGATAAATAATGAAGTTCTTTACTAAGTCTATCGGCTCCTATAATATATAGGTAGTTGGGGTTTTCTTTGTGCATTGTGTCTACCCTACCAATCATGTCAATATTTAAATTGACAACCGTATTTTTTAAAGGAAAAACCGGGTTTTTTGTGTAAAATGACGATCCGAGTTTGCCTATTTCTTCTGCAGTTAAATGTAAAAAAAGGATGCTTCGTTTAGGGCCATAACCTTCTTTTTTAGCTTTATTAAAGGCTTGTGCTATTTGCATTATTGCTACTGTGCCAGAGCCATCGTCGTCTGCGCCAAGGTTTATAGATCCATTTTCTTCTATACCTAAATGATCTAAATGTGCAGAAATAATAACTAATTCGTTGGGGATTTCTGTGCCTTTAATATATGCCAATACGTTTTCTGATGCATTGTAGGGTTTAGGAAGAAAGCTTTTAGGTATGTCTTGATAATAATTATCTGTACCAAAAGGTGATGGTATTTTTTCTTGGAGGTAGAATTTTTTTAGAAAATTGCTAGCTAGCTTCTGGCCTTTGGTTCCTGTTTCTCTACCTTCAAATTTATCTGAAGCAAATTGATATAATTGTGTTTCTAGCTCTGTAGCAGTTATGGTTTTATAATAATTAACAACCAAACTACTGTCTACTATTACAATGCTATTTTTTAAATTGTTAATTTTTGTTGTGTACCTCGTAGATGCGCAGGTACCAAGTAGGGTTAATGCCGAGAGAATGCAAAAAGTTTTCATGTGTGCTATAAATTAATCACATGCTTGCTTACTACTATTAATTTGTCGGGAGAATAATTATTGTAGTTTACTATTATGTTGATATAGCATCAAAGATATTAAAAATGAAATAAAACAGCTACTATTCTATTTCAATGTCTTCTAATTCTTCAATATCTTCAAGTTCTATATCTAATTCTTCAAGCTCTTCAATGGCTTCTTCTTTAGATTCTGTTTCTTTTTCTACCATATCTTGCGTGTCTCCAATTTCAGTTTCGTTAAAAGCTGCTTTGTAGGTAACAATAGCAAGAGAGGCTAGAGTTAGGAAAAATGTAAACTGAATAATTTTTTTTACTTCGCCTTCTTTTTTAGATAGATAAAAGGCTATACCTCCAAATATTAAAGCTAAAACACTGGGGAAAATGGCTAAGTTTGATACAGGTAAAACCGATAAAATTACAGCTAACACAGAAGCTATAAGTGCTAAAATGGTGAAAATTTTTTTCATAATAAGTGTATTGTTTAGTGTTAGTTTTTTAAACCCGAAGCAGATTTAATTTTTAGTTCTCCATTACCAACTGGAATTTTAAATTTACCGTAAACCATAATTTTATTAGCATCTGCAGTAAGCCATATAAGATTGCTATTAGTGCCTTTTAGCACGTCTGAATTGCTAGCGCTAATAGCTAGTTTATAGCATGTTTTACTACCAATAGCAGTGTTAATAGTTTCTTTGCCAAGGTATGTTAATTGGGCTTTGTTTTCTTTTCTATCAAAAAGAATAGTAACCGTTTTTTTACTGCCAACATTCATGCTCTCGTAATCGAATAGGCGTATGTTATAAATTGTAGAAACAATGTCTTTAGTTCCAGAATTAAAAGAGAAATTTTTCTTCTCTACATAATTTTTCTTTTTAGTTAAAACAGATTTTACAGTTTTAGTTTTATGGCTAAAAGTGTATTTCATGTTTTTAAAATAACTTCCCTCATTAATATCTCGCTTGTATAAATATGGGGTTAATGTTTTTGGGTTTACATAGCTTTCGTACAAATCACGTATTTTAAAAAAACTATCCCATTTACTGTAAGTAAGTGCAGTACATTTTAGTCTTAATAAAGTGGTTTTGGAGGTCATTACATTACTAGTTTGTAAGGTAACCTGTGCAATGTCTGTTAGTATGCCAGACATGTTGTAAGACGCGGTGTAGGTAAGCTTTTCTCCTGCAGCAATAGCTGTATTTTGCGCGCTTAAAGACACCGTAAAAAATAAAGATAAAATTAAATAGTAAGCCCTCATAATAGGTTAAGTTTAATGTTAATAACGTTGTATTTAACATTTATTGTGCCGAAAATACGATGCTTAAAAATATTATGCTAATTTTTTTACTTCTGCTTTAGTTATAAAAAGGGTTGCTGATAATTATCATAGTTTAAAATTTATTATAAAATTATATTTGGTTACTAACCAATATCATAATAATTATGAAAAATATATTATTACCTACAGATTTTTCTAAAAATTCTATTAATGCTATTGATTATGCCATGCAGTTTTTTAAAAAAGAGCGTTGTAAGCTTTACATTCTTAATGTACAAAAAGTATCTACTTTTATAACAGATGATATGATGACTGTGGCAGCATCCTCGTCTGTTTATAACACGATAATAGATGTTTCGAAAAAATCTATAGCCAATATTATTGCTACTATGCAAAGCGCTTATAACAACCCGAGGCATAAGTTTTGTGCTTTAGTAGATTTCGATAATTTTGTTGACGCTATAAAACAAGTGTCTAAAATTCATGATATAGATTTAATAATAATGGGAACTAAAGGAGCAACGGGGTTAAATAAAATTATTTTTGGTAGTAATACAGTACATGCTATGCAATGTTGTAATGTACCTGTTTTAGCGGTGCCAAATGGTTGTAAATTTACGGAGCTAAAATCTATAGCTTTAATGGGCGATAATTTTTTAAGCTTTCACGTCGATAAATTAAAACCATTAAAGCGGTTATTGTTTTTAAGAAAAGCAAATCTAACCGCTTTACTAATAAAAGGAGCTTTAAAACCTAACAGATGTATTTTTAAAAGTAACTTTTTTAACGCTTTATTTTCTAAAGTTAGTTGCCAAAGTTTGGAAGTGTCTAATAATAATTTAGTAGAAAAAGTAGACCATTATTTGTCTACAAACAATATACAAATGTTTGCCCTTTTAACCGAAAATCATTCTTTTTTAAACCGCTTATTTCGTATCCATAAAGTAGAAACTTTAGGTTTTAATATTAACATTCCTTTTTACATAATGCATGCCTAAAAAGGTGCTGTCTGTTTAAAATTTAAATTTTTTGTGTAACAAATTTGTAATTGGTGCGTCATACAAGTATCAATCAAATCACAATCGTATAAAATGAGACAAGACAATCAACTTTTAGTAGTTGCGCATTTAAGCCAGTTAATAACCTTAATAATAGGTTTTGGGAGTTTGCTACTTCCATTAATACTTTGGGTAACTCAAAAGGAGAAGGTTTACCAAATGGATTTGCATGGTAAAAATATTATCAATTTTCAATTAAGCTTAATTGTTTACTGTATTATTTGTGTGCCACTAATTTTATTTTTTGGTTTAGGCTTATTAGGTTTTGTTGTACTTAGTATTATATCTGTTGTATTTCCTATATTAAACGCCATAAGGGTAAGTCGTGGCGAAACTCCAAAATATCCATTATCTCTTAATTTTATTAGTTAGTTTAATTATACGAGATAACTAGAAAGCTTGCCTAATGGTGAGCTTTTTTTTTGAAAAGACAAAAAACAAATTCATAAAAAAAGCAGCAACCCAAAAGGTTACTGCTTAAGTTTTATATTTTTTGTTTATTATAGTATTAAGAGTTAAGCATAACAGGCATAACAAGCATAGTTATGTGTTCGCCTTCATCAAGACCATCAATTGGCGTTAAAATACCCGCTCTATTAGGCATACTCATTTCTAATTGCACATCTGTAGCGCTTAGGTTGTTTAACATCTCTGTTAAAAAACGCGAGTTAAAACCAATTTGCATATCGTCTCCTTGGTAGTCGCAAGTTAAACGCTCTTCTGCTTTATTACTGTAATCAATATCTTCAGCAGAAATATTTAATTCTGCACCAGCAATTTTTAAACGAATTTGGTGTGTCGTTTTGTTAGAGAATATACTAACGCGACGCACAGAGTTTAAAAACTGTGTTCTGTCAATAGATAACTTATTAGGGTTTTCTTTAGGGATTACCGCTTCGTAGTTTGGATATTTTCCATCAATTAAACGACAAATTAACTCAGAGTTTTCAAAAGTAAATTTGGCGTTACTTTCGTTGTACTCAATAGTAACATCTTCATCACTAGCTGCTAAAATTCCTTTTAAAAGATTTAAAGGCTTTTTAGGCATAATAAATTCTGCCACTTGGTTAGCCTTAATATCCTCACGCGTATATTTTACTAGTTTGTGAGCGTCTGTAGCAACAAAGGTTAAACCTTCTGTAGAGAACTGAAAAAATACACCGCTCATTACTGGGCGTAAATCGTCGTTTCCTGCAGCAAAAATAGTTTTGTTAATAGCAGTAGCAAGTACATCGCCTTTTATTATGGTTGTACTTGGGTCTTCTAGAGCAACTGCCTTAGGAAATTCGTTTCCGTTTGCGTAAGCCAAAGCATATTTACCGTGATTAGAGCTAATTTCTACGGTGTTGTTTTCTTCAACAACAAACGTTAAAGGTTGCTCTGGAAATGTTTTTAAAGTATCTAAAAGTAAACGTGCAGGAATGGCAACGCTACCTTCGCTATCACTTTCTACATTTAAAGACGAAGACATAGTAGTTTCTAAATCACTTGCAGAAACAGTAAGTTTGTCGTGGTCTAATTCGAATAAAAAATTATCTAATATTGGTAATGTATTCGAACTGTTTATAACGCCACCTAAAACTTGTAGTTGTTTTAATAAGTATGTACTTGATACTATGAATTTCATCTATGAGTGTAGTTTTAATTTTAAATATATGTTACTTACAAATATATTCTATACCATTTAAAATTCGAAACAAACTTATTAACATTTAAGCAGTATATTTTTTCTTTCTAATGTAGTTGAAAACAAAACCAAACACTGCGAGCAATACTAGTGGTAATAAGATGTTTATAAGTTGCCATTTTGTTTTTTGAGAGGCTATTTTACCTTGATCTAAAAAAGCAACAGCAATTTCTTTAGATCGAATGTTTATAAGTCCGCCATCATCTAATAAAAAATTAACGGTATTAAGTAAAAATTCTTTGTTTCCGTAAGTTTTTCCGGTCCATCTATCAAAGCCAAGTTCTTGTGGTATATTTTTAATTACATCGTTTTTTATAACGTCGCCATCAGCTATAATTACCATTTTTGTATTCACGCTTTTACTCTTGTTTGTATTAAGTTTAAAAGGTTTTACTCTATTTTTGTAAACCGATGAAAATTCACCTTCTAATAAGACTGCAAGCGTTTGGTTTCCTTGGTTAAATTTTTGGGGATTTTGGTCTTGTGTAACCAAATTTAAGCTTATTTGTTTTGGCGTGCCTTCTAGCTTTGTTAAAGGTGCACTTTGTAATAAAATGGTTTTTTTTATATTGTTTTTAAGTGTATCTATTTGGTTTGCAAAATCAAATTTTACTAAGTTTAAATTATTTACAATAGGGTGTTTACTGTTTGATGCTGCAAGTGGCGAATAAGGCCATTTTAAATGCTGAAATTGCGATGCGCTACCTTCGCCCATTGCCAAAGTAATAGGTGCAGAGTATAAGGTGCTAACTATTACAGGGTTTATTCTGGCACCGTAATTAAAAAAGAAATCGGTTAGGTTTAAATCTCTAGTAATAGCAAAATTACTACCAGAGTTATTATAAAGACTATCTTTTTCTATTGTTACAGCGTCTAGAAGCCATAGGCTTTTTCCGCCATTCATGGTAAATTGATCTAGAACAAATTTTTCGTTTTCAGAGAAAGCTTTTGTTGGTTTAGCAGAAATTAAAAGATCGAAATTATTTAAAGCCTTTAAAATACGTTGCGGATTTTTAGAAACGCTATCTAAGGGAAAAGGTGCTATAAAGTAATATTCGCCTAATTTTTTAACAAAATCTGCAATGTATTTGTCTTCGAGCTGTTTGTTGCCTTTTAAAATGGCTATTTTTCGCTTTTTAGGTTGTGTTAGTTTATTAAAACCATCTGCAAAAGCATACTCTAAATGTTGCACAGAATTAGATACTAAATCTTGTTGCGAAGCACCAATTTTATTCTTAATTAAAGGTATGGTAATGGTTTGGTTGTTGTAACTTGCTAATGCCCAAGGAAAAATTACTGCTTTAGACGATTTCCCGCTTTCGCTAACACTTAATTGCATTGGTGTTAATCCGCGCTCGCTTAATTGCTGTATGTTTCGTTCTCTAGTGGTTTCGTTTTCTAGCGGGTCTATAAAGTTAAAAAGTACATTGTTGTTTTTTGCAGCAAATTCTTCTAATAATTGTTTTGTTTCGCGTTGCAGACGTCTAAACTCTGATGGGAAATCTTCACCTTTTAAAAATACATCTACAACTATTGGCGATTCTAAATTTTTAATAATGTTTATTGATGCATTGCTAAGTGTATAGCGTTTATCTTGAGTTAAATCGGCACGCGTAAAAAACGAAAAAGCAGTAATATTAATAAAAATCAAGAGTATAAATAAGCCAGTAATTTTAATAAAATCGGTTTTTCTTAGTTTTTCGGTTTTAATACCATAAACGGTTAAAACAATAAAAAAAGCAGTAGTAGTTATAAAGTAAATAATATCGCGAGTATCTAAAACGCCACGACTCATACTTTTATAATGCGTGCTCATGCCCAATTGTTCTATAAATGTACTTGCTACATAATCTGCAATACCTTCAAAACCAATGTAAAACAGAAAACAAAGAAAAACAGCACATATAAAAGACACAATTTGATTTTCTGATAGGGTAGAGCAAAACACACCAATAGCAGTGTAACTTGTAACCAAAAACAGCAAACCAAAATAAGAGCCTAAAGTGCTACCCATGTCTAAATTACCAACAGGATTACCCAATTGGGAAACCGTATAAACGTAAATTAAGGTTGGTAAAAGAGCAATTAAAATAAGTACAAATGCGCCTAAATATTTACCCAAAACAATATGTAAATAAGAAATGGGCTTGGTTAATAGCAACTCTAAAGTACCTTGTTTTTTCTCATCAGAGAAACTGCGCATAGTTACCGCTGGAATTAAAAATATTAAAACCCAAGGCGCTAGTAAAAAGAAAGACGATAAATCTGCAAAGCCAAAATCTAGAATATTAAATTCGCCTTTAAATACCCATAAAAACAGACCGTTTAGTAGTAAAAAAATAGCAATAACTAAATACCCTATTGGTGATGCAAAAAACGAGTTTATTTCTTTTTTTAGTATAGCGAACATCTACTTTTGTTAATTGTTAATTGTTAATTGTTGTTGGTTACTTGTTTTTTGTTTATTTCGTAATTGTTAGTTAAGAGATTCTAATTTATTAACACTCCAAGCTTCGGGTTTAGCATTAAAAAGCACTTTTGTTTTACTCCAAATACCTTTAAATAAATCAGAGTTTCTGTAATTATTTAAATCGACTTCAGAGTTCCAATAGCTATAAGTAAAAAAAACATTAGTATTGTTTTTATCTCTATATAATTCTAAAAACTGGCAACCTTCAAAATGTCTAATTTTAAGTTTGTTTAATTCAAAATTGTCTAGAAATTCATCTATATGTTTTTCAAAAAAACTCAATTTAACAATTCGTACTAGCATTTTAATTTTTTGTTTTAATTGGTAAAATAATATACAATTTCAATTTAAAATCACATCAGTTTTTAGTTATTTATAGTGCGAATAGGTGGTGTAATAAAGTTTACGGTTATAGTATTCATTACACTTAAACCAAGCAGGGTAGACGCGCTACCAATTGTTGCAGGGTTACTTTTATACACAGCAATTTCTAAAAAACCACCAGAATTAAAAACCACTAGTTTTTTACCACCAGCATGGCGTTTATCTTCTGGTATTTCAAAATTAACAATGTCGCTATATTTAGAGTAAATGGTTTTAAACTTGTAGTTTCTGGCAGATATTTCGAACTCGCGCCCTTTTTGTATCGTTTCAAAAAAATGACGTTTTATATTAGTAACTACATTACCATAATTATCAATGTAAATAACACTACCAATAATTTGGGTTTTATCGTCGTTTACATACGGTGCAATATTTTTTATAGGCTTAATATCTTTAATGGTTTTACCTATAACTTCTAGAGTGCCACCACGTGCAATATGGCAAGATACTTTAACAAAAACATCTAATACTGGAAAACTGGTTTGAATTTTGTCGTGTATATTAATTTCTACAATTTTCTCTGGTGCTATTTCTGCACAAATCATGCTCATAATACCATTATTGGCACAAATAAAAAAATGATCGTCTAGCTTTATAGCAATATGTTTGTTCTCTGTATTTAATTCAGAATCTATACCAATAATATGTATGGTTCCTTTTGGAAAACTGCTGTAAGCGTTTTGAATAATATATGCAGCTTCTGGAATATTAAAGGGAGATACAGAATGCGAGATATCAACAATTCTTACATCAGGGAGTTCACTATAAATAGCTCCTTTTGTTGCGCCAGCAAAGTAATCTTTTTCACCAAAATCGGTAGTTAATGTAATAATCGCCATTGGCAAAATTGTTGATATGTTTTTAATGTTTGGTCACTCAAAATTATGTATTTTTGAGTTTTACGAATATAGATTACAAATCTAATAAATCATTTTATCTCTGTAAATTTATTTTAGATTAAAGATTAATTTTATAAACCTAAAACCACGCCTTTGAACGAAATCATCATTCAACTTGAAGAAATTTCTCCAAAAGAGTTTTTTGGAGCACAAAATGTAAACATAGAACTTCTTAAAAAATACTTTCCAAAGCTAAAAATTGTAGCAAGAGGCAACGAAATAAAAGCCTTTGGAGACGAAGAACTACTCGAAGAGTTCGATAGGCGAATAACCATGCTATTAAAGCACTTTGCAAAATACAATAAGTTAGACGAGAACGCTATCGAGCGCGTTTTAACAAGTCAAAGTAGCGAAGATTATAAAACATCCTCTAAAAGTGGCGAAGTAATAGTACATGGCGTAGGCGGTAAATTAATAAAAGCGCAAACAGCAAACCAACGTAAAATGGTAGAGCTTATGCATAAAAACGATATGGTTTTTGCCATAGGCCCTGCAGGAACAGGTAAAACCTATACAGGTGTAGCATTGGCAGTTCAAGCCTTAAAAAATAAAGAAGTAAAGCGTATTATTTTAACAAGACCAGCGGTAGAGGCAGGTGAGAATTTAGGATTCTTACCAGGCGATTTACAAGAAAAACTAGACCCGTACATGCAACCTTTATACGACGCATTACGTGATATGATTGCCCCAGAAAAATTAGCACATTACATAGAGAAAGGTACTATACAAATAGCACCATTAGCCTTTATGCGTGGGCGTACGCTAGATAATGCCTTTGTAATTTTAGACGAAGGGCAAAACACCACCCATGCCCAAATGAAAATGTTTTTAACACGTATGGGCAAAAACGCTAAATTTTTATTAACAGGAGATCCTGGGCAAATAGATTTACCACGACGTACCATTTCTGGATTAAAAGAAGCCCTTTTAATACTTAAAAACGTAGAAGGTGTAGGTATGATATTTCTAGACGATAAAGATGTAATACGCCATAAATTGGTTAAAAAGGTAATAGAAGCCTACAAAGCCATAGAAAACAACGATTAATTTAAGTTATAAAAAACAATAAAAATAATTAGAAGCTATTTCCAGCTTTCGGCAGTCGCTTTTTTGTGTTGCATAAGTGCAACAACACAAAAAGAGCTTCAACAAAGCCTCAATCTGGGCTAGGGCATAGTAACTAAAAATAAGCTAAGAGCCAAAAGCAATTAAAATGAGTAACACAATAATAGACACTAATTTCAATTTTCCAGGACAAAAAAGCCTATACAAAGGAAAAGTAAGAGCAGTTTATAACATTAACGACGAAGCGTTGGTTATGGTAGCAACAGACAGGCTATCGGCCTTCGATGTTGTTATGCCAAAAGGAATACCATACAAAGGGCAAATACTAAACCAAATAGCCACAAAAATGATGGCTGCAACACAAGATATAGTACCAAATTGGTTAACAGCAACACCAGACCCAAATGTAGCAGTAGGCCACTTATGCGAACCCTTTAAAGTAGAAATGGTAATTCGTGGTTATATGTCTGGGCATGCAGCACGCGAGTACAAAGCAGGAAAACGTATGCTTTGTGGTGTACCTATGCCAGAAGGAATGAAAGAAAACGATAAGTTTCCAAGTCCTATTATTACACCAGCTACAAAAGCAGAAATGGGAGATCACGACGAAGATATTTCTCGCGAAGATATTTTGGCAAAAGGTATTGTAAGCGAAGCAGATTATATTATTTTAGAAGATTATACTCGCAAATTATTTAAACGCGGAACAGAAATAGCTGCTTCTCGTGGTTTAATTTTAGTCGATACCAAATACGAATTTGGTAAAACTAAAGACGGTAAAATTGTTTTAATAGACGAAATACACACACCAGACTCTTCTCGTTATTTTTATGCCAATGGTTATCAAGAGCGTCAAAATAAAGGAGAAGCCCAAAAGCAGTTGTCTAAAGAGTTTGTACGACAATGGTTAATAGCAAACAATTTTCAAGGCTTAGAAGGGCAAACGGTACCGCACATGAGCGACGAGTATATTACATCTGTAAGCGAGCGCTATATAGAACTTTACGAAAACATAACTGGAGAAACTTTTGTAAAAGCAGACGTTTCTAACATACAAGACCGTATAGAAAAAAATGTAGTTGCTTATTTAAAGTAGCAATTGCATTATTTAATAAAAACCAAAAGACCTTGCATTTGCAAGGTCTTTTGGTTTTATAAATTCTTATATTTTTTAAAATTAGGCTTAACACTTATTTTTTATTCGGGTTTATAAACTTTTACTGCAGAATAATTTTTGGTTAAGTTCTAAATAGAGATGTTATTTTAAATGTGGGTAAACGTTTTTTTAAGGCTCAAGTATTTTTGTAATTAACGCTTTATATTTTTGAATATCTTTTTCAATTTTTTTTTGTAATACAACCCATAAAACTAAGCCTAATGCAAAGACCGTTCCTCCAAGAAAATACATAGAAGGGTTTATGCTTATTCCAGAAATTATGGCAGCAAGAAAACCTAAACCTAAAATAATATGAGTAAATATTATAAATTTTATTAAAAAGTGTTGATTAAAAGTAATTTCTACATCGGTACTATTTTCGGTATCATTTTTAAACAATTCACCATTAACAATAGTCCAATTTTGGAATACGATATACCATGGATAAAGAATTCTTTTTCGCATTTTAAACGTTAGTAAATTATCTTTTGTACTATTCGTATTAAAAACAAATCCGCCAATAGCGCTAAGCTCCAATTCTAATTTCTTACTAACCTCTTTAGGGATGTTTTTTAATTTAAAACTCCATGTTTTCATATTATAGTGTTTTTTATGTTTGCCATTGGTATAGTGAAAGATACGAAAATTAATGCTTTAAATAAATTTAGCTATTTGTTTTATTTAAGCGAAAATTTATTTTTTGATGTATACATTTGGATTATGTTTTTCCATGTAAAATTCTGGGTGTGGCAATGCATTAAAACCAAATTTTTTATAAAGCCATTCAGCTGTATCTGTCAATAAAATCCATCTTCTTAATCCTTGAAGGTTTGGGTGTATCATTATTTCATTAATTAACCATTTACTTAACCCATTTCCTCTATGATCTTTTAATATATATACATCTCCTAAATATGCAATAGTTGAATAATCAGAAATTATTCTAGCAAAACCAATTTGCTTGTTTTCGTAATAAAGCCCAAAATTTAAAGAGTTTTCTATTGATGTTTTTAAAGTATTGATTGGAATTCCGTTAGCCCAATCAGTTTCGTTTGCAAGAAATTTGTGAATGCTTAAAACATCTAACCTACTCTTGTCTGTTGAAATAGTATACTTATTTCTATGTGTTTCTCTAATTTCCAATTTAGTTTTTTTTATTAATGCTAAAAGTAGATTTAAGAAATATAGGATATTGCGTAAACCTAACCCTAAAATTATAACTAAATCAAATATAATATTTTGTTTTTTGTTAAACTTTAAAAACGTCAAATTTATGATTGGCAGACTTTGTTGTTTAAAATGTATAACACCTCTAGCTTAATCACAATTTGCAAACTAGCATTAATCAATTTTATAAATAAAAAGTAGAAATGTATCACTTGTAAAGGCGTATAAGGTGTAAATAATTATTCACGCAGAACTTGAGTCATCAAATAAAATAACTTTTCTTATTTTTAAGAAATTTTAAAAGACACACGAATGAATGTTCTAGGAATAGATATTGGAGGTACAGGAATGAAAGGCGCGCTAGTAAACGCCATTACTGGCGAAATGATAACTAAGCGGTTTAGAATACCAACACCAAAATCTAGAAAGCCAGAAGAAATGGCAAAAGTTTTTAAGAAAATTGTAGAGCATTTTGAGTATAATGGACCTGTAGGTGTTGGTTTTCCTACCATTATAAAGCATGGAGTTTGTATGGCTACGGGTAATTTACATAAAGATTGGTTGGGTGTAAATGCTAAAGCGCTTTTCTCTGATGCTTGCAAATTGCCTGTTACTGTTATTAACGATGCCGATGCTGCTGGTTATGCGGTTATGAATTATGGTATTGGTAAAGGTAAACAAGGCTTGGTAATGATGCTTACCATAGGCACTGGATTGGGTAGCGGTGCATTTTTTAATGGGGAGTTGCTTCCTAATTTTGAGTTGGGACAAATACCATATAAAAAATATAAAAAAATAGAGGAGTATGCCTCTAATTCTGCTAAAGAAAGAGACGGATTAAGCTATAAAGATTGGGGTAAACGTTTTAATAAATTTTTAGAATTGGTAGAAATAATTACTTGTCCAGATTTAATTATTCTTGGTGGTGGTAGCTCTAAAGATTTTGAGGCTTACAAGAAACAAATTAAAATAAAAACGCCTGTTTTACCAGCAGAACTTGGTAATCATGCAGGAATTATAGGCGCTGCAGCTGCTGCATTGCATGAAGCTCCTAAAGATTAAAACTAAATAAAAAAACTAAAACTAAATAGTTTAGTCTTAAAAATATAAAAGACCTTGTTTAGAAGGTCTTTTTTTTGAAATGTAATATTTTAATGCTTCTCTTTTATTCCTGATGTTTTTTTTTGAAGTATTTTTTTTATTCGTCCTATCGAAATTTGAGATAGATTCCAATTATAACCTTCAAAATTAGTGGTGTTTGTAAACTGAACCACTACTGCGTCAATAGCTTTGTAATATTCTGCTAGACTTTGGTAACCAGGTACTAAACCACCGTGGTTGTATTCGTAAATAGAGGTATAAATATCTTGTTCACCTGCATTAAAAACAGTGCCATTGTTTAAGGCTCTTAAAAATATGCCAACATCTTGTGCGGTGGCTAGCATACCTTGATCCTCGGTTTTTAAATCGGGTTCGTAGCCAACGTGATAACCGCTCATAACATCATCTATATTAACATCTTTTATAGAGAAAAAAGTGTTTTTTAAATTTAAAGGAGTTAAAATTTTGTCTTTAATATATTGCTGATGGCTATAGCCTAAAACTTGATCTATAATTTGAGAAAGTAGCAAATAATTAGTGTTAGAATATTCGTAATCTTCGTTGGGTTTAAACGATGCAGGTAGATCGAGTATTATGCTTAGAGTTTGTTCTGCATTTTCTGGCGGATTTGACCAATAATCTGGATAGTTTGTAAAATTAGGAATACCGCTACGATGTTGTACCATATGTTTTAATGTTATTTTATCTGCGTATTGTATTCTATCTATAAGCTCGGGGAAGTAATAGGCTAGAGGTTTGTTTAAATCTAAACGTTTGGCTTTAACTAATTTGGAAATAGCAACAGCAACGTATAATTTGCTAATACTCGCTATTTTAAATAATGCATTAGGGTTTGCAGGTGTTTTTTGTGCTTTATTATGGTATCCGCCAGTATAAAATTCGGGAACTTTACCTGTTTGCTCTACATAAACAATCATACCATCAAAACCATGCTTTATAGTTGCATTTACCTCTTCTTGAATGGTATTTGGTAAGGGTAATATCCATGCCCAAACTAAAATCCATGGTACATAAAACATCGAAATTATAGTTGATGTAAATAATACAATTCTAAATATGTTGCGTGCTTTATTTTTCATGTTTAATACATTTAATAAGCAAATTAAAGGTAATCATTTTGTTTGTAGAAAAGCAAACTACCCAATTGTTGTTTTTATAGTATGAATTGGTTAATACCTTATTGTACTGCTCTTTAAATTAAAAAAAATAAGTGTGGGTGGTATGTTAAAAAAAACAAGACCTTGCTTTGGCAAGATCTTGTTTTTTATTTCTTTTCTAGATTAAAAAGCGTATTTACTTTTTGTTAATTTGGGCTAAAATCGTGGGGTCTTGTATTTTATTGTCTTCAGCCAATAGTTTCATTTTCGATATAATTTCGGCCGATTTTGGATCCTCATCAACAAAAGGTAAAAATAAACGTCCCCGATGTTGGCTGTGTACAGGTAGAATAGATAAAAATAATCCGTCTTTGCTTATGTTTCCACTTCCTAAATGTATGCTGTAATTGCCTAGTTTTCCTTTTACAAGTATATGGCGTTCTTTTACTTCTATGTTGTCTAATTTAAATAATCTTGCAGACTCTTTAGCTAACACAGCTCGCATTTCCATAGTGCTATGGCTTGCTTCGGGGTCCACACCTCCAACATGAGCTACACTTACCACTAAATCTATATCGCGCATAACTTCACTAAAAATTAGAGGGTTTATGGATGCTAACGGAATGGATTCGTAATTTTTTAAAGAGGTAAAAGCAACATATTCTAGTGTTGGTGCTTCTATATCTGCTGGCGAGTACCAATCTGCAAGCGCGTGCATAGACGCCATAAAGCCTTGTTTATGGTATACCTTTTGCAAACCTTCTTCGTAATTAATAGTCCAACCTCGTCCGCGCAATAAGGCTATGGTTTTTTTAGGCTGAATTTGGTGACCTTGGTAACGTTGCGATCTGTTACTGGTTTCTTTTTCGTTATCTGTAATAACATAAAGCTCTCTAAATATTTGTTTAAATGGTTGTACAAGTTTTTTGTCGAAAGCAAAACGTTGGTATAAATCCCATTGTACAGCTTGATATAAATGCGATGGATGGGCAATAACTAGTGTATCGTCTGCATGTAATTGGTGCAGTTTATCATCACTATCTAGTAATTGGCTGTTTTGCCAAAAACCAGAACTGTTAGTCGCTTTATTAAATAAAACGAGCTTGCTTAATAACGGATTTACAACAGGATGACTCATGATGTTTTCTAGCTCTTTTTTAGAAAAAGCATCTTCGTTAATCATAGCTTTTTCTAGAGACAAGCGCGTTCTAGAATATTGCTTACTAAGATATGTTTTATTGTTTTTTAAGTTTAAAACTGCTTTGTTTTTTTGATGCTTTTTAGGAATGGATTTTTGAGTTTTTCCATTCTTTTCGACCTTTAAACTAGCTTTTCCGTTACTATCTACTATTAATTTAATTATAGTATCATCAATAGTAACCGTTGCATTATCCATTATTTTTTGTGCAGCTTTAGACTCCATAGCCCAACTAAAGCGTACACTATCTTTATAACCCGCGTTTCTAGATAGGTTTTCTAAACCAATCTCTACCGCATTTTTTTCGCTTTCTTGACGCTGCGATCCAAATTGTTTACTTTCTTTTAAAAAGGTTTGCAGCAAATCGTATCGTTTAAGTAAATCGTTTTCTGGGTTTACTTTGCTTAGAGGTATTAAGCCTAATGCGCGTACATAATCTTTATCGCGTTTGTCTTTAATTTTTTTAAGCGTTTCGGTAATTTTAACTTCATTTAATAAAACACTAGAGTATAGTTTTATTTGCTTGTGAGCTAAACCATGCGAAATGTATTTTGAGGCATTATGTAACAATTTCCAATTGGCTTTTCCTAAGTCTGAATATACATTGTAAAACCAATCTATATCTAAACTTCCTTTTTTAAATTGCTCTATGGCAACGTCTGAATATCTTGAAATAAGCGTTTCTTTTTCGGCACTCATATATTCAGAGCTATGTGCATGAAACCACCAAACCGCAGCTTCTAGTTTGTCTAATTTTAAGTAACGCCCAATCCAATTGGCCCATTGCGTAGCATAACAAGCTACTTCTATAAGTCTGGTTTTGGTTATTTTAGATGTTTTTAATTGTTCTGAGAAACTCTCGAATGTATCGGTATCACTAGGTATACAGCCTTTAATAATAGCGCTAAAGGTACTTGTTTTACTTGTGTGGTTGTACGAGTAGCCTCGTTCAAAATTAGTTTTTCCTAAACGTTCTAATACTTCAAATAGATAATGAGCGCCTTCTACATTATAAAATTTATTAATGTATTTTGATGCTTCAGTTTCTAATTCTCCACGCTCTAATTCTATTTGAAGTAAATTCTTTTTTAAAGGTTTAAAAATTTCGAAAGGTAAATTAAGTGTTTCTTTGTAGGGTTTATTTTTTGCATGTTGGCTATCCAAAGAAAACAATCTAGACTCAGATAATATGGTATTTAGTAAAACATCGTCTTTTGTAATGGTATTGTTATTATACAATTGAAACGTATCTCTTTCTGATGGGCGAGGGAAATTTCGTTTTTTTATTGGTGCGCCTAAAGCATCTTTTAAAATAGTAATGTGCTTAGGGTGTCCTAAACTTTGCGCCATTAAATAGTTTTGTAATTGCCAATATCTTTTTTTGTTTTCAATGTTTAGAGTCTCGTCAATACTAAAAAAGTTATTATACAGTAATACATCGCACCAAAACATGTTGTTTACTCGCCATTTATTAGTGTCTAGATTTTTAGTTTTTAATGCTTCAGGAAAATTTGCAATGGCATCTTCTAAAAGGTCTAATTTAAAACAAGACAAGGTGTTTTGGTCTACATACGCATTAGATAAATGATTTAGTATGGTGTAAATTTTACGGTTTATACTGTAATAAAAATGTTCTTTTTTTAAATTTAAACCATCTAATTTAGGAATGTATTTTTTATAATACGGAATTAAAGCGCCATAAACTCCATACGGGTTTGTAAATTCATGAGCATAATGCATTGCAGCATGCATTTCATAATCGTTTAGTTTGCTTTGGTTGTACCAATCTATCCAAATGTGGGCTAGGGGTAAATTATTTAGTTTTTCTAAAGGAGTGGCATCCTTGTTTTTTGTAATAGTTGTAATATGTTTTGATAGAAGCGTTGTTTCTATTTCGCCTTGATAACCTTCGTGCTGATATTCAAAATCCTTATTGTTTTCAAAAAGAAGAATAAGCTTATTAATAGATTTAACTGTTTTATCCTCATCAATAAATCTAGAAATTATACGGTCTTTTTTTCCTAGTAAACTGTTTAAAATATTTTTTTTCTCAGGAAATTTTGTTTTAAGCTTTATTAGTGGCGATAAATTATTATAGTCTATAGCTCCAAAACCATTAGTAAAACTTAGAGCGTTTGTAGTGTTAGAAAACTTATCTAAAAAAATTTGTTCGTTTTTATTAAGGCTGGTTCTTTCGTTGTAACTAGCTACTTGTTCTGTTACATAATTGGTGTATAATTGTTTTTCGTCTAGAATAGTTAAAACCTCTAAACCTGCTAATCGCTGATCTATTTTTTTAGAAACTATTAAATTGTTGGTACGTTTTTTTACAATAGTCTCAGGCTGTTTTATAAGTAATTGAATACTAGCTTCTCGTAAATATTTATTTTTACGTTCTAGTATTTTTTCTAGAATATCTAGTTCTTCATCTTGCAACTCCATGGCATAAAAAAGACGAATTCCTGTAGCCATGACCGATTGATTTCTGTCTTGTATAGCTTGATGTGCAACATGGCGTTTCCAGCCTAAGTTTTTAGAATTTATCGGGGTGCTTTTCTTTTGTGTGCTTATATTCCAATAATATGTATAATGATCTGGAAATAGTTTTCTAATAAATGCTTCTCTAGAATCTGAAGCTATAGCACTTATATTTTGAGCTAAAATCTCAGATTGTATCTCGCTTGCATTTCTAATTAATATGTCATAAAAAGTTTTTGGTGTAATTGTGTAGTTTTTCCATGAAAATACAACGCTTTCAAAAGTTTTACCTTTTGCAGGTAAAGCATCGGCATGTGCTTTAATGCTTTTAAACATAGCATCTTTAAGCTCGAATTTAGGGCTGTTGGCTAACATCCAATAGTCTAGCTCTATGTCTTTGCCAAACTCTTTTTCCATGTATGGCACCAAGCTAATGTTTGTTCTTTCTGTTTCTCTAACAAAAAATAGAGCTAGTAACTTTATGTTTTTATTTGTATTGGTATAAAGTAAGTTTAGAGCTTTAACGTTGGCTTGGTCAACCTCTTCTATACCAAGTACCCAAAGAGCAACGTATATTTCTAAAAAATCTTTACTCTCTAGCGCTTTATCTATATCGGTTTTGTTTTCTAATAAATGCAGGCTAAGCTCTAAAACCCTCTTAATAGTAGCTTTTTTAGGAGCTTCCCAGCCAAAACCAAACCAGGTATCTACAGCTCGAACAACACTGCTAAAACGCATTAAGTCGTTTTCTAAAATTATAGTAACCATATACTTTAAAGCGCCAATTTGGGTTTCGTCAAGACTCTCTAAAATGGTTTGTCGTAAACCTTCTTGGCGTTGTGCCGCAAGTAAAAGTTTGCCAACTTGCTCCCAATATTTTTGTTTTTTTGTAAGTAGTAAGCCTTTTATTAAAGATCTTGAAATACCTCCAATTTCGTCTTCAGCATTAATAATATCCGAAATTAATTCATCTAAATCTTCACCTCCTTTTTCTAAAACAACACCAATAAGATAAGCGTGAGCATGGTTTTGATGGTAAACATCATATTGTATTTGTTCGAAAAGAGACATGCTGCCAAATCCAGAATTAACTCCAGATATACATAAATATTGCAAAATTTTAATTTTGTTTTCAATTAAATCTGTATCTGGTACTTTTCTAAAAGAGCGTCTGTTATAGCCTTGTTGGTAAGGTAGTTTGTTTATTAAATCCCAAATATCTGCAATATATGGAGCGCGTATTTCGCCAAAAAGAGCACGAGCCAATTTTAAGCCTTCATTAGTTTTCCACGGATTAAATAAAGCATCGTTTCCAAAAACATCAGTATATTTTGGAGTCCATTTAGGATAGCTAACCTTACTTGGATACAATTTAGAAATGATTAACCCTAAAGTCTGATATTTTTTTGAGTATAATAGAAACGAACTTTTAGTAAGTTTTATTTTTTCTTTTGATTTTAAATACTTTTCTGCTTGTTCGTTAGAAATCATATATAATGTTGTTGTGTTTTTAATGCCAATAAATTAATATGTTTTTTTACCAATAGGTTCCAGATAAAAAGGTCATGCGCATAAAAGTAATCGTACTTTCTTTATCTATTATAATAGTTTCATTTAGTGCTTTTATTTCGTTATCATTAATAAAAACTAAAAATAAACCATCTAGAAAGCTTTGTTTGGCATTACTAATAGCATCTGCCTTTATAGCTAAAGTTTTATTTTCGATAGCTCCAAAACCTATTTTTCCTTTTTCTGATTGTTCTTGAATGTTTTGTGGGGTAAGAAAAGCTTGTAATTGCAGGTTTTCTCTTTTGTCGTTAAACTTTTTAATTTCAGATATAACACATTGCTCTATAAGTTCTTCTAGTGTTTTTGGAGTTTTTTCGATGTCGAAATTAAGTGTTTTAATTTTCTTTTTACCTAATCGCTTAAGCTGGATGGTTAGCATATTTTGCTTCTATAATTTATATGTGATGAATATTAGTACAATATAAGAAGAGTTTTGTTTTTTTATAATTTAGGCTTTTACTTTTTATCGATAAATTTTTTAGTCACAAAGTTCCCTTTTTCTACCTGAAAATCAGTGAGTAATAAAATGGCTGTTTAAAAAGTATTATTGCTATAATTAACTGATAAATAGATGGTTTTATTTATTCTTGATAAGAATATAATCTTTTTTTAACGTAAGAATATGACTTAATATTTATCAAGGTTTTTCTTGTGCATATTATATGAATATAATATGTTTGCTTTACAAACAAACAAAATAAACAATTTAAATTATGAAAAATTTATTTTTATTATCAATTATTGCGGTATTATCAATTGGAAGTGTAAATGCTCAAGAGTTTAAAGCTGGAGTTAATGCAGGTTTAGTTACTGGTGATTTTAGTGACTTGGCATCTTTTAATTTAGCATTAGATGTTGCGTACTTATGGGATGTTGCAGATCAAATTCAAGTAGGTGCTATAACTGGTTTTTCTCAAACTTTTACAAAAGAGGTTGATGGTTTTGACACTAACGATGTTCAGTTTTTACCAATAGCTGCTGCAGGTCGTTTTGCAATTTCTGATCAGTTTACTATTGGAACAGATTTAGGTTATGCAGTAGGTATTAATGATGGTAATGATGGAGGGTTTTATTATGCTCCAAGAGTTCAATACAGTGTAAACGAATCTCTTGATATTGTTGCAGCTTATAGAGGTGTAAGTATTGATGCTGGGCCTGTAACATTAGGATTTAATACAATAACTTTAGGTGTAGAATTTGCTCTATAATTTATTGTAATAACATAAAATGATAATTAAAAGGAAGCCATTTGGTTTCCTTTTTTTGTTTCTATTTTAATATATTTACAGCATGAAAAAACTAATAATCATTAACGGACCAAACCTAAATCTTTTAGGTAAAAGAGAACCAAATATTTACGGTAGTTTAACGTTTACGGAGTTTTACGACGAGGTAATAAAAAAATACCCCGATGTAAGTATTGATTATTTTCAGTCTAATAACGAAGGCGAACTTATAGACAAATTACACGAAGTAGGGTTTAATTTTGATGGTGTTGTATTAAATGCAGCAGCATATACACATACATCTGTTGGAATTGGTGATGCTGTTAAAGCTATAGAAACACCAGTGGTAGAGGTGCATATTTCTAATACTTTTAATAGAGAAGAATTTAGACATCATTCTTTTATTTCTCCTAATGCCAAAGGTGTAATTCTTGGTTTTGGTTTACAAAGTTACGAATTGGCTATTCAGAGTTTTTTATAGTATAAAAAGATAAAGCATAAAAAAAGCGATTCAATAATATTGAATCGCTTTTTTTTATAATTCTAGTTTTGCTTATATATGTATACACTCGTCGTAAGCATCAGCAACAGCTTCCATAATAGCTTCACTCATGGTAGGATGAGGGTGTACAGCTTTTAATATTTCGTGTCCAGTTGTTTCAAGTTTTCTTGCAACTACAGCTTCTGCAACCATATCTGTTACACCAGCTCCAATCATATGGCAACCAATCCATTCACCATATTTTGCATCAAAAATTACTTTTACAAAACCTTCTTTATTTCCTCCAGCACTAGCTTTACCAGATGCTAAGAAAGGAAACTTTCCAACTTTAATATCAATACCTTTATCTTTAGCTTGCTGCTCGGTTAAACCAACAGAAGCAATTTCTGGAGTACAGTAAGTACAACCAGGTATGTTTCCGTAATCTAAGGCTTCAACATGTTCGCCAGCAATTTTTTCTACACATAAAATACCCTCAGCAGAAGCAACGTGTGCTAATGCTTGTCCGGGAGTTACATCGCCTATGGCAAAATATCCAGGAATGTTTGTTTGGTAAAAATCGTTTACAATTATTTTGTCTCTATCAACAACAATACCTACGTCTTCTAAACCAATATTCTCTATGTTAGATTTAATACCTACTGCAGATAAAACTACATCGGCTTCAAGAATTTCTTCGCCTTTACTTGTTTTTACATGAGCTTTAACACCGTCTCCAGATGTATCAACAGATGTTACTTCGGCCGAAGTCATAATTTTAATGCCTTTTTTAGTAAAAGAACGCTCTAATAATTTAGATACATCTTTGTCTTCTACAGGAACAACGTTTGGTAAATATTCTACAATAGTTACTTCTGTACCTATAGAGTTGTAAAAATCTGCAAATTCTACTCCAATAGCACCAGAACCAACAACAATTAATTTTTTAGGCTGTTTAGGTAAGCTCATGGCTTCTCTATAACCAATTACTTTTTTACCATCTTGAGGTAAACTTGGTAACTCTCTAGATCTAGCACCAGTAGCAATAATAATATTGTTAGCGCTATATTCTGTACCGTCAACATCTATCTTTTTTCCTGGTTTTAGTTTTCCGTAACCAGAAATAATATCAATTTTATTTTTTTTCATTAAAAATTGAACACCCTTACTCATACCATCTGCAACACCACGACTACGTTTAACAATAGCGTCAAAATCATAATCTGCTCCTTCAACTTTTAAACCATAGTCTTCGGCATGTTTAAGGTATTCAAATACTTGGGCAGACTTTAGTAAAGCCTTTGTAGGAATACAACCCCAGTTTAAGCATATACCTCCTAGTTCGCTTTTTTCAATAACAGCAGTTTTTAAACCTAATTGAGAAGCTCTAATAGCTGCTACATAACCACCAGGTCCACTTCCAAGAACAATAATATCGTATTTACTCATTTGTTAATTTTTAGGTTACGAATTTACGAAATCGATTTTGAATAAAGAATTTAGAAACCTATAAATTTATATCTTTTACTACCTTTGCGTTGCAACATTATATATATGAACATACCAAGAACGAGTTTTCCTCGAATTGTTATTATAGGTGGAGGTTTTGCTGGAGTTTCTTTAGCAAAAAAATTATCTAAACAAGAAGTGCAAGTTGTATTACTTGATAAACATAACTACCATACGTTTCAACCGCTTTTATATCAGGTGTCTACAGGAGGTTTAGAACCAGATTCTATAGCTTATCCTATTCGTAAAATATTAAAAGATTTCCCTAATTTTCATTTCAGATTAGCCGATGTTAAACAAATAGATACAGAAAATAATAGTGTAGACACTAATATAGGAGCTCTAAAGTTTGATTATCTTGTAGTTGCTTCAGGGTCTAAAACCAATTATTTTGGCAATTCTGAAATAGAAAAACATAGTATGGCCATGAAAACCATACCACAATCTTTAAATTTAAGAAGTTTAATTCTTGAAAATTTTGAAGAAGCTCTATTAACGTCGGATTTAAATGAGCGAAATGCTCTTATGAATTTTGTTATTGTTGGTGGAGGTCCTACAGGTGTTGAACTAGCTGGTGCTCTAGCAGAAATTAAAAAAGGTATTTTACCTAAGGATTATCCAGATTTAGATACACGTTTAGCACAAATAAATATTATACAATCTAGCGGATGTCTTTTAAAAGGTATGAGCGATAAAGCGTCTGCAAAGGCCGAAGATTTTTTAGAAAAGTTAGGTGTGCATATCTGGAAAAATGTTAGGGTAACTAATTATGATGGTAAAAATGTAATAACAAATACCGATTTAGTTTTTCAAAGCTCTACTGTGGTTTGGGCTGCAGGTGTAAAAGGAGCGGTTATTAAAGGCTTGGATGCTAATAATTTTGTAAGTAGGGGTAGCAGGCTTTTGGTAAATAATTTTAATCAGGTAAAGGGGTTTAAGCATATTTTTGCTATTGGAGATGTGGCATGTATGGAAAGTGAAGAAAACCCATACGGTCATCCCATGATGGCACAACCAGCTATACAACAAGGGGAACAGTTAGGCGAAAATATTTTAAACCTAATAGAAGATAAAACTATGCAACCTTTTGTTTACAAAGACAAAGGTTCTATGGCTACCGTTGGCCGAAATAAGGCTGTAGTAGATATGCCTAAATTTAAATTTCAAGGTGTTTTTGCTTGGTTTGTTTGGATGTTTGTACATCTTTTTTTCTTAATAGGTTTTAGAAACAGAATGGTGGTTTTTGTAAATTGGGTGTACAATTATATACGTTTTGATAGAGAAGCACGTTTAATTATTCGCCCTTTTAAAAACAAAAACAAAGTGGACGATTAGTGTTTTTTAGCTTTTTTTTAAATTTATAAATCGTCTGTAAAATGACGTTTGCTTTTATGCTTGCCAAATTTTTCTTTGTTATATTTAATAGAGTCCCCTTTAGGTATAGATAAAGTTATCCAAGATTTTCCTTTTATAAGTTTGCCTAAAAGTACAATTTGCCCAGTATGGTAACCGTAGTGTGTTAACTGCCTGTTTAAGGCTTCTGTAACCGTATGGCCTTGGTTTCTAATGTAAATAAGGCGTTCTAAATCGGTTTTATCAAGTAAGTTAATAGCATTAAATAAGCAAGCCCATCCCGTGTTCCATGCTGCAATTAATTCTGTTTTATTCGTATATTTTTCTTCAAATTCTAAATCGCGATGCCTCCATGTTTTTTCACCATCTTCAGTTAAAAAATTAGTCCACCGGCTAAGCATATTACCAGCCATATGGTTTACAATTATAGAGATTGAATTTGTGCCTGGTACATATTCTTTTTGCAAAGCATTAAAAGGCAATTGCTCGAAAGTTTTGTCGCCTAAACTTTTATAATATTCAAACTGTTTAATTACACTTGATAAATACGATTCCAAATAATTTAATGTATTAGTTAGCTATAAATTTTAAAGCTACACCGTTAATGCAATGGCGTTTACCAGTTGTTTTTCTTGGTCCATCGTTAAAAACATGACCTAAATGGCCACCGCATGTAGCACAGTGTTCTTCGGTTCTAGCATAACCTAAATCGTAATCGGTAGAAAATTCTACATTACCCTTTATTTCTTGATCAAAACTGGGCCAACCTGTTCCAGAATCAAATTTGTTTTCACTTTTAAATAAAGGCGTATTACAGGCTTTACAAGTATACACACCTTTGTTGTCATTTTTATTTAAAGCACTAGAAAAAGCACGCTCTGTTCCCGCTTTTCTTAAAACATAAAATTCCATGTCTGTTAATTCAGATTTCCACTCAGCTTCGGTTTTAGATATTTTATAAGTTTTATTTTCCTTTTGGGCGTTTCCTTTACAATTAAAAAAAAAGAAAGTTAAAGCGACTATAAATATTTTTTTCATGCTAAATATGGTTTGTTTTGTTACTTAAGTCGAGAACATTAAGAAAACATAACATTGAATTCTAAATATACTTTATTGGGTGACTTCTAAAAAAAAGTTGTGTCTTACTTATTACAAGATACAAATTTTGTATTTTTATAACCTATAAACCCTAGAAAAATGAAGATAAAACATACGCTTATATTAATTGGTGCAGCAGCTATAGTTACAGCTTGTGCTACTAATCCATTTACAGGAAAAAAGACTATGGCATTGGTGCCTAATTCGCAATTGTTTCCTAGTGCTTTTGCTCAATATGGTCAATTTTTAACAGAAAATAAAGTAGTAACAGGAACAAAAGATGCCGAAATGATAACTAGAGTAGGGCAACGTATTGCTGTTGCTGCAGAGCGTTGGTTAAATGCTAATGGGCATCAAGGGTATTTAAATGACTATAAATGGGAGTATAATTTGGTAGACGATAAAACGGTAAATGCTTGGTGTATGCCAGGAGGAAAAATCGTTTTTTATACAGGTATTTTACCAATTGCTGATGGAGAAACAGGTGTTGCAGCAATTATGGGGCACGAGGTGGCTCATGCATTAGCAAACCACGGACAGCAACGTATGAGTGCTGGTTATTTACAGCAAGGTTTAGCTGTAGCAGGAAATGTGGCTATTAAGGATGAGCAAACAAGAAATGCTTTTAACCAATATTATGGAGTAGGATCTAATGTTTTAGGTATGTTACCTTTTAGTAGAAGTCATGAAACTGAAGCAGATAAAATAGGTGTGTATTTAATGGCTATTGCGGGTTATGACCCAAGTGAAGCAGCCGATTTATGGAAGCGTATGAAGGCTAATAGTGGAGGAGAAGCACCACCAGAAATGCTAAGCACGCACCCATCAAACGATTCTAGAATTGCAAATCTTACTGCATTGGCTCCAAAGGCTAAAGAAGAAGCTAAAAAGTTTGGCGTTACATCGTTTAGATAGAAAATAAATAGCATTCAAATAAAAATATTTGATTACTTTAGAAGCTGCTCAAAACGAGCAGCTTTTTTTGTACAATAATTCCTTGCTTATTTTTAAAGAGTCATGAGTTTAGGTTTTATTAATTTGATAGAAAAAAGACCTAAATAGATATTGCGTATGGTAAAATTAGAAAAAGGAAGTAAAAAACTGTTAAATGCTTGGGCGTTTTACGATTGGGCAAATTCGGTATATACTTTAACCATTGCTTCTTCTATATTTCCAATTTTTTATTCGGCATTATTTCTTTCAGAAATTAAAACAGTTCAAGCTTTTGGTACAGAATTTAAAAGTACTGCGCTAATAACTTTTGTTACTGCATTTACTTTTTTGGTAGTAGCAATAACTTCGCCTATACTATCTGGTATTGCAGATTATGTAGGTAATAAAAAGAATTTCTTAAAGTTTTTTTGCTATGTAGGTAGCGTAGGTTGTATTGGTTTGTACACCTTTAGTTTAGAGCATATACATTTAAGTTTAATGTTTTATTTTATGGGGTTAATAGGTTATTGGGGAAGTTTAGTTTTTTACAATTCGTATTTGCCAGATATTGCTTTTCCAGAACAGCAAGATAAAATTAGTGCACGAGGCTTTTCGATGGGATATATTGGTAGTGTTATTTTATTGATTATAAATTTAGCTATGGTAATGAAGCCAGATTGGTTTGGTTTTGATATAAGTATAGATGATGCGATAAGAAAAACGGGAAGTGAAGAAGATATTATGATGGCATTAAAAAAAGCTAAAGATGCTGCTTCTTTTAAAGCGATGAAAATAGCTTTTATAACAGTTGGTGTTTGGTGGGCTTTGTTTAGTCAATACTCTTTTTATTTTTTACCAGCTGGTTCATCTAAAGGACATAAGGTAACAAAAGCAGTGGTTTTTAATGGCTTAAAAGAATTGCGATTGGTGTGGAGACAGCTTAAACAAAATTTAAGATTAAAGCGTTATTTGTATGCTTTTTTTGTTTTTAGTATGGCAGTGCAAACCATTATGCTTGTAGCGGTTTATTTTGGAGAAGAAGAGATTGATTGGGGTGGTGCTAGCGAAAAAACAACAGGATTAATAGTAAGTATTTTAGTAATACAATTGGTTGCTATTTTGGGAGCTATTTTAACATCTAAAGCATCTTCTAGATTTGGTAATATTAAAACACTTATAGTTGTGAATTTTATCTGGATGGCTTTGTGTTTTTATGCTTATTTTATGCAAACGCCTATACAGTTTTATATAGCAGCAGGTTTTGTAGGCTTGGTAATGGGTGGTGTGCAGTCTTTAGCACGATCTACGTATTCTAAATTTTTACCTGAGACGGAGGATACAACTTCTTATTTTAGTTTTTATGATGTAGCAGAAAAAATTGGTATTGTTATAGGTATGGTAATTTTTGCAACTATAGATCAGGTTACTGGTAGCATGCGTAATGCTATTTTGTTTTTATTTATTTTCTTTTTATTTGGAATTGTATTGTTGTATCGAGTACCAGAAAAAGAAAAGCATGTACAATAAAGAATATTAAACAGATGCACTTTGTCTTTTTAGAAAGATAGATTTTAGAAAAATAGAGTAAAAAAAAATCCGTTTTCAATTTGAAAACGGATTTTTTATGAGTTTGATTTTATATTAAGATTCTGCAGGCTTTTCTGCTTTTTCGATAGAAATACTAAGCTCTTCAGATTTTGTATCTAAATCAATTTTAATATTATCACCATCTTGAAGATGAGAAGCTACAATTTCTTCTGCTAAAGCATCTTCTACATATTTTTGAATGGCTCTTTTAAGTGGTCTTGCACCATATTGTTTATCAAAACCTTTGTCTGCAATATAATCTTTCGCACTTTCTGTAATGGTTAGATTGTATCCTAAACCTTTAATTCTAGCTAAAAGTTTTTCTAATTCGATATCTATAATTTTGTTTATGTCTGCTTTTTCTAGAGCATTAAAAACAACAACATCGTCTATTCTGTTCAAGAATTCTGGAGCAAAAGATTTTTTTAGGGCATTTTCTATAACCTTAACAGCATTAGCATCTTCTTGTGCTTTTTGCGAAGCAGTACCAAAACCAATTCCTGTTCCGAAATCTTTAAGTTTACGTGCACCAATGTTAGAAGTCATGATAATTATCGTGTTTCTAAAATCAATTTTTCTGCCAAGGCTATCGGTTAAATGTCCATCGTCTAAAACTTGTAAAAGCATATTAAATACATCTGGGTGTGCTTTTTCAATTTCATCTAAAAGAATAACAGCATAAGGTTTACGTCTTACTTTTTCTGTAAGTTGTCCGCCTTCTTCGTAGCCTACGTATCCTGGAGGCGCACCTACCAATCTAGAAATGGCGAATTTTTCCATGTATTCACTCATGTCAATTCTAACAAGCGAGTCTTCAGAGTCAAATAATTCTTTAGAAAGTACTTTTGCTAGCTGCGTTTTACCAACACCAGTTTGTCCTAAAAATATAAAAGAACCAATAGGTTTGTTAGGGTCTTTTAGTCCTGCACGGTTACGTTGTATCGCTTTAACAACTTTTGCTACAGCTTCGTCTTGACCAATTACTTTTCCTTTTATTAATTGTGGTAATTCGGCAAGTTTATTAATTTCTGTTTGCGCAATTCTATTAACAGGTACACCTGTCATCATAGAAATAACATCGGCAACATTGTCTTCTGTTACTATTTCTCTATGTTGTTTTGTGTCTTCTTCCCATTTTTCTTGAGCAATGCTTAGTTCTTTTTCAATGCGTTTTTCGTCATCTCTAAGTTTAGCAGCTTCCTCATATTTTTGTTTTCTAACAACAGCATTTTTAGTTTCCTTAATGTCTTCTAGTTGTTTTTCTAACTCAATAATTTGTTTTGGCACATCTATGTTGGTAATATGCACTCGAGAACCTGCTTCGTCTAAAGCATCAATAGCTTTGTCTGGTAAAAAACGTTCTGTCATGTACCTATTAGTTAATTTTACACAAGCTTCAATAGCTTCTGGTGTATAATCAACATTATGGTGTTCTTCGTATTTACCTTTAATATTGTTTAATATTTCTATGGTTTCATCAACGCTAGTAGGCTCAACAATAACCTTTTGAAAACGTCTTTCTAAGGCACCATCTTTTTCAATATATTGTCTGTACTCGTCTAGAGTAGTAGCACCAATACATTGTATTTCGCCTCTTGCTAAGGCTGGTTTAAACATGTTAGAAGCATCTAAACTTCCTGTTGCTCCGCCTGCTCCAACTATGGTATGAATTTCGTCAATAAATAAAATAACATCGTCATTTTTTTCAAGTTCGTTCATTACAGCTTTCATACGTTCTTCAAACTGTCCTCTATATTTGGTTCCTGCAACTAAGCTTGCTAAGTCTAAAGTAACTACGCGTTTATTAAATAAAATACGCGATACTTTTCGTTTAACAATTCTTAATGCTAAACCTTCTGCAATGGCAGATTTACCAACACCAGGTTCTCCAATTAAAAGTGGGTTGTTTTTTTTGCGTCTGCTTAAAATTTGAGACACGCGTTGTATTTCCTTTTCTCTACCAACAACAGGGTCTAACTTTCCTTCTTCGGCAAAAGCTGTTAAATCGCGTCCAAAATTATCTAAAACGGGTGTTTTAGATTTCTTGTTAGTCTTTCCTGTTGGACTATTAAATACATTGTCTTTTGGAGCATCTTCAGAGCTTGCATCATCATCTTGAAAAGATTCTGCTTTAGGCTCTATATAGTCATTATCGTTTGTAATCATAGATTTAAATTGTTCTTTAACATTATCGTAGTCAACTTTTAATTTATTTAAAAGCTTAGTAGTGGGGTCGTTTTCATTTCTTAAAATACATAATAGCAAATGTGCTGTATTTATTGATGTACTTTGAAATAGTTTGGCCTCTAAAAACGTTGTTTTTAAAGCGCGTTCTGCTTGTCTTGTTAAATGTAAATTCTTTTTTTGGTTAGAAGCAGTGGTAATATTAGGGTTTGCAGGACTTAAAATCTCGACTTTACGCCTTAAATGATTTAAGTCTATATCTAGTGCATTCAAAATATTTATTGCTTTGCCATTACCATCTCGTAAAAGTCCGAGCATTAAATGTTCTGTACCAATAAAATCGTGTCCTAATCTTAGGGCTTCTTCTTTGCTATAAGCAATTACATCTTTTACTCTTGGGGAAAAATTGTCATCCATAATAGGTTCCTTTCTGCATTAAAAATACTAAAACATTTTATCTAAGGCAAAAACTATACCTTAAATTATAGCTAAAGTTGCTAATTGACGAAAAAAAGTTTATTAAATCAAAATTTATGCATGCATAGTTATTAACCAAAAAGGGATTAAAAATTGTTAATAAATAGTCCTAAAATTTAACTAAGATCATTTATTCTCACTAACGAAATTACTATATTAGCATGTTTTGAAATATTGATAAAAATTTAATTAAATATATATGGCAGAAGGAGAAAAATTGATCCCTATTAACATTGAAGATGAAATGAAATCTGCTTACATTGATTATTCAATGTCAGTCATTGTGTCACGTGCTTTACCAGATGTAAGAGATGGTTTAAAGCCAGTACATAGACGTGTGCTTTACGGTATGCACGAACTAGGTATTAGAGCAAATTCGGCACATAAAAAATCTGCAAGAATAGTTGGTGAAGTTTTAGGTAAGTATCACCCACATGGAGATACATCTGTATACGATGCTATGGTGCGTATGGCTCAAGAGTGGAGTTTACGTTATATGCTTGTAGATGGGCAAGGTAACTTTGGCTCTATAGATGGAGATAGTCCTGCAGCAATGCGTTATACAGAAGCACGTATGCGAAAAATATCTGAAGACATGTTGGCAGATATTGATAAGGAAACAGTAGATCATAAATTAAACTTTGATGATACCCTACAAGAACCAACAGTTTTACCAACACGAATTCCTGGACTATTAGTTAATGGAGCTTCTGGTATTGCTGTAGGTATGGCAACAAATATGCCACCACATAACTTAACAGAGGTTGTTAATGGTACTATAGCATACATTGAAAATAATGACATTGAAATAGACGAATTAATTACTCATGTTAAGGCGCCAGATTTTCCTACCGGAGGAACTATTTATGGTTACGATGGTGTAAAAGAAGCTTTTCATACCGGTAGAGGGCGTATTGTTATGCGTGCCAAAGCTAATATAGAAGAGGTTAATGGACGAGAGTGTATTATTGTAGACGAGATTCCGTACCAAGTGAATAAAGCAGATATGATTAAGAAAACTGCAGATTTGGTAAACGATAAAAAATTAGAAGGTATTTCTACTATTCGAGATGAATCTGATAGAAATGGTATGCGTATTGTTTACGTTTTAAAGCGAGATGCCATTCCTAATATTGTATTAAACAAACTATTTAAATACACAGCATTACAATCGTCTTTTAGTGTAAATAATATTGCTTTAGTTGATGGGCGTCCAAAACTTTTAAATTTAAAAGAATTAATACACCATTTTGTAGAGCATAGACACGAAGTTGTAGTAAGACGTACTACTTACGAACTACGAAAAGCAGAAGAGCGTGCTCATATTTTAGAAGGTTTAATTATTGCTTCAGATAATATAGACGAAGTTATAAAAATTATTAGAGCATCTTCAAACGCAGACGAAGCTAGAAATAATTTAATAGAACGTTTTAAACTCTCAGAAATACAAGCAAAAGCTATTGTAGAAATGAGATTGCGCCAGCTTACAGGATTAGAACAAGATAAGTTGCGTGCAGAGTACGAAGAGATTATGAAAACCATTACCGATCTTAAAGATATCTTAGATAGAAAAGATCGTAGAATGGATATAATTAAAGAAGAATTAGAGGTTGTTAGAGATAAATATGGTGATGAGCGTCGTTCTGTAATAGAATATGCTGGTGGCGATTTAAGTATTGAAGATATGATACCTAACGAGAAGGTTGTTATTACCATTTCTCATGCAGGTTACATTAAACGTACATCTCTTACAGAATATAAAACTCAAAATAGAGGTGGCGTTGGGCAAAAAGCATCAACAACACGTAATGAAGATTTCTTAGAGCATTTATTTGTTGGTACAAACCACCAATACATGTTATTCTTTACCCAAAAAGGAAAATGTTTCTGGATGCGTGTTTACGAAATACCAGAAGGTAGTAAAACTTCAAAAGGTAGAGCTATTCAAAACCTAATAAATATAGAACAAGACGATAAGGTAATGGCCTTTATATGTACTCAAGATTTAAAAGATGAAGAGTATATTAATAACCATTATGTTATTATGGCAACCAAAAATGGTCAAGTTAAAAAAACAGCTTTAGAGCAGTATTCTAGACCAAGAACTAATGGTATTAATGCAATTACTATTAAAGATAACGATGAGTTGCTAGAAGCTAAATTAACAACAGGAGAAAGCCAAGTAATGTTAGCACTTAAATCTGGTAAAGCCATTCGATTTGAAGAAGCTAAAACAAGACCTATGGGGCGTGGTGCTTCTGGAGTAAGAGGTATAACTTTACAGCATGATAAAGATGAAGTTATAGGAATGATAGCTGTAAATGATATGGAAAGTAATATTCTTGTAGTTTCGGAAAACGGATATGGAAAACGTTCTAGCTTAGAAGATTATAGAATTACTAATAGAGGAGGAAAAGGAGTAAAAACCATTTCTATTACAGAAAAAACAGGAGATTTAGTATCTATTAAAAATGTAACAGATGATGATGATTTAATGATTATTAATAAATCTGGTATAGCTATACGTTTAGCAGTTAAAAATTTAAGAGTTATGGGTAGAGCTACCCAAGGAGTTAAGTTAATTAACCTAAAAGGAAACGATTCTATTGCTGCAGTTGCGAAAGTAATGCACGACGAAGATGATGTTGAAGTAGTAGGTGAAGAGACGGAAAACGCTGCTAATACTGATGTTTTAGAAGATGGCACAACTCTTGATAATACTAATGAAGAAAATAACACTGAAAATTAAAACTAAATTTATTTAAAATGAAAAAACAAACTATTATAGCTTTAGCTCTTTCTGTTAGCGCATTTTCGTTTGCACAAAAGAAGGAAATTAAAACAGCTGAAAAAGCAGTAAAAGCTAATAATTTTTCTGAAGCTATAGCAGCTCTTAAACAAGTAGAGCCTCTTGTAGAATCTTTGGATGAGAAAACAAAATCCAAATATTATTATTTAAAAGGTGTTGCATTATTTGCAAACGGAGCTGGTAATAATAACGATGTTACTAATTCTTTAGAGAATATAAACAAAGTAAAAGGAGCTTATGGATCTGAAATAAAAGCGTTAAAACAATCTATGATTAATAGCTTTTTAACAAAAGGTAATAACGCTTACGAGAAAAAAGATTACAATACTGCATCTACTAATTTCGAGCGTGTTTATAATTTAAACAAAAAAGATACTGTATATCTTTACTACGCTGCTGCAACTGCAGTAACAGCTCCAGATTATCCTCGTGCTTTAAAACTTTATGGAGAATTAAAAGACTTAGGTTACACAGGTATAGAAACTAAATACTATGCTATTAACAAAAAATCTAAAGTAAAAGAGAATTTTCCAAGCAAACAGTTAAGAGATGTTGCGTTAAAATCAAAAAGTCATATAACACCTACTCAAGAAACAACAGAGTCTAAAAAAGCAGAAATTGTTAAAAATGTAGCTTTAATATATGTAAGTGAAGGTGATAATGAAAAAGCTGTAGAAGCCATTAAAGATGCGCGTGCAGAAACTCCTAACGATGTTAACTTAATTTTGACAGAAGCTAACCTATACCACAAAATGGGTAATACAGAAGAGTTTAAAAGATTGTTAACTATGGCTACAGAAATGGATCCAGAAAATGCAGATTTACAATACAATTTAGGTGTAATTGCTGCAGAATCGAAAGATGTTGCTGCTGCTAAGAAGTATTACGCTAGAGCTGTAGAGTTAGACCCTACTTATATTAATGCTTATATTAATTCTGCTGCATTAGTTTTAGGTGAAGAAGCTGCTCTTATTGAAGAAATGAATGGTTTAGGTAGCTCGAAAGCTGATGATAAAAGATACGATGAGTTAAGAATTAAGCGTCAAGATATTTACAGAAGCGCTATTCCTTTATTAGAAAAAGCATTAGCTATTGAAGAAAAGAATGAAAGTGCTGCTACTACATTATTAAATATTTATAGTGTATTAGGAGAAACAGATAAGTATAAAGCTTTAAAAGCTAAAATGGAAGGATAGTAATATTCTTAAAATAATAGGGTGTTAAATAAACACACCTTTATAATTATTTAAAACGCTCTGCAACATATGTTGTAGAGCGTTTTTTTGTTTTAGCTAATAGTCTGTAAAAGCTTATTTTTAGTGGTGTTTAAGCATTTGTTATTAAATTACTGTCTGTTTTATATTTACCAATGCACACATTTTATTTACCAAACTACACAACAAAATTGAGTTAAATAACAACTTTTACATGGTAAACTTAAAAGTTTTAAATGTTATGAGTAAAAGTATAAGGAAAGTCAATTTTAAATTATCAACCATCTTTATTTTGTTTATTGTGTTGTTAAACTCAGTATGCTTATTTGCAACTGTAGCAGAAAACAAAGGAGAAATTGTTGTTTTTGGAAATGAAATAGCAGATGATGCTACTCCAAAGGTATTAGAGCGTATGATGCAGGCAGAGGCATCTCCAATTTCTGTTATAAAGTTTAAAAAAGGAACGTATCATTTTTATCCAGATAAAGGTTTAGAGGTATTTTGTTATATATCTAATCATGACGATGTTATGGTAAGAACAGCTTTTCCCATATTTAATTTTAGTAATTTAACTATAGATGGTCAAGGTTCTACATTTATTTTTCATGGTAGAATGGTGCCTTTTTTGGTCGATAATTCTAAAAATATATCTATAAAAAATGTATCTGTAGACTGGGCTATGCCATTTCATAGTGAAGGGGTAGTTGTAGCTAGAGACGAAAAAAATAAAACTTTTGATTTACAAATATCAGACGATTATCCTTATGAGATTAGAAACAATCAAATTGTTTTTGTAAAAGAATATTACGAGCATACTTTAGGACAAACCATATTATACGACCCAGAGCGTAAGGCTATTGCATTCGATACTGAATCGTACACCAATATATCAAACGGAAAAAAATCTGCAGTTCAAAATAACATTGATAAAATAAAATATAAATATAAAATCGATCCACGTTCTAAAACTCAAAAAGTTTTGGGTATTCAAAAAACATTAAAGGTAGAACAGTTAAAACCAGGCTTAGTTCGATTTACAGGTCATAAAAAGAAAATGCCACCTATAGGTATGGTATTAACAAGTAAAGGAGATCAAAGTATAAATAGGTTGGCTCCTGCATTTAGAGTAACACATACTGCTGGATTTAATGCCATAAACGTGAATGTTCATCATGCTGGTGGAATGGGATTGATAGCAGAAAACTCTTCTGATCTTATTTTAGATGGGTTTAATATCACAGCATCAAATGGGCGAATGGTATCGACATCTGCAGATGCCACTCATTTTGTAGGGTGCAGAGGTAAAGTAGAATTAAAAAACTGTGTCTTTAAAAATCAATTAGACGATGCTACTAATGTACACGGTACTTACCAAGAAGTTGTAGATGTAATAGACGATTATACTTTAGGTGTAAGAATGGGACATGCGCAACAGCAAGGTTTTCAAATAGGTGTTAAAAACGATAATATTGGGTTGGTTAGATTAAGTGAGTCATTTTTCTCATATGGTAGGTTAACTATTAAGAGTATTAAGAAAATTAACGGACGTTATCAAAAAATAACCTTTAACGAAAAATTACCAGCAAAAGTAGCGCCAGGAGATTTAATAGAAAACCTAGATGGCTATCCAGATTTATTGGTAGAGAATTGTACAATAAGTAGTAACCGAGCAAGAGGCTTGTTAATTTCTAATCCTAAAAATACTATTATAAGAAATAATTTTTTCCATACAGAAATGGAAGCTATTCTTATACCTGTAGAGAGTGGACATTGGTTTGAATCTGGAAATGCAGCAAATGTTGTTATTACTGGTAATACGTTTCAAGATTGCCAACATAGTGGATTTAATAGAGGTGTAATTCGTTTTGTAACAGATGATGATAACGAAAATATAGCCTTCAAAAACATAGAAATATCAAAAAATACTTTTAATCATTTTGACAATTTAATTCTAGAAGTAGCCAATACAGATGGTTTAAAAGTGTTAGGTAATACCATTACAAATTCAGGTACATTCCCTATGCTTCACCCTAAAAATCCTGCAATTAAAATAAAAACGTCTAAAAATATTCAGTTTAAAAACAATAATTATAAAGGTAAAGCCACCACAATTTTAGAAAAAGATAAAACTATAACTAATGTAAAATTTAAATAACTAAATCTCTTTATGACAAAACAAAATCAATAAAATTAATCACTCCAGCGCATGGTATTACTAACTAAATACCTGGAGGACACATTAACTATTTAACAAAAAAATCACTAACTAAATTAAATTAAATGAAATTAAAACAAAAATTTAAAACAGCGAGGGGCTTGAGCTATTTTATGCTTACCCTGCTTGTTTCGCTAAGTTTTTGCGTGAATGCTCAAGCACAGAGTATAACCGTAAAAGGAGTAATAACTAGTGAAGACGATAATTTACCTATACCCGGAGTATCGGTTCTTGTACAAGGAACTAACACAGGTACTATATCAGATTTTGATGGAAACTTTTCTGTAAAAGCTAAAATGGGAGCAGTGCTACAGTTTAGCTATTTAGGTATGACTGAAAAATTCGTAACTGTAAAATCGGCAGAAATGAAGGTGGCAATGGCCTCAAGTTTAGAAGACTTAGAGGAGGTTGTTGTTGTTGGTTATGGCGCGGTTAAAAAGAAAGAAGTTACTGGTGCTGTAGCGCAAGTAAAGGCAGAACAAATTGAAGAGTTTGTAACGTCTGATTTAGCTTCAGCATTACAAGGTCAGGTTTCAGGTGTAAGCGTTACTGCTTCTAGTGGAGAACCAGGAGAGTCTGCAAGTATTCAAATTAGAGGGGTTACCTCTTTAATTGGTTCTAACGAGCCTTTATATGTTGTAGATGGAATTGCACAGCAAGGAAACCCCAATATAAGTCCTAACGAAATTGAAACTATAGATATTTTAAAAGATGCAGCTTCTGCAGCAGTTTATGGTACAGAAGGTGCTGGAGGTGTTATTTTAATAACAACAAAGCAAGGTAAAGAAGGTAAAATGAGTGTAAGTTTTAATACGTCATATGGTGTACAAACACTTCGAGAGGGTATTAGATTAATGGATTCTAAAGAAACACTTTTTTTTAATATTACGCAGGTAGATAATGGAGCTTCTATTTTCGATCCAGGCCCGACTAGAGTTCCAGAATGGTTAAATAACAATAATAAATTTGACGATTATGTGCTGGTTAATGGTGCGAGTACTTCGAGACATACATTAAATGTATCGGGCGGAGCTAAAGGTTTTTCATATAACGCTACAGTTAACTACTTCGATCAAGATGGTACTTTAATTAATTCGGGAACAAAAAGAATAGATGGTAGAGCTTCAACAAGTTATAAATCTGATAATTGGAGAATTAATACAAGTGTAGGTTTTACAACAGAGAGAAGACAGCGTTCTAGTAATGGTTTAATATCTAACGCGCTTCGTTATTCACCACTTTACCCATTAGTAGAGCCAGCAGAAGATGTAATTTACTCCACAGGAAATACAGGAGATGGAGGAGTAAGAACGCCTTTAGAAATTTTAGCACAGGCATTAAAGAGAAAAAATGAAGGTACTAGAGATAGAATAAATGCAAGTTTAAGTATAAGCAGAGACTTAGCTCAAGGTTTAAGTTTTACATCTACAATTGGTACTGCAATAACAGATGAGTACACCGATATTTTTTCACCACAATATTCTATAGTATTTTTAAACGGAGACCCTACAGAAACAGATCCGCTTAAAAGTATTGTACAAGCATCATCAACAAGAAGCACAACTTTATCTACAGATGCTACTTTAAGATATAAGAAAAGATTTGGAGATCATAATTTTGGAGCACAAGCAACCTTCGCTGTAAAAGAAGAGACGTACAAAGGGTTTTTAGGAAGTAAAAATGGAGTGCTAGATAATTCGGTTGAAACTTTAGATGGTGGAAGTATTAATCCTGTAGCTTCTTCTTTTGATAAGTTTAAAAGTACACAATTAGGTGTATTAGGTCGAATTACTTACGATTATAAAGGTAAGTATTTATTATCTGCTTTAGTGCGTAGAGATGGTTCTGCTAAGTTTAGCCCTAATAACCAATGGGCAACTTTTCCTTCAATAACTTTAGGTTGGAATGTTTCAGATGAAGGTTTTTGGAGTCCTTTAAAAAGAACAATAAACAATTTTAAAATTAGAGCAGGTAGAGGAACAGTTGGTAATAACCGTTTTAATAATTATGCATATCAAGGTACTGTTAGAAATAACTCTAATTACATATTTGATGAAAACGATACCGAGTTATCTTTTGGGTCTGCAGTTTACAATTATGCGAATGCCAATGTACAGTGGGAAACCAAAACAGAATCTAATATAGGGTTCGACATGGGCTTTTTTAGAAACAAAATATCGCTTAGTGTAGATTTTTACGATTCTAGAAATAAAGATATGTTATTTCCAGTAAGAGTACCTGGGTCTGCAGGTGCATATGACGGGGCAGGTAATGTAAACACTATTTTAAATGTAGGTAACATGACAAATAAAGGTTTTGAAATTGCTGCAAAGTATAAAACCAAAATTGGTAAAAGTAACTTTAATACAAACTTTACATTTACTAGAAACTCTAATAAAATTACAAGTACTGCAGGTCAATCTTTAATATTTAATACAGGTTCTAGAATTAACTCTAACGATTTAACAGTGTTTGCAGAAGGGTATGAAGCAGGAGCATTTTGGTTGTATGAAACCAATGGAGCTATTAACACAGAAGACCGTTTAGCAGAATATCAAAAGCTGAAGTTGGATGCACAAATGGGAGATATAGAAGTTGTTGATTATAATAAAGATGGTAAAATTGATGTAAATGATAGACATTACACGGGTAGTGGATTACCAGACTTTGAAATTGGTTGGAATTTTCAATGGAGATATAAAGGCTTTGATTTAGGAATGAATTGGTTTGCATCTGTAGGGTCTGAAATTATAAATGGAAATAAAATTGAAGCTTATACAAGAGGTAGACATAGAGATTTGTTAAACATGTGGTCTGCAGATAATCCTACGTCAAGTATTCCTATTCTTAGAGATTTTGGAACAGATAACTACCAAACTAATTATGATTACTGGGTAGAAAGTGGAGACTATTTAAGATTAAAACTGATAACTTTAGGCTACAGCTTACCAAAAGATTTAGTACAAAAAATAGGGCTTACTAATTTAAGAATGTTTGTTTCTTCTCAAAACCCAATTACAATAACAAACTATTCTGGGTACGATCCAGAAATTGGAGGAAATGTAGTAAGAAGAGGTATCGATGCATCAAGGTATCCATTATCAGCTTTATATACATTAGGAGTAAATGTTAAATTTTAAAAAGCGAAAAATGAAAAATTATAAATATATATTTAGTTTGGTTGCTTTAATAGTAACTTTACAATCATGCGAATCTTATCTAGAAGAAATTAATCCTAACGGTGTTTCTACAGATAATTATTGGAAAGATTTAACAGAGTCTAACGAAAACCTAACCTCTGTATATAATGGTTTATTAAACCAATACATTTGGGGTATAGATAATGAGGCTTTAAGAAGCGATATAGGGTTTCCTAAAAGCAGAACAAATCCAGTTAGTTATGGTTACGAGTGGCATTCTCAAAAATTTGATAACACGGGAACACATTATTTTAAAAGCTGGAATGGTATGTATAGAGTTATTTGGAGAGCCAACCAAGTAATAGCAGGCTTAAATAATATGGGAGATCAATTTAAAAGTGAAGAATCTTGGACTACTCAAATGGGAGAAGCTCGTTTTTTAAGAGGATTAATGCATTTTTATCTACATTCAATTTATAATAACGGTCAAATTATAATTAGAGATGAAGCTCCAGAAAATTTAGAGGAATTTTCTAAGCCATTATCTACTTCAGAGGAAGCTATAACATTTTTTAGAGATGATTTAAAGTATGCTTACGATAACTTACCAGCAATTCAACCTCAAAAAACTAGAATAAGTAAAGGTACAGCAGCATTAGTTTTAGGTAAAAGCTATTTGTATACTAAAGAGTATGATTTAGCGATGCCTTTGTTAAACGATGTTATAACAGGACCATATGGATATAGTTTGCTAGAAGGAGATAATGTAAAATTATTATTTACTCAAGATGGCGATTATAATTCAGAATCTATTCTAGAATTAAACTACACAGAAGTACATCAAAGGTTAGTGCAAAATAAAGACGAATGGGATGAAGAAGCTTACACCAATAGATGGGCAAGATATACCGCACCAGCCAGTCCGTTTGGAGGTGGTGGTGCTAATTACTTTTTACCAACATCTTGGTTAACATTTGCTTACTCTAATGAAGTAAAAGACACTAACGATTCAAGAAACAAAAAGGAAGATGGTGTTACATCTATAAGTGTACCACTAAGATGTGCACAAATGATTGCTGTGGTTAACGACGAAGAGTCTACATATTACCAATCTAAACCAGGATATGAAAAAGTGCCTTTTGGTGGAACTACGTTTTCATACTTTAAAAAACTGACTAATCACGATAGGCTAACATCAGAGGATAATAATGCTATTGGTAGTTCTTGGGCTTCTGGTAAAAATGTGGTTATTTATCGTTTATCTGATGCTTATTTAATGTATGCAGAGTGTTTACTAGAAACTGGAGATCTTCAAGGTGCTATAGATAATATTAATGTTATTAGAAAAAGATGGGGGTTAGAATCTTTAGTATTAAATGATGAGTCTTTATTTATAGATTATACAAGTGGAGCTGCAGAAAGTACCGATTACGAAACTAAATTAAGAGATCATTTAAGACATGTAGAAAGACCTTTAGAGTTGTGTTTAGAAGGAAATGGAGAAAGAGCAATAGATTTAAGACGATGGAATGTTACTAAAAAGCGTTTTCAGTATTTATCAGATAGCGAATACCGAGTTGTAGATTATAACTTTACTAAGGAAGATGGAACAACAGGTAAAGGTAGTTTAATAGAAAAAGGCGAAACATTAGTGGCTAATTCAAACTTAAATATAGAATTTGATGAAGCTGCGGTTAACTTTATAGAAGAGCTACACGCGTACTTACCGCTTCCAAATGATGAGATTTTATATAACCAAGAAGTAGACTAAAAAAAGAGAATTATGAATAATAAAATAAAAACATTTGCAGTTATGTTGTTAGGAGTTTTCGCTTTTACAACAAGCTGTTCAGAAGATGAGTTTTCATTGTATGGAGATTCGCTAGATAATAACAGTGATTTTTCTAGTTTTAAATGGTATACTAGTGGTACTAAAACTACAGCTAGAGAAAGCGAAAAGCAAATTAACTTAAATACATATGTAGCCTTTTATGATGTATCTAGAAATCCTTTAACTCATATTTGGAACATACCAAATTCAGCTAATTTATTAAATACAGAGTTTACAGAGTCAGATTCAATTTACGATAAGTTTATAATTTCAGGAAAATCATCTCAAGAAGATTTGGTAAATGTACATTTCCCAGAACCAGGAGTGCACGAAGTTATATTATCAAATACATTTAAAGATTCTGTAACAGATGCAGTTAAATCTGGAAACGAATGGGTAGTGAATAAAGTGTTTACTATTGATGTATTCGCAGACCCTAATCCAACAGGTAAAGTTTATAGACAAAATTTTATTACAGATCCAGACAACCCAACAGGTCCTACTATTTTAGATGAAGATAATCCGTTTTCTGAATTTTTAACAATATCAGAATCAGACAACCCTCAAGAAGGAGACGTAGACTCTTGGCAAGAAATATCTATAGAAGCAGGAGAAACATTACGCTTTGAAGATTTATCAATTACTAACGAAATAGGTAGAGTAGATGGTGTAAAATGGTATTTAGATGGCGGTAAACCAGAAACAAGTGGTAAAGAAATAGCAGATATAACTTATAATAAATTAGGAGATTATACTGCATGGTTTGAATCTAAGCGTAGTGCAGAGGCTGGGCCAGTAAGATCGGTTTCTAAATTAATTCCTTTAAAAATTAAAGTAACTAAATCTTCTAAGCCATTTAAATTTAATGGAGGTTTAAAAATAGACGAAAATGGTGTTATTTCTTTTTCTGTAACAGGAGAAGCTGTAAAAGCATTAAATCAAGAATCTAAATTTAAAGTACATGTAGTTAATACAGAAGCTGGATTCGATGGAGATATTGCAGTATCTAGCGTCTCTATTAGTACAGATGATGCTACGGTTTTAGAGTTAAAATTGGCAGAACCTGTATATAATTCAGATGTTGTAACCGTCTCATATATTGGTGGTGCTATAGATGAGGACAGGATAACATCTGTAGACGAAAGATATCTAGAAGATTTTGCAGATGAAAATTTAAAAATGTTTTTTGGAGGCATTATGGATTTAGGTCAGTACACAGGATACGAAAGAGTTTGGGGAGGTAGCGGTAACCAATTTAAAAAGGCAAATTCTGAAGGTTTTTGGGGGCAACACAATGCAAATAAAGAAACTGGTATAGTGTATTACTGGAGAGATACGGCACAGAAATATGAAGGTAATAGTGCTATGAAATTTGAAACTTCTAGCTCAGGTATTCCTGCGCTTGCAAGATTACAAGGAAATAAGAATTTTAGTGCAGTTGAAGAAGGTAGTTATATTCCTTCTGTTTGGGTATTTCTAGATCCAGCAAATACCATGAAAACTATACAGTATAACTATACAACTAATGTGGATGCTACTTTTAATTTCGATATTTCTACGGTTGCTCGTGGTAAATGGGTTCAAGTAACTCTACCAATTATAGAGCTTCCAAATATAGATAACGGAGGAGGTAGATTAGACATAAATATAACTAATGTAGGACAAGATGATGCTATAGTACAACTTATGTGGTTAGATAATTTTGATTTATTAAAAGTTATTAAAAGATAAAACATGTTTAACGCCCTCATTTTTATAAAGAGGTCAATAAATAAAAATAATAAAGATGAAAAAAATTATAAAATATATAAGTGTATTAGCAATTATTGCTATAAGTAGTTGTAGCAGTGTTGACGATAAAGATATAGCCACATTAGATACTGTTTCGGTTTATTCTATAACCAATATTACAGGAACAAATGCAGTATTATCTATGTCTGTATATAGAGATAATCCTTTATTAATTGAGTATTTAAATGCAACAACAGTTAAAAGTTACGAAACAAATACTTATGTAGATAACTCTGATGATACAACATATGCTGTATCTTTTAATAAAGTAAAGGTAACAGAACAAGAATCTGGAACAGACTTTATAGAAGAAATTAGTTACGTTATAGATGCAGATGTAGCATTAGGAACTGGTACTTTAACTATTACTAATAGTGATTTGTCTGAGGAGGTTTATACGATTTCTATAGCTAAACAAAATAGATTTATATAAAAAATATTATTTTCTTAGATAAAAAAAGGAGTAGTATTAAACTACTCCTTTTTTTGTATTTTCTTTTCTCCTTTTTTTGGCATTGGCCCACGTAGATGGATAACCAAACCGTTTAAAAAATTTCTAAGAATTTGATCGCCACACTCCATATATTTTGGATGATCTTCTCTTCTAAATAAGGCCCCTAATTCACTTTTAGAAATTCTAAAATCTACCAGAGCTAAAATTTTCACAATATCATCGTCTCTTAGTTTTAAAGCAACTCGTAATTTTTTTAAAGTATCATTATTTGTCATATCAATATGTTTAAAACACTTAGGTTACCGTTCATCGATAATAGAAAAGCAAAGTGCCTCTTTTAGCGTTTTTTTTATTTTGTAAAGATACTTTAAATATTTTTTCAGTTTAAATATGTTTTAAACCACATATAGTGCTGATTACTAGGTATTTGTAAATAAGTGTTATTCGTTTTAAAATTATCGATAAAGAGTTTAACAGCATTTTTATTAGATAAAAAAAAATAGAAGATGATAAACTAAATAAAATTTACGATAAAATACTAGGTGTTTTTCGATAAGCTACATTATATATACGATAAGAACCAAACACTTCGCTGTATCTTTATTATAGATGATTAATACCCTTGAAGATGATTAATAGAGTAGAAAAATTAAGTTTACTTTCCGAAATGATAGCTTTTGCAAAGTATGATAAAGACATTAAGCACATTGAATATAATTTTTTATTAGGTGTTGCTAAACAATTAGATGTAAGTAGATCTGACTTTGAATATTTAATAGAAAACCCAATATCTTATACACATTTAAAATCGCATAGCGAACGTATTGTTCAGTTTCACAGATTGGTTTTATTAATGAATATTGAAAGCAAAAATAATGCTAAAAACAAAGGAGTTATTAAACTGTATAACTTTGGTTTAAGAATGGGTTTAAGTCACGAATCTATAACTAAAGTATTATATCTTATGGAAAGCTTTCCAAACAAAATTGTCCCTCCAGATGTTTTAATAGATATTTTTAAAACGCAATATAACTAAGATTAAATTTTGAAGTGTTGAATCTTAAATTTATTGAAAGCTAAAAGTTTATACTTTTAGCTTTTCTAGTTTATCTTGATATCCTTTTATTTCGTCTCTCAATTTGGCTGCAATAATAAAGTCTAAGGCTTTTGCAGCTTCTTCCATAAGTTTTCTTTTTTCTCTAATTTTCTTTTCGAGCTCAGGTTTACTTAAGTATTCGCTTTCTGGTTCTGCAGCTTTTAATGCTTCCATTTCGTAACTATAAGTACTTACAGAGTTTTTAGATAATACACTGTCTAAGCTTTTATTTAAGGCTTTAGGTTTTAAATTATGCTTTGTATTGTAGGCTATTTGTTTTTCTCTTCGGTACTCTGTTTCGTCAATAGTTTTTTGCATGCTTTTAGTAATTTTATCGGCATACATAATGGCTTTACCGTTTAAGTTTCTTGCAGCTCTACCAACAGTTTGGGTGAGCGAACGTGCAGAACGTAAAAAACCTTCTTTATCGGCATCTAAAATAGCAACTAACGACACTTCTGGTAAATCTAAACCTTCACGAAGTAAGTTTACACCTACTAAAACATCAAATATACCTTTACGTAAATCTTGCATTATCTCTACACGCTCTAAGGTATCTACATCACTATGTATGTATCTACAGCGTATTTGTATACGGTCTAAGTATTTTGTTAACTCTTCGGCCATTCGTTTGGTTAGTGTAGTAACCAATGTACGCTCGTCTTTTTCTACTCGTAGCTGGATTTCTTCTATTAAATCATCAATTTGATTTAAACTAGGACGTATTTCTATAATAGGATCTAAAAGACCAGTTGGTCTTATAATTTGTTCTACATAAATACCATCCGATTTTTGTAACTCGTAATCGGCTGGTGTTGCACTAACATAAATAACTTGGTTTTGAAGCGCTTCAAATTCTTCAAACTTTAATGGACGATTATCCATAGCAGCAGGCAATCTAAAGCCATAATCTACAAGGTTTTCTTTTCTACTTCTATCTCCGCCATACATAGCATGTACTTGGGATATTGTGACGTGACTTTCGTCTACTACCATTAAAAAATCATCTGGAAAATAATCTATTAAACAAAACGGTCTTGTACCAGGAGCTCTTCCATCTAAATATCTCGAATAATTTTCTATACCAGAGCAGTAACCTAATTCTCTAATCATTTCTAAATCAAACTCAGTACGTTCTTTAAGACGTTTTGCTTCTAAATGCTTTCCTATTTCTTTAAAGTAATCGTGTTGTTTTACTAAATCGTCTTGAATATTTTTAATAGCACCTTGTAATACATCTGGCGAGGTTACAAACATATTGGCAGGGTAAATATTTAATCTGTCGTATTTTTCTACTACCTTGTTTGTCATGATATCAAAAGATTCAATATCTTCAATTTCATCTCCAAAAAAATGAATGCGAAATGCATCATCTGCATAACTAGGAAAAATGTCTACCGTATCTCCTTTTATTCTAAAATTACCATGTTTAAAATCGGCTTCGGTTCTAGAATATAAACTTTGTACTAATTGGTGTAATAATTGGGTTCTAGAAATTTCTTGATCTCTTTCTAGGCTAATAACATTTTTTTGAAACTCTACAGGGTTTCCAATACCGTATAAACAAGACACAGAGGCAACAACTAGCACATCGCGTCTACCAGAAAGTAGGGATGAGGTTGTGCTTAACCTCATCTTTTCTATTTCTTCGTTTATAGATAAGTCTTTTTCTATATAAACTCCAGAAACAGGAATGTAAGCTTCTGGCTGGTAATAGTCGTAGTAAGATACAAAGTACTCTACCGCATTATCTGGAAAAAATTGTTTAAATTCTGAGTATAACTGCGCAGCCAATGTTTTATTATGAGCTAAAACCAAAGTAGGTCTTTGTACTTCTTTAATAACATTGGCTGCGGTAAATGTTTTACCAGAGCCTGTAACACCTAACAAGGTTTGATATTTTTCGTTAGTATTTATGCCTTCTACTAATTTTTTAATAGCTTGTGGCTGATCTCCGGTAGGGCTAAATTCAGATTCAATTTTAAACTGCATATAGCAAAATTAAACAAAATTTGTGTGTTATCGCTTTAAAGTAAAGTGTCCTTTTAGTTCAAATTCTTTACCCTTATAAAAAACATGAGCAAGATACCAATAATCGTCTGTTGGCATCTTAACACCATTATAAGTTCCATCCCATCCAGAAGAGGTATGTGGTAATGTTTTTAGTAGTTTACCTTGTCTGCTGTAAATGTAAATTATTGTACCAATTAATTGATTAACACCTGTTATGTGCCAAGTATCAAATTGGCCATCTCCATTTGGAGTAACAAATTTTGGTACATCTATTACCATGACTTCTTTAGAAATAGATAAACATCCATTAGCATCTATTACTGTAATAAGGTGCGGACCAATACCAACGTTTTGAAAAAAGTTTGAGCGTTGTGGCTCGTCTTCATCTAATTGGTAATAATAATCACCAATACCACTAACGGTTATTGTAATGTTGTTGGGGTCTGAAAAATCTACAGTTTCGGTAATCTCAATGTTTGCTTGTTCAGACTCTATTACATTAAATGTATTTGTTGTTTGGCAACCATAAGCAGATGTAATGGTAAGACTATATGTGCCTATTTCTGTAATTTCTATACTTGCAGTGGTTTCTCCATTGGGTAACCATAAATAAGTGTCGTTTGCAAAACCTGTTTCGGCATTAACTACTAACGGAAAGTTTTCTAAACAAATAACTTGGTTTTCCACAGTATTTATTGGTTTGCGTCTTACAGTAGCCATAAAATTTGTTGTACTAAAACACCCTGTTTTTATATTTTCTATTCTGGCATAAATCATACTTTCAGCATCTACTTGGTGTATGTTGGCCAAAATGTTGGTTTTGGCTATAGCGTCTTCTTCTGTTAAATAATAGCTAAAATTAAAATCTGTAGGGTTTTGGTTGCCTAATATAATGCTGTTTTGTTGGCTAAAATCGAACCCGTAAATATTATCATAATCGGTATCGCACGCTTCTATATCGCTTGGTTTATTAGCTATAGGTAATGGGTTAACTATAAGTTGAAATGGATAAACATAATGGCATCCTCTTGATGCCGATTCTATTCTTATATATATAGTATCGTTATAAGATGTATATGTGTAATCTGTACTAATAGCATCTGTGCCTAACTCGGCATTGGCAGCGTTTGCATAGTAGGTAATAAGGGCATCAGCATCGTTATTTACAATTATAGTATTAATTTCGTTTAAGTTGAAATAACGTGTTGGGTTATCGCAAATTTCGTGAGTTTCAAATTGATTTATTGCTGGTGGCGATGTTACCTTTAATTCTTGTTCTACCACATTATAGCAGTTTGCAGAGGTATTAAAAACTTTAATGTAAATGGTTTGTGGGTTACTTTTGTTTGTGTAATTTTTTGGGTTTGAAATAGCCGAAGCATCATTATCTAGTAACGAGAAATCGTCAAAATAAGATATTATAATATTAGCAGATGCTGTAGCGAGTAAATCGCTTTCATTTTTAGATATATTAAAAACAACAGTTTCATCATAATCCATATCGCACTGCACGATTGTGTTTACTTGGTTAGGGTAGTCGTGTACAATAGTTGTAAACTGTGTTATACTATAGCACCCTGTATTATTGTTTTCTATACGTGCAAAAATGTTTTGTTGGTTTTGGGCGTTATAATTATCTGGTAAAGCCGAGGTTTTATTTATGGCTGCGTTATTACTATCGTAATACGTAATTGTAAAATTATTAGGATTTTGGTTTCCGTAAATGCTATTGTCTTGCATTTTTAGGTTAAAAACTTCAAATTTATCTGCACTTTCATCGTCGCAAGCTTCCATGTTGCTTGGTTGGTTTGCTGTGGGTAAAGGCGTTACAATTAATTGAAACGGATAGACGTAATGGCAACCTCTTGCAACCGATTCTATTCTAATATAAATAGTATCTTTTATTGTACTATATGTATAATCTGTGCTTATGGGGTTAGTATAGGCTTCGGCATCTGCTTTATTTGTGTAATAGGTAATTACAGCATCACTATTGTTAGTAACAATAATATTGTTTATAATGTTGAGGTCGAAATAGCTAGCATAATTATCACAAATTTCGTGAGTTTCAAATTGATTTATTACTGGTGGCGATGTAACATTTAATTCTTGTTCTATAACATTATAACAGTCTGCAGATATGTTATAAGCTTTAATATAAATAGTTTGAGGGTTATTTTTGTTAGTGTAGTTTGCTGGGTCTGTAATAGCTGAAGCATCATCGTCTATCAAAGAAAAATCGTCAAAATAAGAAATAGTTATGTTGCTTGATGCGGTAGCAAATAAGTTTGATTCGTTTTCTGATATATTGAAAACAACAGTTTCATCATAATCTATATCACATTGTACTAATGGAGTAACTTGGTTTGGGTAATCGTGAACAATAGTATTAAACTGTGTGGTATCAAAACATCCAGTTACGTTATTTTCTATTCTAATATATATAATTTGTCCGTTTTGGGCATTATAATTGTCGCTTAATGCAGACTCACCATTTAGAGCTGCATTGTTGTTATCGTGGTATGTTATGGTAAAATCGTTAGGGTTTTGGTTACCATAAACAGCATTGTCTTGTGTTCTTAAATTAAAAGTCTCGAAAGTATCTGCACTAGCATCGTCACAGGTTTCCATGTCGCTGGGTTGATGCGCTACAGGTACCGGACTAACAATAAGTTGAAAAGGATATACATAGTGGCATCCTCTAGTTGCCGATTCTACTCTGGCGTAAATAATGTCGTTTGTTGTATTATAGGTATAATCGATATTGAAGGCATTTGTACCATTTTCTGCTTCAGTATTACTTGTATGGTAGGTTATAACAGCATCTGGGTCGTTATTTATTAGCTTAGTGCTTATATCGTTTAGGTTAAAATAATTTGAAGAATTATCGCAAATTTCGTGTTCTTGAAAATCATTTATTGCCGGAGGAATATCGACTTCTAAATTAATAGGAAGACTTACAGAACAGTTAGAAATGGTGTTATTAATTTTAATGTATACTGTTTCTGGGTTGTTTGTATTGGTATAATTTTCTGGGTCTGTAATAATATCTGTATTCAAATCTACACCTTCTTCTGTAGAGTGATAGGTTATTACAAGATTGTTTTGCCTTAAATCTAAAATTTCCAATTCAGATAATGTTAAATCAAATGTTGTTAATCCGTCATAATTTGAGTCGCATACAACCAAAGGCGATGGCGTTGTGGTGTTTGGTACTTGTATAACACTTAGCGTAAAATCTGTTATTCCGTGGCAGTAGGTTCCGTTAGTAATGCGAACATAAATGGATTGCGGATTGTAAGAATTCGTAAAAATTGGATCTATAGGATTATAACCATACTCTGCATCGTAACTACTGGTATGAAGCGTAACAGTTAAGTTATCTGCTATTCCTTGTTTTATAAAATCTATGGTTGGATTTAAATCGAAGGTTTCTGAGCCATCGTTAGAAATATCGTCGCATACTGGTATATCTTCGGGCTCGTTAAAAAGCGGAACAGAGCCTACTTCAAGTTCAAAAGATGAGGTGCCAAAACACTCTTGGTCTGTGTAACTTTCTACTCTAACATATATGGTTTGCGGATTAGAAGTATTTTTATAAGCATTGTATTTATCGATAATATTGGTTCTGTCAATAGCATCTTGAGCAGTTTCAAAATAAAGTACATCTTTGCCATACTGTCCATTTAAAACATCTGGATCTTTTAGATAAAAATAAAAATCTGCTTCATCATTAGCATCAGATTCACAGTTTTCAAAAATGCTAATATCTTCAAAAATGGGTAGTGTATTTATATTTACATATACCCACGATATATTATAACAAGAAGTGGTTTTACTTTGCACTCTAAAGTAAAGGTATTGTCCGTTTACAGCTTCGTAAGCTGTAGGGTTGTCCATAGGGTTTTCGCCAGCAACAGCATTCCAATAATCGTCATAATAAGTAATATCTAAGTCTGTAGTATTTGCAACCACTTGAGGTAAACTAGCTGTTACATCTACAACATATCGTTCGTCTTGATCGTCATCACAAATAATAATATTATCTGGGTACCCTACAACAGGAGCAGTAATTATATTAATATCTATAGGTTTTACAACTACACAGCCGCTTTGCGTATTAGATACTCTTATAAATATTTGTTGTGGGTTTACCCAATTATAAAAGGTATCGCCTAGTCTGTTCTCGTCGTTAAGAGCATCAACTTCGGTTAAATAATAATTTATACTCACAGGCGATATGCCTTTGGTTAAATCTCTACTAAAAGTTTCTAATAGAATAGAGGTGTAACCATCGGTGTCTGTATCGCAATAATCTACGCTATCTATTTCGGGTAAAACCAAAGCAGGTTTTATAATTAAATCGACTAAAAAATCGACAACACATACATCGTCCACAACTCTTGTGTATAAAGTAGCAAGACTAGAGGTTACTAAATAAGGTGTGTTTTTATTTATGGGGTTGGTTTGATTGTCTAAATCGTCTTGAGATTCGTAAAATACAATATCTAAATCACCATAATCTAGTTTTATATCTTTTTCTACATCTAGTAAATTAAAGTATTCTTGTCCATCATCCGAGTAATCATCACAAATTACATAATCTTGGTAGTTAATACCGTAAAGTACTAAATTGGTTTGTAGCTCTACGGTAGAGATAGAAAAGCAGCCTGTAGTATCATCTTCTACACGAATATATACTAACTGGAAATATGGTGTAATGTTATTGTAATTTGTTTGGTTTGCAATTTCATTTTCGCCTGCCAATGCATCTTCTTCGGTTATATGGAATGTTGTTGTTGCATTGGTAACACCTTCTAGTACGCTAGGTATTACGGTAGTAAGGTCGAATGTTTCAATGCCATCTTCATCTTCTACACATTTATTAATCCAATGTCTACTCTTGTCTATTGCTGGGTTTTCTTGTACAGTAACATCCATTGTGGTTGTAGCGTAGCAACCTGTAAAAGAATTATAAACTCTAACATAAAGTGTATCTGTTAGGTTTACGTTTGTGTATGGTGCGTATATTTGGTACCATCCAGAATCTGCATCTTCTTGTGTGTAATGGTAAGTAACCTGCAGGCTATTATCTCCGCCAGTTATTTCGTCGTTTGCCTGCCATAAATCTATAACGGTAAAACCATCGTTTTCTTGATCGTCGCAAACAATTAAAGGAGCTGGTTTATTAATTTTAGGCGATTCGTTTACAACTAAATTAAATGTAGGATAGGCTAAACAACCGTTAACTGTATCTTCTATTCTTACATATATTATTTGCGGATTGCTTGTGTTAGTAAAGTTTGATGTAATTGAATTGCTGTTGTTTTTGGCATCATCTTCAGATTTATGATAGGTTATATTGTATGTTCCTGAAGGTACAGAGTAAAGTATTTCGTAATATTTTAGATCTAAGTTAAAGCTTTCGAATCCATCGTTACTGCTATCGTCACATAGAATAAAATCAGAAATATCACCAGAAATTTGTTCGCCATTTAGAGTTACTTCTATTTCATCTTCTATAATACACGACGACTCATTTACTTGCAGTGTTATTTCAACTTTATATACTCCAGATGTTAAGGCTGTATATGTAGCCTCTTTTTCGCCTACAATTAAATTATCGTTTAAATACCAAGCGTATGTTGCGAGGTTATTATTTATATCGCCATTTAAATCTACCGTATTGGCACATGTAGAAAGATCTGGACCTAAATCTACAGTAGCATTAAAGCTGTTACCTTCTATAAATACAGCAGAATCGAATTTGTAATCGGTTTGATCTGCAATTACTAATTTAATATGATATTTTACATTAGGCGTAATACTTGTATTGGCTGTTAGTACAGTAGTTCTTCCATTAAAATTGGTGTCTCCAGAACCAAAACCATCAAAATATGCTTCGTTTTGTGCTGCACAGAAACCTACAATATTTTGGTGTATAGTTTTTGTGTTTACAGGTGTGTTTGTTCCTGGAATTAGAGCAATGTTGGTATATGGATCTGTGGAGCCTGCTTCTTTTATTAAAAAAGCGAATCCGTCTGAATAGTTACATGGGTTGTCTTCATAATATTCTTCGGAAGCCAATAGATAATTAAATTGTACTTGATTTGAAAAGGATACAAAATCGAACTCAATGGATGTTGCATTTAACGTGTTACTAATGCCAAGAGCAGTTTCTAAATCGTTATCTGTTCCCCAACCATCATCTCCTTCTGCTAAAATTGCAGTGTTTGCTGTGTTACCAGCAGCATTTACGCTACCAGTAGATAGTACTATTCCGTTTTTAAAAGGAAAATTAGATGATGCTTTTTCAAAGTAGCCATAACTTTCTAAACTACTAGATTGTCCGTTTACAGTAGAGGATATGTTAGTTATTTCTACACATCCTTCTGCTAGGTTATTTAAAATAAGTTGCTCTAAAGATATAGAGCTATCTGTGGTAATTTGTTGGGCTTCTGCTTTATATGTAAATAATAAATACAGAAAAAAAGCTAGCGAAAAAATAGGCTTCATGCTAGGAGTGGTTTTGTATAATTTGCCTAGTTAGTTGCAAATAATTGGTTAATAGCTATTGTAAATTTATATATTATATAGACACAAAGCCATACCTATAAGTAGGTATATTTAACATATTCGCTTATATGTTAAAATTTTTGGATATACTACCAAATATTTTTAAAATTAATACTTAATAAATAGATTATTAGATGGTTAAAGCTATCTCTTTAAGGTAAAATGTCCCATAAACTCTCTACCATCTTGTAATAAAACTCTAAACCAATAATCGTCTGCAGGCATTGGAGCGCCATTAAAGTTTCCATCCCAACCTGGTGAAAGCGGACTTATTTGTTTTAATAGTTTACCATATCTATTGTAAATAATAATATTGCTATTGGGCTGTATATTGGCACCAATTCCTTTTATTTTCCAATAATCATTTTGGCCATCTCCGTTAGGAGTAAAATATTTGGCATGTCCAATTACAGAAATATCAAGTGTTGTAGATCCGCAAATTTCATCATTTATGTAAATGGTGTAAAAACCAGCTCTAACATTTTCGAAAACTGGATCGCTTTGATAATTTATAAAAGGCGAGCCTTCTTCTCTTAAAGCAAACTCGTAATTTCCAGACCCTAAATTAGTAGTGTTTATGGTAACTGAATTGTTTTTAGAGAGGTCTACAATGCTAACATCGTTATTGGTAATTGTCGCTCTTTCTGATGCATCAACAGTAATGGTTCTAGTTCTAGAACAGCCAGTACCATCTGTTTTTGTTAGTGTTACAGCATATGTTCCTGGTGTAGATACGGTAATGGATTCGTCGTTCGAAATAAACTCATTAGTAATAGTACCATCTGTGCTTGTCCATCTCCATTCGTAATCAAAACTATCTATAACACTAGCTTTAGTAACATCTAAATCTATAGAAAAAGTAGGATCTGACGAGCAAACAATTCTAGGAGATTCTACACTAAAGTTTGGGAGAGGGTTTACTATTAAATCTATATTTGTATTTGCTGTACAGGTATTATTTGTTGGGTTTATAACTTCTATAGCAATGGTTTGGTTGCTTGATATTAGTGTGGTAGGTAATGTTGTAGCATTGGTTATTGCTGTTCCTAATTCATCAATATAGCTAAAATAAATTTCCATGCCTGTTTGGGCTCCTAAAACGGTGTTTTGTACTGCAGATAAATCGAATGGGTATAAACCATCGTCGTCTATGTCTCCTGCGCTACCATCGCATACAGGAGCAATAGTTACGGGGTTTGCAACAGGTTGTTCATCTACAATAAAATCTATAGTTGTAGTGTCTGAACATGCACCATCAGGATCTGAGGTCGTATTGTTGGTTACAACAACCGTTATGGTTTGATTTTCTGTTAAAAATGTAGACTGGATAGGGCTTGTTACTCGAGTACCATCTGAATATAACAGCGGAGAATCGGTGGCGTCGAAATAGGTAATGGTAACATTATTAGGGTTTTGTCCGTTTAAAATATTGGCTTCTAGTTGCGATGTGTCAAATGGATACGATAATACACTATCGTTTGTATCGTAATCGCAAACTCTAGTAAAACTTACAGGGTTTGCTGTTGGTAACGATTCTACAATCAATAAATCTGTAAACTCTTCTAAGCCTAGGCAATTGTTACCTAAATCGCTTTTTACGCGTACCCAAATGGTTTGCATATTTGGAGAATTTGTGTTTTGATGGTTGCTAATATCTGGTATTTCGTTTGTTTCTAACTCGGCATCAATTTGACTTTCGTAAAAATGAACGCTTACCGTAAAGGTTGGGAAAATAACGTTAGAGATATGCGTAGCAAGGTTGGACATATCGAAGGTAGATATACCATCTCTAACATCTGTACCATCATCACATTGATAAATTGAATTTGGGGTGTAAGTTCCTAAAGCAGCACTAGATGGACTAACAGCTAAAGAAAGCGGAACAATTCTAGCGCATCCATTCGGATTTTCTACACGTATCCATACGGTCTCGGTAGTAAAGCCCAAACCATCTTGGTAGTTTGCTGGGTCTGGTATTGTTGTGCCATTTGTATTGGCTTCGTTTTGGTCATCATAATAAGTAAAAGTATACCCCTCAGCACTGTAATTAGGATTAATTTCTTCTTTAATTCTATTTAAAGTTAAATTGAAAAAAGCTTGTCCATCATTAGAATCGTCATCACATTGCGTATAAATATTAGGATTACTAACTTGTGGTAGTTGGTATACTTCGATATCGAAAGCGGTATCTGCATAGCACATATCTAATAGGCTATTTGTTTCTCTAACATAAATAGTTTGACCACCTGCAGTTGTATTTGTAAAAGCAGAAGGTGTTGTTATTTGGTTGTCAGGTTGTCTGCTAGCATCTGTATAATAGGTTAGTGCAAAATCTGTAGCGCTTTGCCCATTAAGTATTTCTGTTTCACGCTGTGTTAAATCGAAAATAATATAACCATCGGTGTCTGTACCTACAGATGTATTGTCACATTCTTGAATAGGTGTTACATTTGGAGGAGTTAAAGGTACTGGTGTTTCATAAACTTCTATATTAAAACTAGAAGTAGCATAACATGCTGTATTCGCATCATTTTCTACACGTGCATAAATGGTTGTATTTCCACTCTCAAAAGGACTTGTAATTATTGGTGTGCCAGCATTAGCATCGGCTTGTGTAGCGTGGTATGTTATTGTTTGTCCAAAAGCAGTACTAATATCGTCGTTTTGTAATATTAAGTTAAAAGATGCGGTACCGTTATTGTCGCTATCGCATAGTTGCATAGTAGGAGCGGTATTTGCAATAGGTAATTTGCTTACGGTTAAAGTTATTTCGTCTGAATAGAAATTACAACTGTTTCCATTTCTATTTAATAAGGCTCTGTATTGGTAATTGTTTATTGTAGTAGGAGCAGATGTAATATTTAAATCTGCAGTTTGTGCACCACTGTATAAAGCATCATCTGTAATGGAGTTCCAGTTTGTACCATCTGTGCTAACTTCCCATTGAATAAAGTCTATAGTAGCAAGGCTAATAGATATTGTTGTGTTAGAATACTCGCATACTTCTGTGTCAATTGGTTCTGTAGTAATAGTTATAGGTGCTGCTGTAGAGTAATTTGGATCTGGTAATGTATATCCGTTTGATGAGCTTGTAACTAACCCATTAGCATCTACAGTAACAGGGCTATTACCTATAATATTGTCGCTATCTGGATCAGTAAATCCAGCCTCAATAACATCGTTACAGCCATCGCCATCACTATCATAATCTAAATAATCAAAAATACTATTGGCATTAATATCGCTAATAATATAATCTAAACTTCCGCTATCTGGAGCAGTTTCTGCAGAGTCTACTAAGCCATTTAAATCTGTTGGCCCCATCCAATCTACAATGCCATTAACATCGGTGTCGGATAGGTGAGAACCATAACCACCAGATTCTAATAAATCGTAGACACCATCATTATCGCTATCTAAGTCATAAAAATCGGGTATACCATCACTGTCAGAGTCAATAGCAGATGGGATGTTATTATATGCATCGTCAAGACCATTTAAATCGGAGTCAATTCCAGATAAAAGTATTAGAGCACCTGTGCCTTCTATATAATCTGGAATACCATCATTGTCGCTGTCTAAATCTAAATCATCTTTAATACCATCGCCATCGTTATCATTTTTAAAGCAAGTTAAAGACAGGATACCGTTAAAAATTGAGGTGCCTGTGGTGTTAGATAGTTTGTGAATAAAAGAAAATGAATCGACTTGATTTGCCAAAAATTGATACGGAGTCGAACCGGTAGGTGATGGATTTATTTTAAAATGAATTTCTGAACCAGAAGTTATTGTAATTCCTGTTTCGAAAACACCATCAAAATTAGTATCTACAAGTAATCTATCATCAGGATCTACTAATGTTATGTTTTTATTTGAAGGCAAAATTTTAGCAATAAAAAATTCACCATTAACAGATGCGTGCGTAACAGCTATGTCTTCTATAAACTTCATGTTAATAGGTTCTGAAAACGAAATAGTGTAGTTGTTTTCTGCATTACTATCTTGCGGTATTTCGCTAGTAAAATTACCTGTTCCTGTTAGTCTTAATTGGTTAGTACCGGTGCTTAAACGACTAGAAGATATGTTATTAGTGGCTATAGAAGAATTAATAGACCCATCTTGAAATCTAAGTATTGGAGGTCTTGTGTTAGAAAGGTCTAAAACAACATCTCCTTTAGATTCGGTGCAGTTTAATATGCCATCATTATCATTATCTATATCTATATTATCTATAATACCATCATTATCTTTGTCGTCTGGACAAATACTTACAGGTACTTCTACAGATTCTAAAATTAATCCAGAACATACTATTTCTCCTATTAATTTATATTTTCCTGGCACTGTTGGCGTAATATCTGGCGTGCTAATACCAGTGGTTACATATCCTGTTCCGTCGTCGTACCACCATTCATAATTATCGAAACTTGCAGTATTTGCAGCAGATAGTGTTACGTTAGGAATACAGTTTCCTAAGGTAACAAATTGGGCATCAAAATTAATTTCTGGTGGCGATGGAAAGCCTGAATAAAAACTACCAGAAGTAGCAGAGCCATTATAATTAAAGTAGGCACAATATAGCTCGTCGCTACTTTGTACAGAAACATTACCAAAAAGGTTTGTAAGTTTGTATGTTACGTAGTCTGGTTTTCCAGATACTGCATTAGCACTACCAATAGGAAAATTTTGAGTTTCGTTATTTACCGTTACAGTGGCGCCAACCTTGGTTACAATAGTGATACCGCCAGAGTAGTTTGTGTTACCAATATCTTCAATATTTGCAATATTATCTATATTGCCTCTAGCTTCGCAACTTAAAGGTGGTACAAAAAACATACCTTGGTTGGCTTCGCTTGGCGATCCGTTATTTCCTAAACCACCAATACCTTGATAGGCAAAAACATCTTGAGACGTTTCTACATACATATTTCCATTTGCATTATAGCTACTGCCTTGAATGGCATAATATTCTCCTGCATTTATTGTTGCAATAGCGGTTGCACTGCCATTTATAAATATAGAAGTATTATCTGTATGAGCTACAATTAAGACGTTCTCCCAGTCGTTATTACCTACGCCTTTTACAAAAATATATTCTTTTCCAATTTTTGATAAACCAGCAATTTGATCTATACCATAGTCCCTACCGCTACCTGTGCCAAAACTACCATTTGCAGAACCACAGTTAACTACTATATTTTTAGTAGATGTAACAAGTGCACCTATTAATCCATCTCTGTTGGTTGTGGTTTGCTCGAAACTATTTGTGGCAATTGTGTAACTATCTCCTTTGTTTAAAGTAATGGTAATTGGAGTTGTACCAGAATAGTTTTTTATAACTAAGCCTGTAGGTAAATTACTAAATGTAACTTCGGTATCGTCTTCTGTTGCCATTACAGACACAAAGCTTAAATAATTGTCTTGCGGGTTTGCATTTGTGTATGTGCCTATTCTAAAAGTAGTATCTAATGCAGAAACACCTTTGCTTACAAGCGCGCCAGCTTGTGCTCCTCCAGCTTCCATTCTTATAGATACATAAACAACATCATCTGCTTCTATAATATAGCCTTGGTTGCTAACAACTCTACTTGATGCTGTTGATGCTATAAATAACTGCCCATTGCCATTGCCTATATAGACTTCGCGTGGATTGAGGTTGGATACCACACCTGTAATATAACTTGCTGCAGGCTGGCCAACTGGAATTATAGTATACGATACATCTTTGTTACTTGGTGTAGATAGGTATATGTATTGATTTTCGGGGTTGGCGTTACCAAAGGCCGAGCTTGTTAATGGTGGTATATAATGTGTTTTACTTAGTTGCGAGAAGCCTTTAAATCCTAAAATTAAAAAAAGTAATATTAAGAGGTGGTTTTTATAGTAGTTGGTAAGCATTTAAAACTTAAATAATGTTGGTTATTATACAATTAAAATTGTGCCAATAACTAATTTAGCACATTTAATTATATTTGACCGCTAAAATTATAAAAGGTTTAATTATTTAAGATAAAAGGAGCGAAATTGCTGATTATTAGTTCTGTTTTATCGTTTTAATGCAAAATGACCTTTAATGTTAAAAGTCTCTCCATCTTGAATTACATCTGCAGAAAACCAATAATCGTCTGAAGGCATATTGGCTCCATTAAAAGTACCATCCCAACCTAAAGCAGTATGTGGTAAACTTTTTAATAATTTACCATGTCTATTAAAAATATTAACAACAGTACCTGGTAATTGCTCTATGCCAATAATATGCCAAGTATCGAAATCTCCATCGTTATTTGGTGTTACAAATTTAGGAACATCAAAAACGGTTACAACTCTCGATATATCCATACACCCGTTTAAATCTCTAACTGTAACCGTGTGCATACCAAAAGTAACGTTCTCGAATATATTAGATTCTTGGTGTTCGCCATCATCTAAAATATAAACATAATCTCCAGCGCCACTAACATCTACAGTAATGCTATTTGGGTCTGTAAAATCTACCGTTGTTGTAAAGTTAATATTTGCTACTTCAGATTCTATTAAGGTAAAGTTTTTAGTAAACGAACAGCCTGTAGTTTTAGTAACACGTACCCAGTGATCTCCTAAATCTGGAACATCAAACTCTACTTCGGCAGTAGTTTGACCATTATCCCAAAGGTATGTATCGCTAATATCTCCTGTATTAGCACTTATTGTCATTGGTAAGTCGTTTATACATAATGGCTCTATATCATCAATAGGTATTACAGGTAAGGGGTTTACTGTTAAAGTGAATTGTGTAACATCGTAGCAGCCTGTATTTGTGTTTACTATGCGTGCATAAATAACTTCTCCGTCTGTTGCGCTATGCAAATTATTTAAGCGATTGGTATTATTTTGTGCATTAGCTATATCGCTATTGTAATAATATACAGCATGTATTGCAGCGTTTTGACTTCCTATTATGTTATTGTCGTTTTGAGATAAATCAAACTCGAAAAAACCATCAAAATCATCATCACATTCAACTATATCTGGAGGCGTGTTAGCAATAGGGTTTTCGTTTATTTGAAGTATAAAAGAGCTTGTTATTAAGCAGCCTGTAATTGGGTTTTCAATTCTGACATAAAAAGTATGGTTACTTGCTGTGTAATTAAATGTCGTTTGAGTTATTGGATTAGTATTATTTGTAGCATCGTTTTGACTGCTGTAATATGAAATGTTTACAGCGCTAGGGGTGTTAACAATTAAGTTGTTTACTTGTAATAAATCATAAGTATCTGTGTCGTTATCACAAATTTCTATGGTTCCAATAGGATTGATTGTAGGTGGCGGATTTACAATTAATTCTAGAGGAATAACCGTAAAACATGTTGTAGCTGTATTGGTTACTTTTATAAACACTGTTTTAGTGCTAGAAATATATGCGGTAGGGTTTGTTATACTTAAGTTATTATCGTTTGTGTTTATTTCGTTTTCAAAGTAATGTACTTCTACACCAGTTTGAATTCTATCATAATTATCGTAAACAGCATTTTCTAAATTAAAAGTAGTTTGTCCATCATAATCTGTATCACAAAGAATTAAAGGTTCTGCATCTGATAAATTTGGAGATGCAATAACATTTATACCAAAACCTTCAATTACTACACATTGCGAGCTATTGCTTTCTATTCTTGCATAAAGTTGTTGTGGGTTAACTGTGTTGTTAAACAGAAGTGGTTGTGGGTTATTGTTTTCTTCGGCATCTGTTAAATTTAAATGAAATGTAACGGTGTTATTCTGTGTTCCGTTTTGGTTTATTTCTGTAATCTTTTCATTTAAATCGAAGGTTCCTAGTTCATCGTTACTAGAATCATCACACTCTAAAAATGGGGTAGGAGCTGTGTAAACAGGGTTTGCACCAACTTCTATTGTAAACGAAGTGTCTTCAAAACAATTTGAGTCTGTAATGTTTTGAACTCTAATATAGATTTCTTGCGGACTAGAAATATTGGTATATGATGTGTTTTTATCGATTAGTACAGTTCTAGAACTATCTTCAAAATAAAGCACCTCTTTACCAGCTTGTCCATTTAAGATATCGGCATCTTTATCAGAGAATAAAAAATCTGCTCTGTTGTCTCCATCATCTTCACAGGATTGAAAATTACTTATCGTGCCAATTATAGGTAAAGTATTAACATAAATATCTAAAGTAGCTATATCGTAACAACCAGAAGTATTGTTTTCTACTCTAACATATACGGTTTGAGTATTGGCCGTATAATTTACCCTGTCGGTTAAAGAAATAGGATTTGTATTTGTATTGGCATTATCGCTATCTGTAAAAAAATCGATTGACAAGCCAGATGTGCTCGGTACAATTTCTGATATTTTATCTTCTAAATTAATAAGGTATAAACCATCATCGTCATCATCACATATTAAAAAAGGCGATGGTTCTGTAATTGTTGGAGCTGGTACTATTTCTATTTCAAAAGAATTTATTGTGGTACATCCTGTGTCTTCGTTTTCAATTCTGGTATAAATGGTTTCAATAGTGTTTGTGTTTTCGTAAAACAGAGGTAATTGGTTGGTATTAAATTCGGCATCATCTTCGGTTGGATAGTAGCGTACAACAAAATCTGTGTTTCCTCCGGTAATTAATTCGTCGAATGTTGCTAACTCTATACTTATAATTCCGTCGTCGTCGTCGTCACAATACTCTGTAGGCTCTATGGCATTAAAAACTAAAACAGGGTTTACTACTAAGTTTATTTCTTCTACTTCAGAACAAATACCATTGCCTATGCGTATGTATAATGTTGTTGGGTTTGAGGCAGGATATGGTGTTCCTTTAGCTAAAGCGTTGTTACTGTTATTTAAATCGTCTTCTGTTTCGTAAAAGTCTACAACAATATTATCTAAGTCGTTAGCAATTTGAGTTTCTATAACCGCAAGGTTAAAAACAACGATACCATCATTAGTCTCGTCATCACACAAAGCGAAATCTCCTGTGTCTGTTCCAGTAATTAATAAGTTTGTATGAATTTCTAGAAATGTAATAGTTGCACAGCCCGTATTGTCATCTTCAATTCTAACAAAAATAATTTGCACATCTGGCGTTATATTTTGATAATCTGTTTCGTTAGCAATTGGGTTTTCGTCATTATTGGCATCATCAAAACTATCGTGAAATGTTATGGTTACAGGATCTGTTAATCCGTTTAAAATGTTAGGAATAGCCTCGGTTAAATTAAAATTTGCAGTGCCATCATGGTCGCTATCGCATGCATCTAAGTATTCTGTTTCTCTGTTAACTATAGGGCTTGTTGTAACCTCTATAGTTAAGGTAGATGTGTTAAAACATCCTGTTTGAGTATTTACAACTCTAATATGAAGCTCTTCTGTAGGGTTTGTATTTGTGTAAGATGTTGGGTCTGGAATGGGGTTGTCTCCAGTAGTTGCGTCTAGGGAGTTATAATGATAAGATACAAGGTAGTCTGCTATTCCTCCAGTTATTTCATCGTTTTTTTGAGTTAAATCTATACTAGTTTGTTGGTCAGGAAGTGTGTCTGAATCACATTCAGATAAATTAGTTGGATCTGTAATATTCGGAATTATATTTACCACTAAATTGAAACTTGTATATGCAAAGCATCCAGAATCTAAATCTTCTACACGGACGAATACCGATTGCGGATTTTGTGTGTTTGATATAGGTGCGGTTATTTCTCCTGTATTATTTCTTGCTTCTGTATCTGAATTATGATAAGATAACGCGTAATTTGTAAATGGAATTACGCCTGCCAATTCGGTGTCTTTTGTAGTAAGGTCAAAGGTTTCTGTTTGGTCTCCACTTAAATCATCGCATTGCACATAATCGCTAATAGCAGTTATGTTTTCTTCGCTACTAAGCGTAACAATAATTTCGTCTTCTTCTATACAATTTGAACTGTTATTTAATTGATTAGTTATTTCTACTCGATACGTTCCTGTTTGAGAGACATCAATTGTAGGGTTTGTTTCTCCACTTATTGGCGTAGTAGAGTTGTTAAAAAACCACTGGTAAGTAGATGTTGGGTTATTTATGTTAGCGTCTAGAGTAACCGAAGTAGCACAGGTTGTAATGTCTTCTCCTAAGTCTAAAATTTTAAAACTATCACCTTCAATAAAAACAGCAGAGTCCCATGTTCTATCTCCTTGATCTGCAATTACTAATTTAATATGGTATTGTACATATGGTGTAATAGGCGCAGAGGCTGTTAAAACGGTTGTTCTTCCGTTGTAGTTAGTGTCTCCAACATTATAACCATCAAAATATTGATCGTTAGCAGCATCACAAACACCAACAACCTCTTCGTGAATGGTACCAATGTTTACAGGAGTAGTTGTTCCTGGAATTAAAGCTATGTTTTGATAAGGCGCAGGGCTTCCAGTTTCTTTTATAAGGAAAGCAAACCCGTCTGCAACTTGGCAAGGAAATACACCTGAGTATTCTTCGGATGCAAATAAATAATTAAAGCTAACTTGATTTGAGATAGAAATAAAATCAAACTCTATAGATGTTGCATTTAATGTGTTAGTTATGCCTAGAGCATTTTCTAAATCAGCATCTGCTCCCCAACTAGCAGAACCTTCACTTAATACATTGTTGTTTTGTGTGTTACCTCCAGACTCTGCATTACCTGTAGATAGCATAATTCCGTTTTGAAAAGGGAAATTAGAGCCTGCTCTTTCAAATTCTGCATAACTTGAAAATCCGCTAGCGGTTCCATTAATAGTAGATGTTACATTGGATATTTCTACACAACCTTCAACTAAATTATCTTCAATAAGTTGCTGTATAGTAACGTTATCGTTTATGTTTATTTGCTGAGAAAAAGCTAATTGCGAGTAGCAAATTAATGCAAGTAATAGTAAATATAAATGTAGGTGTTTTTTCACTTTGCTATATTTGGGTAAACAACAAATTTTTAATTCATCGAAAGTAATGGATTTTTAGATGAAACGCAAAGAAAATCGGATAAAGTGCAATATTAAGCGTTTTACCTATCTATTGTCAGTATTTTAACGTAAAATGATTTTTAAATATTCTGCCATCTTCCAAGGTAATAGAAAACCAATAATCGTCTGCAGGAAGTTTTTCTCCATTAAATAAACCATCCCATCCATTTCCTGTTGGGTTTAGTTGTTTTATTAATTTACCGTATCTGTTAAAAATAAGAATTTTAGATCCAGCTTGAAACATTGTAGAGGTTCCTTTAATTTGCCAATAGTCATTTACACCATCGTTATTTGGTGTAAAATATTTAGGAAATCCAATTACAGATACAGCAACATTTATAGTGCCACAATTATTTTTAGCATCTTTTACGTTAATGGTATAAATTCCAGGTAAAACGTTTTCAAAAAGGGTGTTACTTTGGTAATTTCTATAAATAGTTGTGTTCGTTTTATCGAATAATGCATACTCGTAAATACCTGGCCCAGAAGCAAAAACCGTTACAGTATTATTATTAGAAGGATCTACTACTTTGTATTCTGGTATTTCGAAAGCTGCTATTCCTGATGCTTCAACTGTTATTGTTCTTTGTTTGGTACAGCCAGAATTATTTGTAACATCAACGGTGTATATACCTATTTCGTTAATTTGTGTTTGGTAAGTGGTGTCTCCGTTAGACCATTTATAAGTGTAATCAGTTGGTGTGCCCTCAACAATATCTGCATTAATTGTAATAGTTTCTGGGTACTTGTTTAAGCAATAATAAGTTCGTGTTTCTGTATTAATTTTTGGTAATGGAGCCACAGTTAATAAGACTTCGCTTATGCCATAGCAAGCATTGTTGTTTTCTGCTCTGGCATAAATTATTTGACTGTAAGGCGTTGAGTTATTGTAATTTGACGCTAATGTATTTTGTTCTGTAAGTGCATCGTCGTAATTTTCGTAAAAAGTAATAGGGTAAGTAATGCTATTTAAAGATTGCATTTCTAACGCTATATCATTTAAATTAAATGTATTAATACCGTCTTCAGAGTTTAATTCGTCGCAAGCAAGGGGTACATTATAATTGTTAATGTTAGTAGTAGATATTTGTAAAGTAAGTTGGGTTATACTTTTACAGTTAGTGTCTGTATTAATAATTTGTGCGTATAAAGTTTGCGGATTTTTTTCGTTTTTATAATTTTCTGTATTTAATATTTCGTTTTGATCGCTTTTAGCATCACTTAAAGTTTTAAAATAATGCACAGCTCTGTTTGCTGTGTTATTGGTTAAAACAGTTTGCGCTTCGGTTAAATTAAAGCTTGTTATCTGGTCATTTATACCATCTTCGTCACATTGAAGTAAATTGGTGTTTGTAAACTCTGGCAACGAATTAATGGTTATTTCTATAGCATTAGAAACAGCGTAACATTCTTCGTTTAAAATGTTTTCTATTCTGGCATATATAGATGTATTGAAAGCTGTTTGATTTGTAAAATTGTAACTTAAAGCATTAGCTTTTATTACTGCATCGCTATTATTTTTATAATAAGTAATTACAAATTCAGTACTACTTTGACTACCTAAAATTTCATCATCAAAAAGATGAAGATCTATATCTGTTAATCCGTTTGATGTATTAGAGTCTGTTGGTGTTTTTGTATCGCAAATACTTATAGGCATCACATTATTGGCTATGGGAGTATTAAAAACTTGTATAGAAAAATTAATACTAGTATCAAAACAAGTTGGGTTTTCGTTAAGACCAACACGGGTATAAATTGTTTGCGGATTCTCTGTGTTTTCGAAATTCCCTAATATTTCATTACTATTTAAATCGGCATCACTTTGAGATGTAAAAAACTTGATATTGTAATGCGATGCGCTTTGCATACCTAATCCTTCAATGACCTGATCGGTGAAATTAAAAATATGCTTAGAATCGTTATTAGTATCACAAATTAAAATATTATTTATAGGGTTTGCTACAGGAGGATCAAAATATTCTACTAAAACTTCGCCTTCTAATAAATCGCTACAATCTCCTGTTGTGCTTTGTATTAATACGCGATACAATCCAGGTTTAGATACTTCTAAATCGAAGTCAGACTCGGTAATAGGGGCATCATTAAAAAACCAGTTATATGTAGCGCCAGGAATGTTTTCTGCCTTTAGAGTAAATTTTTCTCCGTTACAAAGAGCTAAATAATTAGAGTTTGTTTCTTTTTTTGTAATATTAATTTTTTCTGAGAAGAAAGAAGAAATAAAAGGAGGTAAGCCTTGCGTAGACTCGCTACTTAATCTAATAGCATTGTGTTGGTAGTTAGCTTCTAGTCCTCTTTTATTAGGTGTATTTATTACAGAAAGATAGGGTAACCCTACAGCGTAGGTAGAGTTCATGGCTCTGTAAATTTTTCCGTTAGGGCCTAATTGTAGTGCGCCACGATACATTTGTCTATGCTCTAAAACAAATTCGCTGGCATTAATATTAGCAGCAGTAAGATCGTATTGTAATAAGGCGCTGTATTGACTAGCAGGATCTAGAAAAAAATCTATTGGCGGATTGTAATATGAAGAAACGTATAAAAACTCATTATTTTGAGAAAACTCTACTCCATATGGAGATTGTGGTTTATTAAATGTAGAAAACTGAATGTTTAAAGCTTGTTGGTTCGATACTACACCGGTATCTGGATTAAAATCGTATAAATATAAACCATCGGTAGAGTTGGCACAGGCTAACTTTTTGCCATCTGGCGATAGCTTTAAATACCCTCTTTGGTCGTTTATAGAAATACTAGGAAAAGTAGATTTTACAGGTGTTGTAACTAGTCCTGTAGCTGCTACTTCGTATGCATAGAATGTATTAAAGTTATTAAATAGGCTGGTGCTTGTTAAACCAGTTTCTGATGCAAAAGTAATAACCCATATAGATTTTGAAATGCAATCTTTTAAAACCGCACTAATTTTTTCAGAACTATCATTTAATAAATTTATGTTTTTAGATGCTGGTACAACATCTCCTAAACCTCCGTCTAATCTTAAATCTATAATGGTATAATTAAAACCTGAATCTATATCACCTTCAAAAGAAGAGGTGTCAACCGTAAATATATAATAAATATTAGGGTCTTCTGGTTTAGGAACTATTATAGCAGATTGCGAGCTAGATGGGTCTCCCCAAAGTCCGCTACCAGTAAAACTATTGGCATTTGGCATTGGTTGGTGTAGCTTGTTCCAAACCGTAATTCCATCTGTGTATAATAGTAAATTACCATCACTGTCAGAAATTGATGCACAGCCTTCTAGTGTATTTAATTTACCATTACTAAGGTTTGTTGTAGATCCATCAGAGTTAAACTGAATTCCAGAATTGGCACCAAAATACCAATTGTTGGCTTCTTTTTGTCCGTAAAAAGGAAGGACAAATAATAATAAGATAATAAGCGGGAGTATATTTTTCATCTATTGTAGCAAAGCTATCAAAGATAATTTATAAATCCCGTTTTTTTAACAGTTTGTAAGATAAAAAGACGAATATAACGGTCCAAGACAATGTAATAGCAATTTCGTACCAATGTACTGCGTAATCGTAAGATAAATCTATTTTATTAGGAAACTTAGTCATAGCTATACGTTGAAAGGGCTGTTCTATTAAGTTGTACATAGATTGTATGGGGAAGAAGTTTTGAATACTACTAGCAATTTTAGCATTAAATTGCCATGTAATTAACCCAAATAAAATCCACTCAACAATAAACAGTATAAATATAAAAGCAAGAGCAAAGGCCGATTTTTTTACAAGCATTCCAAAAAACAAACACATACTAAAAAAGGTTATTAATTTAATGCAATAAGCTAATAAAAATTCGGTTTGCGAAAAAACAATAGATGCTTCTGTATAGCTAGAATAATACATGCCTATACAAAATGTAATAAAGCTAATTAATACTGTAGAAACCAATGAGAAGAATACTATGGTGTAAAATTTAGAAAGTATAAATTCCTTTTTGCTTAACCCATCTATTAAATTTTGTTTTAGTGTTTTGTTGCTGTATTCGTTTCCTATCATGCTTACAACAACTATGGCAAAAAAGAATTTAAATTGTGAAGCAAAAAAAGTGGTTAAATGCCAAACAATAGGAAAGTTAAATATGCCTAACTCGCCTAATTCTAGTGTGAAAAAGCCAAAAACATTAATTTTTAAAGAAGACAATAATATTACAAAAAAGGGTAAAATAAAAGATGTAAATATTAGTATTTTGCTGGTTCTATTTAGTAAAAGTTTCTGTAATTCTAAATTTAGTAATCGTAGCATTTTATATGTTTTGGTTGAGTTAGTTTTTATCTGTTAATTGTAAAAATTGTTCTTCTAAACTTTCTTTACGTTGCACTAAATAAGATAGTATTATACCTTTTTCAAAAAGCATTTTATTTAATGTTTCAGATGGCATAGGCTCTTTTAAAAAGGCAGTAATTAAGTCGTCTTCAACTTTAATTTTACCAAATGCCAAATTATTTTCTAACACCTTAATTAATAGCTCTTTTTGTTCGCATTTTAACTCGAAAAAGCCATGACTAGAAATCATTTCGTCAACTCTACCAGAATATAATTTTACTCCTTTTCTTAAAACAACTACATGCGAGCATACTTTTTCTACTTCATCAAGTAGGTGAGAAGCTAGCAAAATTGTAGTGCCTTTACTTGCAATAGATTTTATAATTTCTCTAATTTGATGAATACCTTGCGGATCTAGACCATTTGTGGGTTCGTCTAAAATTAAAATCTCAGGATCGTTTAGCAGTGCAGAAGCAATGGCTAAACGTTGCTTCATACCTAAAGAGTAGGTTCTAAATTTGCTGTTTTTTCGCTCTAATAAACCAACAATTTCTAGTTTTTCGTCTATTTTTTCAATAGCAACACCTTTAATTTTACATACAAGTTTTAAATTTTGATACGCGGTCATGTACGGGTAAAAATTAGGACGCTCTATAATAGCGCCAACTTTTTTAAGGGCATTGTGCGTTGTTGTTTGCCCATCAAACCAATGAAAATTACCTTCGGTTTTATTTACAACATTTAAAACTATACCTAATGTGGTAGATTTTCCACTTCCGTTAGGCCCTAAAATACCGTAAACATTACCTCTATTAATGGTAAAGGATAAGTTTTTAACAGCAGTTAAATAGCCAAATTTTTTTGTGAGATTGTTAATTGTTAGTATTGTATCCAAGAACAAAAAAGTTTTATACTAGAATAATTCTAGTAGGTTAGTTATTAAGTAAGACGATGTGCGTTTAAATTTGTTACACCAGATATTTATAAATGATTATATTTTTGAATAACTTTACAGTCTATGCAAGATTTAAAAATATCAAAAAGGAAGCCATCATACAAAATAACGGACAAGTTACACGATTATCTTTCTGAATATAATAGAAATATTAAAATTCCTATTTTTTATGATGATTTACTTCGCTTTCAAGGCTCTATAGTTGTTTATGATAAGGATGATAACGACACACTATGGATTCGTGTTTATTATAACGAATTTGAACGCGAAGAAATAGATTTGTCTTTAAAAAAAGTTTATACCATTTTACACTCTGACGGGAACGAGAGTATTTTTCCTTATTTAAGTGTAGATGCCATAGATTATTGCACGTTTGGAAATTCGAAACCTTTTAGAATAAAAATACGTAATATTTTAAACGATAATTACACCTATTTTTATGTAAAAGTAGCTGATGCTTCTAGAATTTATGGTTTAGAGTTAGAGCATATGCTATCGCCTTATAACCTGAACTTTTTGGTAAGTAACAACACTTTAATAGAAGAGCATATTGCAGGTATTCCTGGCGATGTTTTTATAAAGAATATTTTACCTACTTGTACTAAATCTGAAAAGTCTCAAATTGCAAAAGAGTTTGTTAAGTTTAACGAGCGTTGTATGATTCGTTTGTTAGGTGATATGCGATCTTATAATTATGTATTTGTAACAACACACGATTTTGATCATGTAGAGTATAAGATAAGAGCTATAGATTTCGATCAGCAATCTTACGAAGGTAAATTTAATATTTATAGACCTCAGTTTTTTAAAGAAAATTTAAAAATGGTTGAATTGGTTTCAGAAACTTTTCAAAAATTATCTATCGATCAATATAAAATAGAAGAACGTTCTATTTTGGTTAAACGATTAAAGAGTTTTAACGATAGAATAGGAGCCTTATTATCTTGTATGAATGCAGATGTTATTTCTAAGGAAGAATATGTAGATTTATTAAAAATGAAAATTTTTGATTATACTCAAGAAAAAGATTTTAAAGCATGTAAGTCTATGGGGCAAATTCTAGAAAAAGCCTTAGAGTTTTTAGTTGATAATTATGAGAATGTAAAATTAAATAGGTTTTAATTCCAGTTTTCGTCAAAGTCTAGATTATCGTAGTCGTCTATATTTAAACCATCTTCAAACTCATTAAAATTATCTTCATTATCGGCTTCAAATAATTTTTCTGGTGCATTTTCGGGTACTTGACCTTGTACAAACATTAGGTTTGGATAATCCATACCCTCAGTAACATTAACAATTTCTGCAAGCTCTACATAAAATGTCCACATGCTTAAAAAATCGTATATATATATAAGTTTTGTTTGTGCTTCGTGCACAATATCATCTAGAGCTGTTTCGTTCATTAAACGCGCAGATCCATCTTCGCTTAAATCAAATAAAAAGATTTCTTCACCCTGTTCCCAAGCATCATTACTTATATAAAACGATGCCATTTCTGTGCCATCAAATCCAAAAGACTGTGTAATAATGTTATGTAAATCTTCTAAGGTATCGGTCTCACGAATTTCTAAATCGCGAAAAATATCCTCTTCAGTATCGTTGTCTAGTATAACTCTAAATCTGTAAATCATTGTCAAAAAATATGCTGCAAAGGTAAGCCTTTTTATAATTATTCTAAAAGAATTATATAAGCTTTAATGGCTTATGTTTTTAAAAAAGTTTTCTTTTTTTTTAGGTGAATTAGTGTTTTTACAAAGTGATTATTTACTAAAACGATGCAAAGTAAATGTCATGAAACTTAACAGAAAAAATGCGCTTACTTGATGCAATACTCCTAGCCAAACAGGAACTTGAAAAATAATGGTTAGCACACCTAGTAAAAATTGAATGCCAAGCATAGTTACTAGCCCATCTATGGCATTTTTTTGAAGAACAGTAGTTACTATTTTTTTAGATTTATACCACAATACTATAATTAATAAAGCTACAATATAAGCCAATGTTCTGTGTACAAATTGTACGCCACTTTTGCCTTCTATAAAGTTTTTATAAACAGGATTTTGCTCTATATAAACGGTTTCGTGTATAAATTTACCGTCGCTCATTAATGGCCAATGGTTGTGTATAAAACCGGCATCTAGTCCTGCAACAAAAGCTCCATAAATTATTTGTATAATTAAAATAATTAAGGCTATTCTAATAAAATTTCTAAAAGAACTGTTTATTATTTTTCTAATAGGAAACATTAAATCTAAAGCAACCCAAAATGTGTAAGCAAAAGTTAAAAAGGCAGTTGTTAAATGTGCTGCAAGTCTATAATGGCTAACATCGGGGTTATCCACCAAGCCACTTTTTACCATATACCAACCTAAAAAACCTTGAAAACCACCCATAAATAAAAGAATAATGGCTTTTTTTATAGTAGGTTTTGTTAGCTGTTTTGTTATTAAAAAATAAATAAATGGCAAGAAAAACACCATGCCAATAAATCTGCCAATTACACGGTGTAACCACTCCCAAAAGTAAATATCTTTAAAGTCTTGTAGCGAAAAATGATTATTTAATTTTTGGTATTCTGGATACTGTTTGTAAAGATTAAAAGCTTCATTCCATTCGGCATCATTCATTGGAGGAATGGTACCCGAAATTAATTTGTAATTAGAAATAGATAAACCAGAGTGGGTAAGTCTTGTAATACCACCAACAACTACCATAATAAATATTAATAAGCATCCTGTTAGCAGCCAGTAAATTACTTTTTTATTATCTTTTTTCATTTAGTTTAAATTCTGTTTTTATAAAAGGAATGAGAATTAAATATTAGCGGTTAAACCTAAGCGTTTTCCTTCTTTTAGCATAAGTTGAAAGGCTGCATTATAGTCATTAGGAATTTCACCTTCTAAAATGGCTTCTTTTATAGCATCTTTTATTAAGCCAATTTCTCTAGAGGGTTTTATGTTAAATGTTTTTATAATTTCCTCTCCAGAAATTGGAGGTTGAAAATTGCGTATGTGGTCACGCTCTTCTACTTCAACTATTTTTTCTCTTACAATTTTAAAATTATTGTGATATTTTTTAAACTTTTTCGGGTTTTTGGTAGTAATATCTGCTTCACAAAGGGTCATTAAATCTTCTACATAATTACCAGCATCAAAAACCAAACGACGTACAGCAGAGTCTGTAACTTCTTGTGCTAGAACAATAGGACGCGAGCTCATAAAAACCATTTTTTGCACAAATTTCATTTTGTCATTTAAAGGCATTTTAAGTCTTTTAAATAAATGATAAACCATTTTAGAGCCTTCAAATTCGTGTCCATGAAATGTCCAGCCTACCTTTTTACTAAACTTTTTTGTTGGAGCTTTGCCAATATCGTGTAGTAATGCAGCCCAACGTAACCATACATTATCGGTATGTTTTGCAATGTTATCTACAACTTCTAAGGTGTGGTAAAAATTATCTTTGTGTTTTTGACCTTCAACTTCATCAATACCTTTTAGCGCTGTTAATTCTGGTAAAATGTATTGTAAAAGGCCTGTTTTTTCTAGTAGTAGAAAACCTATAGATGGTTTTTTACTTTCTAATATTTTATTAAGCTCTACAACAATGCGCTCGTTAGTTATAATTTTAATTCTTTCGGCATTTCTTGTAATAGCTTCTAACGATTCTGGTTGAATAGTAAAATTAAGTTGTGTTGCAAAACGAACACCACGCATCATTCTTAATGGGTCGTCGCTAAATGTAATATCTGGGTTTAAAGGAGTTCTAATTATTTTATTGTCTAAATCTTTTACGCCATTAAAAGGATCTAGTAAATCACCATAATTAGTTTGGTTAAGCGATAATGCTAGAGCATTAATAGAAAAATCTCTGCGGTTTTGGTCGTCTTGTAGCGATCCGTTTTCTACAGCAGGGTTTCTACTATTTTCTGTGTATGATTCTTTTCTCGCACCAACAAATTCAACCTCTATATCATCGCATTTTAACATGGCGGTACCATAGGTTTTAAAAACCTGCACTTTTGGTTTTGTAGGCAAGTTTTTTGCAACTTGTTTGGCTAGTTTTATACCATCGCCAATGGCAACAACATCGATATCTTTAGCAGTACCTCTTTTTAAAATAAAATCGCGTACAAACCCACCAATAACATAGGAGTCTACTTCGATTTCTTTAGCCGATTTCGATATTATTTTAAAAATAGAATGATGTAATGCCTGTGCGTAATTCATATTAATTGTATGTAAAACCAAACTAGTTTTCTATTAAAAAATTAAACAGTTTAAGGTCTTATTATTTTTACGATGCCACTATTGCTTAATTTAATAATAGAAGAGGGTTTATCGCATTTTTTTTCGTGATGCAAATTTACAACATAGTCTACACCTTTTAAAATGGCAGGTGCTATTTCTTTAAACGATTTAGGAGTAGGTTGGCCACTAATATTTGCAGATGTAGATACTATGGCGCCATTTAATTTCCGCGAAAGCGCAAAACAAAAATCATCATTTGGTATTCTTATAGCAATCGATCTATCTTCAGCAATTAGGTTTTTCGCCAAATTTTGGGCGTTGTCGTAAATAATTGTTGTTGGTTTATCTGCAACATCAATAATACTAAAGGCAGCTTCGGGTATCTGTTTTACATATTTATTTAGCATTCTATCGTCTGCAACTAAGCATATTAAAGCTTTAGAGTCTTCACGTTGTTTTAGTTCGTAAATTTTTTTTACTGCATCTGCATTGGCTGCATCGCAACCAATACCCCAAACGGTATCTGTTGGGTAAAGTATAATTCCGCCTTCTTTTAGTACTGCTAGGGCTTTATTTATTTCTTCATTCATATTTTGAACCTTATATTTGCATGATGCAAATTTACAACAGAAAATTATAAAATATTAACCTAAAAGCATGCATCATTGGTTTGGCTTAATTAAATATTTTACTTTTAAAGAATAAAGTTAAAATTAGCTGTTTGGTATGATTAGAAAAATTAAAGTTTTTTTTAAAAGAAAGTTTAGAGATAAATTTAAAAAACTTATATCTAAAAAAGATATAGAATTACTAAGCAACAAAAACTTTGTTATTATAAGTAATAACTGTTGGGGAGGTGCGCTATATCGCTGGTATAATAGGTCTTATAATTCTCCATTTGTAGGGTTGTTTTTGTATGGGCCATGCTATATAAAATTACTTTCTAATTTTGATTTTTATATAAAACAAGAATTAAACTTTATAGAGATTTCTAGTTATAAAGACAGAATAAAAGATTATCCTGTAGCTTTATTAGGCGATGTAGAAATTCATTTTACACATTACGATAGTGAAGAAGAAGCAAAAGAAAAATGGGAAAGGCGAACCGCAAGAATGCTAGAGGAAAAGAATAAAGACCGGTACTTTTTTAAAATATGCGATAGAGAACGAGTTACAAAAGCACATTTAATTCAATTTCATAATTTACCTTTAAAAAATAAAATATCGTTTGCTATAAATGATTATGAAGCGCTAAAAGGTAAAAATCATATAAAAATGTTTGAGTCTCATAAAAATGAAAAGCGAACAGTGCCTAACGGTAAAAAGGTATTTAAATTAACGTTCTTGTACTTTAATTTAAATAACTGGCTTTTAAGTGGGGCAGAGCATTAAAAACAATAATATAGATATTTAATATAAATGAAAAGTGTATTTAGTAGTTTTAATAATAAAATAGAAAACACTAAAATAGTTAATCTTATTGAAAAATTTGATGCTATTGATGGAGGTGAAGGAGATCGAAATATTATAAAAATTGTAAATGTAAATGGTGTAAATCTTAATATTAAGGCATTTAAAACACCTAATTTAATTAACAAAATAGTGTATAATTTTTTTAGAAAAAGTAAGGCTCAACGTTCTTTTGAATATGCTATTAAACTAACAAAAATGGGAGTTGGTACACCTACGCCTATTGCTTATTTCGAGTATAAAAGTGCACTAGCCTTTGGAAAAAGCTATTACATAAGCGAGCAGCAAGATTGCGACATTACATATAGAACGCTTACTAAAGATTTTAATTACCCAGATTACGATAATGTATTAAGAGCTTTTACAAGATTTACTTTTAGTTTACACGAAAAAGGGATTCATTTTTTAGATCATTCTCCAGGTAATACTTTAATAAAAAAAAATGCAGGTAGCTATGATTTTTATTTAGTTGATTTAAATAGAATGAATTTTGAAACACTTGATTTTGAAACTAGAATTAAAAATTTTTCTAGGCTTACCATTCATAAAAGTATGGTTGAAGTTATGAGTGATGAATATGCCAAATGCACTAATGGCGATTACAATAAAATTTTTAATCTTATGTGGAAAGAAACAGAAGATTTTCAAGAAAAATTTCACCGTAAAAAGCGACTGAAAAAGAAATGGTTGTTTTGGAAAAACTAACGTGTTAATTTTTTCAATTCTTTATATCTATAATGCACACCATAAGCACTTAAATAACATATTTTAAGGCCTTTTACACCATCTAGAAAGCCTAACCTAAATATATAGTTTATAATAAACTTGTACAAAGGTCGTGCATAAAAATGAAAAAGATTAGCCTTTTTCCCTTTTTTAAATAACTCGAGAGCTTTAAGTGTGGCATAATGTTCCATTTTAGATTTATAATGTGCCGAGCTGTTAAAGCAATAGTGTAACATATCGTTTTTTAATACTTTGCTTTTACCTGTTACAATAGGCATTTCGTGTACTATTTTAGACTCGTTATACTTTACAAATCCTTTTTTGAATAAGCGATAGGTTTTATCTGTTTGAAATCCGCAAAAACGTATTCTCTTTTGCTTAAAAAAATATTTGCGCTTAAACATAAAAGCAACATAATCGATGTTGGTTTTTATTGTTTCTAGCAATTCTTTTTTTAGTTTTTTAGTTACGCGCTCGTCTGCATCAATAAATAAAATCCAATCTTTTGTAGCTTGTTTTATTGCAAAATTTCTCTGGTCTGCAAAGTTTTTAAATGGTCGCTGAATAACTTTTACGTGCTTAAAAGCTTGAAGTTTTTCTAAAGTGCCATCTGTGCTAAAAGAATCAACAACAATAATCTCGTCAACAAAATCAATGTTTTCTATAACTTGGTTAATATGATTAACTTCGTTGTAGGTTATTAGTAATCCAGATATTTTAGATGAATTCTTCAAATATTATGTTCTGTTTTCAAAATCGTAAAAGTAAGTATTCTTAATTATATAGAATGTTTTATTTGAATAGAAATAGTTAAGTTTTCTTTAGTATTACATGTTCTTTTCATAATTTGCTCACATATTAATATTCACCCTTTAAATAAATATTTATGACAGACATTTCTGTTATTATTAGCACTTATAACTCTGAAGCTTGGCTAGAAAAAGTACTTTGGGGTTATAGTTGTCAAACGTTTAAAAATTTTGAGATTGTTATAGCAGATGATGGTTCTGGACCTAAAACCAAAGATTTATTATATAAATTTAGAGACCAAGAAGGATTAAATATTAATCATGTTTGGCAAGAAGATGATGGTTTTCAAAAATCTATGATTTTAAATAAAAGTATAGTGGCTTGTAAAAGCGATTATATTGTTATGAGTGATGGCGATTGCATACCACGAAACGATTTTTTAGAAATTCATCAAAACAATAAAGAAAAAGGATGTTTTTTATCTGGAGGTTATTTTATGTTACCAATGGATATATCTAAGGCTATAACCAAAGAAGATATTTTAAAAGGAAACTGTTTTAATTTAAAATGGTTAAAAGCTCATGGTTTAGCTTCTTCTTTTAAAAATAATAAACTTACTGCAAAAGGCTTAAAATCTAATTTGCTAAATAAGTTTACACCTACAAGACCTAGTTGGAACGGGCATAATGCTTCTGGTTGGAAAACCGACATTGTTGCTGTTAATGGTTTTGATGAGCGTATGCAATACGGTGGTCAAGATCGCGAATTGGGAGAACGTTTGGTAAACTATGGTATAAAACCTAAGCAAATTAGGTACAGTGCAATTTGTGTGCATTTAGATCATAAACGCGGGTATAAAACACCAGAATCTATGGCTAAAAACAGAGCTATTCGAGACGAAACCAAATCTGAAAACAAAAAATGGACAGATTCAGGAATTAAAAAAGGGTAGTTAAATTAAAATTTAAAATTAAAGTATTTAGTTATTTGCTCCCACTGTACACGTTTATAATCTAACTTATTATTTACACTTTTTAAAGATACTGCTTGTGTAGCAATTATTGGTATAGGTTCTGGCGCACTTATTTTGGCTTGAACACTTAGTGTATTATTTAATAGAGCTGTTGTTTTAAACCACAAGTCGTCACTTTTTGGCGAAAGTTTATTAATTAATTCTAAATCGTTAAACCTTTTGTCTAAAGCATTTTTTGGATATAAAACTAAAAAAGCACCAACAGGCATTAATAACTTTTCTCCCTCAACAGTTTCTGTAGCAAATGGCCATTGTAAATAGGGTAGAGGAGAGTTGTTTGCATCATAAGTAATGCGTCTACATCGGTTTCCTATAACTACATTTGGAGTGTTTAAATGCTCGTTATAAAGTAGCTGTAAACTTGAAGGATGATATATTAAATCATCATCACAGGTAATTACCGTTTTATCAGGGAAATTTTCAAGAGTATGAATAAGCTTTCTGTGAGAAAAGGTATGTGGCGAAAACCTAATTTCAAAAGTACTACCTATTAGTTTTTCTAATTTAGGAGGAATATTAGATTCGTAACTCGTGTTTAACCATAAAATAATTTTTTCTGGAAGTACTTCTTGATTTAATAAACTTCTAATTGTTATGTGTAAAGTTTTTATTCTAGTAGGAATGGTTGTTAAAGAAACAATAACAGGAATTCGCTTTTTAGAAGATTCGTTAAAACTTTTTATTGGCTTAGTTGCTAATTTAATACTATTGTAAAGAGAATTAGGTATTTCTGTAAGCTTCATAACTTAGAATATGATTATACAAATAACTATCTTGAATATAAAAATCAAGATAGTTATTTGTTTTATTATTAATACTTTAATTAAACAGCAACACTATGCTCGCGTAAAGCATCGTTAAGCGATGTTTTCTTGTTAGTACTTTCTTTTCGTTTACCTATAATTATGGCACAAGGTACGTTGTAAGTTCCTGCAGGAAATTCTTTAGGGTAGCTACCAGGAATAACTACAGAGCGTGCAGGTACCACACCTTTATATTCAACAGGCTCGTCTCCAGTTACATCAATAATTTTAGTACTCATGGTTAAAGTTACACCAGCTCCTAAAACAGCTTCTGTTTCTACTCTAACACCTTCAACAACAATACAACGACTACCTATAAAAGCGTTATCTTCAATAATTACGGGAGCAGCTTGCAATGGCTCTAAAACACCACCAATACCAACACCTCCAGATAAGTGTACATTTTTTCCAATCTGTGCACAACTACCAACAGTTGCCCAAGTATCTACCATAGTACCTTCGTCTACATAAGCACCAATATTTACATAACTAGGCATTAAAATAGTACCAGCAGAAATGTAAGCACCATGTCTTGCAACAGCATGAGGTACAACACGAATTCCTTTTTCAGCATATCCTGTTTTTAACGGTATTTTATCATGAAACTCTAATGGTCCACATTCAATAGTTTCCATTTTTTGAATTGGGAAATATAAAACAACAGCTTTTTTTACCCATTCGTTAACTTGCCATCCACCTTCAATAGGCTCTGCAACTCTTAATTCTCCAGCGTCTAATAGAGAAACAACTTCTCTTATTGCCTTAATTGTTGTTTCGTCGTTTAAAAGAGCTCTATCTTCCCAAGCGCTTTCTATAGTTTGTTGTAATTGTGTCATCGAAATATTTATTTTGAGCAAATATAATAGGTATCATTTAAAAAAAGGAATGAAAAGCTTATAATTATAATGCTGTTTTTGTATAACACAAGAGATTTTGATTATGCATTTAACAGGATAAAAAAAGCAGTTTATCATTTTGTCCTTTTACAGAATCGTTTAAATACAAGTAAAAGGTGTTTTTAACGATAAAAACACTCTTGTTATCTATTTATCGTTGGTTTTATACATTATCTCTAATAAACGAAAATGCAGCGTGTTATAACTAATTTTTTCTTTTAAACCTTGAGGTGTAAGGTATCTTTGACCCAACAAAAGCCCCCAAGCAAATGAAAACTTTTTACTTCTTTTTAATCTTATTATTTTCTTTCTCTTTTGCAAATGCACAAAGTATAGAAACTAAAGAAACGCAAACAACTGTTGTAGCGGTAAAAGAAAGTAAAGAAGTTACTAGCAAAGCAACTATTATTTTAGAACCTTCTATTATTAAAGAAGCAGTTGCACGTAGTAGTAGCGATATTAGAATTTATTTAAATCGTGAGCGTAAAGTTCAAAATATAAAATTATTATTCCCGAAAATTAATAAAGCAAGAAAAGCTTAAAAAATTTCAAAAATTGATTATTAAGGTTAAATCATTTGAAAAAAGACTATCTGAAAAGGTGGTCTTTTTTTGTTTAATAGAGTATTTTTGCATAAAATAATTATATGGCTAGAATATTAGCAATAGACTTTGGAGGTAAAAGAACAGGAATAGCAGTAACAGACGAGTTGCAAATTATAGCCTCTGGACTTACAACGGTTAATACCAAAGAGCTTATCTCATTTTTAAAAGATTATATTTCTAAAGAAAAAGTAGAGTTGTTTCTAATTGGCGAACCTAAACAAATGGACAATACAGCTTCAGAAAGTGAAGTGTTAATTGCAGCTTTTATAGAAAAGCTAAAAAAAGCAATTCCAGATATGCCTTTAAAACGTGTTGACGAACGTTTTACATCTAAAATGGCTTTTCAAACTATGATTGATAGTGGTTTGAAAAAAAATCAACGAAAAAATAAAGCACTTATAGACGAAATTAGTGCAACCTTAATATTACAAAGTTACTTATACGCTCAATAATTACATTTTTATAAAAGGAATACATTAAAATATATTTAGAGTTGTATTTTTGCCAAACAAAATAAATTATCAGCATGATTTTACCTATTGTCGCTATTGGCGACCCCGTTTTAAAGAAAAAAGCAATAGATATTACTAAGGATTATCCTAAGTTAGACGACTTGTTAAAAAATATGTTCGAAACCATGTATAATGCCTATGGTGTTGGTTTGGCAGCTCCACAAATAGGATTGCCAATTCGTTTATTTTTAGTTGATACAGCCCCGTTTGCTGATGATGAAGATTTAAGTGAAGAAGAACAAAGTAGTTTAAAAGATTTTAAACGTGTGTTTATTAATGCAAAAATTGTAAAAGAAGAAGGCGAGGAGTGGGCATTTTGCGAAGGCTGTTTAAGTATTCCAGATGTAAGAGAAGATGTGTTTAGAAAACCAAAAATTACCATTGAGTATTTTGATGAAAACTTTGAAAAACATACAGAAGTATTTGATGGTTTAATTGCTCGTGTAATACAACATGAATACGACCATATTCAAGGTGTTTTGTTTACAGACTTGTTATCAACCTTAAAAAAACGATTAATAAAAGGTAGATTGGGTAACATTTCTAAAGGAAAAATAGATGTAGATTACAGAATGCGTTTTCCTAATGCAAAAAAGAAACGATAAAATTTGCAAAACGATTTGAAACACTTGATATTTGCGCCTTTCAAAAAATAATTTATGAGTTTAGAAAAAATAATTGCTATTGCAGGAAAGCCAGGTTTATATAACTTAGTAACGCAAACACGTGGTGGTTTTGTAGCCGAATCTTTAATCGATAAAAAGCGTTTATCTATAAGCGTACACCAAAATGTAAGTGTGTTAAGCGAAATTGCTATCTATACTTTAGAAGAAGAAGTACCTTTAAGAGAAGTTTTTAAAAGTATTAAAGAAAAAGAAAACGGTAATACCACTAGCGTTGGACATAAAGATGGAAAAGATAAATTAGAAGAATATTTTTTCGATATTTTACCTAATTATGATGAAGATAGAGTTTATCCTAGCGATATAAAAAAGGTTATACAGTGGTACAATCTATTACACAAGCACGATTTGTTAGGCAATTTAGATGCTGATACTAAAGAAACTCAAAATAAAGACGAAGAAGAATAATATGTTAATTTTAACATATTAATTAAAACCTCCTTATTAAAGGAGGTTTTTTTATGCTTTAATGTAAGTTATTTAACTATAATACGACTTTTTAAACCTAACAATAGATTAAACATAAACGACATGAAATCAGTATGGTTTTTTGACGATGTAAACCTTTTTAAGGTACTTTGTCCTCACAAATTTAAGGCCTATAAGGCAAATCACGATTTTGATGCTTACAAAAAGAAAGATTATATCTACTTTGAAGAAGACTCTGCAAATAAAGTATATTTAATAGAAAAGGGAAAAGTAAAAATTGGCTACTATAGCGAAGACGGGCAAGAAATTGTAAAAGCTATTTTAACCCGTGGCGAATTATTTGGAGAAACTGCCATTTTTGGAAACGATAAACGAGAAGAGTTTGCCCAATCTATAGATAACACTACTAGTATTTGTCCCATTGGAGTACAAACCATGCACGATTTAATGCGAGACAATCAAACCTTTAGTTTTAAAGTTTATAAATTTATAGGGTTTAAGCTTAAAAAACTAGAAAGAAGACTTCAGTTATTATTATTTAAAGATACAAAAACAAGATTACTAGAGTTTTTAGAAGAATTGTGTACAGATTATGGTTACGATTGCGAAAAAACAGGTGATAAAATTATACATCATCCATATACACAAAAAGATATAGCTTCGTTAATAGGGACTTCTAGACCGACTTTAAATATTCTTATGAATGAGCTTAAAGAAGAAAAAGTGATAGAATTTAGTAGAAAAGAGATAAGAATTTATAAAAATATCGCTTAGTGTTAGGTGGCTAACATTTTATAAGCTAGTTATAATATAATTTTGAAGTATTAATAATTTAAAAAAAATATATTATGATTAAGAACATGTTTTTAGCTGTATTGGCAGTTGGTTTTTTAGCTACATCTTGTAGTGACGATGACGATAATAATACTCCAAACCTTTCTAATTTAACATTAGATTTAGATGGATTAGAAGCTTTAGGAGACGATTTTGTTTATGAAGGTTGGATTATTGTAGATGGAGCACCGATATCAACAGGTAGATTTTCTTCTGTAACATTTCCACAATCTTTTGAAGTAGATGCTAATCAATTAGCAGATGCCACTACATTTGTTCTTTCTATTGAGCCTACTGTAGACCCTGATGCAGGTCCTGCAGATACCAAAATTTTAGCTGGTGATTTTAATGGGAATTCTCAAATTATTGTAAATTCTAATTTAGTAGCAGATTTCTCATCGGCAACAGGCGAGTATATTTTGGCAACACCAACAGATACAGACGATACTAACGAAGCTAGCGGTGTTTGGTTTTTAAACAACTCTGCAGATCCTGCTGTAAAAGGGTTAGAATTACCAACATTATCTGCTGGATGGAAATATGAAGGTTGGGCAGTTATTGATGGTACACCAATAAGTACAGGAACTTTTACAGATGCAGATATGGCAGATGACAATGCTGCAACATCAGTATTTAAAGGCGATGCAGGAAATGGGCCAGGGTATCCAGGTGAAGATTTTATTCAAAATGCACCTTCTGGATTAACATTTCCTACCGATTTAAAAGGAGCAACAATAGTAGTGTCTGTAGAGCCTTATCCAGACAATAGCCCTGCACCTTTTACTTTAAAACCATTAGCACATGTTGTACCTGCAGATGCAGCAAATCATACAGTAATACCAATGTCAACAGGTCCTGTCTCTGTATTAGTTGGTGCTGTAAAAAGATAAATTGATTTATGAGTTTTGTTTAACTCATTTTTGTTAGATTTAAAGCATAGTTTCGACTTAGAGACTATGCTTTTTATATTTAAAATATGAAATTAAATAAATCTAAAAGAAACAATCTTTTAATACTACTGGTTTTAATATTAATGGTTGTTCCAGAAACACGTTTACCTATTCAGGTTTTTATTAATAAAGGTTTGGCTTTAATAAGTCCGTCAACAATATCAAAAAATAATCAAAGAAAATTAAAAAGTTATAATTGGACGTTAAAAGATTATAATGGGCATATATTAGATTTTGAAACCTTAAAAGATAAGGTTGTTTTAGTTAATTTTTGGGCTACTTGGTGTCCGCCATGTATTGCCGAAATGCCAAGTATGCAATCGCTTTATAACGACTATGGAGATAAAATAGCCTTTGTTTTTATATCTAACGAATCTGTAGAAATATTAGACAAGTTTTTAAATAAAAATAACTATTCATTTAAGGTGTATAGTAGTTTAACAAGTCCTCCAAATCAGTTTAATGTATCTAGTATTCCTAGAACATTTTTAATTGCAAAGGATGGTAGTATTGTTATAGATAAATCTGGAGCTTCAAACTGGAATAGTAATACGGTACGAGAAACTATAGATGGTTTATTAAATAAAAAAAGTGTTCTAGTTAATTAAACTAAAACACTTTTATTTGGATTAAAATAAATGTTTTTAATATAATTCTTTTATTTTAGAAAGTTTCGAAGCCCAAGTTTTTAAGTCTTCTTTATGCTTTGCAATGTTACTATGTACTTCTTTTACTAAAGGATTTGTATCGTCTACATTAGTAAAGAATTGTAAATTATTTTCAAGTTGATTAATTTGCCCTTTAATTTCATCAATTTTTTTACGAATAAAAGAACGTTCGTTATCTAAACTACGTCCGTTATCGTTAGCATTACTTAGCTCTTCTAGCTTGTTTTGAAACTTAATCATTTCAACCTGCTCTTTATCAATATCAAGTTTAGAAAACAAGGTGTCTAAGGCTTTGGCAAATTTACCTTCAATATAGCGTTTATCGTTAGGTACTCTACCAATAGCGTTCCATTGAGAAATATAGCCTTTAATAGTTTCAAGACCTATGTCTTTATCTTCTGGTAGTTTTATATCTTTTAAAACATTTAATAATTCGTGCTTTTTATTATAAGCATCAATAAACTCTTGGTTAGCTGCATTTTTAGAGGCGTGAAGTTTATCAAAATAATGATTACATGCGTTTTTAAATTGTTTCCAAATTTTATCGCTATCCTTTCTTGGTACATGTCCAATTTTTTTCCAATCACTTTGAATTTTCTTCATCAAAGCAGTGGTAACTTGATGGTCTTCACTGTCTTTATTATCTTCAGCTATTTTTATTAACTCAAGTTTTTGTTTAAGGTTAGAAAATTGATCTTTTTTAAGCTCTTTATAATAAGCATTTTTCTGTCTGTTAAATGTTCTAACAGCTTCCTTAAATTTAGCCCAAGTAGGTTCGTTTACTTTAGCAGGTACTTTTCCTGCGTTAAAAAACGCTTCTCGTAAAGCTTCTATTTCTTTAATCTTTTTTTGCCATGTACCATGAGAGTTAATCTGCTCTTCATTAATGGCATTTATTGATGTTATAATTTCAAGTTTATGCTCTAAGTTTTTTTCGTAAATTTTATCTACTTCTTGGTAATAAACTTGTCTTTTATCATTAATAATTTTTGTAGCAGCTTTAAACCTATCCCAAATTAGCTCTCTGTGTTCTTTGCCTACAGGACCTAATTCTTCTTTCCACATTTTATGAAGCTCTTGTAGCTCTCTAAATGCTCGCATTACATCATCATCTTGAGCTAACTCTTCGGCACGTACAATAATTTTTAATTTTTTATCTAGATTATGTTTAAAGTCTAAATCTCTTAAATCTCTATTTAAGTGTAAAAAATCGTAAAATATTTCTACATGGTGGTGGTAGCTATTCCATGCATTATTGTATTTGTCTCTAGGTATTGGTCCAGTTGTACGCCAACGCTCTTGCAATTCTTTAAAGTGCTTGTAGGTTGTGTTTATGTTTTCTTCTAGATTAATTAAGCCTTTAAGTTCTTCTATAATTTCTAATTTACTATTTAAATTAGCTTTAAGATTTTGTTCTAGGCTTTTATAATGTTCGTGTAATTTACTTCTATAAACTTTGTAAGATTCTTTAAATCGTTTTTGAATAGGAGTAGAGTAGTAAAAATCTATTTCGTTTCCACCTTCACTTATAAACTCAGCTTTTTTCTCTTCAATAAGGGTGTTGAATTTAGAATTAAACTCGTTTTTAATACCATCTACATGGGTTTTAATGGCCTGAACTTTTTGGTTGTTTACAAGTTTCTCTAATTCTATAACTAAAGATTCTAACGACATTTTATCATATTCCTTAACTTCTATAGAATGTCTCTCTTTGTTACCTTCATCTTCAGCATCTTCAGCGTTAGATTTTTCTATTTCATTAATAACTTCATCGTCGCTATTAGTTGCTTCTACTTGAGTTTTCTTTGTTATAGGAACTTCATTAGTATCGTTATCACTATTAGTTATAGAAGTATTTACTTCTGTTGCCGATTCGTTTTCTTTCTTTCCATCTGCGTTAGGCAGGTTATCTGTCTCAGACATTTAAAAAATGTTTAGGGTTTGTCAATTTGTTTAATTGCTTAAAGATACTAACAACTCAAGTATTTACAAAGCGGTAAGTTGTTTTAATATTTTAATATACTGTTGATTATTATATTTTCCATATGCTCCAAGACTTTTCTGCTTGTAATTTAAGCATATTGGCGCCATTTATTGTAACTGCATTTTTTTGCTTTCCTAGTCTTAAAAATTTAGTTTCTTCTGGGTTATATATTAAATCGAATAATATATGTTGATTACTAATGGTTGAGTAGGGAATATTTGGGCAAACATCGACATCTGGAAATGTACCTAATGGCGTACAGTTTATAATTATATTATGTTTTTCTACATCTTCTGCAGTTAGTGTATCGTAAGTAAAACTAACTCCTTTTGATGCTTTTCTAGAAACATAATGGCACTCTATATTTAAATTTTTTAAGGTGTACATAATAGCTTTACTTGCGCCACCAGTTCCCAATATTAATGCGCTTTTATGATTTGGTTTTAGGTGATTGATAATAGACTTTTTAAATCCGTAGCAATCTGTGTTATAACCTACGAGTTTACCTTTTTTTGTAATTTTAATGGTGTTTACAGCTCCTATAGCTTCAGCTTTTTTATCTAATTTATCTAAATATGGCATTACAGCTTCTTTGTATGGAATGGTAACATTCATCCCTTTTAAGCCTTCTGTGTTTTTTATTATTGAAGCAAAAAAAGAAATGTTTTCAATATCAAAGTTCTCATACAAAACATTTGTAATATTTTCTTTTTCAAATTTATTTTTAAAATAATTTCGAGAAAATGAATACGATATATTTTTACCTAGTAAGCCTAATTTATGCATGTGTTTTTCTTGTTTTTTGACCGTATAATTCCAGCATTAATACAATAGCAATACCTAAAATAATAAAGGCAATGGCATAATATGTTTCTGGAGTTAGTTCTGGAATAAAGCGTTTGTAGTTTTCTATTATTTTTTCGCCGGTAGAATCTAAAATAAAATCACCGTTATTTTCTTTTTTGAATAATGTTTTTTTCCATGGCCAAACAACTCCCAAAGAGCCTATAATAAAACCTATAATTGTAGATAGTGTAATACTTTTGTAGTGTTTTAAAATATAACTTAAAAGATGAGAAAAGGTAACAAGACCAGCGATAGAGCCTAATGTAAAAACAATTAATACTTTTAAAATTTTAACGCGTTCTGGATTATTAATAAAATTAAAATTACCTCCAAATACCTCGTATAATGTTAACGATAGTGCGTTTACAGAGTCTACTAAAAGTAATACATAATTGCCAAATAGTATAAGAATAAAAGAGCCCGAAAAGCCAGGTAAAGTCATGCCAGATACACTAATAATTCCGCAGAAAAAAACAAACCATAAATTATCATTTTCTTTTGCTGGGTTAAGAAAACTAATGCTTAAACCTATTATAGCTCCTAAAAACAAAGAAGTGTATGTTTTTGCATTCCAATCTTTAAAGTCTTTATTTATTTGATATATGGAGCCTATAATCATACCAAAAAAAACGCTCCAAACAAACAATTGGTAATGTTGTATTAAATAGTCTAATACTTTAGAAACACTAAAGTAGCTTAATATCATCCCAAAGAAAAGTAAGGATAAAAAACGACCGTTTATATAATTATAAAAACTTTTAAAGCGTCCGCTTATTAGCAGTTTAAAGGCTTTACTATTTACTTTTTTAAGCGAATAAATAAACTCTTCGTAAAAACCAGCAACAAAAGCAACCACACCGCCAGATACCCCAGGTACTTTATTTGCAGCACCCATACCTAAACCTTTTAAGATTAGAAAAATTTTATCGGTAAAAGAGCGCGTACTTTGCATTATTGTTTTTTAGATCCTACTTTTTCTAGAATAAAAATAGTTAAAAATCCAATAATCATTAATATTATAGCATATACAATTTGATTTTCTCCATCAAAAGAAAGCGGAGAAATACTTTTTTGTAGTAACGGTGTTTGTAAGCCTTTAGAGTTGGTGTGCCAAGTTAAAGTCTCTTTCCATGGCCAAACTTTATTTAGCGACCCAAAAATAAAACCAGTTAAAAGCGCTAACGTAATGTTATGGTAGTTTTTAAATAACCATTTTAGGATATGACTAAAACTTAAAAGGCCAACCAGGGCGCCACAAACAAAAATGACTAAGTTTTTTATATCAAAATCATGAATAGCATCGCTAAGCATTTTATAAGCACCCAAAACTATAAGTATAAATGAACCAGAAATACCTGGTAATATCATTGCACATATAGCAATAGCACCAGCAAAAAATAAAAATAAAGAACTGTCTGAGTTAGATTGTGTGGCTAAAGTTGAAATATAGAAAGCAATGCCACTACCTATAATTAAAGCTACTACCGTAGCTGCATTCCATTTTGTAATTTGTTTGCCCACAAAATAAATACTAGCTATTATAAGACCAAAAAAGAAAGACCAAATAAGTATTGGGTGATGTTCTAAAAAGTACTTAGCTAGTTTCATAAAAGTTATAAAACTTACAACTATGCCAGACAAAAGCGCTAAAATAAAATTACCATTTAGTTCTTCCCAAAATGGTTTAAAGCCTTTTTTTATAAGTGTTTTAAATAAAGCAGGTTTTACATTGCTTATAGTTGAGATAAGTTCTTCGTATATACCAGAAATAAAGGCTATTGTTCCTCCAGAAACACCTGGAACAGCATCGGCAGCACCCATGGCTAAACCTTTAAAAAAAATGACTACGTAATCTGTTAAACGTCTTTGCATAATTGGATTTTTAAGCGAAAACCAAAGGTATACATTTTACTGAAACGTTTTTATTAAAGTTTTGATTTTAAAATAGATTTTACTTTAAAATTTTTTATAATATCTGGAAAAAGCTCATCGATAATAAACGAGTACTCATTATTTATTTTAATTCCGTTTTTTAAATGGTAAGAGCCTTTTGAAGCTTCATTTAATGTAAAATATAAGCCAGCTAGTCTGTATTCTATTTCGGCACTTTCTGGATAAAAATCCATGGCTTGTTCGTAATTGTAAACCGCAGCTTGTAGCTCTCCTAATTTAATTAATAAATCGCCACGAGAAACCCATGTGTTTAATTCGTAATTACCTAGTTCTAGTGTTTTTTTGTATCCTCGTTCAGCTTCTTCATAATACTTTAATCGCTGATTTATTTGAGCATATAATTTCCAATACACAACATTTTCTGTATCTATATTAATAGCTTTATTAATATAGTATAATGCTTTTGGGTAGTTTTTTTGCTTATTGTAAAATTTAGTAATAGCAATCCAACCTTTATCTAATAAAGGATCTTCGTGCACTGTTTTGTAATAGTATTGAACAGCTAAATCACTATTGCCGAGTTTTTCATAACATTTACCAATATGGAGCAAAGCATACGATGTTGGATCGTCTAGACTTAGTGTTAAATTATAGCTTTCTATAGCTTCGTTATATCTTTTTAATTTTTCTAAAACTTTACCACGCTCTAAATATGCGCCAATAAATGTATCGTCGCTTATAATAGCAAAGTCAAACGCAGCAAGTGCTTTTTTATACTTTTTTATGGTTAAATATTGCTTTCCTAATTGATGCCAAGCAACCTCAGAGTAAGGATTTTTATCTAAAAAGATGTTTAAATATTCTATGGCTTCTTCATTTTGATCTAAGAAATCAAAACAATAAATAATATTATAAAGTGCAGAGTAATCTTCTAAATCTACTTCTAAACATTTTATAAAAAACTCTTTAGCATTTTCAAACTGATCTAAAAACAGGTATTCCATACCTATTAAAGAGTATAAATCTACTACATCATCAGTAAGTTCTAAGGCTTTTTTTAGTACTTCTATGGCTTTTTCGTGCTTGTCTTTTTTAGATAATATATTAGCCTTTTGAATATGAATTTCTTCATTCATTGGGTCTAAAATATATAGCTCGTTTAATAGGGTATCGGCTTCAATTAAATTATCTTCAAAAACAAAAACTTCTACTTTAAATAATTTTAAATTTGTTGACGTTGGATGTTGATCTAGTCCTAAACGAATTGCTTTTTTAGCTAAGGCTATTTTACCTTGATTAAGGTAATGGTGAATTATATTTTCAAATTCCTCCGAATCAAAAAACAAAATATGATTTGTTTTAAGCATTGATTCAAACTTAGTTAAAGATAAATTATTGTTGTCACTATGACTAAACTCCATACGCAGATTTGTAAGTGTTTTACTTTATTAAAAATAGTATTCTATTTTGCTTTATTTAAAAATTACAGTAAATGTTTTTAACAAAGTAATGAACATATAAGCTTTAAAAGCTTTTTTTTAGTTGTTTTTGTTTGATTTTCAGTATTTTAAAATGTTTTGTGGCTTTTTTAAATATGATCTAAAATGTTAATTATAATACTACAACCACTTATAATTTCTTGATTAGATATGGTTAAAGGCGGTGTAATTCTTACAGCTTTAGGCTCAAAAAGAAGCCAAAAAAGGATTAATCCATGATCTTGAGCTTTTAATATGAGTTGATTTGCTATGTTGGAAGAAGGCATAATTAAAGCGAGCATTAAGCCTTTTCCTCTAATTTCTTTTATAAGCGGATGCACTAAGTGCTTTCTTATTAATTCTTCTTTAACAAGCGTATTTGCTATTAAATTGCTTTCTGTAACTTCTTGCAATGTTGCTAGCGCAGAAGCTGCAATTACAGGGTGACCTCCAAAGGTAGTGATGTGGCCTAACTTGGGGGTATTTTGCAGTAAATCCATTAGTTTGCTTGAAGATGTAAACGCACCTATTGGCATGCCTCCTCCTAAGCCTTTTCCAGAAACCAGTATATCTGGAACACAGTTATAGTTTTCGAAACCAAATAGTTTGCCGGTTCTACCTACACCAGGTTGTATTTCGTCTAAGATTAATAAAGCGCCAACTTTATCACATTGTGCTCTAACTTTTTCTAAATAATTATTCTTTGGCTCTATAAAACCAGCGCCACCTTGAATGGTTTCTAAAATAACACAGGCTGTTTTGGTAGTAATTAATTCTAAATCTAATTCCTTATTAAAGGTTATAAATTTAATGTTGGGCAATAAAGGTCTAAAAGCTTGTTTACGTTCCTCAAACCCCATAACACTCATAGAGCCCATGGTGTTTCCATGGTATGCTTTGTTTGCTGAAATAATTTCTGATCGACCAGTTGCGCGTTTTGCTAATTTTAATGCACCTTCAATAGCTTCTGTACCCGAATTAGTTAAATATGTTTTTTCTAAAGGATAAGGTAAATGTAGAGCTAGTAGTTTTGTTAATTCTACTGCTGGTTCTTGAATGTATTCGCCATAAACCATAACATGTAAATAAGAATCTAGCTGTTTTTTTATAGCATTAACGACTTTTGGATGACCATGTCCAAGTGTGCATGCAGAGACTCCAGCTACAAAATCTAGGTAGGCTTTATTATTTTTATCGTAAATGTAAGAGCCTTTGGCATGAGAAATTTCCATAGCCAATGGGTGAGGGGATGTTTGCGCTTGATGTTTTAGAAAGTCTTGTTTCATAAAAACTATCTTAAGTTATTTTGGTAAACAGATGCTCCCCAGGAGTACACTAAATCATCTTTATCTATAGAGCTTAAAATAACATCATACTTAGCATTAGCTCCTAATTTGTTTATTTTTACAGTATATTTTTTCCAATTATCTGTAAGTTTTACATTAAGAGTTGGTTTTTTTGTTATAGTTCCAAGAATAGATCTAGAGGCAATTACTATTTCTCCTTTGCCTTTTAACCATATAGAAAAACTGTAATTATCTTCTTTAATAACGAAAGATTGTCTTAAATATCCAAATTTATCTCCTTTGTAAATTAGCTTGTCAGCTGTTTTATTTCCGTCAGGAGCTGTTGTAAAATTAGGAGTAATGGTAATTTTTGATTTTAGCCATTCTTTTTTATCGAATTGATTAGCATATTTTAAAACGTTTTCTTGTTCTTTGTATTTATTAATGGTAATTGGTAAAGTGTTTATTCTATTGCCAGCTTTATCAATTCTGTCTAACATGTCCTCATCAAAAAAGTTATCTTGAGGCACATAATCTTCAAGACCTTTTATTGTTGGAAGTACTAGTGGAGGATCGTCTTTAAATAAATCGTCTACGCTTTTTAAACGTTCTTCTGCTCTCCAATCAAATCCTTTTAAAATAGCTTCAATTTTTGGAAATTTAGATTCTGGATAGATATTTCCATCAACTTGATTTAATTTTTTTATTTCGTCTACTTCATTATCTACAATTTCTATTTCAATAGAGCCAGATTTAGATTTGTCTATCCCTACCAATTCATTCTCATCATTTCTAAAATAGTATATAGACTGTGCATTTTTAATAATGTCTACGTGATGCAATGCGTTTTCATCATTAAATAAACCAATCAATTTCATTCCGTTAATTTGATTGTACCCAGTTCCTAAAGTGTCTTTACTTATTAAAAAAGCATTATTAAAAACAATTAAAGAGTCTAGTTTTTCTTTTTCTGTGTTAGATTTTAGATGTATAGTGTCTCCGGTAATTTGATTATCATTATTCCAAAGAATGGGTTTTCTTTTAGTAGAAAAGGCATCGCCACTACCTTTAGATATATTTATTAATTTAGTAAGTCCTGTTGTTTGGTTTGAGTAGATTGAATCTGCTCTACCACTTAAATCTGTTTTATAAATTTTGGCGTTATAATATGCTTTTGCTATGCGGTTATCGGGTTTACCAGTAACCATTATTTTATCGGCATGAATATATATAGAATCTTTTTCTTGTACAGTAATTGCTACCGCACGTTTAGTAATAAATAAAGAGTCTTTGGCTTTAAAAACTTCGGCATAATGTCCTTTTATAACACTATTGTTTAGTGTGTCTGTTACTTTTATATTGTTTGTTGCAGAGGCAAAACTTCGGTTGTTATCAAAGTATAAACTATCGCCTAAAATTTCTCTATTATCATAGTCTATTTTGGCATTTTTTAAAGCGTACCCTATTTTGTTTTCTGTATCATAAAACCCTTTTTCGCAGTATGTTGTGCTTTCTTCAGTTGTTATGGTAGAAGGACCAAAGAGGTAGGCGTGTCCTAAATCTTCATAATAATCAAAGTAATTAGATTTAATTATAGCGTCTTCACCTTTTAAAGTAACACTATCTACAAACTTAAGTAGCTTATTTTCCATGTAATAACGACCAATTTTACTTGTAATAGTAAGTGTGGTATCTTTTACAACTGTACCATTATTTCTGTAAAAAGATTGCTGTTTTATTCTATCAAAATACAAAGTATCTGTAGATATTGTTGAGTCTGGACTTTCTAAAACAACATTTCCACTAGCAAAAGCCAATTGCGTGTCGCCATTATATTCAACGTATTTAGATGTTAAATTAATAGTATCTCCTTGCACAAGTTTTACGTTACCATAAGCTTCAAGAAAATTTTCTTTACCATAATAAAAGGCCTTATCGCACCATAAGTTACCGCCTTCATGAACAATATGTACTTGTTCTGCATCATCACGAGTTAGTATTTTTGCTCCAGGATAGGCTTTTTCGTCAAAGTTTAAAAATCCGGAGTATTTAATTTCTATTTTTTTTTGAGCCTTAACTTGTGTTAAGCTAGCACCTATAAAACAGAAAAAAAGAATAATATATATATGATTTGGTATTTTCAAAATATGATTGTTTGCAACAAAAATAACGATAATTATAATGTTTAAGTATGATATATTAAACAAAAAAACGCTTCAAATATTTTGAAGCGTTTAGTTGATTAGAAGCAATTATTTTAGTTGCTTAATAGTAATATATAATTGTTTTATAACAGCGCACATTTTGTCGAGACCCAAGGTTTCAATGGTGTCTTTTTTTGTATGATAGTTTTTATTTCTGTAAAAAGCTGTGTTTGTAACCATTACTGCAGGGGAGTTAAAATTCCAATAATTTAAATGATCTGAAAAATCTACACCAGAAACTAGGCTAGAACCTTTAAAAGATATTGTTTTTATAATGTCTTGTTGTTGCATTTTTTGTTCAATTTGTTTTCCAAATTCTCCACTTTTTTCACTTTGAACAACTGTAATAAAATTACCAATATCACCATATTGTAATTGCATATCTGGTATGGGATAGTTTTGAGAGCCTTTTTTATCACTATAAAAACCTATCATTTCTAAACAAATCATACCCTTAACAGAAATATTGTTTTTATGTAAATAATTAGCATGAATGTAACTGCCCATTTGTTTGGTTCTAAAAAATGGAGGCTCTTCCAATGTATAGGCAACAAAATCAATTCTATAATTTAGTTTGTTTTTTGAAAGCAATCTAGCTAATTCTAGTAAACCAACAACACCACTAGCATTATCGTCTGCTCCTTGTTGATTGCCACATACATCGTAATGGGCACCTATAATAAGGCGTTCTTTATTGTTTGTTCCAATTGAGCCAATTACATTTTTATACGTTTTTTTGTTTATTGAAAATGGTTGAAACGAAACGGTATCACAAACTTTTATTAATTCAGATTTAATATAATTAGCGACATTATTAAGTGTTTCTATGTTTTTATAGTTTCTGCTTTTTGGTGTTTTAGTTATTTTGAGTAAATCTTTTTTTACTCTAGTTTGGCTTATATGCTTAATAGAATCTATAGGTTTTGTTTGCGAATTAATAGTTATAGATACTACTAAAAACATAAGAATTAATAATTGTTTCATGTTTTGACTTTTACTGATATATAAATTTAAGTAATATGGATATATTTAAAAGTTGAAATTTACTATTATATAAATAATAAAACACTTCAAGTTATTTTGAAGCGTTTTGTTAAAGACAGTTTATAAAATTAAAAAAAAATATTTGGCCCAATCTGTTGTTCCCTTTTCTTTTATTAAAAATGCCTTCTTTATCGGTAATGTCATTAGGTATTTAGAGCCCTTTCAAGTTTTTTGATTTTTTTTGGAATCTCTATCAAAATTTAGTTAATCCATTAAACAAATATAAAAGAAAAGGCTACTTGTTAAGTAGCCTTTTTGGTTGTTTAATAAATGTTTTTACTTTATTTATTTCTAAAAATAGTTTGTTTTCTATCTGGACCAACAGAAACTATTGTAATAGGAATTTCTAATTCTTTTTCTAAGAACTCAATATATTCATTTAAAGATTTTGGTAATTGAGAAGTTTCAGACATTGTTGTTAAATCTTCCTCCCATCCACTAAACTCTGTGTATACTGGCTCTACGTTTTCAGGTTCAATATTATAAGGGAAATGATTAATTACTTCGCCTTTATATTTATAAGCAGTACATACTTTTAAGGTTTTAAAACCAGAAAGTACATCGCCTTTCATCATCATTAATTGAGTTACACCGTTTACTTGACAAGCGTATTTTAAAGCAATTAAATCTAACCAACCACAACGTCTTGGACGTCCTGTGGTAGCTCCAAATTCGTTACCAACTTTTGCCATTTGAGCACCATCTTCGTCAAATAACTCTGTTGGGAAAGGTCCCGAACCAACACGTGTTGTGTAAGCTTTAAAAATACCAAAAACCTCACCAATTTGGTTTGGGGCAACACCTAAACCAGTACAAGCACCTGCTGCAGTAGTGTTACTAGATGTTACAAATGGATATGTTCCAAAATCAATATCTAGTAAAGAACCTTGTGCGCCTTCTGCTAAAATAGTTTTTCCCGATTTTTGTGCTTGGTAAACATATTCTTCAGAATCTATAAATTTTAATGATTTTAAAACTTCTACAGCTTCAAAGAATTCTTTTTCAAGTTCTTTTAAATCGTATTCTATTTCAACATTATAATAAGAAATCATAGATTCATGCTTATCTGCTAGAGCTCTATAAATTTCTTTCCAATTGTTTAATTCTAAATCTCCAACACGAATACCGTTTCTACCTGTTTTGTCCATGTAAGTTGGGCCAATGCCTTTTAGTGTAGAACCAATTTTAGCTTTTCCTTTAGAGGTTTCGCTAGCAGCATCTAATAAGCGGTGTGTTGGTAAAATAATATGAGCTTTACGAGAAATAAGAAGCGATTTTCTATAATCTACATCTTGTTCTTCAAGTTTATCAAGTTCTTTCTTAAAAATTACTGGGTCTATAACAACACCGTTACCAACTAAGTTTGTTGCATCGTCATGAAAAATTCCAGAAGGAATGGTGTGTAAAACATGTTTTCTTCCGTTAAATACTAAGGTGTGTCCTGCGTTTGGGCCACCTTGAAAACGAGCTATAATGTTGTAGTTTGATGTTAGTACGTCAACAATTTTTCCTTTGCCTTCGTCTCCCCATTGTAATCCTAGTAGTAAATCTACTGCCATTGTAAAAAAATATTAGTTGGTTGTTTTTTTTCTGTTTCCGTAAAAATAAAGTGAGTGGTTTGTTATTTCGATATCAAAAACTTCTTCAATAGTTTTCTTTATAGACTGAATTCTTGGGTCGCAAAACTCAATAACTTCACCTGTATCTGTTAGAATAACATGATCGTGTTGTTTGTCGAAATAAGATTTTTCGTAATGGGCTTGGTTTTGACCAAATTGGTGTTTTCTAACCAAACCGCATTCTAAAAGTAACTCTATAGTATTATATAAAGTTGCTCGAGAAACTCGATACTTTTTATTTTTCATATTAAGATATAGAGATTCTATATCAAAATGTTCTTTATTATTATATATTTCCTGAAGGATAGCGTAACGCTCGGGTGTTTTACGGTGCCCGTTTGTTTCTAAAAAGCTTGTAAACACGCTTTTAACGATATCTTGATTTTTTGTATCTGCTTTTGAATTCATAATTGCGGTGCAAATTTACACTTTTTTATACTCTAGAGACCTTATCTATGCCATTAATTTTTTTAAGTTTATCTAAAAGGCGTTTTAAAAGAGATTTGTTTTTAACAACTACCTTTATTTTTCCTGAGAATAAACCGTCGTCTGTCTCAAAACTAAGGCTTTTCATATTTACATGCATATTGGAAGATATGACTTCTGTAATTTCGTTAACTAATCCAATTTGATCTATTCCAGAAATTCTTATTTCTGATAAAAACTCTTGTTGAGACGAATCGACCCATTTAGCTTGTAATATACGATAAGCATAATTGGAATTTAAACTTAAAGCATTTGGGCAGTTTTTTTTATGAACTTTTATGCCTTCAGATACTGTTAAAAAACCAAAAACATCGTCGCCAGGAATAGGGTTACAGCAATTAGATAATTTATAATCTAACTTTTCTTCTTCTTTTCCAAAAACAAGAGAGTCGTAATTTACTGTAACTTCTGCTTTTTCTATTTCATCTTTAGGAATATTAGCTTTTCTAGAAATTTTATTTTTAATAAAACTCATTAAAGCATTGCTTCTAGATGCCGAGTAGTCTTTTAGCATGGTATTGTCTATAGTGCCAATACCAACGCGGTAAAATAAATCTAAACTAGTTTTTAATTTAAAATAATTAACTAATTCGTTAACACTGTTTTCGTTTAGTGTAATTTTTAGTTGTTTTAATTTACGTCTTAATATTTCTTTGCCTTCTTCTCCAATTAGCTTACGGTCTTCTTTTAATGCCGATTTTATTTTACCTCGAGCACGAGCTGTGGTAGCATAATTAAGCCAGTTTGCATTAGGCTTTATATTTGCAGATGTTAAAATATCTACTTGATCTCCACTTTTTAATTCGTGGCTAAGCGGTACTAATTTTCCATTAACTTTTGCGCCACGAGTTTTCATGCCAACTTCTGTGTGTATACTAAAAGCAAAATCTAGCGAAGTGGCTCCTTTTGGTAGCGATTTTAATTCGCCTTTAGGTGTAAAAACAAAAATTTCTTTGGAGTATAGGTTAAGCTTAAATTGTTCTACAAAATCTACAGCATTAATCTCTGGGTTTTCTAAAGCTTCTTGTAGTCTATTTATCCAAATCTCTAAATTGTCTTCTTTTTCTGTATCTTGTTTGTATTTATAGTGAGCAGCATAACCTTTTTCTGCAATTTCGTTCATGCGCTCACTACGAATTTGCACTTCTACCCATTGTCCTTTAGGGCCCATTACGGTAATATGTAAGGCTTCGTAACCGGTAGATTTTGGAGACGATATCCAATCTCGTAACCTAATAGGGTTTGGTCTAAAGTGATCTGTAACAATAGAGTATATTTTCCATGCTAAAAATTTTTCGTTAGCATCATTATCATCACACTTGTAAATAATTCTAATAGCAAACTTATCGTAGACTTCATCAAAAGAAACCCCTTGTTTTACCATTTTTCTTCTTATAGAAAAAATAGATTTTGGGCGTCCTTTTATGGTGTAGTCCATAAGCTCTTTATTCAAAGAGTTTTTTATAACGTTACTAAATTCTTGAATGTATAAATCTTGCTCTTCTTTACTATCCTTAATTTTTGTTAGTATGTCTTTATAAACATTAGGTTCTGTATATTTTAAACCTAAATCTTCAAGTTCTGTTTTTATGTTGTAAAGTCCTATTCTATGGGCAAGTGGCGCATAGATATAAAGTGTTTCTGATGCAATTTTTACTTGTTTATCGGCGCGCATAGAATCCATAGTTTGCATATTATGGAGTCTATCTGCTATTTTTATTATAATAACTCTAACATCGTCGTTAAGAGTTAAAAGCATTTTTCTAAAGTTTTCTGCTTGTAAAGATACATCCATGTCTTGTTCTTTACTAAGAGAAGATATTTTTGTAAGTCCGTCTACTATTTTAGCAACGGTTTCTCCAAAAAGTTGCTCTATGTCTGTAATAGAATAGTCCTCGCAATCTTCTACAACATCATGTAGTAATGCAGCAGCAATAGATGTGGCGTCCAAACCAATTTCTTCTGCTACTATTTTTGCAACAGCAATGGGATGAAAAATATAGGCTTCGCCCGATTTTCTTCGCTGGTCTTTATGTCCGTCTACAGCAACTTCAAAAGCTTTACGAATTAATTTTTTGTCGTCATCAGATAGTGTTCTGTAACTAACTTTTAATAATTCTTTATAGGCTTTTTTTATGGCTGCATTTTCTCTTTCAATATCTTCTGCTGTCATAAATTAAAAGTAACATAAAGTATATTAACAGCCAACTCGCTTTTCAACTTTTTAAAATTTTATTTTAAGAATTTAAAAAATTTACCAGCATAGCAACAGCTTTTCCTCTGTGGCCAATACTATTTTTTAAATTTAAATCCATTTCGGCAAAAGTTTTGTTATATCCTTTGGGTTTAAAAATAGGATCGTAACCAAAGCCCTTTTTTCCGAATTTAGATGCTGTTATTTCGCCTTCGCAAATACCAGTAAAGCTTGTTTGTTTGTTGTTTAATTGAAGCGATATAACTGTTTTAAACTGTGCTTGTCTGTTAGTTTTACTTTTTAACTTTTTAAGTAGTAAATCCATGTTGTCGTTATTATCCCTTTGTTCGCCTGCATAGCGTGCAGAGTATACACCTGGCTCTCCGTTTAAAGCTTTTACTTCTAGGCCAGTATCATCTGCAAAGCAATTATAACCGTAATGTAATTTTATATATTCAGATTTTTGAATAGCGTTGCCTTCTATAGTGTTTTGAGTTTCTGGAATATCTTCAAAACAACCAATATCTTTTAAACTTAATAGTTTTATGTGCTCAGGAATTAAAAGCTGTACTTCTTTAAGTTTGTTTAAATTATTTGTAGCGAATACAATTTGCATGAGTGTAAATTTTAAGTTTGCAAAATACTAATAAGTTTATTTTGATAAAATTAAATTAGGTTTACTAATTTAATTTTTCATAAATTTACAATAGGTTGTAATTGTTAATAGTCTTAAAATAGTAATTTAAGCATACACTCTCATTTAACATTTTATGTATTTCTTGTTTTTAAGAAATCTGGGTAAAAAAAATAGGGAAATTAATTTAAGTAAAATTAATTAGTGTATAAAAATTATTAATGAAAAAACAACAAGAGGCCATAAAAAAAAGATATATATTCTTCATATCTTTAATTACGCTTTTAATAATTACTATTTTGTTTACAATACAAAGTAGTGTTAGCTCTCAAGTATTAAATTCTAAAATAATTAACATAGCTATTAAACAAAGTTTAATAAGTCAAGATATTAATAGACAGTTAATTTCTATTGGTAATAATAAGGCTTTAGAGGCAAACCTAACACCTGTTAAAGAACTCGCAAAAGAATTAGATAGTATAATAGCACTACAAGAAAATGCTAAGTTAGAACAAGAAGATAATGCTGAATTAAATTCTCTTTTAAATAAAAATAGAGAGTATTTAGAAAGAGTATTATTTTCTAGTAACGCTATAATTAGCACATCGAATTTAGAATTAATTAATAAACATGTAAATTTTATTGCTAAGGCAGAGTCTTCTTATTTAAATAACATTGAAAGCTTAATTAACATGGGGCAAGACGTTGAATCAAAACGTCTTAATAGTGTGAAAAGAATAGTTGTTTTTCTCTTATTAGGAATAATAGTAATGCTCTTAAATGGTTTTTTCTTTGTGCTTCGTCCTGCGTTTAAAGCATTTATTAAGAAAAATTCAGCGCTTCAAAAATCTAATGAAGCCTTGCAGTTATCAGAAAAACAAATAAAAGAGAACTTAGTAAATTTAAAAAAACTAAAATCTGACTTAGAACTAAAAGAGACTTATAATAAGATATTTATAGAACAAGCACCAACTGCTATTGCCATGTTAGATAATAACATGTGTTATATGGCTGTTTCAGAAAAATGGGTTTCAGATTACAAAATGGAAAGAGAAACTATTGTAGGACGTTCTCATTATGAACTTTTTCCTGATACAAACGAGGTTTGGAAAGAAAGATACGAAAACTGTTTAAAGGGAGCTGTAGATGCTTGCGACGAGGCACCTGTTGAACTTAATGATGGTTCAATTAAATGGATTTTTTGGGATATAAAACCTTGGTATATTTCTAAAGGAAATATAGGAGGGTTAATTGTGTATACAGGAGATATTACAGAGGCTAAAAACAGTCAAAAAGAAAAGATTTTGATAGAAGAAATTCTAGATAAAACTAATGAAATTGCACGTATAGGAACTTGGGAGTTAGATTTAGAAAAAAATAAAATTTATTGGAGCAAGGTAGTTTGTGAAATACACGAAGTACCAGAGGGTTATGTGCCAGATTTAGAAACAGGTATTAATTTTTATAAAGAAGGAGATAGTAGAAATAAAATTAGAAAATGCGTACAAGAAGCTATAGAACAGGGTAAGGCCTATGATGTAGAAGTAGAGCTTGTAACAAATAAAGGAAACATTATTTGGGCACGAGCCATTGGGCAAGTACAGTTTGTAAATGGAAAATGTATGCGTTTATTTGGAGTGTTTCAAGATATAAGCGAAGTTAAGTTTTCTCAAACGGCCTTAAAAAAAGCACATATAGAGCTAAAAGCTATATTTAATTCTGGTCCTATAGCAATTATAACTACAGATAATAATGGGGTTATTAATCACTTTAACTATGGAGCAGAGCTTATGTTGGGGTACACTGCTAAAGAAATTCTAGGGTTCGAAAAACCAGAGATTTACCATTTAGAAGAAGAATTATTAAGTGTTAAAAATGAATGCGGTAAACTCAATGAAACCCTTAAAAACTTTAATGTTTATAAAGCTTTAACTGCAGGCAAGGCTTTCGATAGGAGAGAATGGACATATCGCAGAAAAGATGGTTCTATATTCCCTGTAGAGTTAACGCTAACAGCTATTAAAGACGATGCTGGGGAGCAAATGGGGTATATGGCAGTTGCAACAAACATATCAGAAAGAAAAAAGTCTGAGCACGAAATATTGAAAAAAAATCAGTTGTTACTTTATGCCGAAAAAATAACAATGATGGGCAATTGGCAGTGGAATGTTGTAACTAATGTTGTAAAATGGTCTCCTAACTTATACAATATATTTGGTATTGATGAAAAAGAATATCCAGAACTAGACTACGGTAGTTCTTTTAAATTTATACATCCAGACGATTTGCCATTGGTTACTAGTTGGGTACAAACATCAATAGCCAATAAAAAATTTCCTGATAATTTTTCATATAGAATTATAACAAAAAAAGGTGAAACGAAAATAGTTAAACTTTTAGGAGAAGTAGTTGTTAATAAAAAAGGAGAAGTAGTAGAGTTAATTGGCACTTGTCAAGATGTAACCGAACAAAAGATGGCAGAAAAGAAATTTAAAGGCTTGCTCGAATCTGCTCCAGATGCCATGGTAATTGTAGACGAAAAACGAGAAATACAACTTATAAATAAGCAAGCAGAAAGACTATTTGGTTACAAAGAAGAAGAATTACTAAATAAATCGGTAGAAATACTTTTGCCAAATAGATACCATCAAGAAGGGTATTTTTCTAAATTAAAAACAAGGGCAGTTGGTGTGCAAGAAGAGTTGTATGGCAAAAATAAAAACGGTAAAGAAATTCCTGTACAAATGACATTAAGTCCTTTAAAAACAGAAGAGGGTTATTTATTGTCTGCAGCAATAAGAGACATAACCGCTCAAAAAGCAGCAAATCTTAAAATTGTTAAAGCTAAAGACGATTTAGAATTATATGCTAAAAGATTAACAGTTCAAAATACGCAATTGGCAGATTTTGCTCAAATAACATCTCATAATTTAAGGGCTCCTGTAAGCAATCTTAATTCATTATTATATTTGTATAGAAATGCCGAAAGTGCAGAAGATAAGGCCTTGTTGTTTAATAAATTTGAAAAAACAATTAATAGTCTTACCCTTACATTAAATACTTTAGTTGAAGCTATAAAAACAAAGAATGATGAGTCGACTTCTACAGAGGTAATTGATTTTGAAGATGTTATGAGTAAGACGCAAGAGGCCTTAAGCGGAGAAATAATAAAAACAAATGCAATTATAAATACAGATTTTTCTAATGCACCTAAAATAAACTATAATAAAGATTACTTAGAGAGTATTTTTCTTAACTTAGTGGGAAATGCCATTAAGTATAAATCAGAAGATAAAACACCAAAAATTGATATTGAAACTAAAGCGGTAAACGGAGAAATACAACTCGTTATTAACGACAACGGTTTGGGTATTAATATGAGCAGACATGGTAAAAAATTATTTGGTTTAAATAAAACGTTTCATAGGCATCCAGATGCCAAAGGTATAGGTTTATACATGACAAAAGTGCAAATAGAAGCAATGGGAGGCACTATAAAAGCTTCAAGTAAGGTTGGTGAAGGCACTAATTTTATAATTAATTTTTAAAAATAATTTATGAAGAAATACAACATATGCATAGTCGATGACGATGAAATTTATCAATTTACCATTTCAAAAATGTTAAAGACATTTAATTTTGGCGATAAAATTATATCTTTTGAAGATGGAGAAGAGGCTTTGCATTATATGATGGATAATTTAAACAACGAAAAAGAACTTCCAGATGTTATTTTTCTAGACATTAATATGCCAATAATGGATGGTTTTCAATTTATGGAAGAGTATGTAAAAATAAAACCTAAATTAAGTAAAATAGTAACCATATATATGGTTTCTTCTTCGGTAGATCCTGTAGATATTGAAAGAGCAAGAAAAATTGCTGAGATATCAGATTATATTATTAAACCTATAAAGCCAGGAGAATTAAAAACCATTATAGAATCTATAGAGCCAAAAGGTTTGTTAGAATAAATACTAAAATATTTAAGAGTAATAGCAACCCTATTATCTATGATGATAGGGTTCATTTTTTAAAATAGTAAAACCTCTATACAGTTGCTCTATAACAAATAGACGAACCATTTGATGCGAAAATGTCATTTTAGATAACGATAATTTGCCACGCGCTTTAGAATATACATCTTCAGAAAAACCATAAGGACCTCCTATAACAAAAACAAGTTGTTTAATACCCGAATTCATATGTTTTTGTAAATATTGAGAAAAACCAACAGAATCTAATTGTTTTCCATTCTCATCCAACAAAATTAAAACATCAGTAGCACTTAATTTCGATAAAATAAGAGAGCCTTCTTTGCTTTTTTGTTGTTTTTCGCTTAAATTCTTAACATTTTTTATGTCTGGAATAATTTCTAAATCAAACTTAATATAATGTTTTAAACGTTTTTCGTATTCGGTTATTAAGTCCTTAAGTTCCTTATTATCAGTTTTGCCAATGGCAAGTAGTTTTATAGTCATATGGCAAAATTACTATTTACTATTTATGAATTATGTATTTAAATTAATAAAAATTAAAAAATTCATAAAATTAAAATTTAAATAAGTGAATCAATTTCTTATTTTTGCGTTAAACCATTATTTTTTATGATAACCAAAGAACAATTTGAAACAGAAATAGAAATTATAATTTCTAATGCTATTAGAGAAGATGTTGGAGACGGAGATCATAGCTCTCTAGCTTGTATTCCTGCCAATGCTAGGGGTAAAGCAAAACTATTGGTAAAAGATAAAGGGGTAATTGCTGGTGTAGCTTTTGCAAAGCGCGTTTTTAATTACATAGACGAAAATTTAAAAGTAGAAATACTTATTGAAGATGGTACCGAGGTAACCTACGGAGATATTGTTTTGTTTGTAGAAGGTTCGCCACAATCGATACTAAAAGCAGAGCGAACTGTGCTTAATGCCATGCAGCGTATGAGTGCTATTGCAACAAAAACTAGAGGTTTTGTAAATTTATTAAAAGGAACAAAAACCAGAATTTTAGATACACGTAAAACCACGCCAGGAATAAGAATGCTAGAAAAATGGGCAGTTAAAATTGGAGGTGGAGACAATCATAGATTTGCTCTTTACGACATGATTATGCTTAAAGACAACCATATAGATTTTGCTGGAGGTATTACAAAAGCTATCGATATGACTAAAGAATACCTAAAAGAAACAGGTAGAGATTTAAAAATTATGGTTGAAGCTAGAGATTTGTACGAAATAGAAGAAATTCTTAAAAGCGAGGGTATTTATAGAATTTTAATAGATAATTTTGATTACGAAGATACTAGAAAAGCAGTAGAGCTAATAGGAGACAAATGTCTTACTGAGTCTTCTGGAAATATAAATGAGGCTACAGTTAGGCATTATGCAGAATGTGGTGTAAACTATATTTCTTCTGGAGCATTAACACATTCTGTTCATAACATGGATTTAAGTTTAAAAGCTGTAAATTAGTACACACATTATGTAAAAACCGTTTGATGTTTTTATAATAAGTTTGTAAGTGTATTATTTAACAGCATTATTAAATGACAAAACCCATAGAAGACAAGCTAGATAAAATTCCGGTAGTAAATATCTTAGTTCGTTTTTTTAAGCAAATAAAATTACCAGGTCTAGAGGGACTTTCGTTTTACGATTTACTTGAGCTATACATAACAGGAATTGTTAAAGGCGCTTTAACAACACGAGCTAGTGCTATTGCATTTAGCTTTTTTATGGCTATTTTTCCTTTTTTACTATTTGTATTAATAATAATTCCTTATGTACCAATAGACGATTTTAGAATAGAATTTCTTTCGTTTTTAGAGTCGTTTTTACCACCAAGCACATCCGATTTTTTCTTCGATAATATATTCGAGAACATAGAGGGGACACAGCGTGGCGGATTGTTGTCGTCTGTTTTTGTGCTTTCTATTGCATTAATGGCAAATGGTGTAAATGCGGTTTTTTCTGGTTTTGAAAACTCGTACCACGAACAACTTACTCGTAATGTAATTAGGCAATATTTATACGCGCTTGGTATAGCGTTAATTTTGGCCTTTTTGTTAATTATAACCATTATATTTTTAGGTTATTTTCAAATATATGTGGTTCAAGAGTTGTTCTCTGTGTTAGAGCACAGAGGGTTTAAAGTAGATAGTCAAAGTGTATTTTGGGCAAATATGGCCCAGTATATGTTTTTTGTTCTTATGGTGTATTTAGCTACAGCCACCTTATATTATTTTGGAACTCAAGAAGGAAAGCATTCAAAGTTTTTCTCGGTAGGTGCATTGTTTACAACATTACTTATTATATTAACCTCTTATTTATTCGGAATTTATATCGAAAATTTTGGTCAGTACAACAAGCTTTATGGCTCTATAGGCGCCTTATTAATATTATTATTTTATTTATGGCTAAACTCTAATATTTTATTGTTAGGTTACGAATTAAATGCGTCATTAAATAAATTAAGAAAAAGTTTTTAATTATGAAGAATTATATTTTCTTTTTAGCATTTTACATATACTCGTTACTTACATACTCTCAAGGTGTTTTAGGAAAATGGAAAACTGTTGATGATGAAACAGGAGCAAACAAATCTATAGTAGAGATTTACGAAAAAAATGGTAAAATATTTGGTAAAGTTATAGAAATACTAAAACCCTTTGATGAGAAAACGCTGTGTCAAAATTGCGATGGCGATAAAAAAGATCAGCCTATTTTAGGTATGGTAATTATAAACGACTTAGAAAAGCATGGCGAATATTATAAAAATGGTACTATTTTCGATGCAGAAAATGGTAAAGGTTATAAATGCAGAATAAAGTTAGATAAAGAAACAGATAAGCTTCAAGTTAGAGGGTATATAGCCTTTCTATACCTTACGCAATATTGGGTTCGATATAACCAGTAGTAATTTTTTAACAGCAAATATTAGTAATTTGTATTTTATAGATGTCATCATACCTATTCCCTTAAAAAGACTTTTTACATATCGTGTAACAAAGTCCGAAAGCGATTTTTTAAAAAGAGGAATGCGCGTGGCTGTACCGTTTGGTAAATCTAAAGTGTACACGGGTATTGTTTTTAAAATACATAATGATGCGCCTACAGCTTACGAAGCTAAAGATATTCAGCAAATTCTAGATAACCAACCGGTTGTAAACGAGAAGCAATTAGATTTATGGCAATGGATATCAGATTATTATCTATGTACGCTGGGCGATGTAATGCGAGCTGCACTTCCAAATGCATTTATTCTAGAAAGTGAGACTAATATTATAAAAAATAAAGAAAAAACTATTGACGAATCTGAATTAAAAGACGATGAGTTTTTAGTTTATGATGCTCTTCATCATCAATCATCATTAAAAATTCATGATATAGTTAATATTCTAGATAAAAATAATGTCTTATCGGTAATTAATAGATTACTTGATAAAGATGCTATTATTGTTGAAGAAGAAATTTATGAAAAATATAAGCCTAAATTAGTTAGATATGTGAAGCTAAACGCTACATATTCTGCTGAAGCATCATTGCATCAATTGTTAAATGATTTAAGTAGAGCGCCTAAACAACGGGATGTTATTATGACATTGTTTTCGGTTTCGGCTAAAACCAAAAAACCTATAAAAGTTACAGATTTGGTTGCAGAAAGCGGTGCGTCTTCGTCCATAATTAAATCGTTAATAGATAAAGGTGTCTTAGAAGAATACCACATACAAACCGATAGAGTACAATATTCTGGCGAAGAAAACGAAGCTACAAAAACTCTTAATGCCTATCAAGAAAAAGCATTAGTAGAAATAAAAATAGCGTTTAAAACTTTTAATACAACGTTATTGCATGGCGTAACATCTTCGGGTAAAACCGAGGTATACGTAAAATTAATTGAAGATGTTTTAAAACAAGGTAGGCAAGTACTGTATTTATTGCCAGAAATAGCATTAACAACGCAACTAATTACAAGACTTCAAAATTATTTTGGAGAAAAGGTGGCTGTTTTTCACTCTAAATATTCGTCTCATGAGCGTGTTGAAGTTTGGAATCATGTTTTAAGCAATTCCGCGAAAGCGCAAATAGTTTTGGGTGCCAGATCTTCTATATTTTTACCTTTTAAAGATTTGGGGTTAATAATTGTAGACGAAGAACACGAGCAATCTTTTAAGCAATTTGATCCAGCTCCACGATACCACGCTAGAGATACTGCGGTTGTTTTGGCCCATATGCATAAATCTAAAGTATTATTAGGTTCTGCAACACCTAGTTTAGAAAGTTTTTTTAATGCGAAACAAAATAAATATGGTTTTGTAGAAATTAAGCAGAGATATAATAATGTATTAATGCCAGATATAGAACTGGTAGATATTAAAGAAAAGCATAAAAAGAAGTTAATGCGAGGGCATTTTAGCGATAGACTTATTGAAGAAATGACCGAAACTTTGGCAGAAGGACAGCAAATTATTTTGTTTCAAAATAGGCGTGGTTTTTCTCCTATTATAGAGTGTAATACTTGTGGGCACTCCCCACAATGTCCTAATTGCGATGTTAGTTTAACCTATCATCAATATAGAAAACAATTACGTTGCCATTATTGCGGTTATGTTTCTGTAATGATAAAAAATTGTGCAGCTTGTGGGAGTTCAGAATTAGATAATAAAGGTTTTGGCACCGAGCAAATTGAGGAAGAAGCAAAAATGTTGTTTCCAGACCATAAAGTTGGACGCATGGATTTAGATACAACTAGAGGTAAGTATGGCTACGAAAAAATAATAACATCTTTTGAGCAGCAAGAGGTTGATATTTTAGTTGGTACACAAATGTTAACCAAAGGTTTAGATTTTAGAAACGTAAAACTTGTTGGGGTAATGAACGCCGATAACATGCTTAATTTTCCAGACTTTAGAGCTCACGAGCGTAGTTTTCAATTAATACTACAGGTTTCTGGTAGGGCAGGGCGTACCGATAAAAGGGGGAAAGTTTTAATACAAACGTACAATCCATATCATAATATATTACAACAAGTGTCTACTAATAATTATGTAGGCATGTATAAAGAGCAGATGGACGATAGGTATAATTTTAAATATCCGCCAGTTTATAAGCAAATAAAAATAACACTAAAACATAAAGATTTTAATAAAGTAGAAGTGGCTGCAAATTGGCTAGCAAAATCGTTAAGACTATTTTTTAAGGATAATGTGCTTGGGCCAGAGTCGCCACCAATTGCTAGAATTAGAAATCAGTTTCATAAAAATATTTTAATCAAAATACCTAAACAGCAATCTTTAGTAAAAACAAAAGAAGCTATTATTAAACTAAATAACAGCTTCTTTAGTATAAAGGATTTTCGGTCAGTTAAAATAATTTTAAATGTCGATAACTTTTAATTAATTTAGTTGGGTACTAAATATTGTTTAAAGCATCAACTAGTTGGGTTTTCTTATTTCTACTTAAAGGAATTTCGTAAGCACCAACTTCAACATTTTTACTATTAAATCTATCTATTTTATCAAGATTAACGATATAAGATTTATGAATTCTTAAAAATTTACCATCAGGTAATTCTGCTTCAAAAGATTTCATAGTAGATAAAACTACTAAACTACTATCTTCGGTAACAAGTTTTACATAATCGCCAAGAGCTTCAATCCATTTAATATCCTTAATATATACTTTACGTTTTTTAAGGTTGCTTTTTACAAAAATATGTTCACCTTCTTCTTCGTTAAAATCAAGTGTTAATTTGTGTTGCTCAAGTGCTTTTGCTACAGAAGTATTAAAGCGTTCTCTAGTAATTGGCTTATGTAAGTAATCGGTGGCATCGTAATTAAATGCTTTAAAAGCATATTCGGTTTTACCGGTTACAAAAATAATTTGCGGTTTGTTGTTTAATACATCTAAAAGTTCGAATCCATTTAATACTGGCATTTCAATATCTAAAAAGATTAAGTCCACTTGGTGTGTATTTAAACCATTTTTTGTCTCTAAGGCACTACTGTACTCTGCAATTAAATTTAGAGAAGGATGATTCTCTACTAATTTAACGATAGAGAGCCTTTGTATTGCTGAGTCGTCTACTACTACACAGTTTAAAGTCATAACATTTTATATTATTTCGGTTAAGATATCGACAATAGTACGATAAATTCCGCTAAAAACCAAATTTCATCGTTTAACTGTCGTTTTTAACATAATTTTAACAGTTTTAAAATACTTACAATTTATAATGCAATATATGTTGTATATTTTAATTAAAAGAATTATTTTTGCACCCAATTTTTAACAATAAAAATAGATTTTTATGAATCATTATGAAACTGTTTTCATCTTAAATCCCGTTTTATCTGAAGATCAGATAAAGGAGACAGTAAAGAAATACGAAGATTTTCTTGTTTCTAACGGCGCTAAGATGGTATCAAAAGAAAACTGGGGGCTTAAAAAATTAGCTTACCCAATTCAAAACAAAAAAAGTGGTTTTTATCACTTATTCGAGTACCAAGTTGCTGGAGAGGTTATTAACCCTTTAGAAGTAGAATTTAGACGTGATGAGCGTTTTATGCGTCATTTAACAGTGTCTTTAGATAAGCATGCTGTAGCTTGGGCTGAAAGAAGAAGAGAAAAACTTAAACAAAAAGCTTAATTATGTCATCAATAGAACAACAATCTAAAGGAAAAAAAGACGGAGAAATTAGATATTTAACTCCGCTTAATATTGAAACTAACAAAGCTAAAAAGTATTGTCGTTTCAAAAAATCAGGAATCAAGTATGTAGATTATAAAGATGCAGACTGGTTATTAAGATTTGTTAACGAGCAAGGTAAAATTTTACCAAGACGTTTAACAGGAACTTCATTAAAGTATCAAAGAAAAGTGTCTGTAGCTGTAAAAAGAGCACGTCACTTAGCTTTAATGCCTTACGTAGCAGATTTATTAAAATAAAATACCAATAACAATGGAACTTATATTAAAACAAGACGTTGAAAATTTAGGATTTAAAGACGATATTGTAACAGTTAAGAGCGGTTATGGTAGAAACTTTTTAATTCCTCAAAAACAAGCTGTATTAGCTACAATTTCTGCAAAGAAAGTATTAGCAGAAAATTTAAAGCAACGTGCTTTTAAAGAAAAGAAAATAGTTGATGATGCTAACACAATTGCTGAAGCTTTAAAAGCTTTAGAAATTAAAATAGCAGCTAAAGTAGGAGCAGGAAACAAGTTATTTGGTTCTGTAAACAACATTGATGTTGCTGCAGCTTTAGAGAAAGAAGGTCAATCTATAGATAAAAAATTCATTACAGTTGCTACTGTAAAAAGAACAGGTAAGTATAATGCTGTTGTTCGTTTACATAGAGAAGTATCTGTAGATTTAGAATTTGAAGTTATACCTCAAGCAGATTAAGTTGTGTTAACAAAAAGTTAATAAAACCTTAAATAAAATCGAGCCACTCTTAGGAGTGGCTTTTTTTTTGTGCTATTTTTGTACTAAGAACTTGTTATGCAAGCATAACAAGTAAAGACTAACTCAAATAATTTAATCAAATGAAAAGAACAACACTTTCTATGCTTTTTATGTTTTTTGGTTTATTGGCGTTTTCGCAAGTAACCACATCAAACATTAAAGGTTTAATTCTTGATGAAGCATCGGTACCTCTTCCTGGAGCCAATGTTGTAGCAATTCATACACCAACAGGTACAAAGTATGGAGCAGCATCAAATTTTGATGGTAGATTTAATTTATTAAACCTAAGAGTAGGAGGTCCTTACTCAATTACAATTAGTTTTGTTGGTTATCAAGCCAAAACGTTTAACAATGTGTATTTAACTTTGGGTAAAACTCAAAACATAGATGTTGTTTTGTCTGAAGATGCAGCGCAACTTGATGCAGTAGTTATTCAAGGCACTGGTGGTACAGGTACTTTTGGTAGCGACCGTACAGGAGCAGAAACGAGTGTTGGAAGACGAGAATTAACGCGTTTGCCAACAATTTCTAGATCTCAAGCAGATTTTACAAGGTTAGAGCCTACAGCTAGCGGTGGTTCTTTTGGTGGTCGTAACGATCAGTTTAACAATTTCTCTTTAGATGGTGCTATTTTTAATAACCCTTTTGGGTTGGATGCAGCAACACCTGGAGGACAAACAAGTTCTCAGCCAGTATCTATAGATGCTATAGAGCAAATTCAAGTATCTACAGCGCCTTACGATGTTACATTATCTGGGTTTACAGGAGCTTCTGTTAATGCAGTAACTAAAAGTGGAACAAATGAGTTTCATGGAACTGTTTATGGTTTTTACAGAGACGAGAAAATGACTGGTAAGAAAATTAAAGGCGAAGAAGTTGCCAGACCAGATTTAAACCAAGCTCAATATGGTGTTAGTATTGGTGGTCCAATAATAAAAAATAAATTATTCTTTTTTGCCAATTTCGAAAAAGACGAGCGTGACGATTTAGGAACTAATGGATGGACACCAAATACGGGTTCTGGAGGTATTACAGAATCTAGAGTTTTGGAAAGTGATTTAATTAGTGTAAGAGACGCATTGTTAGATGCAGGTTACGATCCAGGAGCATACCAAGGTTTTACTCATGCAGCAGAGTCTACAAAAGGTATTTTTAAAATAGATTGGAATATTAACGATAACAACCGTTTGGCTGTTATTTATAACTTTTTAAATGCATCTAAAGAGAAACCTGCCCACCCAACAGCTATTGGTTTTAGAGGGCCTAATGCCAATACATTACAGTTTGAAAACTCAGGTTACGAAATAAACAACGAAATTAGGTCTATGCAAATAGAGTTAAATTCTACGTTGTCAGAGAAAGTATCAAATAAATTTCAATTTGGTTATACGCACTTTAACGATTTTAGAACACCTTTTTCTACACCAGCTCCTTCAATTAATATTACTAAAGAAGGATCAAATTATATTATAGCGGGGCACGAACCTTTTTCTATCAATAATAAATTAGATCAAAAAGTAATTCAACTTACAAATAATTTAAACTTTTTTGAAGGCGACCATACTTTTACTGTTGGTTTTTCTTTTGAAAAATTTCAATTTGATAACTCATTTAACTTAACTAGTTATGGTTTCGACCTTTTTGGAAGTGTTGATATAGCAGATTTTGATGCCACTAGTTACGATTTTAATACACCTCAAAATACATTTAATACAAATAATAATCTTCCAGAAGATGAAGGTTGGGCTTTTGCAGAAACAAACGTTGGTCAACTTGCATTTTATGCACAAGACGAATGGAATGTTTCAGAAAAATTTAAATTAACTTATGGTATACGCTTCGATAAACCATTGTTTTTTGACTCGGCAGAAAAAGCACAAGATGTAATTGATAGAGGATTTGTATTGCCAGATTTTCTATATAACAATCCTAATACTAACGAGCTTACTACAATTGATAATACGCAAATGCCAAGCAACGATTGGTTAGTTTCTCCAAGAATTGGGTTTAATTACGATGTAAATGGAGACGATACTTTTCAATTACGCGGTGGTTCTGGTTTATTTACTGGGCGTTTCCCTTTTGTATGGTTAGGTAACCAAATAGCTGCTCCAGATGCTTTTTTCTTGCAAGCTGTAGATCCAGATTATAAATTCCCTCAAGTATGGAGAACCAATATTGGTGCAGATAAAAAACTTGAAAGTGGTGTAATTTTAACTGCAGATGTATCTTATACTAAAGATACTAATGGTGCACATGTGCAACACTGGGGTTTTAAAGCTCCAACAGGAACTTTATCTGGTGTAGACAATAGGTCTTATTATACAGATGCAGATTTGCTTAGTTTTGATGGAGGAAAAGGAAACGGTCCTTTTGTTTTTACAAATTCTGATAAAGGTAGAATCTGGAATGCATCTTTTAAGGCACAAAAAACGTTTACTAATGGCCTTTATGCCATGGCTGCTTATAATTATTTAAATTCTAAAGATGTAAACTCTATTGAAGCAGAAATTACAAGTGATGCTTTTGCAGGTAACCCAATAGTAAACAATGTAAACACAGATGTTTTATCGCATTCTAAATACGGAGATACCCACCGTTTTATAGGTGTTGCTAGTAAAAAATGGAATTACGGTAACGACAAATGGTCTACCACATTATCTACATTTTTCGAATATGCAAAAGGAGGTCGTTTTAACTATACATATGGAGGAGATCTTAATGGAGACGGTTCTGTAATAAACGATTTAATATACATACCAACAGCAAGCGAAATAGGAAACATGCAATTTGCAGGAGCAAATGACGCAGCTGCATTAGAAGCTTTTATTGCTCAAGACGATTATTTAAGCGATAATAGAGGGCAGTACGCAGAGCGTTATGGAGCTACAGCACCATGGAGAGGAAAATGGGATGTTAAGTTTTTACAAGATTACAAAATTAAAGTATCTGATGATAAAACGAATAGAATTCAATTTAGTATCGATATTTTAAACTTTGGAAATTTGTTAAACTCAGATTGGGGAATTATTCAGCAACCAAACAGTGTACAACCAATAGGTGTAACTTTTCCAGATGCTAACCCAGACCCTAATGTTTATGAGGCAGATCGTACTCAAAACCCTATTTATTCTTTTAATGGAGACCAAAAAAGTACTTTTGGTTTCGATTCTAGCTTAGCTTCAAGATGGCAAGCACAATTTGGATTACGTTATATTTTCTAAGAAAATAACATATATATTCTTAAATTTGCGCTCCTTAATTAAGGGGCGCATTTTATTTTATAGAGTATGAAGAACATTGTCGTTTTATTATTAGTTTTATTTAGTTTGTCTTGTAAAACAGAAACAAGTAAATTATCTGCAAAGAGCCAATCTAGCTTATTAAAAACATATACATACAAAACAGGATCTAAACCCGTGATTAGTGTGCATAGAGGCGGAAAAGGATTAAAACATTACCCAGAAAACTGTTTAGAAACCTTAAAATATATTAACGATAGTATTCCTGCCATTTACGAAATAGATGTTGCAAAAACCAAAGACAATGTTTTAGTGCTAATGCACGATAATAGCTTAAATAGAACAACAACAGGCGAAGGGCCAATAGCAGCCAAAACATTTTTAGAGCTAAATCAATTTTATTTAGAAGACGATTACGGAAATCAAACCAATTTTAAAATTCCTTTATTTAAAGACGTTTTAATTTGGGCAAAGAAAAATCAAGTTATTCTTACTATAGACATAAAAAAAAGTGTAAATGTTAAAGATGTAGTAGCATTAATTCGAGAAACTAAAGCTGAAGACATATCTATAATTATTACATACGATTTAAAACAAGCTCTAGCAGCAAATCAAGCAGCTCCAGATTTATTATTGTCGGTTTCTTGCAGAAATCAAGAAGAGTTAGATTGGTTATTACACTCCAAAATTCCAACACAAAATATGTTAGCCTTTACAGGTACTCGTTTATCAACCAAAGCATTTTATAAAAAAGTACATAAAAATGGTATTAAATGCATTTTAGGTACTTTAGGCAACTTAGACAAACAAGCAGAGGCAAAAGGCGATCATTTATATAAAAAATGGGTAGATCTTGGCGCAGATATTATAGCTACAGACAGGCCTTTTGAAGTAGCAAAAAGTTTAAATATAAAAAACGATTAAATTAATTTCGCTTTCGCGGAAAAGTACATAGAGCAATGAAATACTCAAGATTAACAAAAGAGCAATTTGAAGAATTACATCAAGAGTTTATTAACTTTTTAGCAACACAATCTATTACAGCAGACGAGTGGACTAACCTAAAAGCCAATAAGCCAGAAATGGCCGAAATGGAGTTAGATGTTTTTAGTGATTTAATTTGGGAAGGTGTTTTAAATACTGCTAAATATTTAGAGCATATTTCTGCCAACCAAATACACATGTTTAGCCTAAATGAAGATAACATGAAACTAATAGGTGTTAAATTAACCAATGGTAAAGATTTAACAACTAAAGAAGGTTACAATTGGCTGCGCGAAAATTTAATGGACGATGCTGTAGAGTTTGTACAAGCAACAAAAGATTATAGCGACGATAAAAACCTAGATAAATTCACCTTAATACAGCAAGGTGCAGTTATAACAAAAGGCGATTTATTTAAATATTTTAATACGTTAATAAATTAGTTATTGCTAAAAAAGTAGGAATCTAAATCAAATTAAACTGCTATTTTTGTTTGTCCGCATCACAGAATAGCATTAGTAGTTGTATGATGCGGAAGTTTTAAAGAATTAATAATTATTAAATACAATTCCTGTTTTTCAGGAAAATCAATATGGCTCAAAAACCAAGTATACCTAAAGGCACTAGAGATTTTAATCCAGAACAAGTAGCAAAGCGAAACTATATTTTTAATAATATTCGTAATGCGTTTCAAACTTTTGGGTTTCAGCCCATAGAAACACCAAGTTTTGAAAACTCAGACACCTTAATGGGAAAATATGGTGAAGAAGGAGATCGATTGATTTTTAAGATTTTAAATTCTGGAGACTATTTATCTAAAGCAAATACGGAGGCTTATGATGAAAAAAACTCAAATAAATTAACGCCTAGTATCTCAGAAAAAGCACTTCGTTACGATTTAACAGTGCCCTTTGCGCGTTACGTTGTGCAACACCAAAACGAAATAGAATTTCCTTTTAAACGCTATCAAATTCAACCTGTTTGGAGAGCCGATAGACCCCAAAAAGGACGTTTTAGAGAGTTTTTTCAATGCGATGCCGATGTTGTTGGTAGTAAATCGCTTTGGCAAGAAGTAGAATTTATTCAATTATACGATACTGTATTTTCAGCTTTAAAACTTGATGGTGTTACTATTAAAATAAACAATAGAAAAATACTTTCTGGAATTGCCGAAGTTATAGGCGCAAGCGATAAGCTTATAGATTTTACTGTAGCCTTAGATAAGCTTGATAAAATAGGAGAAGAGAAGGTTAAAGAAGAAATGTTAAAGAAAGATATTCCTCAATCTGGTATAGATAAGCTGCAACCATTGTTCTCTTTAACAGGTAACTTCGAATCGCAAATAAAAAGCTTAAAATCTATTTTAGCATCATCAACAGAGGGTTTAAAAGGAGTAGAAGAGTTACAGTTTATAAATAAAGCAATACAAGAGTTAGGTTTAAAAACAGCTGTATTGCAATTGGACGTTACTTTAGCTCGTGGGTTAAATTATTATACAGGAGCTATTTTTGAAGTATCTGCACCCAAAAATGTTAAAATGGGCTCTATTGGTGGTGGTGGTCGCTACGACGACTTAACAGGAATTTTTGGAATGAAAGACGTAAGTGGCGTTGGTATTAGCTTTGGTTTAGATAGAATATATTTAGTGCTTGAAGAGTTAGGCTTATTTCCAGAAACGGTAAGCAAAAACATAGAAGTTCTTTTTATCAATTTTGGAGATAAAGAAGCGCTTTTTAGCCTAAAAGCCATTAAAACATTAAGAGAAAATGGTATAAATGCCGAGTTGTATCCAGATGCAGCTAAAATGAAAAAACAAATGAATCATGCTAATAAACGAGAAATTCCGTTTGTAGTATTAGTAGGAGAGCAAGAAATAGAATCTAATAACTATACTTTAAAAAATATGGTTTCTGGCGAGCAAGACAACGTTTCTATAACTACGCTGATAGAAAAAATAAAATAAATTAAAAAGTCCCGAGTTTAATTCGGGACTTTAAATTTAATAGTTAAAAAATAAATTAGGGAGAGAACTATTTAACCATTACTTCTTACTTTATCTTAATTTTTTTATTAAACGGGTATATCTAGTATTTACTATTTTGTTTTAATGCTGTATAATTAGCTTTTTTGTTATTTCAATTTTATTTGTGTTGTTATAGGCAGAAACAAAATAAACACCATCTAAAAAATTGGTTGTATTTAGTATATAACCGCTTCTTATATTGTCAATTTTTTTTATAATTCTGCCCAAAGCATCAGTAATTTTAAAATTTAAAGTAGTGTTTTTTACACTAAAATTTAGTTTAACTTCATTTTTTGCAGGATTAGGCACTAAAACCAAATTAGAAATAATATTATAAAAAGAATAAGGAGGTGTAGTGTTTTGTTTTTTTAATTTAGAAAAGCTTGTACTAGCATTAACAGGGCTTAATAAGAAAACAACGTAAAGGGTAGAAAGTAAAAATAATCTCATATGTTAATGGTTTATACCACCAATTATACTACAATATGAGAGACCGAGAGTATGTTGTAATTATAACATAAATGGTCGATGTTAATTTATATCAAATAAATCTTGCTTACGCAAAGTTACTTTATATTTTAACGCAACAGGTTTAAAAAACATTAAATTTCGACGAAATACAGTGTTTTTGTTGTAAAATTTAGTCTTCTCTGTATAAATGTCCAGAGCCTAATTTAAAGTTAGATATTTTAATTTTCTTTATGGCTCTAAAGTTTTTATCAAATTCATTTAAAATATCAGCCCATTGCTTTTCGGGCGTAACAGTATAAGGTCCTTTTTTGGTAATAAAAGCAAAGGTTAAAATTACAGCGTTTATTATTAATATAATAATTTCCAAAATTAGTTTAGTTATTACCGCCATACATATGGCCATCAGTAAAATCTTTATAAGCTTTTTCGCCTTCTTCCTCTTCTAGCAGACTAATTTCGTTTAGTCTATCATTTTCTTTTTTTAGCTTATAAGATTTTCTAATGCCTAGAATTAAAAGAATCGAGAAAAAAATAACTACAACTGTTAAAATTGATACTATTTGAGATTGCGGTAATAAAAAAAAGTTTTTTATATAAGTAAAGCATATGTAATTAAACATGTAGAGTGTCAATTTGGGTTAATAGCTGCTTCAAATATACTGTTTTTTAATATAGTAGGCAATTAAAATATATTAGCCTATGGTAGGTACTAGTATGTTTTTTAGCTGTATTTTTTTACTTTATCTATAAGTTTAATGCTTTAATTTTTTGATGTAAAATCGTATAATAAAAGTAAAACTGTATAATTTATTACAAATAAGTTTAAAGAATTGTAACATTTTAAAACAAGAGAATACTTATAATTTAATAGCGATAAATTTCTTAATTGATAATTTTTAACGAAATTGCTTATCTAAAACTATATTGTTCAACTAAAACACATAATACAACATGTCCGATGATTTTGATTTATTAGAAACAAATTCTAAAGAAAAAACAGAAAAAGTTGATGTTAATTGGGGTAAAGCCATTGACACCATGAAATCTAAACTTTCTCAAGAAGACGATCCAGAAGTGCGTCAAAAAATATTAAATGCCACTTTAGACGATGTTGTAGACATGGCAGAGAAAGATAGATCTACTTTATTGGATGCCATTAAAGATTTAACAGATTATCAAGACGAAGTTGGTATTTTATTTGAGCGTTTCTCGTCGTTAAATTCAGACGAGCAAAAGGTTATAGACGATGCTCAAAAAGCTTTAGATCGTGCTAATATAGAATTAGAAGACGCCCAAAAAGTACCAGATTCTTGGTGGAATAACCTTTGGGGACGTAAAAGTAAAATAGCAAAAGCAGAAGCAGCGTTAAAATCGGCTCAAACCATAAGAGCAGGAGCAGATAACAAGGCAAAAGCCATGTTTCAAGAGCGTATAGAAAGTGCAGATGTACAAACATTACTTGGCGAGCTATCTTATAAGTCTCAAGCAGCGGTATCGCGTTTAAAAAACAGAGAAGTAGAGATTAAAGAAGTAGAAGAGAAACTAAAAGATGCTATCGTAGAAGCATCAAAAAACCATACAAAAGCTTTAGAAAAGAAAAAAGAAGTAGAAGCTAAGCTAGAAGAGCAATACGCCTTGTTAAAACAATCGCGCCAAGAATTAGAAGATATAGCCGATAAACAATCTGCAGAATACGCAGAAGCCATTGGTAAAATGACAGCCTTAGAGCAAAAAGTTGAAGAACTAGAAGGCCTTAAAAACGCTTACACAACACTAGCAGCATCCAAAGACAGTTTTGTACACAAACACAATTTAACAATTAAAGTATTAACCTCTTTACGTAGTAATTTACAAACACACCGTGCAAAATTAAAGAGTGATACAGAAGAGCGCCTTAAGTATTACGACGGATATGTAGTGGCATTAAAAGCAAGAACAGATCAAGAATTCGCTGCTATTCTAGAGCACTTAGGTGTAAAAACAGACGAACATATTGGCGAAACCTTAGCATCTATGCATACAGCAAGTGCAAAAGCACGCCAAGATATGATGGATAATATTCCGGTACACGAAAAAGTAATGCAAGGCGTTTACAGCAGTTATGCCGAGGCTTTACAAGAAATTCGTGCTAAAGATGGCGAGATTCAAAAAAACTTTGCAGAGCGTTACGGTATAGATATGAAAGAGATTTTCGAAGACTATTACAATGCCGATGCAAACCAACCAGCAGGAGATGGAGGCAAGCCAGAAGGTAAGCCAAAACCAGATGCAGGAGACGACAATATGTTATCTTAAAATAAAAAGGGCGTTACCCCGATAAAAATCGGGGTCAGGCTTTCTGCTATATCTTTTTTGCGAAAAACAAAAAAGGATGTCGCTTCAATCCTTAACGCATTACCAATTAACTTTTAGGTTTTAAGTAAGAACAAGTAATTTTTAATTGTTCATTTTTAAATAAATCAATGTCAATAAACCACATCGTAACAGCATTAGATTCGGCTCACTTAGACACAAAAGAGCAATACGTTTTCTATCATAAAATGGTCGATTTTGCTTTAAAAGAACTTATAGTAACAGTTCAGCAAAACAAATTATGTAATACTCAAGAGCTTATATTTTTCAAGCAATATTCAGACTTATTATTGTATTCTATAGAAGCCATGCGTATAAAATATATGTACGACGACGAGGATAATATGAATGTAGATTTAACAGAGTCTGGTTTTCCTAATTATCTAGAGTTTCGTTACCTCTTTAACGATTTATCTTTACGAGAAAATTACATATCAAAATTAAAAGACGTCAATCAATTACAAGACGAGTTTTTAGATACACTTTTAAGAAAAAAACGCCCCATAAGAAGAGATAAACTTTTTCAAGCAGCATCGGTAATTTATTATACAACCGTAGATAAAAAGTATATTTTTAATCGCTTTGTACAAGGTAAAATAATAGAGTCAGATGCAGGAAAAACAAAGTATTTAACCAGTTGGAGCTTTTTCGATGTTACCCACAATAGGCCTTTTATTTGCTTTATGTATTTTGATTATACAGGAAACAATATAAAAGATCAAAAAGCAGAATTGTACGAAGTTTTAAAAATGGTTGCAGACAGAAAAATGGCGCTAGATACCATGGCGTATACCATAGACAAAAAGTTGCCAGAAGTAATGCCAAAGCACATAAAACGTATAGATTTAGGGCCTTTTCATAATGTATTTGCAAAAGACGAAAACAAAATAACACATAGCATTTTACAAAGTATAGGTAATAAAGAAATTCCTTTAGAGTCTTACGCATTATCGTTAAAAATAGACGAAGTATATTCTGGAAGTGAGTTTAAAGAAGGTAGTTTTTTTAATAAACAAACGCTTCAAAAGTGGAGTACACCAATAAAACAAAAGTATGTTTTTGCACCACATCGTATTATTCAGCTATTGTATAATAAAACACCAGAGATTATAAACGATTTGGTGCAACCACCAATTCAAATGTCAGATTTAAAAATTAAGTAAACAGTTTTCTTTACTATTTAATCTGCATGTTTAAATTATAGCAAGAGGTTACACCAAAGAAAATAGAATTACAATTAAAAATAAGTAGTAGGAAAGCTTATCAATTTTAAGATGAACAATCTAGAAAATTTTAAATAAAATAAAAGGAGTCATCTGTTTTCATCATTATTAAGTAACTGGAAACTTAAGACTAACAACTGAAGACTTAAAATACATGGAACACAACTCAACATTCCCTATAAAATTAACAGAATTAGATTTGCTACGAGACGAAGCTTCATCATATTTAAAAAGTATACAATGGGAGCAAAGTCAGCGTGCTAAAAATAAAGATAAAGACGCCAAAGACGAATCCATTTTATTGTTTTTATCAAGAGCAAATAATGGATCGAATGCAACCGAAATTACATCGGTATCTAAAACCATTTTAGCTTTAAAAAAGCGGTTGTTGCCAGACTCTGTAGCGTTACCTTTGTATTTAAACCAAACATTATACGCGGTTCAAGAAGGATTAGCGCTAGGTATTTGGATAAAAGATAGTTACTACGATTCGTCGGGTTTAACAAGTTTAAATCAAAATAAATCGGCATTAGATGGCAATGGAAAACGTGAGTTCGAAAGTAAAATGCACACCGCAACAGCATTTATGTTATTTGCATCGGCTTACCATATTTTACATAATTTAAAACCATATGCATCAGACGATTTAAGTGTGATGAAACAGAAGTTTGCAGGCATTCCAGAAGTATCTTTGTTATCGCCTTTAAAAGGAATTTCATGTAATTTATTTTATTTTGATAAATACCTAGACCACCCAGATATTATAAAATCAGATAAAGATGTAATAGATTTTACGGTGGTATATTTTGAAGCTTTAATAGACGAAATTCAATTACGCAAAAGTAGTTTGGAGTATACAGAAACTATTGAAGATAGAACTTATAAACTTGAAAAATCTGAATTTGCAGTTTCTGGTTGGGGCAATGTGTTTTCTGGTACAGCAAAAAGTATAGAATTTAATAAAATTCAGTTTGAACAAATAGTAGGTAATCGCGATGCAAAACATTTTGCACGACGATTAACAGAACGAATGCTTAGTTACGATTTTACAGCAAAAAAGAATCCGTTTCAAGAGTTAGGCGGTTTTATGCCTGTTTTTATGGGGTACGGTATTCCTGGAACAGGAAAAAGCATGCTTATTGCAGCCATAGCAACAAGATTAAAAGAGCATTGCGATAATTTAGATATTCCGTTTTTATTTCATCCCATGCCAGATACATTAATAAGTACGTTTCAAGGTGGGTCTGCAGAAAAAATGGTAGAATGGATGAAACCTATGCAAGATCCTTCAAAATTAATTTTTGCACCAATTGATGATGCAGAAAATAATTTGCAAGAGCGAACAGCTCAAGGTGTTTCGGCAGGTGTAAAAGAAGTTATTGGTGTATTTTTAAGGTATACAGAAGGCGCTTATGCTGTAAATTATGGTAATAGTTCTATTGGTTTATTTACAAATTTACCCGAAATGCTAGATAAAGCAGTGATTTCGCGTGTACAAGGTCGTTTTAAAATAGATGGTGCACGTACAGAAATCGATTTTTTAGACCAAGACCATTTATGGTGGAGTAAATTGGATAAAACCATGCCTGAGTTTGTAAACATGGTAGGCCCCGAAAACTATAAGTATTTGCAAAATCAAGGTTTGGCTAAAAATATGGGAGATATTTTAAGCAGTGTAGAAAAACCTAGCGAAGCTCGTGTTTTAGAAGCTTATGACAAGGCAGAGAAGGTACATAATACCAATCAGCATTTATTTTTTGCAAGTTTATATAAAGAAATTCAGAATATATTTCCATTCTTTTCTTCTAGAGATGTTAGAAATATTCAATCGGCGATATCTTTAAGGTTAACCGATTTCGATTTAGAACAAGATTGGTTTGATAACCCTGAAATATATTTTAAGCAAGATTACGAAACTAAGTTTAACATGCTTCAAGAGTTAATGAAGTCTAATATGAAAGGTTTAAACTTTTCTGAAATTAGAAGACAAGAAGTCGTGCGTTATTTAGATAATGTGGCAACTATTGCTGATACCGATTTTAAACGAAAGGTAGATGCTAGAGTAAATCAAATTAATATAGAAACAGAAGCTAGAAAAGTGTTTAATAATGAATAATGGTGAAGTAAAAAATATAGAACAAAAACTGCTTTCGGATAATTACTATATACTTAACAGAGTAAAGTTTGATTACCTTATGAAAAGTGGAAAATGGGTAACACAAATGCGCGAGGTTTATGATAGAGGAGATGGTGCGGGAATTTTACTTTATAACAAACAAAAGCAAACCGTAATTTTAACGCGACAATTTAGAATGCCAACCTTTATGAATGATAATAAAGATGGTTTTCTGGTAGAAATTACAGCAGGTATGCTAGATAAAGACAATCCGAAAGATTGCATTATTCGCGAAACAGAAGAAGAGGTTGGTTATAGAATAAAAGATGTAAAAAAGGTTTACGAAGCTTATACATCGCCAGGTGTTTTAACAGAAAAAATGCACTTTTTTGTTGCGGAATATACTGATGATATGAAAGTTAGCGAAGGTGGTGGTTTAGCAAGCGAACACGAAGATATAGATGTTTTAGAATGGCCTTTTAAAAAAGCGCTTAATATGCTTGAAAAGGGCCAAATTTACGATATGCGTACTATTGTATTATTACAATATGCCCAAATCCATAAGTTGTTAGATTAGATAAATGGAAAAACTAAAAGCAGCAAATTTATATAGAAGTGAACTTATTCCTGTAAGTGGTAAACTTGTAGAACGTTATAACAAATGTTTGGTAAAACTTGGTTTTACAGAAACTAAGCTTAAATCGTTTTCTATTGATGGTATAGGTTGGAGCCCTGAAATTGCCGAAGAAAAGGATAACTTGCACTATTTAAACAACGGAGAAGCAAATTTGCATGGCATTATAATTTCTCCTTTACAAAAAGGGAAGCCTGTTTATGTACCATTTCATACGTTCGATAGAGACATGATGAAGTTTGTATTTAAAGTTCATGGTACAAAAATTAATGATATTACTAGAGATTGTGCAATATGTATAGATTTCGATCAGAGTATAGATGCGTTTTACGAACCTTTAGACGTCTTAAAATACGATAAGGTTAATATTAATTTTCATTTAATTAATGATTTAGTTAATATTCAAAAAAAACAAATAGAGTTAATAGCAACCTTTAAAACAGGCAATAATTTTATAGATGAATCTATTCATCAACAGTTATTAAATTCGGCTAAAACATATGGAGATTTAAGAACTCGCGATTTAGATTTGCACGAACTCCAGTACACTACAAGTTCTTTTTACACAAGAGCTTTTGGCGGTGTTTATTTGCTTAGAGATTTTATCTCGCCAATTATTGTTTTTGAAAGCGAAACTTGGCATAAAGAAGCTATAAAAGACACGAATTACGATGTTTTAATTTATCATATAAATCAGCCAGAATTAATGGATAAATTAAGAGACCACGTTATTATAGAATACAATCTAGAAACTGTTGTTAAAACAGATAGGTACGAACGTGTAAAAAAGTTCGAAATGTTTCAGTCTATTAAAAAACCAAAACATCCTATAAAAGAAATTTTAGATGATAAATTGTTGTACAAAAGTTATTTAAATAAGCTCGATATTCAATCTAGAAAAAAGGTAATGAGTGTAGAGCTTTATTTAGAAAAACTAGAAACTAGTAATCAATATAAAATAGCCGATATTGTAGATCTAAAAATGTTTCAGGCCTTACATAATCCGCATTCATCGCTAGAGCCAAAGCATCAAGATTTAATATGGATGTTATTGGTAAACATCTCGCCAAAAGATATTTTGTATTTGTATTGGTACGATAAAGAAGCTTTTTATAACGAGTTTAAAACTTGGGACGATTCTTTTAAAGACTGGGTAATTGAAACAATTAGTAACAATATTTAAAATTTATAGACATATTATATAGAAGTAAATTATGGAGATTTAATATCCCTTTTTATTTCATTTAATACTAAAATTAAAATTTAACAAAGTAAGCATAACAAGCATCAAGCTTTAAATTATTTAATTTAAACTTATATTTATGACACTAGAACTTATCGTTTTTATCGCAGCTATATTATTTGGAGCTCTTATATATTGGAGAGAATCTCATGGAAATAAATTGTACAGATTTTTTAATAAAATAATGTACTCTAAAGAGTTACAAATGAAACCCACAGATAAAACAGGCTTTGTATATCAGCAAAAACTACTTATTCGCATTGTATTTATTGGTTTCTTGTTTATTATAGGTATTGTTATTACGCGTTTTTTAATACCTATAGATATTGCTACAATTTCTATATTCGCTTCAATGATAGTAGGTACACTTATTGGAACTTATTTGGCGAATTTTATTTTTAAATCATCAGAAGTTATTGAAGAAAAAAGCGACTCTATTGAAGATATGGTTAGCGATACTATAGAAAAAGGTAAAGACTTTATAGAAGATTTAAAAACTAAAGAAGCAGAAGTGATAGAAGAGATAAAAGAAGCTCCAAAAACTAACGAAAAAAGTGCAAGAGAACGTTTAAAAGACAAAGGACTGTTATAAGGTAAATTGTAATACTTACAAAGTAATCGTTATATAATAGAAGAATTATAAAACAAGTTGCCATATTAAAAATGAGCAATAACAAAATATTAGCAATGATAAAAACATATTGGAATAAAGGAAGCAAGCAAAAAAGAAACGTTATAGTTTTAGGACTAATACTTTTAATAACGCTTATTTTTTTAAGAGACGATTATCAACCAGCTTTGTTATTTGTCAGAAAATTTATTTTTGTTATTCTGTTAAGTAGCACTGTTTTATTTTTTGGACTTAGAAAGTTTAGAAAATTGGCAAGTGCAGGAGCTAGAATAGGTGTTTTAGTATTATTGATTGTTTTTTTCGGGATTTTGTATGTAATAGGATGGCATTTTAAAATGTACGACTACATGAAAACATACAACGTTTTTAATAATTTAAATAAAGTAGAAATTCACGATTTGCCATTAACGCAAAACGAACGTATCCAGCCATTACGAAACGTTTTTTCTATGGCTAACGAAAGTGTTGGAGAAACCAAAGATGTATCGCTTCCTCATTTAGTACGTATAGAAAACGAAAATAAATGGACCATGGCAATACAGCCAACAGAGAAGTATATGTGGCAAGGTATGACAGATAATACAGAAGAGGTTTTTGCGGTATCTAGTACAACACCTTTTCCTCGATTTTCTGGAGAAAATCGAATTCCTGTAACGTTTTCTATAGGCGAATCTTTAAAATTTAGCAGAAACACGTATAATGCAGTAGTTCAAAGATTTAATGTTTTCCAACTATTTACAATGGAACCAAGCGATACCTTTTACATGAAAAATGATTCAGGGCAATGGGTAGAAGTGGTGAGTTTAATAAAATGGAAAGGTTTCTTTTTTCCATATCCAACTTTTGGAGGTGTTGTGGTTATAAATAATGGAGAGCACGATATTAAAGATTATTTTGAGCGTATTTTAATAGGGAAGGGAACTTATATAAGTCCAGAGAATATGAAGAATTACCCGTATTTAATAGGACAAAATACTTTAGCCGAAAAGGTATCTCAAGTTCAGGCAGAATCTTTAAAGTTTTTAGGTGGCTTTAGTGACCCTTTACCATGGAATATGAAGACTGCTGTAAAAATACCTAAAATGCCAGACGATCAAAATCAACAACCGTTTGTAACAGATTTCGATTTTTCTGATACAAATTCTGATGCTTATAGTGGTTTATATCATTGGTTTGGTTTAGAGCCTGTTGGTAACGAACGTACAAGTTTAACATTTAGTGTTTTTATTCCATCAGACGGAACAGATAAATTGTATTACTACGATCATGCATCAAAAAAGCAAGGCTATGCTGGTGTTACAGCAATGCCTGCAAAAGTTATAGAGTCTAGAAAAGAATTCGACTGGTCTGTAAATAAGCCTGTAGAATTTAGACCGTACATTAAAAATATAGCAGGTAGAAAGCGTATGTTTTTCTTAGGTACCATTTCTGCAGTACGAGAAGGGTCTAATAATTTTGATGGGTCTGCTACTCCAGATTTAGCTTTAATAGATAGTGAATATCGCGATGTTATTTGGATTGATGTTAAGCATCCTAGTAGTTGGGATAAATCTGTTTACGAACAGCTAAACGAAGCATGGAGATCTAGTGAAGGTATTGGTAATTATTATGTAGAAGACGAAAAAGTAATTGATGCAACACTAAATAATACCGACTCTTTACAGGTAATAGCTCCTGTAAGCAATAACCAAGCGGTTATAGATAATCTTCAACGTCAACTCGACTCTTTAAAAGCTGTATCAAATAAAAAATAAAAATTTAAGCACAACATAATTATTTATTGTCAAGTTTATATCTAGTTAATTTTAAAGAGGTTTTAAACATTTGTTATGGTAAAACATACGTTAATTAAGGTGTAATTGTTAGTGGCAAAATATTTTTGTAAAAATTAAAAACAGAAATCATCAACTAACATTACCTAAATTAAATATGAGGTTTAATTCTAATAAAAAATTATCCATAGTTTTATATTCTGCATTTATTATAATTGGATGCAGTAGTAAAAGTTCAGAATCTGACGATACAATTACGCCACCGCAAAACGATACACCTATAGCTAATAACGATGTATTGGTTGTAAACCAAAATAGTGTTGCTGGTAGTGCAAATCAAGTAACAGTGTCTACTAACGACAATATAGGTAACGATGGAGGCGATGGCGAAGATTTTAATTTGTTAGCAAATGCTACCAATGGTATTGTGTCTGAGATTAGCGATGGTGTTTTTCAATATATTCCTAATGCAAATTTTAGTGGTGTAGATAGTTTTACTTACAATATTACAGATAAAGATGGCGATAAAGATTCTGCTACTGTAAATATTACTGTTAATGCTGTAGATGAAGGTTTAACTGCAGAAGACTTTAATAATATCGATCCTAATTTTCCGTCTTTTGTTTCTATAGACGATACAACACCAGAAGGAAAACAATGGGTGAAGCAAGAAAATATGTCTGACGAGTTTAACTCTAATTGGGATAGTAGTAAATGGAAAAAATCGACTTGGAATTATGGAGTCCCTGTTTTTATGTCTACATCTAGTGATAATTCTGGAGTATCAGATGGGAATTTATGGATTAAAGCAACACTAAATGAAAGTAATCCTGAAAATAGATGGTTTCAAACTGCGCGAATTCATTCAAAAACAAAGATTAATTATCCAATGTATACCGAAAGCAGAATTAAAGCGGCTCATATTTCGGCCTACAATACTTATTGGTTAAATAATGGAGATATTAATAATAGAGACGAAATAGATATTATAGAAAACAACTCGAAACCATCTTGTGGCTGCCAACCAGAAATGCCAACTAGAATGAATTCGCAGTATTTTCAAGCAGATGAAAATAAAACACCAGAAACTATTCGTGACGAAGATAATTTTAATCGCTCTGGTTTATCAGACGTAAACCCTCTTAAAAATGTTAATTGGAATGAAGACTATCATACTTTTGGCGTTTGGTGGAAAGATGCTAATAATATTCAGTTTTATTTAAATGGCGAACCTGCTGGTAGTGTAGTAGTTGGCCACGATAGATCTGGGCAAACTTATGCAGATAGAAAATTTACAAGAGATTTAGAAATAATTTTTGATTTATGGACTAATGAAGCGAATTACTTAGGCGGACTTCCTCCAAAGTCTGATTTAGCAGATAATACTATAAATACCATGAAAATTGATTGGGTAAGAACATGGAAATTAGAAGATAAATAATTTGAATTTTATTTAATTTAGTTAGGAAAGTCCACTGTTTATTCTTTAAACAGTGGTTTTCTTTTTTTACATGTATTAAAAATCTAATTTCATTTTAATATTACTACGTTTGTAAGGCGAATTAGGTTCTATATCTTGTTCTATAAATCCAAATTTTCTGTAGATGTAAATGGCATTTTCTAATTTAGTATTCGAGTATAATATAAGATTTGGTAGCCCAGAATTTTTAGCAAAATCTATACAAAATTGCATTAGTTTTTGCCCAATTTTATGACCTCTATGTTTTGGAGAAACTCCCATTTTTGTAAGCTCTACCATGCCTTGGTTGCCAATTGGCATTAGCGCTACAGTGCCTACAACTTCATTATTTAATAATGCAAAAAAAATATTTCCTCCTTTATCTATAATATATTCTTGTGGTTTACTTAATACTTTTTCGTCATAAGGCTCTACTTCAAAATAGGTTTTTAACCATTCTATATTTAGGTTGTAAAAATCTTTAGCATATTGTGGTTTATAACCAATAAACTTTAATGTATTATTAGGTGTTGTATCTATTTTACTTATAACGGTTTTGCTAAAACTATTCATATTTAATTTGTTCTCTAATTTGTTTAAATGTTCTAATAAAGAACAAGAATTATTTATTGTATAGGCTTTAATAGTAATATCAATATGGTGCCAAATTGGTATTAATTTTTGTACCAACAGGTGTCCTTTTTTAGATAATACTATTACTTTTTTTCGTTTATCAACTTTATGGTGCTCAAAATCAATTAATCCTTTTTTATTTAGCTTGTTAATAGTTTGTGTAATTGCAGGCTGAGAAAAGTTTAAAGCCTCTTGTATTTCTTTGTTTGTTAAGCCATTTTTTAAACTTAGCATTTTAAACACAGGAAAAAGGTGAGGGGCAAAATCTATATTATAGTAATTGTAAATAAGTTGTGTTTCTTTCATTAAACACTCACTAATTCGTTTAAGTCTAGAGCCCAAACCTAATACTCCAAATTCTTTTAGTTTATCCATAAATAATTTATTTACATAAGTGCTTATGTAAAATTAATATATATCTTTGATATATTTATTAAGTGGATAAGATATTTTTAACAAAACTTTAAGCAATGTATAATTGCTTGTTTTTAAGTTGATTAAATAAGTTTTTATAAGGTGTAATACGATAAGATTTTAGCAAAACATCCAAAACAGAAAACTGCGACGTATATATTTTTGAAATGAACTTATTAATTTAATTGTTAACTAAAAAGTATTTAAATATAACCGTAACTCTAACATTTAAAACAAGTAATTATGGAAAACAGCACAGGTAGTACAGGATTAAAAGTAGCTTTAGGAATCGCTTTAGTTTTATTTTTAGCAACAGGTTTTTATACTATGAATTTGTATAAAGAAAGTAATGAGACTAAAAAAGAATTAACAGAAGAAAAGCAATTAGTAATGAACGATTTAAATGCAATGGCAAAACAATATGATGAAGCCATTGGAGAAAATGATATAGCTAATTCTAATTTAATACAAGCTAGAGAAAGAATTCAAGGTTTAATAGATTCTTTATCAATTTCAGAAACTAACGTGAAGAGTTTATGGAAATATAAAAATAGATATAGATCTCTACAAAAAGAAATGGATGTATTATTAGCTCAAAATGACTCTTTACGTGTAGAGAATTCTTATTTAGCAACATCTTTAGATAGCACAAGAGTACGTTTAGAAGAGCGTACTATGTTTACAGATTCTCTTTTAGTGCAAAATACAGCTTTGGCAGAGGTAGTAGAAAATGCAGCTATACTAGGAACTGTAGGTTTAAAAGGTTTTGGTGTTATAGAAAGAACTTCTGGGAAGTTAATACCAACAGAACGAGCTGGACGAGCAGATAAAATTAGAGTTTGTTTTACGGTTGCTAAAAATGGTTTAGTACAAGCAGGCGATCAAGAACTATATGTGCAAGTAATAGATCCAAAGAATAATACATTGGGTTCTAATCAGCAAGTTGTTTTTGGAGATAAAACATTAAATTATAGTATTATAAGTAAATTTAACTATGAAAATACAAACTTAAATATCTGTGAGTTTGTAGCTTCTAGAGGCGAAAATAAATTTGAAAAAGGACGTTATATGGTAAACGTTTATAACGAAAAAGATTTAGTATCAACATCAGAGTTTACACTTAAATAATATAAACTCTTAATTTATTAGTAAACCCAAAAAGTATTATACTTTTTGGGTTTTTTTATGTTTTTGAAGAATATTTCTGAGTTTTACAGTTTTTTTTATTATTTTAAGAAAATACTTACTATTTTTATTATAATGCTTTAAGTAATTAAAAATTAGATGCAAGAAAACCTTATTTTTACTTTTTTAAAAACGATAACAGAGATTTCTCAAGACTCTTTTAACAGTCTTAAAGAAATTACTGAGGTTAAAGAATTAAAAGCAGGTACTCAAATTTCTAAAATAGGAGAGAAGCCTACTAGTTTATATTTGTTATTCTCTGGTATTGTAAGAGTTTATAAATTATCTGATACGGGTAAAGAGTATAATAAAAATTTTTTTTTACCAATGAGTTTTACAGGTTCGCTTACAGCTTTAATTAAAGATAAACCCTCTGAATTAATTTATGAAACCATAACAGATTGTAAACTTTATGGTGTTAATTATTCTGAATTAATAGAATTATCTCGAAAAAACATTCAAATTAGTCAACTTTATATCAAAGCTCTAGAAAGTGTTTTTGTAAGTTATGAAATAAGACAATTAGAATTAATTTCGTTAAATGCGACCGAGCGATACAAAAAACTTATAAAATCTATTCCAGATATTGAAAAATTAATAGCTCAATATCAAATAGCATCGTATTTAAGCATAACAGCTGTGCAATTAAGTAGAATTAGAAAAAAAATAAAATAGAAACTCATGAAAATAAAAAAACTGACATATTTCATGTCAGTTTTCATCCATTATCTTAATTATTTAGGAGACGCATTTTTTATTTAAGTTCTCCAACCATATTTTCTGGTTTTACCCAAGCATCGTAATCTTCTGCAGTTACATATCCTAAATTAACAGCTTCTTCTTTTAAAGTTGTACCGTTTTGGTGTGCTGTATTTGCTATCTCAGCAGCTTTATAATATCCTATTTTAGTATTTAAGGCTGTTACAAGCATTAAAGAGTTGTTTAATAATTCTTTAATTACCGGGTGGTTTGGTTCTATACCAGCAGCACAGTTTTCTTCAAAACTAACACAAGCATCTCCAATTAATTGAGCAGATTGCAAAACGTTGGCAGCCATAACAGGTTTAAAAACGTTAAGTTCGTAGTGGCCTTGTAAGCCTCCTACAGATACAGCAACATCATTACCCATAACTTGAGCACAAACCATAGTTATAGCCTCGCATTGTGTAGGGTTAACTTTTCCAGGCATAATAGAACTTCCTGGCTCGTTAGCAGGAATTGTAATTTCACCAATACCACTTCTTGGCCCAGAAGCCATCATTCTAATGTCGTTTGCAATTTTATTTAACGATACAGCTATTTGTTTTAAAGCACCATGAGTTTCTACTAAAGCATCGTGAGCAGCTAAAGCTTCAAATTTATTTGGAGCAGTTACAAAAGGTAATTTTGTAAATTCTGCAATATATTCTGCAACACGTTTGCTATAACCTTTTGGCGTATTTAATCCAGTTCCAACAGCTGTACCACCCAAAGCTAATTCGCTTAAATGTGATAAAGTGTTTTCTAGAGCTTTTAAGCCATGATCTAATTGAGCAACATACCCAGAAAGCTCTTGTCCTAAAGTTAAAGGTGTAGCATCCATTAAATGCGTACGTCCAATTTTAACTACATTTTTAAATGCCTCAGATTTGCTTTTTAAAGTATTTCTTAATTGTTTAACACCAGGAATTGTATTTTCTACAATTTTCTTGTAAGCAGCAATGTGCATACCTGTAGGAAAGGTATCGTTTGATGATTGAGATTTGTTAACATCATCATTTGGTTGAATTGTTTTTTCTCCTTCACCAATAACATGTCCAGCCAATTGATGTGCTCTATTTGCAATAACCTCGTTAACATTCATGTTACTTTGCGTACCAGATCCTGTTTGCCAAATAACTAAAGGAAACTGGCTATCGTGTTTTCCTGTTAAAATTTCGTCGCATACTTGAGCAATTAAATCGCGCTTTTCTATAGGCAAAACTCCTAGCTCGCAGTTTGTGTAAGCTGCTGCTTTTTTTAAGTAAGCAAAACCATAAACAATTTCTAATGGCATAGATGCCGATGGTCCTATTTTAAAATTATTTCTAGAGCGTTCTGTTTGCGCTCCCCAAAGTTTATCGGCAGGTACTTTTACCTCGCCCATTGTATCTTTTTCTATTCTAAAACTCATGATTATAACGATTTAATTTAAACCGCTAAGTTAGGTGTTTTTGATTATTTTAATAATGATAATTGTTAGTTTTTACATTATGTTTTTAACAATATTGCTAAGATTTTAATGTAATAAGTTATACCAATAATTATTTCTTTACTTTTTAATAAATACTACTTGATAATAATTGTAAAAAGTTGAAAAAACTGTTAATAAATCTTAATTTTAGTATTGTGTAACAAGAAGCTTTGCCCTATATTTGCGTAAAATTATAATAGACAATTACAATTATGTTCGATTTTGATCAATATTTAGGCTTTTTAGCATTTTTAACTATTCTTACAATAGGGTTTTGGTTAATGATATTTTTATTAACTTTTGTTATTCCTTATTGGATTGGAGGATCTTTAATTGAAAGATTAAAAGAAATTAGAGACGAAAAGAAAGCTAAAAGTCAAGCTTAGAACTTAGTTATATAATATAAAAAAAGCGAAAACAATTACATTGTTTTCGCTTTTTTTGTTTTTACATTTGTACATCGTCGCCACCGCCTCTTGGTCTGCCACCACGTTCTTCTTTTTTCTTTTGATTAAATCTATAGGTAAAAGATAAATTATAAGAGCGCACACCTCTAAATCTTATTTCTCTATCCGATATAAAATCGTCTGTTTCTACGGTGCCAGAAAATTTATTACTATTAAACACATCATTTATATTAAAGGCTATAGATGCTTTTTCTTTAAACAAATCTTTACTAAATGCTAAGTTTGTAGAAAAAACAGCATCTCTAACGTTTTGAGCATCTTCACTAGCGCCTCTATAACTCATGTTTGTTTGCCAATCTATAGCGCCAGGTAAGGTTAGTTTATTACTAAAACGTAACCTCCAAGTCATATTTTCAGAATCAAAACTAGTGCCTTGGTAATCACCATCTATAATGGCATTAAATAAATTAAAATCGGTATTCATTCGCCATTTCCTAATAGGGGTGTAAGTTAGGTTAAACTCAAAACCATAACGCTGCTCTGATGCTATATTTGAAGGGCCTCTTTGTAGTATAGGCACCTCTTGTCCGTCTATATTTACGGTTTCTTGAGTATCTTCACTAACAAAGCGAATAACATCGTTTGATTCTTGATAGTATAGAGAAGAACTAAGAATAAATTTTCCAAATCTATTTAAATACCCTAAATCAATTTTACCAGAGTAAGTAGGGTTAAGGCCAGGATTTCCTTGAAAAATATTAGTTAAACTGCTTCTAGAAGGAAAAGGATTTAAGTAATAAGATCTTGGTCTGCTTAACCTTCTATTATATCCAAGTGTTATATTTTCAGAATCGCTAAACTCATAGCTTAAATTTATGGTAGGGAATAGGCCAGTAAAGTTTCTTTTTTCGAAATCGTTAGAGGTTGGTTGGTCTAGGGTTAACTGCGTGTTTTCCATTCTAAGCCCTAATAGGTAGGAGAACTTATTAATTTTATTGCCATATTGTGTATAAAGAGCATGAATATAATTTCTAAAATTAAAAAGATTAGTTAGGTTGTTATCAACTTCAAAAACATTGGTGTTTGTATTTAAAAGTTCTACTTTATAGTCTGTAGATTTATTACTAAAATCTCCACGATAACCCATTTCTATTTGGCTATTTTCGCCTATTGGTAAAACATAGTCTGTACGAAGTAATATTTTAGATTCGTCTTCTAATTGTGTTAAAATATCTGTGTTTTGACCGTCTACATTAATTAAAGATTTTAAATTTTGTTCGTTATCTTCATGCTGAAAATCGAAGGTTAATTTATGGCCACTCTTTTTAAAGTTTTTAGTAAAATTAAAGGCATATTGTAATGTATTATTGTCTCCTTTTTCAGGATCTAACCTAAGGCTATTTCCTATTAAATTATTATTAGCATCGTATTGATTTAAATGGTTTGTAGAGTTATTATTTAAATCGTTGTTATTATATACAACAGATGTGGTTATAGATGCCGAATCGTTAATATACCATTCTATACCTATATTATTTGTTAAGCCTTTATTAGTTCTTTCCCAGTCTCTTTTTTCGTCAAAAATATTACCATTAGCTTTATATTCTGTATAGGTATACCAATAGCCAGGACGCTCTTTATAATTGTAAGATAAGGTGTTAAATATATTAATGTTACCTGTTCTGTAATTAATGTTTCCAGAAATACCTGCTGCATTTGGGTGTCCTACGTTTGTAGTTATTGCGCCATTTAAACCTTGTAACTTACTGCGTCTTAAAATAATATTTAAAATACCAGCAGTGCCTTCGGCTTCGTACCTAGCAGATGGCGATGTAATAACCTCAACTTTTTCTATAGCTTCGGCTGGTAGTTGTTGTAAAGCATCGCTAGAATCTAAACCAACCAAGCCAGAAGGTTTACCGTTAATTAATATTCTAACATTTTCGTTTCCTCTTAAAGCCACAGTACCTTCGGCATCTACAGATACAGATGGCACATTATCTAAAACATCACTAACGTTTCCACCTCTTACGGTTAAATCTTTACCTACGTTATATATTTTTTTATCAAGTCTAACTTCAACAGTCGTTTTTTCTGCTATTATTTCTATTTCTCCTAACGATTCTAAATCTATTTCTAAAGAAAAGCTACCAATATTTTCTGATTTAGTAATTTTTTTATTTGGAATTGTTATCGTTTTAAACGATATATATTCTAAAGTGATGTCGTAAAGCCCAGTATCTACAGGAATATTAAACATACCTTTAGTATCTGTTATGCCTCCTGTAACTACTTTGTTTGTGCGTTTATTAAAAAATGCTATGGTAGCGTATTCTAAAGGTTGTTGGGTTTCTTTATCTATAATTTTTCCAGAAATACGGACTTCTTTTTTTATTGGTCTTTGTGCTTGTAAATTAGAAATACTAAAAACTAAAATGAATAGTATGATTTTGTGCATCTTGCTAAAAGGTTGGTTGATGCTCAAAAATAAACCATGACGTTGCTTGCCATGGTTAAAACTTTGTTAAAAAGAAAGTGGTGTTAGATTATGTCTAGTATAGCTTCGGGTGGTCTGCCTATTACAGCTTTTTTTCCATTAATTACAATAGGCCTTTCTATTAATTTTGGATGGGCTATCATGGCACTTATAATCTCGTCGTCGCTTAACGTTTTGCCTTTATAATTACTTTTCCAAATGGCTTCGTTTTTTCTAACTAATGCTATGGGGTCTATGTTAAGTAACGCAATAATATTTTTAAGTTCTTTAAAAGTTGGTACGTTTTCAAGATATTTTACAACCTCGTATGGTTTGCCAGCGTTTTCTAAAATTTCTAAACCAGTTCTAGATTTACTGCAACGGTTATTGTGATATATTTTTATCATTATAAATGGATATTATATGGTGTTAATTGTTGAATAAGTTTTTCTGGTGATTTAAAATGTATACCATTAAAACCTAGGTTATTTGAAGCTTCAATGTTTCTTATGTTATCGTCAATAAAAATTGAATTTTCTGCTTTAATATTAAAACGATTTAAAGTAATATTGAATATATCTTTATAGGGTTTTCTTGTTTTTTCGTCTCCAGAAACTACAATGCCTTCAAACCATTGTAAAAAATCGAAACGTTTTTGCGCAATAGGAAAAGTTTCGTTACTCCAATTGGTTAACGCTATAATTTTATATTTTTTTTCTTCAATTAGAGCTTTTAATATGTTTACAGTTCCAGAAAATTCCCCGCCAAGCATTTGTTCCCATTGCCCATAATACATTTCTATGTAGTTTTTGTATTCTGGATATTGGTTTACTAAATCTTTAGTTGCTTGTTTAATAGGGTAACCAGCATCCTGGTTCTCGTTCCAATGCATGGTACAAATGTTATCTAAAAACCATCGCATTTTTTCGTTATTACCATTAAAAGCTTTTAAAAAAACATATTCAGGGTTCCAATCGATTAAAACACCACCTAAATCGAAAATAATAGTATCTATAGTTTTCATAATTGGTTATTTTCCTCTTGTTGTCCCATCATCATTAAGTACGCTTTTAAAAAGGGTGTAATATCACCATTCATAACAGCATCAACATTTCCTGTTTCGTGTGCAGAGCGTACATCTTTAACCAATTTATATGGATGCATTACGTAATTACGAATTTGGCTTCCCCATTCAATCTTCATTTTACCAGCTTCTATATCTTCGCGTTGTGCCATTTGTTTTTGAAGCTCTATTTCGTAAAGTTGTGATTTAAGCATTTGCATGGCTCTAGATCTATTGTCGTGTTGCGATCTCGTTTCTGAACAAGAAATTTGTATGCCACTAGGTTTGTGAGTAAGTTGCACTTTAGTTTCTACTTTATTTACATTTTGACCACCAGCACCACTAGAACGTGCGGTTGTAATTTCGATGTCTGCAGGGTTAATGTCAATTTCTATAGAATCATCAACCAACGGGTATACGTAAACAGAGGCGAAGCTAGTATGTCGTTTTGCGTTACTATCAAACGGAGATATGCGTACTAAACGGTGTACTCCATTTTCGCCCTTTAACCATCCAAAAGCAAAATCGCCTTCAATTTCTAAGGTAACGGTTTTAATTCCTGCAACGTCTCCTTCTTGAAAGTTTAATTCTTTAACTTTAAATCCATTTTTTTCGGCATACATTAAATACATGCGCATTAGCATATTTGCCCAATCGCAACTTTCTGTACCACCAGCGCCAGCTGTTATTTGCAGAACAGCACTAAGGTTATCACCTTCTTCAGAAAGCATATTTCTAAATTCTACTTCTTCTAAAAGTGTAACTAATTTATTGTAAACAAGGTCTATATCGTCTTCTGTAGCCTCACCTTCTTTATAATATTCTAATAAAATTTCTAATTCTTCTATTTGAGAAATAATATCTTTATAATCTTGCACCCATTTTTTTAATGAGCGTAGATTTTTCATGGTAGCTTCTGCGTCTTTAGGATTGTTCCAAAAATCTGGATTTGCAATTTTTTCTTCTTCATTTTGAATAAGAATTTGCTTTTTATCAATCTCTAAATAATCTTTAAGTTTTTTTCCTCTATTTGTAAGCTGTGTTAGCTGATCGTTTGTAATCATAAAAACAAAAATACACTTTAACTGTATGTAATAACAATTAGTTTACAGAAAAAGTGCTAATAGCATGTAGTGGGATACCTGTTTCTGAAATTCCTTCGACTTCAATTAAATAATCGCCTTCTGAGTCTGAACTAAAAAAGGATATTTCTTGACCTCCATTTTCTGTTATTCTTATTTTGGGTTCCCAGTGCAATGTTGTACGTACATCTGCTTTGGCGAGTTCTTCAAAACCGTACATATGGTCTGGCGCATAAAACTCTCTAGCGTTATAAAATCCTTGGGCAGCAAAATCAATAATACCTGGTTTTCTTTTAACATTTCTGGTGGTACTAATATTTCCTGTTTTGGAGTATACAGCAATAACACCATTACCACTACCAGCATACATAGCAGCATCTGCTCCTTTAAGCACGTCTATAAAAGAAACCTCTGTAGCTTGTAAAGTGGTTAAAAACTCAACATCTATAGGGAAATTATCTAAAAGCACTACAGGGCTTCCGGTACTACCTCGAATAGAAATGCTGTCGTTATAAGCATTTACTCCCGGCACGGTAGATAGTAAATCGAAAATGGTTTCGCCTCCATAACTATAATCGGTTTCTAAATCAATTCTATTATTAGCGTAGCCATAATCTGTTCTATCGTTCATTTCTTGCTTGCGCTTAGATAGTTCGTCTTTTTTGTTGGCAATAATAGTAACTTCTTCTAATCTTTGAGTTTGTTGATCGAATTCAAAATTTATTTTCTTAATGTACTCAGACATTTTTAGAAAATTTTCTAATTGTTTGTCGCTATCTATATCATTTTTTAAAATGATGTTTCTAGTAACCTCAGGACTTTTTTCTTCTTTATTATCTAAAAGAATTAATACTTTCCTGTCTCTTGGTGAATCTGATTTAAAATTGGTTAATCTAGATTCTATAATGGTTTGCACCGAGTCGAAAAATATAAATGGCCCATAACTAAAGCGCCCATTAGCATCTGTAGCTTGTATAGGTTCTTGTGCTACAGATTTGCCAAAAAAGGTTAGTCTTGTTTGTGTTGTTGTTGCCGAATATGGTTTTTTTAGAAACTTTGTAGTTCCAGAAATGGTTATGCCTTTTTCTGGCGAGAATTCGTTATGGTTTTTATTGTTATGTAAAAGATCTTTCCATGTAAAACGTCTCCATCCATGTGTTTGCATAACTAAATCTAGTAAATAATGTCTTCTAGGTTCGTTTTCTTTTTCGAAAAAGTAACCAGGGTCTTCAATTTCTCCTCTTAAATCTGAGTTAAGTAATAACCATGTTTTTATATTTTTAGATCTTGTGTTGTAAGGAAAAGCACTTAAGTCTCTAACACTCATAGATAGGTGACTAGGAAGGTTTTTACCATTATTATCTTTAACATCTATGTTTACCTTAATTTGTTTTCGCTTATTTATAACCTCTTTATCTTTTGCTATATCTACAGTTGTTTTGTTTTCGGGGTTAGTAACAAATGTAAGGCGTTCGCAAACTGGGTTACCATTAGCGTCGAATAATGTAACGTGAGCAACGCCATCTTTTAATTCTTTAACAGGAAGCTTTATAGAATATTCTTTTTTGTTTTCTGATTCGTATTTGCTGTAAATTAGTTTTCCGCGTTGGTGCACAACTAAATATGAAGCGCTAAGTTTGTTAATGGCGGTTGATTTTGCATCAATTAATAAGTAGTTACCAGAATTAATTACACTTAAAGCATACCCATTTGGTAAAGCTTTAGGTAATTTATAGGTGTATTCTACACCATTAACATTTAAAGTAGCTGTATATGTTTTGTTAGGTTCTGGACTAAGTGTAAAGGTGCCTAAGCCAAAATCGGCAGTTTTAAACTCAGACACAACATGGTTTTTGTTGTCTGTAATAACACCTTTTAGCTCAGTTTTGCTGTATATGTTATTTTTAACTTTTACAGCAATTTTACTTCTTATATTTTCTATTAAATAACCACCTTCTGGATAAAAATTTAAATCGGGTTTTGTAACTGCTACAGGCTCTGTTTTTATATTGGTAAGAGTTGTATTTGTTTTTAAACTATCATTTTCTTTATCTGTTCCTAATATAGAAATCTCTTTTTGAAAAAAGTAATCAGGATTACCATTTCTCATATAATTGGTATACGCTCTTAGTAGGTAATTACCCGTTTGCCAATCTTTTTCTATTTTAAAATCGCCAGCAACACTTATATTATTAGTAAAAAGTTTTCTCTTAGCAACTATACTGTCTTTATTGTTTATTAATTCAACATGTAATACCCAACTTTTAGTTGTTTTTTGGTGTGTAATACCATTTACTAAATAACCCGTATACCAAATGCTTTCATCTAAGGCGTAATAAGGTTTGTCTGTATGAATGTATATTTTTTCTGGAGCATTTATTAAGGCATAGTTTTTTAGTTTTTCATTAACCAATTCAGAAAAATGGTTTTTGTTAAATACAGTAAAAGAGATAAAAACGGTACTTAAGACACAGAATAAGACTATTTTTTTCATAAATGTTAGCAGGGTTGTTTTTAGTTAACGTAAATGTAAATTAATAATTGAAAATTACATCAAAAATTAAGCCGCATTTTTTTATAATTAGACTTTGTTAAATGATAAAAGTTTAGTTTATATTCGTTTTTTTAATATTTTTTTGATGCGAATAGACTTAAGAAGCGATACAGTTACAAAACCAACAAAATCTATGTTGGAATTTATGATGCAAGCCCAGGTGGGAGACGATGTTTTTAGAGAGGATGCTACAGTAAATTTATTAGAAGAAAAAATAGCAAAAATGTTTGGAAAAAGTTCTGCATTATTTTTTCCAAGTGGCACTATGGCTAATCAAACAGCACTAAAACTGCATACTAACCCCGGAGATCAGGTAATTTGCGATAAATATGCGCATATTTATAATTACGAGTCTGGAGGCGCATCATTTAACAGTGGTATTTCTTGTAAGTTGCTAGATGGTAATCGAGGTATGTTTACAGCTAACCAAGTAAAGGAAGCTATAAATCCAGAGGCGTATTATTATAGTAAAACTAGTTTAGTAGAAGTAGAGAATACAACAAATAAAGGAGGTGGCGCTTGTTGGGATTTTGATGAGATAAAAAAAATTAGAACGGTTTGCGATAATAACGATTTAGGTTTTCATTTAGATGGAGCACGTTTATGGAATGCTTTGGTGTATAAAAATGAAAGAGCTTTGCAATATGGAGAGGTTTTCGATACTATTTCGGTGTGTTTAAGTAAAGGTTTAGGGTGTCCAATAGGTTCGGTTTTGGTTGGCGACGATGCTATAATGAAAGAAGCTATTAGAATTAGAAAAATATTTGGAGGCAATATGCGTCAAGCAGGGTATTTGGCAGCAGCAGGTATATATGCTCTCGATAACAATATAGATAGACTAAAAAACGACCACGATAAGGCTAAAGAAATAGGAGTGGAGTTAACTAAACTATCTATAATTAAAGCTGTAGAGCCAATAGAAACTAATATTGTTATTTTTGAGTTGAACAGCAGTATTAGCGATAAAGAATTTACTAATAAATTGGCGCAAAAAGACATCCATATTATTAGTATGGGCGGAGGTAAATTGCGAATGGTTACCCATTTAGATTATACAGATGCTATGCATAATAAGTTTTTAGAAACACTAAAGACCTTATAGATATTACAATCCAGGAATTCCTGGCATACCATCTTTAGCAGCAGCTGCAAGCTCAGCTTCATTAATATCCGATGCTTTTTTTATGGCTTTATTTAATGTAAGAATTAAATAGTCTTCAAGTTGCTCTTTATCTTCAAGTAATTCATCATCAATTTCAAGAGATTTAATAACTCTGTTTGCAGTTAAAGTAACTTTTAGTTTATTATCGTTGCTAGCTTCATCAACTAAAACGGTTTCTAACCTTTTTTTAGTTTCATCTACTTTCTTTTTAGCTTCTTGTAATTTGGCCATCATGCCCATCATATCTCCAAACATAAATTTATCGTTTTTAAGTGATTTAGGGCAAAATTAGAAAATATTAAGAGAGATAAAAATCTAAATCTTATTAAAATTGAAAATTAAGGTGGTATTACTATACTATGCATTATTTTTGCTTACTCGTATTTTAGAAAATGTAATAGAATTATTGATTAAGATGAAAGAGAACCAAATTCCTGTAGCTAATAAAATTCCGAAGGTATTAGAAACCCATGGAGATGTTAGAATAGACAATTATTATTGGCTAAACGATAGAGAAAACCTGGATGTTATAGAGTATTTAAACTCAGAAAACACGTATACTAAAAAAGTAATGGCGCATACTGAGGGTTTTCAAAAATCTCTTTTTAAAGAAATGAAAGGGCGTATAAAAGAAGACGACACTTCGGTGCCATATAAACTTAATGGTTATTGGTATATAACACGTTACGAAACCGGAAAAGATTACCCTATTTACTTAAGAAAAAAGGAGCATTTAGGTGCAAACGAAGACATTTTGTTTGATTGTAACGATATGGCAAAAGCACACAGCTATTTTGCTATGGGAGGTATTGCTATTAGCCCCGATAATACAATGGCAGCCTTTACTACAGATACGGTGAGTAGAAGGCAATATACGCTACAAATTAAAAATCTTGTTACAGGCGAGGTTTATACAGATACTATAAAAAATACAACAGGAAGTGCTACCTGGGCAAACGATAATAAAACTTTATTTTACTCGGTTAAAGATGAGGTAACGTTGCGTTCTCATAAAATAAAAAAACATACATTATTTACAGATGCCTCGAAAGATGTAGAGGTTTATCATGAAAAAGATGAAACCTTCAATACCTTTGTATATAAAACAAAATCTAAAAAATATTTGGTTATAGGTTCTTCAAGTACTTTAACAACAGAATATCGTATTTTAAAAGCAGATAATCCAGAAGGTGAATTTAATGTTTTTCAAGAGCGTATTCGCGAACTAGATTACAACATAGCACATTATAACAATAGCTTTTATATTATAACTAATAAAGATGGTGCTACTAATTTTAAACTATTAAAAACAACGGAGCATACAACAACCAAAGAGCATTGGACAGAGGTTATTCCGCATAGAGAGAATGTACTACTAGAAGATATTGAGATTTTTAAAGATTATCTCGTTGTAAACGAAAGAGAAAATGGCCTTAATAAGTTAAGAATAATAAGTTGGAATGGTGATGAAGATTATTTTTTACCTTTTAAAAGTGAAACCTACACCGCTTATATAGGTAATAATCCAGACTTTAACAGTAACATTTTACGTTATGGATATAATGGATTAACCTCGCCAAGCGCTGTAATAGATTATAATTTTAAAACTAAAACAAGCGAAATTAAAAAAGAACAAGAGGTTTTAGGAGGAAAATTTAATAAAGAAAATTACGAATCTAAACGGGTTTGGGCTACAGCTCGAGATGGTGTAAAGGTGCCAATTTCTTTAGTATATAAAAAAGGATTAAAATTAGATGGTACAAATCCTTTATTACAATATGCTTACGGGTCCTACGGTTCTACAATAGACCCATCGTTTTCTACCATTCGTTTAAGTTTGTTAGATCGAGGTTTTGTATATGCTATTGCTCATGTTAGAGGAGGAGAATATTTGGGAAGACATTGGTACGAAACAGGAAAATTACTAACAAAAAAGAACACCTTTACAGATTTTATAGATTGTTCAAAGTTTTTAATAGAGCAAAATTATACATCTAACAAACACTTATACGCCTATGGTGGATCTGCTGGCGGATTATTAATGGGAACTATTATTAATATGAATCCGGAGTTATATAATGGTGTATTAGCAGCAGTTCCTTTTGTAGATGTGGTTACTACTATGCTAGACGACACTATTCCGTTAACAACAGGAGAGTACGACGAGTGGGGAAACCCTAACGATAAATTGTATTATGATTATATGAAATCGTATTCGCCATACGATAATGTTGAAGCGAAAGCATATCCAAATATGCTGGTAACAACAGGTTTACACGATTCGCAAGTGCAATATTGGGAACCTGCTAAATGGGTAGCTAAGTTAAGAGATTTAAAAAAGGACAATAATATATTGTTATTGCAAACCGATATGGAATCAGGTCATGGTGGGGCTTCAGGTCGTTTTGAAAGTCTAAAAGAAGTCGCTTTAGAGTATGCCTTTTTATTAGATTTGGAAGGAATTACCTCTTAATAAAAAAAAATGTCTTATTTTTGTCAGGTTTTTAAGTTGTATAATGATTTTTAAGTTATATAGCTAGTAATACGCATTTATGAAACATAATAATCAAGTTTTTGATAATGTATTAGATTTAGTAGGAAACACACCTCTTATTAAACTTAATAGAATTACATCTAATTTTGAAGGAGACTTTTATGCTAAAGTCGAATCTTTTAATCCAGGTAATTCATCAAAAGACAGAATAGCTCTTTATATTATAGAAGAAGCAGAAAGGCGTGGTGTATTAAAACCAGGTGATACTATTATAGAAACTACTTCAGGTAATACAGGGTTTAGTATAGCTATGGTGAGTATAATTAAAGGATACGATTGTATTTTAGCAGTAAGCTCTAAAGCTTCGGCCGATAAGATTGATATGCTAAAAACAATGGGAGCCAAGGTATACGTTTGTCCTGCTCATGTTAAGGCAGACGATCCAAGATCTTATTACCAAGTTGCAAAGCGTTTGCATGAAGATATGAAAGGTTCGGTTTATATTAATCAATATTTTAACCAACTAAATACAGACGCTCATTACAACTCTACTGGGCCAGAAATTTGGAAACAAACTGAAGGTAAGATAACACATTTAGTAGCTTGTAGCGGTACAGGTGGTACTATTTCTGGTACAGCCAAATATTTAAAAGAACAAAACCCAAATATAAAAATTATAGGTGTTGATGCTTTTGGGTCGGTGTTAAAAAAGTACCACGAAACCAGAGAGTTCGACGAAAAAGAGATATACCCATACAGAATAGAAGGTTTGGGTAAAAACTTAATACCAACAGCAACAGATTTTGATGTTATAGACGAGTTTGTTAAAGTTACAGACGAAGAAAGTGCGCATACCGCTAGAGAAATAGCAAAAACAGAAGGTATGTTTGTTGGTTACACATCTGGAGCAGCAACTCAAGCTTTAAAGCAATTAGGCGAAGAAGGTAGATTTAAAAAAGGAGATAAAGTTGTAGTTATTTATCCAGATCATGGTTCGCGTTATATGGGTAAAGTATATAGCGATAAGTGGATGAACGATCAAGGTTTTTTCGATAGCGTAAACGCAGAAGCGTCGCAGAGTATTCAATACGTAAAATAACCAATTAATAACATAAATATAAAGAGGTTGCTATTGTTGTTGTAACAAAAAGCAATCTCTTTTTTTATTTTATTAGTAATTTGGAGGTTAAAAATTATGTTCAAACCATATAAATAATTAATTTTGCAAAAATAATTAATAGCAAAAGCTTCGTTTAAATACATTTATTATTCGTATTTAATTAATAATCGATGCCCTATTGCTTTTAATAGATTTAAGATTTATAGTAGATGAAAGATTTATTTGAAAAAATTTATAAAGACAAAGGACCATTAGGTAAATGGGCGTCTCAAGCTGAAGGGTATTTTGTGTTTCCTAAATTAGAAGGAGAGATTTCTAATAGAATGAAATTTCAAGGGAAAGATGTTATTACCTGGAGTATTAACGATTACTTAGGTTTGGCTAATCATCCAGAGGTTCGTAAAGTAGATGCTCAAGCTGCTGCCGATTATGGTTCTGCTTACCCAATGGGAGCTAGAATGATGTCTGGGCATACAGATTTACACGAAAGACTTCAAAATGAGTTGGCAGAATTTGTAAGTAAAGATGCTGCTTATCTTTTAAATTTTGGATATCAAGGTATGGTGTCTACTATTGATGCTCTAGTTTCTAAAGATGATATTATAGTTTACGATGTAGATGCTCACGCCTGTATTATTGATGGTGTGCGTTTACATATGGGTAAACGTTTTACATACAAACATAACGATGTAGTTAGTTTAGAGAAAAACTTAGAACGTGCTACAAAAATGGCAGAGCAAACTGGCGGAGGAATTTTAGTTATCTCTGAAGGTGTTTTTGGTATGCGAGGAGAACAAGGACGATTAAAAGAAATTGTTGCTCTTAAAAAGAAATTTAACTTTAGATTATTTGTTGATGATGCTCATGGTTTTGGTACATTAGGTGCAACAGGAGCAGGAGCAGGAGAAGAGCAAGGTGTACAAGACGATATTGATGTATATTTTGCAACATTTGCAAAATCGTTAGCAAGTACAGGTGCCTTTATAGCGGGAGATCAAGAAATAATTGATTATTTAAAATATAATTTACGTTCTCAAATGTTTGCAAAATCTTTGCAAATGCAATTAGTAGTTGGAGCGCTTAAGCGTTTAGACATGCTTAGAACTATGCCAGAATTAAAGGCTAAGTTATGGGAGAATGTAACAGCATTACAGTCTGGTTTAAAAGAGCGTGGTTTCGATATTGGTACTACGCAAAGTTGTGTAACACCTGTATACTTAAAAGGAAGTATTCCTGAAGCTATGGCTTTAGTTAGAGATTTACGCGAAAACTATGGTATATTTTGTTCTATAGTAGTATACCCAGTAATACCTAAAGGATTAATTTTGTTAAGATTAATACCTACAGCAACACATACTTTAGAAGATGTAGCAGAAACTTTAGCTGCTTTTGAAGCTATTAGAGATAGATTAGAAAACGGAACTTATAAGCGTCTTTCTGCTGCTGTTATGGCTGCAATGGGAGAGTAGATTTAAGTTTTATACCTATAAAAAAAATCCGATTCATTTTGAATCGGATTTTTTTTGCATTTTATCTTTTAAGTAAGATGTATACTTTATATTAAATAATATCTTTTCTAAACGTTTTTCTTCTCCTGTAAACACTAGGGCTAAAGTGTTTCCATATTTGATGAATAGCATGATTATCTTCCAACTCTGGAGTTCTAAAACAATTCTCTATCCCTTTATCTTTAAAAGTATTGTAATATTCATTAAAAATTACTGCATGCACTCCTTTGTTTTGATAATCTGGATGTATACCAATTAAATAAAAAATAACGTCTTTACTGTTTTTCTTTGCGTTTAGAATGTGGCGAAACCCAAACGGAAATAATTTACCATTCATCTTTTTTAATGCATTGGCAAATGCAGGCATAACAATAGCAAAACCAACAAGCTCGTTGTTTTTGTCTATAACAAACTTTATATATTCTGGATTCACAAAACTTATAAACTTCTTTTTAAAATATGCTTTTTGGATGTCGTTTATAGCAACAAAAGACGAAAGAGAAGCGTAGCTTGCATTAAATAAATCGAACATTTTATCTACGTAAGGCATAACTTCACTTGTTTTAGTAAATTGCAAAGCCTTTAATTGATATCGTTTTTTTATAACCTCCTGAGCTTTAAAAAAGAATTCTGGTTTTACATTACTAAACGGGAAACTACTTTCGGAGTATTCTTTTTCAATTTTAAAACCTGCTACTTCGTAATGTTTTATGTAATAAGGATGATTATACCAAGTAACCATTGGTGTAAATGCTTCATACCCTTCTGTAACTGCACCAACTTTATCTAAATTTGAAAAACCTACAGGACCTTCTGTATATTCTAAATTGCGAGATTTACCTATTTTTATAACTTGATTAAAAAGTGCTTTGGAAACATCTAAATCATCAATAAAATCAAACCAACCAAAGCGCATTTTGTTTAAATGCTGGTTTTTTATTTCTAGATGATTCACTATGCCTGCTATTCTTCCTACAATTTCGTTGTTTTTATATGCTAAAAATAGCCAAGCTTCTGCGTCTTTAAAAACAGGGTTTTCGTTTTTATCAAATGTTTTTATTTCCTGGCTAATAATAGGTGGTGTCCAATACGGATTGTCTTTGTATAGCTTAAAAGGAAACTTTACAAATGCTTTTAAGTCTTTTTTAGTTTTAACTTCTTTTATTTCAATCATATTAAAATGACTACGCGTAATTTTATTGGTTATTAATTAAAATCTATGTCGTCTTTTTTACGTTTAGTTTTCTTTTCTTCGGTGGCTCCTTTTCTCTTTTTCTTTATTTTACCTCCTTTTTTGTTTTGTCTTCTTACTCCTTCTTCCATAGCAGATGTTCCGTTGTCTTCGCCTTTAGGCTCTTTGTCTTTATGAAAATCTAATCGGTAAGACATGCCAAAGTTAACACTAAAAACAGAAGGAGTGTCTTTTGTATTAAATGTAAGCGCGGTGTCTAATTGGAAATTTTTAGACCATAAGTATGCGCCACCAAATCTAAATAGATTATCGGCATAAAAATCACTTTTAATACCTTGAGTTTCTCCAAAAACTACCCATTTAGGATTAAAAGAATGTGTTAGGGTTAATATATAAGAGAAATCAGATTGATCTGTTCCTATTCTATCTTTTATTAAATTCATTACAAAAACCCATCCGCCAGAAAAATTATTTTGAGTAGCTATCATTATTTTTGGACTAAAACCTTCAATGCCTTGATCTGTGTACGGGTTGTCTCTAGTATCAAAGTTAGCGCCTGCATATATGGCTACTGCTGGGATTAAAGATTTCCATTTAAACCTCTGATTAGCTTTCCAGCTGTATAGGTTGGGTTTGTCTTCTTCAGCATTTTTATAAGGGTCGTAAACCAAGTACTTAGCGCCTAAAGCAAGAGTTTTAAAGTTAGAACGTTTGTCTTCTACATTAAAATTATTAGTGTATTTCTTTTTATCGTTTTGGTATGTGCCTTCAATGTTTAGTTCTAATTCTTCCCAAACAAGGCCATAACGTGCAGCAAAATCAACACCAAAACCATCTACTTTGTATGCTGTTTCTGGTGTACGCTTTTCATTTAAAATATAAGGGCCAACTTCAAATTGTGCTACCTTAGTGCCTACAGAGAAAGCACTTCTAGAAACTCCTGGTCTGTTAGAGTTAATTACATCTGTGTATTGTGCATAATTATTGGTGCATAGTAAACAGAAAATTACAAATAGGGCAGATTTTATTGGGGTCATAATAAACATTTTAGATTATTTGCTAGCAGTAAAACGGTTATGTGCTGTAAATATAAACGGTTTAAGGGTTATCAAATATAGATATTTTATACTTTTTTTATCATTTTTGAGCGTTTTTTAAGTGTATAGAATTGTATTTTTGTTAAAAATACTTTTTTTATGATACAGTATGCGTCTGTAATTGGACTCTTTAGAACCATATTAATCATTGCGTTAATCTATTTTGGTGTTAAAATTTTAGCGCGTTTATTTGCGCCTTTTCTGCTAAAGTTTGTAGCTAAAAAGGCTGAACAGCAGTTTGGTGGCCAATTTAAACAGCAACAAAGACAACAAAAGCAATCTTCTAGTCGAGAAGGAGAGGTTACTATTGATAAAATGCCTAATATTAAAACGTCTAACAATAATGTAGGCGATTATGTAGATTACGAAGAAATTGAATAATTAATTTGATAAGTTCAATTCAGGTAATTCTCAAAAAATATAGCTAATTTCACAGTCTTAGTTATTAATTCAATTTCATGCAATTTTCAGTAAAAAAAATACTTCCACATATTGTAGTTCTAGTAGGTTTCGTGGTTTTATCTTTAGCTTATTTTAGTCCAGTTTTAAAGGGTAAGCAAATTTTTCAGAGCGATATTAAGCAATATATCGGAATGTCTAAACAGCAAAAAGACTTTAAAGCAAATACGGGCGAAGAAACATATTGGACAAATAGCGCCTTTGGTGGTATGCCTACTTATCAATTAGGTGCTAGATATCCGCATAATTATATTAAAAAGTTAGATTTAGCTTTACGTTTTCTACCTAGACCAGCAGATTATTTATTTTTGTATTTGCTAAGTTTTTATGTGCTTTTATTAGTTTTAAAAGTAGACTTTAAGCTCGCTGCTTTAGGGGCTTTAGCTTTTGGTTTTTCAACTTATTTAATAATAATTTTAGGTGTTGGGCACAATAGTAAAGCGCATGCCATTGCTTATATGCCTTTAGTTTTAAGTGGAATTTTACTTGTTTTTCAAAAAAAATATATTGGTGGTTTTTTGCTAACAGTGGTGGCTATGGGCTTAGAGTTGGTTTCAAATCATTTTCAAATGACGTATTATTTATTGTTATTGGTTGTGGTTTTAGGTGTTGCTTATTTAATTGATGCCTATAAAAAACAAGTGTTGCCACATTATTTTAAGTCTGTTGGCATCTTACTAGCTGCTGTTATTCTATCTATAGCATTAAACGCCACGAGTATAATGGCTACGCAAGAATATGTTAAAGAAAGTACGCGTGGTAAAAGTGAACTAACAATAAATGCAGATGGATCGCCTAAGGAGGTAACCTCTGGTTTAGATAGGGCATATATAACACAATTTAGTTATGGTATTTTAGAAACGTTTAATTTATTTATTCCTCGATTTATGGGGGGAGGAAATGGAGAAGATGTTGGTAAAGACTCTAATACCTACAATGCGTTTAGAAAAATAGGAGCAACAACTACGCAGGCAGCAGAACAGGCAAAACATGCGCCTATGTATTGGGGAGATCAGCCTATAGTAGAGGCTCCTGCTTATATAGGCGCGGTTATTATATTTTTATTCGTTTTTGCTTTGTTTTTGGTTAAAGGACGATTAAAATGGTGGGTTGTTGGTGGTACGCTTTTATCTCTATTATTGTCTTACGGTAAAAATTTAGGTTTTTTAACCAATTTTTTTATCGATTATGTGCCTATGTATAACAAATTTAGAGCAGTAAGTTCTATTCAGGTTATTCTAGAATTATGTATACCATTATTGGCTATATTCGGTTTGTCAAGGTTATTTAACGATTTTGAGAGTAAAGATGATAAGCTTAAAGCGTTAAAATACGCTACAGGAATAACAGCAGGCTTAGCTGTGCTGTTTTTAATATTTAAATCTTCGTTTGATTTTGTAGGGGTTAATGATGGGTATTATCGTCAAAATTACGGTCCAGATTTTATTGATGCTGTAAAAGCAGATAGAAAGGCTATTTTTACTACAGATACTTTAAGAACATTAATTTTAGTATTGCTTTCTGCGGGAGCTATTTTTATGTTTTTAAAAGGTAAATTAAAAGAGCATTTAGTAATTGTAGCTATAGCTGTACTTATTTTATTCGATTTGATAGGAGTAGATAGACGCTATGTAGATAACGACGATTTTGTGTCTGCAATACAGGTTAATAAGCCATTTCAAGCAAATGCAGCCGATAAGGCTATAATGCAAGATAAAAGTCATTTTAGAGTGTTTGACATGACAGCGGGTTCGTCTACCAAACCTTCATATTTTCATAATTCTTTAAACGGATATAATGCAGCAGAGTTAAAACGTTATAGAGAAGTGTTCGATTTTTATGTGGCAAATAATAATATGAATGTGCTAAATATGTTAAACACAAAATATTTTATTGCCCAAGATAAAGAAGGGAAAATTTTTCCATACACAAATGCAGATGCTAATGGCAATGCTTGGTTTGTTTCAGAATTGCAAAAAGTAAACTCTGCCAACGAAGAAATAAAAGCTCTAGATAGTTTAGATAATAAGCGTAAAGCTGTTTACGTTGCCAAAGACGCTAATTTTAAAAGTAAGTTTACAGTAGATTCTTTAGCGCAAATTAAATTACTGGATGTAAAACCTAATTATCTTAAATACGAAACCAACAATAAAAATGATGGTTTTGCTGTGTTTTCAGAAATTTATTATGGTAACGGATGGAAAGTTTTAATAGATGGTCAAGAAGCTAACTATGTACGTGTAAATTATACATTACGTGGTATGGAGGTTCCTGCAGGAAAGCATCAAGTAGAATTTAAATTCGATCCAGATGTTGTTAAAAACGGAAGTAAAATAGCACTAGCAAGTTCTTTGCTTTTTGGTGTTTTACTTATTTTGGGTTTGTTTTTTGAATTAAAAAAGAAATAATTGGTTCTTTTATTTTAGTGAAGCATGAGTAGAAAAAAAGTGCTTATTATAACTTATTATTGGCCACCTGCTGGCGGGCCAGGAGTACAACGGTGGTTAAAATTTGTTAAGTATTTGCCAGAGTTTAATATAGAGCCTATTGTTTATATTCCAGAAAATGCAAATTATCCTTTAACTGATTCTAGTTTAATAGATGAAGTATCTCCCGATATAAAAATTATAAAGCAGCCTATAAAAGAACCTTATAAGTTAGCAGGGCTTTTGTCAAAAAAATCATCTAAAACAATAAGTAAGGGTATAATTTCTGAAAGTAAGACGCAAAGTATTGTAGAAAAATTAATGCTTTATGTGCGTGGTAATTTTTTTATACCAGACGCTCGTAAAAATTGGGTAAGTCCCTCTGTTCGTTTTTTATATAGCTTTCTTCTTGAACAAAAAATTGAAACAATAATAACTACTGGTCCGCCACATAGTTTGCATTTAATAGGTTTAAAGTTAAAAGAAAAACTAGGGGTAAAGTGGTTGGCAGACTTTAGGGACCCATGGACAACTATAGGATATCATAAACAACTAAAATTAACTAGAAAATCTAAGCAAAAGCATCTAGATTTAGAGCGTCAAGTTTTAAATACAGCAGACCAAATAATTGTTACAAGTTTTGTTACTAAAAAAGAATTTGAAAGGTTAACACCTAAGCCTATAGAAGTTATTACTAACGGTTTTGATAGCGAAGCGACTAAAGAAGTTAAGCTTAATTCTGATTTTTCTATAGCGCATATTGGGTCTTTATTATCTAAAAGAAATCCAGAATTGTTATGGAAAGTTTTGGCAGAGTTGATTGAAGAAGTTGATGGTTTTGCAGAAGTTTTTAAGTTAAAATTTATTGGTGCGGTAAGTGAAGATGTGTTAAAATTAATTGATGATAATAATTTAAGTGATTATGTAGATAAGATAGGTTATGTTTCGCATAAAGAAGCAATTGAATATCAGAAAAAATCGCAAATTTTATTACTTATAGAGATAGATTCAGAAGAAACAAAATGTATAATTCCCGGAAAACTATTTGAGTATATGGTTTCGAACAGACCAATTGTAAGTATAGGACCAAAAGATTCTGATGTCGAAAAGATTATTAAAGAAACTAATACAGGGAGTTATTTTTATTATGAAGATTCTAAATTGCTAAAAACAGCTATCTTGTCGTATTATAAAGCTTTTCAGGATAAAACATTAAAGTCGCATCCTATCGGACTTCAAAAATATCATAGAAGAGCTTTGACAGAATCACTATCTAAATTATTATAATGGGAATAGTAGCTTCGCAATCTTTTAAAAACATTGTATCTACATATTTAGGTTTTTTTGTGGGTGCTATAAACACTTTGTTTCTTTACACAGAGTTTTTAAGCGACGAATATTATGGTATGGTAGGGTATATGCTATCTTTGGCTTATGTGGTTATGCCTATAATGGCTTTTGGTGTTAACAATACTTTGGTTAAGTTTTATTCATCATTTAAAACACGCTTAGCATTAAATGGTTTTTTAACATTAATGCTTTTTTTGCCAATTTTTATAATAGTTCCAATAACGGTTATTGTGCATTTTGGATATGATGTAATTACGGGTTTTCTGTCTCAAAGAAATGCTATTATTAAAGATTATTTGTGGCATACTATTGTTGTAGCGGTGTCTTTAGCGTATTTCGAGGTGTTTTTTGCTTGGGCTAAAGTGCAAATGCAAACAGTTTTTGGTAATTTTATGAAAGAGGTGTTTCATCGAGTAGGTGTTATGCTGTTGCTTTTTACTTTGTTTTTTGAATGGATTAATGTTGATCAATTTATGGTTGGTCTTGTATTAGTATATGTTTTACGTATGCTCGTTATGACAATTTATGCTTTTACTATACGGTTTCCGGTTATTGTATTTCGAAGCCCAGGGAATTTAAAAGATATTTTAAAATATTCTTTTCTAATAATTATAGCTGGCTCTATAGCAACAGTACTTTTAGATATAGATAAAGTTATGCTTGGTTATTATATATCTATTAAAGAAATAGCGTATTATAATGTGGCTATTTTTATATCTGCTGTTATTGCTGTACCACAGCGATCTATGCACCAATTATTAATGCCTTTGTCTGCTAAATATTTAAACGAAAGAGATTTTGATGCTTTAGAAAAATTGTATAAGCAGAGCTCTATAAACTTATTTATAGTTAGTGGTTTGGTTTTTTTGTTAATTGTATTAAATATAAATCAGTTGTATTTAATTATTCCTGAGGAATTTAGTGGCGGAATTTCGGTTGTTTTTATAATTAGTGTTATAAAACTTTACGATTCGCTACTGGGGAGTAATAATGCTATTTTATTTAATAGCGATTATTATAGAATAGTACTTGTATTAGGTGTTGTGCTAGTTGTTTTAATGGTGTGTCTTAATATGGTTTTTATTCCTTTATTAGGTATTAATGGGGCTGGTTTAGCAACATTCATAGCTGTTTTTATGTACAATTCTATTAAGCTGTTTTTTGTTTATAAGAAGTTTAAAATATTGCCTTTTTCGAATAAAACATTAAGAATAGGGGTGTTTTTACTGCTTTTTATAGCTGTGTTTTATTTTTGGGATTTTCCATTTAATCCTTTTGTTAATATAGGTTTAAAATCTATTTTAATTGGGTTGCTTTACGCTTTCGTTGTTTATTACTTTAATTTTTCTGAGGATATTAGTATTCTTATTAAACGATATTTAAAATTATAGTAATTGTGTAAAATGAGAAAACCCCGCAATGTTGCTTTGAGGCATACATACTGCAGGGCTTTCTACTAACCAACCAAAATTTTTAAATCCTTCTAGTTCTAGATGATGTAGATGATTGTTTTCTGCTTTTAGAAGCGCTGCTTCTGTTGGTAGTAGAGCTTCTTTGTGGCGATTTTCTAATCGTAGATGTTGTTCTTTGTTGTGTTCTGGTTGCTACTTGAGGCGACTTTCTAGTTGTTGTTTTGCTTTTGTAGTTACGAGTATTGTTTGTTGCGCTTGGTTTTCTTGAAACTATATTTCTGTTGTTTTTATTTACACTTCTTGAGTTGTTAGAAGAAGTTGTGGGTCTTTTAGTAATATCTCTAGAAATGTTACTATTGTTCCTAGTTGTATTTATTCTAGAAGTTGTGGCGTTTCTATTGTAAACGCTTCTATTTTTAGAGCTGCTAGATACCATTCTATTAGTGTTCTTAATGCTATTTTTTCTAGAAATATGTGTATTACCTTTATTGCTTCTTGAGGCGTTATTATTTATTCTTGTAACGTTTCTTTTGTTTCTATATGCTGTGGCGTAGCTTTTATTTCTCGAAACAGAATATCCTCTTCTACTAGCTACAGCTGTTTTTGGTCTATAATTGTTATAAAACGGTCTGTTGTATATATATCGAATAGGTTTGTAATATTGTCTATAAGGTCTGTTGTATACCACGCAATGGTTAAGAGTAGGTACGCTATAGTATCTGTGCCATGGTCTAGCTATATAGCGTCTATTATGTATGTTTATATAGCCAGAATGGTGAGAAAATCTATTGTATCTGTCGTAATACACATATAAACCGCCAACTCTAGCAATGCGTCCGTAATTATTATAATTAATGTTTATGTTGCCTACTTGGCTAATTCGTCCGTAGTAATCGTAGTAAATTGGAGTGTTTTCAATTTGAATAATAGCACCAAATTCATCATATTGTACATATGCATTATAGTTGTATCCAGAGTTAAAACTGATGTTTAAGTTTGGAGATCCAATAGATACGTTAACATTGGATGCGTAGCGGGGTATGTTAAAATCGAATTGACCATCTGGAAAAACAGAAAATTCAATACCGTTTTCTACAAAAATATATCTATCGCCATAACCATTATAATATGTTGAAGTTAAATTTTTGTTGGTTTCTATGTTGCTGGCTGTAGCAGGAAGTCCGATAAGAACTAAAGCTGCTAATAAAAATAGAGTCTTTTTCATAATTCATGATTTAAATGCTTAAAATAAATTCTCGGCATATGTTATACGTTTAGATAATTACAAACAGCGTGCCAAAAAAATAAATGAGATTTATTGGTTTTTCTTTTGATTGATTAATAAATAGGAATAGCTATGCTTTGTAGTTTAGTTAAAAAGCAGGATGAGAAAGAATAGGTAGGTAATGCTTTGGTTTCTGTTTTTATTTGAGTTTTTTAATAGCTTATGGATCAGTTAAATGATTTGGCTTTTGTTTTGAAGTTATGTTGATTTTAATTTTAAATTTATTTTATTTTTTTTTATATTCGAAACAAGTTTCAATAATGAAACTAACTAATCTAAAAACTAATTACTATTATGAAAAAAATTACTTTATTATTGTTATTATGTATAGCTAGTTTTGGCTATGCTCAAACAACTATGCTTAGTATAACCCATATAAATGGGGAAACTCCTGCAGATTTTAAGGCAACCTTAGATGGTGGTAACCTTGTAGAAGGATCTACTCTAGCTATAACAGTAAATTATACCAATGTTCAGCCTCATCCTAATTGGGGATGTACTTGTATTCGTGTTAGACTGTTAAATAATTATGGTTTAATACCTGAGTTTGTTAATGTTGATGAAACTGTTACAACAAGTACAAGTGAGCAAACAGTAGTTGTAAATATTGTGGTTCCAGACGTTTCTGATGATGTTAGTCCTGGGCCAATTAGAATACAAGCTATAGCTAGAGATGAAACTGGAGGAGCAAATGAGTTTGCTTATGCTTCAGAGACATTTTCTTTAAAAGACTTAACAACGTTGTCATCAGGAAGCCTTGAGAAAAATAAATTATCAGCATTTTACAATGCGTCAAAAGATGTTATTTCTATTGGAGATACTACAGTTACTGGAGATTATAATATATTTGACTTAGCAGGGAAATCAATTTTAAAAGGTGAAGTGTCTAAAGAGATTAATGTTGAGACTTTAAAATCTGGTATGTACATTTTAGCAACAGATAAGGGGAGCTTAAAATTTGTAAAATAAAAATTTTAAACTTCAATAATTAATAAAAGACATCCTGTAAAGGGTGTCTTTTTTGTTTACATTTACTTCAATATATAACTTACATTTAATTTATTGTGATTAATAAAAAAGTAGGATTGTTTTATAAGTACATGTTGTGGGCGGGACTATATATGTTATTTTATGGTTGTAAAAAAGGAGAGGAGCCTTCTAAAGGAGAGCTATTGGCTAGAAATTATTGTGCTTCTTGTCACTTGTTTCCAGGTCCTGATTTGTTGTCTAAAGATGTTTGGATGACTGAAACAATTCCTGAAATGGGGTTAAGGTTGGGGATGTCTCATCATGGTCCTGAATATTATGATAACGGATTTAATAAAGCAATTTATCCAGAAAACATGATGCTGTCTCAAGAAGATTGGGAACGTTTGGTTATGTATTATAAAATTATGGCACCTCAAGAAATTACGCTTTATAAACAAGAAAAATTGAAGGAGAGTAATGTTTTTGAGGCTAAGGCATATGCTTACAATGGTAAAAACTCGTCTATAGTAACAATGATAGAGTATAACGTAAAAGATGAAAAATTGTATTTGGGAGATGGTGAGAAAGCTTCATTAATAACGTTAAATACAGATGGCGATGTTTTAGCTGTTAAAAAGCTTAAAAGTCCGCCAGTTAAAATTCAGTTTAAAGACACTTCTAGCGTTATGCTTTCAATAGGGTCTTTATATCCTTCAGATGTGAAAAAAGGTGTTTTAAATATAGGTGTTCATAGAATAGATAGCTTAATAAGGCCGGTTGATTTTATTATTAAAGATGTAGATAAGGATGGCTTTGAAGATGTTTTGATTTCAGAATTTGGTAATACCGTAGGGAATTTGGTGTGGTATAAAAATAATGCCAATAATAATTATAGCAGGCGTGTTATTTATCCTTTTTCTGGTAGTATTAAAATGGAGTATGGAGATCTTGATGGTGATGGTAACGAAGAGTTGGTAGCTATGTTAGCTCAAGAAAGTGAATCTATAATTGTATTTTCTTTTGAAGATGGCAAATTTTATTCAAGAAAAATAAAGCAATTTCACCCTGCTTTTGGTTTGAATGATTTTCAATTAGTTGATTTTAATAATGATGATTTACTAGATATTGTTTTTAGTAATGGAGACAATGCAGATTATTCATCTGTTTTGAAAAACTATCATGGTGTTCGAGTTTATTTAAATAATGGGGATTTTGAGTTTACAGAATCTTATTTTTATCCATATCACGGAGCGAGCAAAGTAGAGGTGGCAGATTTTAATTTAGATGGAAAACTAGATATTTTAACAATTTCTAATTTTGGAGATTTAACCGATAGTAATTTCGAAAGCCTTGTTTTGTTAACTAATATTGGAGATTTAAATTTTAATGCTAATAAAATTAAAAACATACCAAGAACAGGTTGGCAGACAATAGATGTAAAAGACTTTGATAACGATGGCGATAAAGATGTGTTTATTGGTGCTTTTGGTATAAAGTTAGGGCCTAAAGAATCTATTAAAGATAACGAAGCTAAGATGTCATGGATCAAGCTAATAAATAATACATTGTATTAAATTATACTTTGTCTTTAAGGAATTTGCCAATCTCAGATTTTTTATTTTTTACAATATCTTCAGGTGTTCCAGATGCTACTAAATAGCCTCCGGTTTCTCCTCCTTTAGGACCTAGATCTATAATGTAATCGGCACATTTAATAAGTTCCAAATTGTGCTCTACAACAATAATAGAGTGTCCTTTTTCAATTAAAGCATTAAAAGATTTTAGAAGTTTTTGTATATCATGAAAATGTAGGCCAGTAGTAGGTTCGTCAAATATAAAAAGTGCCTTGTCTTTATTATTGCCTTTGCCTAAAAAGGTGGCAAGTTTAATACGTTGTGCTTCTCCGCCAGATAAGGTTGACGAGCTTTGTCCTAAAGTAACATAGCCTAAACCAACATCTTGCAAAGGTTGTAGTTTGTTCTTGATTTTTGTTTGTGCATGCGCCTCAAAAAAAGTAATGGCATCATCTATTGTTAGGTTTAAAACATCGTCTATGCTTTTGTTTCCAAAGGTAACTTCTAGTACTTCTTTTTTAAAGCGTTTACCTTTGCAGGTTTCGCATTCTAAATGTACATCAGCCATAAATTGCATTTCAATAGTTACTTCACCTTCTCCTTTGCAAGTCTCACAGCGACCGCCATCTACGTTAAAAGAAAAATGCTTTGCTTGGTAGTTTCTTATGGTGCTTAATTTTTGCTTAGAAAACAAAGACCTAATATCGTCATAGGCTTTTATGTAAGTAACAGGGTTGGATCTAGACGAGCGTCCAATTGGGTTTTGATCTACAAATTCTATGGTCTTTATATTGCTGTAATTACCATCTAATTTGGTGAACTGTCCGGGTTTGTTTCCAAAATCGGTTAATTTTTTCTGTAATGCAGGGTGTAGTATTTTCTTTACTAGGGTGCTTTTTCCACTTCCAGAAACTCCGGTTATAACGGTTAGCATGCCTAACGGAAATGTAACATCTATATTTTTTAGATTATTTTCTCTAGCTCCAATTATGTCTACGTGGTATTTAGAAGTGCGTCTTTTTGTAGGGACTTCTATTTTTAGAGTTTCGTTTAAGTATTGTGCTGTTAACGAGTTTGATGCTAAAATAGATTTATAGTCTCCATTAGCAACTACATTGCCACCGTAAGTACCTGCTTCTGGACCTATATCTATAATACCGTCTGCAGCTTTCATAATATCTTCGTCGTGCTCTACAACAATAACTGTATTGCCTAGATCTCTTAGAGATTTTAAAACTAAAATTAAACGCTCTGTATCTTTTGGGTGTAAGCCAATACTTGGCTCGTCAAGTATATACATAGAGCCAACTAAACTACTACCTAAAGATGTTGCAAGGTTTATACGTTGGCTTTCGCCTCCAGAAAGTGTGTTCGATTTTCTGTTTAATGTAAGATAATCTAAGCCAACATTGGCTAAGAACTCTAGGCGATTGTTTATTTCCTTTAACAGGCGGTTTGCAATAGTGGTATCGTGGTCGTTAAGCTCAAGTTGTTTAAAGAAATTAGTAAGTTTGTCTAATGGCATTTCTACCAGATCTGTAATAGTCGACCCGTTAATTTTCACATAGTTTGCTTCTTTTCTTAATCGTTTACCGTTACAGGTTTTGCATTTTGTTTTTCCGCGGTAACGCGACAGCATAACTCTGTTTTGTATTTTGTATGCTTTAGCTTCAAGTTCTGCAAAAAATGAGGTTAAGCCTTCAAAATATTGATTACCATCCCATATTAGTTGTTTTTGCTCAGCACTTAGTTCAAAATAAGGCTTGTGAATAGGGAAATCAAATTTATGTGAATTATTTACCAATTGGTCTTTATACCAGCTCATGCTTTCTCCTTTCCAGGGAAAAATAGCATTTTCGTATATAGATAAGCCAGAGTTAGGGATAACTAAATCTTCATCAATACCTATAATATCTCCGTAGCCTTCGCATTTTGGGCAAGCACCATAAGGATTGTTAAAGCTAAAAAGATGAACATTAGGCTCTAAGAAGTTAATATTGTCTAATTCAAATTTATTACTAAAAGGTCTTTGTTTGTTGTTGCTTAAAGTTTCTATTAAGCATTTTCCTTTGCCTTCAAAAAAAGCAGTTTGTACAGCGTCAGCGAGTCTATTAAAAAAATCTTCTTCTTTTTTTATAATAATTCGATCTACCACCAATAAAATGCTGTCTTTGGCTTTAATGTTAGTGGCTTCGTCAATTCTAACAACATCATTATTTATTTTAATTCTAGCGTAACCTTGTTGTTGTAAAGCGCTTAGTTTGTCTTTAATAGAGCGTCCTTCTTCAAGTAGAATAGGAGCTAGAAGTAGTAGTTTTTCTCTTTCGTCAAATGTTTTTAAGTAATTTAAAACATCTGTAACCGTATCTTTTTTTACTTCTAAATTAGAAACAGGTGAGTAGGTGCGTCCAATTCTAGCAAATAAAAGCTTTAGGTAGTCGTAAATCTCTGTTGTTGTTCCAACAGTAGATCTTGGGTTTGTAGAGTTTACCTTTTGCTCTATAGCAATAGCAGGAGCAATACCTTTTATGTAATCTACTTTTGGTTTATTAAGTCTGCCTAAGAATTGTCGTGCATAACTAGATAGGCTTTCTACATAGCGTCTTTGTCCTTCTGCATAAAGCGTGTCAAAAGCTAAGCTAGATTTTCCAGAGCCAGACAAGCCAGTTATAACAACAAGTTTATTTCTTGGTATTACTACGTCAATATTTTTTAAATTATGAAGTTTAGCACCTTTTATAATGATGTTTTTTTTCGGGTTAACGTTGACAATGTTACTAATCATAAGCTTTGTAAGGAAATGAGTTTGCAAAGATACTATTTTGTTACTCAAAAATTAAAACATATACTTTTATTGAGGGGTAAGCTTAGTTAAAAAAATATTTACTAGTGCTTTTTGTCTTAAATTATATGATTAATATTGAAAAAAAATATGTTTTTTTTGTTTTTTAGGAACGATTGTTGTTATATTTGAAACTCTTAACCTCTTAAAAATCAAATTGCCTATAGCATAATATTACTTTTAAACTATTAACAACCCCAAGACATTGAATCTCTATTCGGTGTTATAAAAGTAATTATTATGAAACAGAACCTTACCTTAGACGCAACCTTGGTATCTAGTTATATTAAAGGAGACGAAAGTGCTTTAGAAGTTTTAATATCTAGGCATAAGCAAAAAATTTACAGTTTTATTTATTCTAAAGTTTATGACAAAGATGTTGCTGAAGATATTTTTCAAGATACGTTTATTAAGGTGATTAAAACCTTAAAAAGAGGTAAGTATAATGAAGAAGGTAAGTTTTTACCTTGGGTTATGCGTATAGCACATAATTTGGTTATTGACTTTTTTAGAAAAAACAGTAGAATGCCTAAATTTGATAATACTGGCGAGTTTAGTATATTTTCTGTTTTAAGTGATTCGAGTTTAAATGCAGAAAAGCAAATTATTAAAGAGCAAGTAGAGACTGATGTTAGACGCTTGGTTGATGAGTTGCCAGAAGACCAAAAAGAAGTATTGTTAATGCGTATTTATAATGATATGAGTTTTAAAGAAATATCTGAAAGAACAGGGGTTAGTATAAATACAGCGTTAGGAAGGATGCGATACGCTTTAATTAATCTTAGAAAAATAATAGATAAGCATAATATTGTTTTAACCAATTAGTACAATAAAGTAAATTTTGCTGCGTTAACATATAACCTTAACATAAAATGCAAGACATGGCAAAACTTTACCCTAACAAATTTATTAAAGAATCTAATGATCTAAAACCGAAAGAAGAAACGGTTCATTTTCTTTTAAATTACTCCAAAGCTTTAAGCGTTACAAAATATAAAAATATGGAGTTTGAATCGCTTTTAAACTAGTATCAAAAAAAGCATGATTATTTAAATAATCATGCTTTTTTTGATTTATAATATTCATTTAAAACTGTTTTTCGTCCAATAGTTTTAGTAATAATATCTTTTTCAATATCCCAGCCTCTGGCAGGCGAGTATTCGCGACCATACCATATAATTTGTAAATGTAAATCGTTCCATAATTCTTTAGGGAATAATCGTTTTGCGTCTTTTTCTGTTTGAATCACATTTTTGCCATTGGTTAAGTTCCATCTATACATCAAGCGGTGTATATGTGTATCTACAGGAAAAGCAGGAATACCAAATGCTTGCGATAAAACAACAGCTGCAGTTTTGTGGCCAACAGCAGGAAGAGCCTCTAGGGCTTCGTACGTTTTTGGGACTTTTCCTTGGTGCTTGTCAATAAGAATTTGAGATAGCCCATGTATTCCTTTACTTTTCATTGGCGACAAACCTACAGGTTTTATAATTTCTCTTATCTCTTCTACAGATAATTTAATCATGTCATATGGGTTATCGGCTCTTTCAAAAAGCAAAGGTGTAATTTTATTTACACGTACGTCTGTGCTTTGTGCAGACATTAAAACAGCTATTAAAAGGGTGTAAGGGTCTTTATGGTCTAAAGGGATTGGAATTTCTGGATATAATTCGTTTAACTTATTTATAACAAAAGTTACACTATCTTGTTTGTTCATTAATTGTATTTTAGCAAAAACAAAGTTAATAAATATGAATACATTGCAAGTAGGAGATAAGGCTCCAAATTTTAAAGCTTTAGATGAAGCAGGTAATACTGTTCAATTATCTGATTTTGCAGGAAAAAAACTAGTTGTTTTCTTTTATCCTAAGGCTAGCACGCCTGGTTGTACAAACGAAGCCTGTAATTTAAGAGATAATTACGAGGTTTTAAAAGAAAAAGGCTATGCGCTTATTGGTGTTAGTGCAGATTCTGCCAAAAGGCAATCTAACTTTAAAAATAAATATGAATTCCCTTTTCCATTATTAGCAGACGAAGATAAGGCAGTAATTAACGCTTTTGGTGTTTGGGGAGAGAAGAAGTTTATGGGGCGCACTTACGACGGTATCCATAGAAAAACATTTGTAGTAAATGAAGAAGGTGTTGTAGAGCGCGTTATAGATAAGGTAAAAACTAAAGATCATGCTGCGCAGATTTTAGAATAAAAAAAGAAAGTCCATACTTTTTAAACAGTATGGACTTTTTTTTATGTAAATAAAAGGGTTTATTTTTTTGTTCTTTTCTTTATAGAGATAGAACCTAGGGGTTTTCTAGAGTATCCAAATAGGCGATAATCTTTAATTAAATCTGCGGTTCCTTCAGGAAGTTTATCTTCCCATCCGCGTTCTCCGTTATCAATCATTTGAAGAATTTCTCTAGAGAAAACGCTCATTATACTCGTGTCGTAATCTTCAATATCTATAACTTTTCCATTGTATTTAAAGAATTTATATAATTCTTTCATTCTAGGATAGACTTTAAGGTTTTCGCTAGTTAAAAGCTCACCTGTTTCTGGATCTATCATTGGGTATAGGTATACTTTTAAATCTTTAAAGAATAGTTTACCAAAAGCTTCAAGAATACCTCCGCTTAAATGGCGGTAATATTTTTCATCAAATATATCAACCATGTTATTTACACCCATCGCTAATCCCATTCTTGCTTTGGTAAAATTAGAGAAGTATTCTACAACTTTGTAATATTCTTGAAAGTTAGAAATCATAACGGTTTGTCCAAGAGAACAGAGTAAATCGGCTCTATCCATAAAATCTTGTTCGTCAATTTCTCCTTCTGCTCTTAGGTTAGACAGGGTAATTTCGAAAACTACAACGGTTTTTTTCTCGTCTACCTTGTTTTCTTTAACAAACATTTCGTACGATTTTTTATACATCGCCATATTTACCTTTGTTACGGGTCTAAAGCTACCTCTTAAAGCTAATATGTTTTTCTTGTAAAAAATTCTAGCAGGTAAAATATTAGTACCATCTGGGCCAAAAACAACAGCGTCTGTCATGTTATTTTTTACCAGTTGTAAACTCATTAATCTGTTGTCAATATCTTTAAATACAGGGCCAGAAAAGTTAATGGTGTCAATTTCTAATTGGTCTTTATCTAAATGGTCGTATAAGTATTTAAGTAAGCTCTTTGGTTTGTTATATTTGTAAAAAGCTCCGTATATAAGGTTTGTACCTAAAACACCTAAGGTTTCTTGTTGTAGTCTAGCGTCGGTTTCTTTAAATCTTAGGTGTAAAATAATTTCGTTATACTCTTGTCCTGCTTCTACCTGGTACTTAATGCCAACCCAGCCATGACCTTTAAATTGTTTAGCAAAATCTATAGTAGCAACAGTATTAGCGTAGGTAAAAAATATTTTATCAGGATGCTCGTCTCTTGTAATGCGCTTTTCCATCAAATTCATTTCATGCGAAAGCATTTTACGTAGTCGCGCTTCTGTAACATATCTTCCGTCGTCTTCTACGCCATATATAGCATCACTAAAGCTTTTGTCGTAAGCAGACATTGCTTTTGCGATTGTGCCAGATGCACCTCCAGCTCTAAAAAAATGACGACAAGTTTCTTGTCCTGCTCCAATTTCGGCAAAAGAACCGTAAATATTTTCGTTTAAATTTATACGAAGTGCTTTGGACTTTAATGACGGAACGTCATCAAATTCTTTATCTCCTTTGATGGTTATTTCCATAAAAAATAGGTTTAGTGTCTAGGTGTGTAAAGGTATTAAATAAGTGAAGTGTAACAAATAAAAAAATAAGCTATTTTTGTATTAAAATAAAGGGTTTTGAAAATAACATTTCTTGGTACTGGTACATCTCAAGGCATTCCTGTAATAGGTAGTACACATCCTGTTTGTTTAAGTGAAGACGAAAAAGACAAGCGATTAAGGGTGTCGGTTTTAATAGAGTGGGGTAATTTTAGTTATGTAATAGATTGTGGTCCAGATTTTAGGCAGCAAATGTTACGAGCAAATTGTACTAAGGTTGATGGTATTTTGTTTACTCACGAGCATTCGGATCATGTTCTTGGCTTAGATGATATTAGGCCTTTTTATTTTAAACAAGGGGCTATTTCAATTTTTGCACACAAACGAGTTTTGAAATCGTTAAAAAAGCGTTTTGATTATATTTTTAAAAAAAAGAATAAATATCCTGGTGCTCCGTCGGTTTCTATTAATAAAGTAAAAAATAAACCTTTTGAAATAGGAGGTGTACAAGTTGTGCCTGTTAGTGGTTTGCATTTTAAGTTGCAGGTGTTTGGGTATCGATTTAATGATTTTGCTTATTTAACCGATATGAAAACAGTTGAAGATAAAGAAATTGATAAGATTAAAAACGTAAAAGTTCTTGTTGTTAATGCATTGCGCGAAGCGCCTCATTATTCTCATTTTAATTTAGAAGAAGCGCTTAGTTTTATAAAAAAAGTAAACCCAGAGAAGGCTTATTTAACGCATGTTAGTCATTTACTTGGTTTTCATGAAGAAGTTCAGAAAAAGTTACCAAAAAATGTATTTCTAGCTTTCGATAATTTACAAATCACTATTTAAAAATTTAAGAGATGAAACAGAAAATATTTATGTACTTGTTTATTTTTTCAATGCTATTAGTGTTGTTTCAGTATGTTAGTGCTAAAAGAATATTTGAAGATCAAGATATTAAACTAACTAATTACAGAGCTAAATTAAAAACCTTTAAAGACTCTATAGTTGCTTTAAATGATGATATGGTTAATCAGTCTCATTTTAATTTGAATAGAAATGAAGATGCTATTTCTTATTTTGAAAAAGAAGGTTTAGATGTAGCTACTTTAATTCCTTTTATAAAAGATGAGCTGTATAGGCTTAACGAGGTAAAAGGGCAGCATCCAATAGTGCCCTATGCGTCGGGAGAAGGTAGACGTATGATGATAAATACTGTTAAAATTTTAAATCATAAATGGATTATTGCAGATTTTTCTGATGGCGAATATTGGGGAGAGGTGTTTTTAACTTACGAAGTTACAAAGCAAAGGCAGTTAAGCTTTAATTTAGTGGAATCTTTCCTTTATCCTTTTAACTAGGTTTTATTTGCTTTTGTAAGCAATGCCTTTTTGTTTTTTTGTTTCGCCTACGTACGAGTATTCGTAGGTGTAAGACGAATCTGTGGTGGTTAATATTTTTAAATGAATATCCTTGTGGTCTGCCATGCTTTTAGGGTTAATGGTTTTAAAAATAACTTCGCAATCATTTATCCATCTCAAGCTGGAGGAGTCTACTTTATTGTTGTAGATTTCAATTTGCAGGGTTTTGCTTCTTTTAAATGTAGATTTATATAGTACATCATCAATGGTAACTTCGCTATAAAAGACACCTGTTTTAAAATCTTTACAGTCTCTTGCTTTTTCGTAGCAGTTAGTAAATAATAAAACCGATAAGCAAATAAGAAAAACTCTCATAAAATTGTTTTTGTGCAAAACTAATTAAATAGTTGCATTAATTCTCGAAATTTTTAAAACTACCATCAGAATAAAATATAACAATGCGTTCTATAGTTTTGTCTTCTTCTTTTTTTGTGTTTTCTAAAGCTCTTGCAATTTCTTTTTGAGGAGGAGTTGGTTGCTCCATTTTTTTTAAGGGGGTAGAGTGGGTTTCTGTTTTTGGAAAATGTCCTTTTCCGTTTAATAACCAATACAATTCTACTTCAGGAAAAGAGGATAGTACTTTTAAAACAAACTCTAAACTTGGTTTGTTTCTTCCCGATAAAATATGAGATATACTAGAGCGTTGTACGTTTATTTTTTCGGCAAAAGAAGACGCAGATTCTCCGTAATACTCTATTACTTTTTTTAATCTTTTAGCAAAATCGGCATTGTTTATCATTGTAAACTAAATAGGGTTTCAAATGGTTTTACAAATGTAACAATAATACTTAATACGGGCTACATGTCAACTGTTAAAATTCATTTATGTTGATTTTTTACTTCATGTAATGTATTTTAATTATCTGAAAATAAAGTATTTGCATGTTTATCTATTTGTATTACCACATCTAAAAGTTTATCTTGCGTATAGCGCAGTTAATTTTAAATATTTTTGTTTACAAAAATAAACAATCAGTTTCAAAATCATGTTTACATTTGTAAAATTGTAATTGTTTACATTTGTATCATAAAATAATTCAATGGAAATTAAAGAGATTCAATCGCAGTTTAAAGTATGTAAAGAAACTAGTCTTTATCACAGATATATTACCAACACACACATAGAACCTTTGCTGGAAAAGTTGAGTTCTAAAATGGAAATAAAAGTTATTGGCACGTCTGTTTTAAATCAACCCATTCATTCTATTAAAATAGGACAAGGCGATAAAAAAGTTTTAATGTGGTCGCAAATGCATGGCAACGAATCGACAACCACAAAAGCTATTTTCGATTTATTAAACACTTTAACAGCTAATAAAACAGCCTCTAAATCTATATTAGAGCATTGTACCTTATATATCATACCTATTTTAAATCCAGATGGAGCTAAGGCTTATACTAGAATTAATGCAAATAAAGTCGATTTAAATAGAGATGCTCAAGCTTTATCACAGCCAGAAAGTAAAGTGTTAAGAGCTGTTTTTAATGAGTTTAAGCCTCATTTTTGTTTAAATCTGCATGGGCAACGTACTATTTTTAGTGCTGGCGAAACAAATAATATAGCAACGGTATCATTTTTATCTCCAGCTCAAGATAAAGCTTGTACTATAACTGCTAATAGAAAGGTGGCTATGGAGGTTATAGCAGAGATGAATAGTACGCTTCAGTATGTTATACCTAACCAGGTAGGGGTATACGATGATGCTTTTAATATAAACTGCGTAGGAGACACGTTTCAAAGTGAAAATGTACCTACAATTTTGTTTGAAGCTGGGCATTTTAAAGACGATTATGGGCGCGAAGTAACTAGAGAGTATATATACATGTCTTTATGGTCTGCTTTAAAATATATAGCCAATAATGATGTTTCTGGAGCTAAATATGAGCCATATTTAAATATTCCTGAAAACGGAAAGTGTTTTTTAGATGTTATTATACGTAATGCTAGTATAAAAGGAAAAATTACCGATGTAGGCTTTCTGTTTAAAGAAACATTAATTAACAACAAAATAGAATTTATACCTAAAGTAGAACGCTTAGGTAATCTAAATAACTTATTTGGGCATAAAGAAATTGATGCTAAAAAGGAGTCGGTGTTATGTGGAGATGGATTGGAATTGGAAATAGGCAGCGAAAACGTTTGCGTAAGTATTAATAATGCGAAAATCGCACTTTTTCAAAATAAATCGCATGAATAATGCAGATTTATTAAATAAAATGTATTAATTTTGATTTATACTTAGGAATAATTAATTATGGGGAAAATTAAATTAGACGAAATCGATCATCAAATTCTTGATATGTTAATCGATAACACAAGAATACCTTTTACAGATATTGCAAAAAAACTTTTAATATCGGCAGGAACAGTACACGTTCGTGTAAAAAAAATGGAAGAATCTGGAATTATTAGAGGTTCATCATTAACTTTAGACTACAAAAAATTAGGATATTCATTTATAGCATACGTTGGTGTGTATTTAAATAATACCTCTCAAACTAAATTTGTATTGGAGCGTGTAAACGAAATACCATTTGTTACTGTAGCGCACATTACAACAGGTAAGTTTAATATCTTCTGTAAAATTAGAGCAAGAAGTACAGAACACGCTAAAGAAGTTATCTTCAAGTTAGACGATATTGAAGGTGTGTATAGAACAGAAACAATGATATCTCTTGAAGAAAGTATAAATGACAAAAAACGTTTAATGCATTCTATTTTTAACGAGATGTAATGTAAAAACAGTATATTTTACAAGTAAAAAACCGCTTTTTAGCGGTTTTTTTGTTTTTTAAACAGTGCTAAATACATTTTATGGTTATTTTAAGTATTTCAAAGAATAATTTTGATATATAATATTGCATAATAGATATTTACTACCAATAAGAATTATGTTAATCATATCCCTAATATACATAGTTTTATTTTTTTAGTATAAAAAATAGACTTTTTATTAAACTAAATTAAAGCGCAAAAGAACAGTTTGAATTAATTTTAAAGAATATTAAATGGTTATTTTAGGTTTAAATTATTACTTCCATGATTCTACAGCTTGCCTAGTTAAAGACGGAATACTTGTAGCTGCAATAGAAGAAGAAAGATTAAATAGAGATAAGCACACAAGAAATTTTCCTATGCTAGCAATAGATAGGTGTTTAAAAATAGCAGGTTTATCTTATAAAGATATAGATCATATTGCAGTTTCCATTAAACCAACACATAACATAGGTAAAAAAATAGGTCATAGTTTAAAAAATTTAAAAACAATAAAACCATTTATTAATCATGAGTTAGTTCACGGTTATAACAAACAAAAAAGTTTTTGGAATTGGTTTGGTTACCATTGGGATAGTAAAGAAGAAGGACCAGAGGTACACTTTATACAACATCATCTTAGTCATGCAGCAGGTTCTTTTTTTGTATCTCCCTATAAGGAGGCTGCGCTTTTAGGCATAGACGGGTCTGGTGAATGGGCTACAACATGGTTAGGTCATGGTAAAGATAATAATGTAGAGTGCATAGGTCAAAGTTATTTTCCACATTCTTTAGGGTCTTTTTACGAGGCTGTAACCCAATTTTGTGGCTTTAGAACCACTTATGATGAAGGGAAAACAATGGGGCTTGCTCCAATGGGAGATCCAGAAGTATTTCTTGAAGAAGTTGAAAAAATTGTTACAGTAACAGACGACGGACAATTATCTTTTGATTTAAGTTATTTTAATTATCAGAATATGAGCTGGAAAAGGTGCTCAGATAAATTTTTTAAAATTTTTGGAGAACCTAGACAAAAAAATGAAGACTTTAAAAAACATCATATGGATGTTGCTGCTGCTTTTCAGCGTGTTTTAGAAAATAAGGCTTTAGAAATATGTGATATTTTACACAAAAAAACAAATGCAAAATACTTGGTAATCTCTGGAGGAGTTGCTTTAAACAGTGTAATGAATGGGCGAATAGTAAGAGAAAGCCCGTTTGAAGATGTTTATGTTATGCCAGCAGCAGGAGATAACGGTACTGCTATAGGTGCAGCTTATTACCTATATAATGGTATTTTTAAAAAAGAGCGAAACTTTGTGCATTCAAATCCCTATGTAGGAACAGAATATACAAACGATGATATAGAAAAAGTACTTAAAGGTGCAAAATTAAAATATGAAACCTTTGACGATATTTGTGAGGTTGCTGCAGGACTTTTGGAAGAAGGAAATATTATAGGATGGTTTCAATATGCCATGGAAATAGGACCAAGGGCCTTGGGAAGCAGAAGTATTTTAGCTAATCCAGCATTTCCACAAATGAAGGATAAGATAAATTCTGAAGTAAAATTTAGAGAAGCTTACAGACCATTTGCTCCTTCAACTATTCTAGAGGCTAAAAATGACTTTTTCGATTTAGAAGTAGAAGCTCCTTTTATGTTAAAAGTGTGTAACGTACTTAAAGAAAAACAAGATATTATACCAGCAGTAACCCACGTAGATGGTAGTGCTAGACTGCAAACTGTAACTAAAGAATCGCATGCCCTTTATTATGATTTAATTAAAAAACTAGGAGAAAAAACAGGAGTGCCTGTTGTTCTTAATACGAGTTTTAATATTCAAGGAGAACCAGTAGTAGAGTCTCCTCAGGATGCTATTCGATGCTTCTTCTCTACAGGGTTAGACTACCTAGTTATTGGTAACTTTTTACTTAGAAAATAATAAACTCATAAAATACATTTATAATAATGAATAGTTTTTCTAAGGAATTTGAAGAAGAAGTTTTCAAGGGTTGGTCTCAAAGTCCAATATACTTAACAAAGGCAGAGCGATATATCTTTACTAAATACTTAAACAATCAAAGCAAGACTTTAGAAGCAGGAACAGGAGGAGGACGAATTTCTTTTTCATTAGAAGAGGACTTAGAGTTTACTAATATTGTTGCTTTCGATTTGGTAGCAAAGCTAATAGAGCATTGTAAATCTACAGGACTCAAGAGAAAATCTAAAATTGAATTTTCACAAGCCGATGTTTCTAATTTAGAAGTCTATAAATCAGAGCAATTTAAAAATATTTTATACACAGGTCAGGTTTTATGTATGGTTCCAGAAAAGGTTTTAGATGAAGCTGTTACCGAAGCATATAAATTAGGGCAAAACGACAGCACCTTTATATTTAGCTTTATGGACTGGGATTCTAGATGGTATAATTCCATTCTAAGTATATTAATTAATTCTTCAAGATTAGTAAAGTTTCAAAAAATACAGAAATATTATCTTCCAGAAGTAAATGATACCAACGGTATTAATAAAAATTTTTTTAATAAAAAGGGGTACAGTATACTGTGGGCTAAAAAAAATAAGGTTAAAAAGAAGTTGATAGACAAAGGCTTTAAAATAGAAGCTTTTCACAGTGAAAAGGAATTTAGTAAAAAAGGAAAAGTAATGTTTTTTGTTTGTAAAAAGTAAAACCTACTTAATTATATAATTATGAGTAATAAGAGATTTCACGAAAAATTTAAAAAAGATGTAGTAGACAGGTGGAGTTGTAGGTCTAGTATTAGTGATATCGAGAAATATTTATTCTCAACATACTTAACAAATAATAAATTAGAAGTTATAGAGGCAGGCACTGCAGCTGGTATTTTTTGTTTTTATTTAGAAGACGAGTTAGGTTTCTCTAAAATTAATGCTTTTGATATCATACCAGAAATGATACAGATAGCTAAAGATAAAGCTAAGAAAAAACAATCTAAAGTAGATTTTAAACAAGGTGATGCTGCAGATTTAAAAGGCTTTGAATCTAATAAATTTGATTATTTAATTTACTTAGGACAAGTTCTTTCTATGGTGCCTAAAGATCTTTTTGACCAATCTATAAAAGAAGCTCATAGAATAGGTAAAAAAGATGCTACTTATATTTTTAGCTTTTTAGATTGGAATTCTAGGTGGTACAATCCAATTTTAAGTTTTTTTATAAACTTTGTGCGTTTAGTTACAGGTAGAAAGGTTCAGAAATATTATTTACCCGAAGTAAAAAAAGTAGACAACTCATTTAATTGGTTGTTTTTTAGAAAAGAACAGCATGGTATTTTATGGGGAAAGAAAGCTAAAATTTTAAAAAAATTAAAAGATTCAGGATTTCAAATCCAAAAAGTATATAATGAAGAAGAAATTACTAATAGAAAAGGCAAAATATTTTATGTAATTTGCACTAAATAAAATATCAAAGATTATAATAAGATAAATTCTACCCTAAATTTACTTTTATACGCTTAATAATTAAGCTATTTAATATCATATTTTTGATGTGATAACGAATTTAAATGATGAACATATTAATAACCTCGGCTGGTAGTCGCGTTTCTTTAGTTAAAATATTTCAAAAAGAATTAAAAAACATATGGCCAGAGTCTAAAGTTATGACTACAGATTATAATACTAATTTATCTGCAGCGTGTAATATATCAGACAAAGCCTTTAAATTACCATTAATTAGTCATAAAGACTATTTTAATAGTCTGCTTAATGTTTGTAAAGCGAACAATATAAAACTTATAATTCCTACCATAGACACCGAGTTGTTGTTGTTAGCAAATAAAAAAGAAGTATTGTTAAGCCATGGCATAACAGCTGTTATTTCTTCTGAAAAATTTGTAAATGCATGTCGTAACAAACGTTCTATTCATCGTTTTTTCGAGCAAAAAGATATTCAAATAGCCAAAGAGTATTCTAAAACTAATTACGAACTTCCTGTTTTTATTAAACCAATACATGGTAGTAGGAGTATAGATACTTATACAATAACTAAACAAGAAGATTTTATCGATTATCATTTTAAAAATGACGATTTAATGTTTTTAAAATATTTAGATCATAATTATTACAAGGAATATACTTGCGACTTATACTACGATAAGAATAGCAATTTAAAATGTGTTGTACCTAGAAAACGTATTGAAGTTAGAAATGGCGAAGTAAGTAAGGGTGTCACAGAGAAAGGCGTGTTGGTAAGTTATATAAAAGAAAAATTAGGCTATATAGATGGTGCCATAGGCTGCTTAACAGCTCAGTTTTTTAAGCATTTAGAAACAGATGAAATATTTGGAATCGAAATAAATGCACGTTTTGGTGGAGGTTTTCCTTTAACATACTTTTCTGGCGCTAATTATCCTAAATGGTTAATTCAAGAGTATTTGTTAAATGAAACCCCTCTTGATAATTTCTATGAAGATTGGGAAGATAATCTATTGATGCTGCGTTACGATAAAGAAGTTTTAGTACATGGATAAAAAAATTGTATTTGTATTTGATTTAGATGATACGCTGTATAATGAAATTGATTATTTAAAATCTGCTTATAGAGCGATTGCAAGTTTGATAGCTTCTAAAACTAAATTAAAGGCAGAAGCTATTTTTGATAGTATGATATTAGCCTATCACTCAAACGAAAACCCATTCGAAAAAGTAATTACAGAAACTAAAGTTGAAGATGTTACAATTGCAGATTTATTAGCACTTTATAGAAATCACACACCAGATATTACGTTAACAGCTTCTCACAAAAAATTACTTAACGATTTAAGAAAAATCGTTTTTAAAATGGGATTAATAACAGACGGTCGCAGTGTACAACAGCGCAATAAACTCAAAGCTCTAGGACTTGATGACTATTTTGATGATATTATAATTTCAGAAGAATTTGGTTCAGAAAAACCAAACATTAATAACTTTAAATATTACGAAAATAAATATGGTAAAGATCATATTTATGCATATGTTGGCGATAATACTACAAAAGATTTTATAGGGCCTAATGCGTTAGGATGGTGTACCATATGTGTTGTTAATAATGGTAAAAACATACATAAGCAGTCTTTTAAAGTTTCAAAAGAAGCCTCACCACGTCATATTATAAAAAAATTACCCGAAGTTTTACTAGTGTTACAAGACGTAACTAAAATAAAACACAATAATTAAAAATAACTTTCATTAATTTCTCTATCTCTAATTTCTATTGTAGGGTTTCCATAAGCTAATTTAAAGGCATTTATGTTTTTTAAAACAACAGAACCTGCTCCAACAACACTATGTTTTTCTATCGTAATACCTCCAGTAATGCAGGCTCCAATACAAATGGCAGAGCTTGTTTTTATAGTAACGTGTCCTCCTGTATTCGACCCAGGTCCTAAACTAGAAAAGTTTTCCATTATAGAATCATGACCTAAGGACGATTGCGTATTTACAATGCAATGCGATCCAACTTTAGAGTTAGCATTAACTGTTGCATAAGGCATTAAAACGGTACCTATACCAATAAGCGTATCTTTGCCTATTATGGCACTAGGATGAATGGCGTTTATGTACTCGAAATTCACACAAGTTTTACTCAATTTTAAAAACATTTGGTAGCGTTGGTAGTTATCTCCAATAGCTATAATACCTCCAACAATGGTTTTGCTTTTAATTAAATCTGGGATAGCATCTTCTGTTCCTATAACTTTGTAGTTAAATAAACTCTCACCAATAGTTTTGTAGCTATCAATTAGGCCTATAATTTTTAAGTCTTCTTGGCGCTCAATAATGTCAATAATCATTCTTGCGTGGCCAGAAGCACCTATTATAACAATGTTTTTCATTGGGGATTGGCTATTAATTAACAGTTTTTATAAGTTTAATACTGCAGTAATTAAGCAGTAAATTTATGAAATTAATTTATTTAAAGTCATTTTTCTTTTACCAGAATTTAAAAGAGGAATTCCTTTGGTGTATTTAATAGTTATTTCTGCGTCTTGTCCTAGTGCAGATTTAAAAAACAGAATTAAATCTTCTTGTTTATCAAATTGTTGACTACAATTAAGTTTTATGGTGTATGTTTTTAAGCCTTCTTGTATTAGTTGTATTTGCTTTATGCCAATAAAATTTATAACACTAGTCATCATAAAAGGCGATGTAATGTTTCCCTTCGTATTATATATAACATCTGTTTTTCTACCTTCAATATGTTTTAAAAACGGGGGAGACGCACTGTAATCCATAATGCCAATATCTCCTGTGTCGTAACGTATCATTGGTGTAGCGTAGTTAAATAAATCAGTAATTACAATACGTCCATATTCATTTAACTCAGCTGGTTTATCAGAATCTATTTTTAATATTTCAACAAAAAAACTAGCCCAATTAATTACAAAATGAGTACTATTTTTCATTTGCTGTGCTATAATTCCGTTTTCCATATTAGAATATCTAGAAACCATTGGGGTGTTAAAATAATACTGCATACGCGATTTGGTATAAGTATTAACACCTTCTGCTATACCAATAATAGATGCTATATTCGCTTTAATGGGAGCCGATTTTGTTTTATCTAAATATTTACATATTTGCTCGAATCCAGAAGGGAAACCTAGCCAGGCTTTTTTACTTTTATCTTTTTCAATAGCTTTAAGTAAGTTGTTTATATCATTATCATTCATATTAACCACTTCAATAGGAGTGGTGTTTTGCAACCAGTTTATAAGCTTAGATTTTCTATAAATAGGATTCCAATGTCTTAAAAAAAGTAATTTATAGCCTACTTTATAGCCAGCTAATTCAGAGAAATAAATCGTATCAGCAGTATTTCTAAGTATTTTGTTTTTGTTTTGAATTATTTTTAAAGGTGTTCCTGTAGACCCGCTAGTCGAAACTATTCTAGTTCCTTCATTATGGGGTGTTTTAGATATAAAATGATTATAGTTTGCATTTATAATGTTTTTATTAATTACAGGAAAATCTTCAAGACGCTTGGCTGCATTATAGGTTTTATAAAAAGTTATATGTTCTATACTATGCATTAAGAGCTTGTTTAGCTGTTTATTAGAGCCTGCTTTATATACAGTCGGGGTACTGTGCTCAATAATCTCTTGTATTTCTTTTAAGTGCTTTTTTATTTTCGAGCCTTTAATGCCATCTAAAAACCAAAATAATTTGTAGCGAATATGTTGTAACATTTATAATTTACCTGTTATTAATTATTTTACTAAATTAACTAAAGCGCTTTGCAAAGCGTATGATTTTTTTAGATGAAAATTATTTTTTCATCTAATTTAATTTAAAATATTATGTTTTAATAATAGAATCTTTCTTTAGTTTTGTTGAAGGTGATATTCAAAGGATATTTTAGTATTTCAAAGACTAATTTTGATTTTAAAATGCGCTTATGTCATATTTACACAGTAATAGCATTTTAATAATAACACTTCTTTTAGCCAATACATTTTAATATGTTATTTAATTCTTTAGAGTTTTTTGTTTTTCTAATAGTAGTTTATCTTTTACACTGGATTATTTTAAGAAAAAGCTTAAAATTTCAAAATATACTACTGTTATTAGCAAGTTATTTTTTTTATGGCCTGTGGGATTGGAGGTTTCTATCTTTAATTTTACTAAGTACTATAGTCGATTATTATGTAGGGATACAAATATTTTCTAGCTCCAAAGCATCAGTTAAAAAAGCTTGGTTGCTAGTAAGTGTTATATTTAATATAGGGCTCTTAGGTTTTTTTAAATATTACAACTTTTTTATAGACTCTTGGGTCGATTTGGTTGCTATGTTAGGTTATAATATAACAAACACATGGACACTCAAGGTTATTCTTCCTGTAGGTATTTCGTTTTATACCTTTCAAACTATGTCGTATTCTTTAGACATTTATTATAAAAAATTAAAGCCAACCATCCATTTTTTATCTTTTGCAACATTTGTTAGTTTTTTTCCTCAGTTGGTAGCAGGTCCAATAGAAAGAGCTTCAAATTTATTATCTCAAATAGATAGCAAACGAGATTTTAATTATAAGCAACAGGTAGATGGTATAAAATTAATAGTATGGGGGCTTTTTAAAAAAGTGGTTATAGCAGATGCTGTAGCACCTATAGTAGACGATATTTTTTCTAATTACCAAAACTATTCAAGTTCTACATTGGTATTAGGCGCTATATTTTTTGGATTTCAAATTTACGGAGATTTTAGTGGCTATTCAGATATAGCAATAGGCACCGCAAAACTATTTGGGGTAGAGTTAATGTCTAACTTTAAATTCCCATTCTTTTCAAGAAACATTGCAGAGTTTTGGAGGCGTTGGCACATATCGTTATCTTCTTGGTTTCAAGCTTATGTTTATATTCCTCTTGGTGGGTCTAGACAATCCAAAGTAATAACAATAAGAAATGTTTTAATTGTTTTTTTAATAAGCGGGTTTTGGCATGGAGCCAATTGGACTTTTGTTGTTTGGGGACTTTTACATGCTTTATTTTTTATACCAGTTTTGTTATTGGGTAAAAATAACACGTATAAAACAGGTATTATAGCTCAAAACACTTTGCTGCCTTCTGTTAAAGAGCTTTTAAAAGTGTGTTATGTTTTTAGCTTAGTTACATTATCTTGGGTGTTTTTTAGAGCAGAAAGTATTAAAGATGCTTTTGGTTATTTATATAGAATATTTGGAAACTTTAGTTTTGAAGCTTATTTGCATCCTAGTGGATATAGAATGATAGATTATTATGTACTTATATTAGTTTTTGTTTTATATGAATATGTTATTAGAAAAAATGAAAGAGCGCCTTTTCAATTTAAAAATAAGTTTTTAAGGTTTTTTGTATACGCTGTTGTTGTTTTTGCAATGCTGCTTTTTTACGATTCTGGAGTCGATAGATCGTTTATTTATTTTCAATTTTAATTTATGGTCAAGTTACTATTTAAAACAGGCGTTTACATTATTTTAATTCTAATATGTTTAGAGTTATTTGTGCGTGTATTGCATTTAGGTAAAGATAATCCGTCGCGATTTGTAGATGCGCTAAAGGTCGAGAAATGGAAACCAAATCAAACAGGGTTTTCTGTAACAGGTAATAGAAGGCAAAATTTTTCAGAATATCATATTAATAATTCTGGTTTTAATTCTTACAGAGAATATACACCAAGTTATGATAGGGTAGAAGTCGCTTTGGTAGGCGATTCTTTTATACAAGGCTTTCATCAAGATTATTATAACTCTTTAGGTAAAAAAATTGAAAACAACATGAATAATAATGTTGATGTGTATGAATATGGTTATGCGGGTTACGACTTTGCAGACCAAATACACCTTGTAAATGCCTACAAAGAAGATTTTGATAAAATAGATCATGTTATTTTAGGGCTTAGGTATAGAGACGATTTATTGCGTGGAGATTATAAAGTTGTAAACGATAGAATGAAGTTAGAGGCGCCTTTATATCAAAACTTAAGGAAAATAAAATTATTAGGTTATGCTTCAAATATTGGAATTTTAGATCCTGTTAAAAAGTTTCCGGGTAAAATAATTTCTTTTTTTAAAAATAAAAAAGGATCAGGAGCAGAAAAAAAGAAAACAAATCAGGTAGATAATCATGCGCGATATCTTAAAAATTTTAAAAGTTTAATTAGTCGTTATGGTTACGATAAATCGCGATTTGTATTGCTTATTAGTGTCAGTGAAACACCTCCCTTTTTCATGGACTATCTTAAAGATAATAATTTTGAATATATCGATTTTGGTGCAGTACTAAATAAGTCTAAAACACCAACAACATTAATTTACGATCAACACTGGAACAATCATGGCAGAACGTTAATAGCTCAATCAATAAGCGATTATCTTATAAAAAAAATAAACACACCGCATTAAATGTGCTTTAATTTAATACAGCAATAATTTAAGAAAACAACTGCTAGGTCTTAATTAGCAAGGCTTTTTGTATAACGGGAAATATATGCTTTTGTTTTCTAGAGACTTCCCAACGCATTCTGGGTTAATAGCACTTATTAAAGTTTCGTAAATCTTAGGATTTACAATTTTTCTACCCGTGTAAAAGGTAACATCTTCATCCTTTGGAAAAAACGATTTTTTGTATTGGTATAACCCATCACAATTTTCTCTTCCGCCACCAAGTACATAAAACTTTATATTTTCGTTAATAGCCCATTTCATAACTTCTATTTTTAAAAAATCATTTGGGCGATAGCTAAAGTATTCTGCTAGCGTGCCACCAAGGTAGGAGTAAAGGGTATCGTTACTTACAATAATAAGCTCTGCAGAAATAGCAACATCATCTTTATAAACAATAGCAATAACTAAATGGTTTGGGTTGCCTTTAATCAAGTTTATAAAATACTCGACAGGAAAAAAGTAAATGTCGCTAGCAACATTACGTTTCATTGTACTTATATAAATATTATAAAAGGACATTATAATATCTTCTGTAATATTGTCGTCTTTATAAAATGCTATAGATAAATTGCTTTTTTCAGATTTTCTATAGTTATTTCTAGATTTTTGTTTAAAGTTAGACCACAATTCATCAAAAGGTTTAATAACCCCTTTAATATTATCTAAAGTAGGCATTAAATGCCCTGTGTATTGCTTGTAATTATTTTCTAAATTAAACCTAACAAACTCGGTAACCACATTGTTTTTCTTATACCAACTATCTACATGGTTCCAAAAAAACTTTAAACCCTCGCTTGTAACCTTATCTTTAATTAAGGGGCCACTATAACCGTAAGGCGAAATGGCATCGTAATAATCCTCATTCAAAAGAGTACTTTTTATTTTACTCAGGTAAACAGGCATTAAAATTAAGGGCTTGTCGTTTTGTTTTAAAACAAAATAAAATAACTTTTTAGAGTCTTTGTTGCTATTAAAATACTCTAGAGAGTAAAAAACACTTTGGTTTTTAAAGGTGTCTTTTATTTTATTATATTTTATGATATCTGTAGCATTATCAATTTTATATAAACATAAATCGTATGTTTTACCTTTAAAACAATTTATTAACCCTAAATATTTTTCGTTTTCTTTTCTATCCCTTATTTCTTTGGCAGGTATACCATAGGCCACTTTAAAATCGCCAATATGCTTATTAACTAAAGCACCAGCTCCAACTATGCTATGCTTACCAATTTTAACTCCTTCTATAACATTAGCACCTAAAGATATGGCTGTGTTATGGTTTATACTAACATTACCAGCTAGAGTAACGCTAGGCGCTATGCTGCAAAAGTCTCCAATTTTATTTTCGTGCTCTACAATACATCCTGTATTTAAAATGCAATGTTTACCAATTTCAGACTTTGCGTTAACAATAACTCCTGGCATTACCACAGTGCCTTCGCCTAGAGTAACTCCTTTACCAATAATGGCATTTGGGTGAATAGCAGTTATAAAAGATAAGTCTGGTTGCACCAAAGTTATTTTCTCTTTAACTTGGTTTCTTGTCCAATTATCTCCAATGGCAATAATGCATCCATGAATATCAAAGGCTTTAACCAGTTTCGGAATATCAGAAATTTTTCCAAGTACAAGGTATTTAAAAAGCTTTGTTTTATTTTGTTTAAAAGAATCTACCAGGCCAACAATTTTATATGTGTTCTGTTGCTCAATAATGTCTATAACAACTTTTGCGTGCCCCGATGCTCCAATAATAAGAATGTTTTTACTGCTCATTTTCTCCAATAAAGGGATACATAGTTGTACTATCAGAGTTATTAACTCCTTCTGGAATAATAATTTTCTTTATGGTAAGTAAAATAATTTTTATGTCAAGCAGTAAAGAAATGTTATTTACGTACCATACATCATACTCAAATTTCTGTTTCCACGAAATAGAATTACGTCCTTTAACCTGTGCCCAACCTGTTATGCCTGGTCTTACATTATGTCGCTTTTTTTGTTCACTATTATAATGTTGCAAGTATTCTGGTAATAAAGGTCTAGGGCCTACAATACTCATATCGCCTTTAATAACATTTATTAATTGCGGAATCTCGTCTAGCGAATAATTTCTAACAAATAACCCCAGTTTAGTTATTCTTTCGTTATCAGGTAAAAACTCTCCATTAGCATCCTTTTTATCGTTCATAGACTTAAACTTAATAATGCTAAATATTTTTCCGTGTAAACCCGGACGCTTTTGAAAAAAGAAAGCTTTACCATTATTAGATATTAATAAACAAATAAAAACAATAAAAAATATAGGAAACAATAGTATTAAAGCAGTTACTGCTGCTAAAAAATCAAAAAGGCGTTTTACAATTTTATACATATTAATAGGGCAATATTATTTAAAAAGTAAATGTATTGCATTTCAATTTTTATAAAGATTAAATACGATTATAGTTGCCTTTTTATCGATTATTTGATTTTTTTTAAAATCGGTTAAAAACTATTTATACATGCATAAATAGTTTTTAGCCCATACGTTTATTTATAAACTAAGTTTTTTAACAGAAATAGGTATTTATATCTGGTTTATGCTATTAGTTTAAAAATGTTTTATACCCTATTTTATGCTTAATTTTAATATTATAATTAGACTTAGATTGTGGTGTGTTGTCAGCCTAAAAATTATGTTAATATGTATAGCTAATTAATTATTAAACAATAGTTTGTTATTTTTTATTAACAATATTTTATAACATGGTTTTTTCTACTATTTTTGCCCCGATAATTAAAAAACGATCTCGAAGTCCAAAGTGTTATTTGTAACGTATATACTGTTTTTAATGTTAATGATAAAAACATTTTAACGGTAAAATCAAACACTTAATCGATTTTTTAAATTATCACATTGTGTTTCATCGAAAAAAGTGCTCATTTAAACGGTTTTATTTAAAATGTTTTTTAATCTTGTAAGTATATTATGAACCCCAGATCAAAATTTTATTTTATGAAACCTACTTTCAACACGTTTGTTTTTGTGTTTCTTTTTGTTTTTTCTATTAGTTCTTGTAATAAAGAGGATATTTTTGTAGAAGAAATTGAAGAAGTAATTGCAGAAGAAGAACCCGTAAACAAAGAAGATGCTTCTAGCGAAGTAACTATTGACCCTACAGCGCCATGCGATTTTAATTTTAGCGACGCAGTTGCCAACAGTACCATTATTATTAACTGTGTTATGGACCTTGGTAACCAAACCATAAATTTACCAGAAAATGTAACTATTGTTTACGAAGGAGGCGATATTATTAATGGATCGTTAAATTTTTCTAGCAACAGTATTATTTCTGGACAATTATTAAATTCTAGCTTAACTATAGGTGGTACAAAACCACAATTAAAAGACGCTAACTTTGTTTTTGACCCAGAACGTTGGGGTATTGTAGAGGGTAAGGTGGCAGACGATGTGGCTTTAAAAAATAAAGAGATTTTACAAACGGTTATTAACCAAGCAAAAAAATTAGGGATTTCGGTTTTTGAAATTGATGCATTAGATGCTTTTTTTAAAGTAGATTTATATAGAATGAATAGAGATGCTAATGCCAGAGCTTCTATTAGATTACCAGAAGATTTTCATTTAAAAATGACAGATAAAACCTTTTTAAGAGTGCAACCTAATCCGGCACCGTTTTATACCTTGTTAAGTACCTTTCTTGTAGATAATGTAACCATTACAGGTGGTAATTTAATAGGAGACCGTTACGAGCACGATTACAGTTCTGTTTTTGATGAGCATGGAGTTAATCGTGATACACACGAATGGGGATCTTTGCTATACATTATAGGTACAGAAAATATTGTAGTAGAAGATGTTTTTTTTAGCAACCCTAGTGGTGATGGTATTATGTTGCATGAAGAAACCTTTAGACAGGCAGATGGAACGCTATATCCTGGAAAAAAAGAAACAAACAATGCGTTAATTAAAAATTGTGTGGTTTCTGGAGCAAGACGTAATGGTATTAGTTTTTTAGATGGCAGAAATATTGTTATAGATAATTGCATTATTAAAGATACAGGTAATGGATCTCAGGCTTATAACAATACAGGAACTAAAATATACAGTAGCACAGGAGTAGAGCCAAGGTTTGGTATCGATTTGGAAGCTATTAGGTACAGAAATGATGATGGTACATTAAGGCAAACAGCGCTAAATGAAGATATAACCATAAAAAACTCAACTTTTGAAAATAACCATGATGGAGACGTTCTTTTATATACATGTAACGATGTAGTTATAGAAAATAATAATTTTGATTCGTGGATAGGTAATATAGCTGCCTATAATATAACTATACGCCACAATAATTTTAAAGCAAGAGTTAACAATGGCAAATCTTACCCTAGAGCCATACATATAACCCAAAGGAAAGATCCATTTGGGGACGAAATGAATTTTAATTATAACATTTATGGTAATAAAATAGCAGGTTATCAAAATGGAATATCATTTTCAGGTGAAGATTTTAATGTTTATAATAACGAAGTTTTAGACTGCGAAGCTGGTATGTGGATAGGTAATTTAGTGGATACAGAAATACACGATAATACATTTACTTCTTCTAAAACCTACAGCTATGGTTTGCGTTCGCGCGGAGGCTCTAGTAAAAACGTATCTGTGTACAACGAGACTTATAATGTAAATTACAGACCTATTGATTTTCAAGGTTACAATACTAATTCAACTGGTTATTTAAAAATTTATGATTGCACCTTTAATTCTGCCAATAGCGGAAATACAATTTATTTAAAAAATGCTAATTATATAGAGTTTAGCAAAATAACATCCAATGTAAAAATGGAGTTAATAAGCAGTAATAATATTTTGAAAATCAATTAAGTTATATAACTATACTATACATAGTAAGTAGTTAACATACCAAAAAAAAGCTTCATAATTTAAAAAATTATGAAGCTTTTTTTACATTTAATAACGTCATAGCGATTAGCACTTAATAGGTTAACAGAATCTAAAGAATTAATTAATTAGTGTTATGCACAGAAAACGACATTAATCAATTTTTTAGACCAGATAAGAGGAAACTTTACATGTCTAAACCGCCAATTCTCCAATTTCTGCCAATAAAAGAATAACTTTAATAAATACTTGGCGTCAAATATGTATATACTCATTTCTTAAAATCAGATTAGAAGTCTTTGTAGCACACAAAGAAAAAACAATCTTGAATTTGATAAAAAATATTGAGGTTTATAGAATTGGTCTTTGCTTAATTTTGTATTATTTTTTTAACTAATATTTAGGTTTATAAAATAGTTTTTCAAAATATTTATAAGACAAATGCGATATATAAATGGCTGCAGCAATGCATACTGCGTTTATCAAAATAATTACAGAGGTGTCGTTTAAATAGTTCTCAATATCTATTTTCTTTAAAAAGTACAAAATAACAACCAACGCAATCATATGGTACATGTATATGCCATAAGATATTTTTCCAAAATAATTTAAAGGCTTCGATTTTATAATAAATAGAGGATGGTAAGCTATTAAAGAAATAAATAAAGCACTTAAAACCATATTAAATATTAACGTGAATTTTACTGATTCGAAAATTAAATAATTGGTTAAAAACGAAATAATAAATAAGCCATAGACTGTTATATGTATTATTTTATTTTTAAAAAAATCGAGTTTAAATTTTTCGAATAATACAGCAAATAGGCCACCACAAACAAAATAGAAATAATAATTTTTAAAGGCATAAAAATCAAAGTAAAACAGAGCAATACCTACTAATATAGTAAGCAATATGCTTAGTGTTAAAATAATGTGGCGTCTGCCTAAATAGATTAAAAATGGAGCAAATAAATAAAATTGTTCTTCTACACCAATACTCCAAAGTATATTAAGTATACCACCAACCTTATAGTAATGTGCAATAACATTGGGAGCCAAAAACACATAACCAATAAAAAATTCATCCCAAGGGTATTCAATGTTGTAAGGAATGCCCGCAGCGGGCAAAATAAAATTGTAAAAGGTAAAACCAATAATTAATACCAGATAATATACAGGGTATAACCTTTGTACTCTTCTTAAATAAAAGTTTTTAAAGTCAAATGATTTTTTTGTAGACAGTTCTAAATAGATAAGTCTTATAATTAAAAAACCAGATAAAGTAAAAAAATAGAGCACAGCAAGCTTTCCCTTGTGGAATAAAGGCAAGCCATCAAAAGACGGTAGACTTACATTGTTTGATGTTTCTGGAATGTGATGTATAACTACTAATATAGCTAGTATAAATCTTATTGCATATAAATTTGGTAATTGTTTTCCCATTGTTGCTATGTTAAACTGACTTATTTTATGTTAACATTATTTGTTATCTTTTTTTCTTCGTACTAAGCTTGTTTTGTTTTTTATAAAATGATAAGCTAGTCTTATTACAGGTAATTTTTGTAAATATTAGTTACTGCTTTTAGACTGCTAGATAGTTCAAATTTTTTGACTTTTATAACTCCATTTTTCGAGAATGATTCAGATAATTTCTCGTCAGTATTTAATTTATATATCGCGTTAGCGAAGGCTTTTTTATCGTTTTGAGGAAATAAAAAGCCATTATCGCCATGGTCTATAATCTCTTTATGTCCTCGCTCTACAGGTGCAACAAGCGGTAATGCACACATCATTTCTTCAACAAGATTTATGGGTAGACCTTCTTGTTTACTAGCCGATATACCAATGTCTGATAGTTTATAAATTTCGTGAATATCGGTTCTAAAGCCAATAAATTTTATAGTGTCGCTAAGCTTTAAATTTTCAGTATATGTTTTTAATTGCGCTTCGTCTCTACCACTTCCTGCAAACATAATAAAGGTATTTGCAAACAATTCTGGATATTGCAACACGCTATCTATAATAAATTTATGGTTTTTTCTAGGAATAAATTCTGCTGCGTAAACCAATATTTTTTTATCTAACGGAAAATCTTTAGCTGTTCTTAATGCCATTTTGGTATTTTTATCTACCGGATGAAACGAGGCTTTGTTTACGCCAATACCAGGAATTAAGTAATAATCTGTGCTTTTTGCGCCATTTTTTTTAATTAACTCATAATCTTCAGAGTTTATGGTAATAATGGCGTCTGTTATCTTAGATAATAAGAGTTCTACAGGGTAAAACAAAGCCCAATACACAAATGGTGCACCTTTATAAAAATGAAACCCATGCGCTGTATAAATTAAAGTGGTCTCTTTTTTTCTTGCTTTTAAACTTGCTAAACGCGTAACCACACTAGCCGATGGGGTATGGCAATTTATTAGGCTATAATTTTCTGTGTTTATTATATGCTTTAATCGTTTGTATGCTTTAATGTTTTTTGAAGAAAACGGATTTCTAGCAAAATCAATATGCCAAATTTTATCTACATATGGTAAATCGATAACATCGTTACAAGCCACATGGGTTTCGTAACCTTGTTCTTGTAACCATTGTAAATATGGTAAATGGAAAGCTTTAAAATGATGTGCTATAGAAGCAGTAAAAAGAATTTTACGAGACATTTATTTTGGTGTTTTAATTTGCTCAAGAACCTTGTTATAGGTTTCTCTTTGATTATAATTAATAGGGCTATTTAGTGTTTCAAAAAACAAGGTATGTTTGATTTGTAATTATCTGTATTTTTTGTTTTGTAATCACGTACAACTTTTGGTAAAGTATTAAATATACTCAGCTAAAATAATAATACTCGGTTTAAACTAAATGATTTATTCGTTGAAACTTCATATAATCAAGTTATTAAATATTTAAAAAAAATCTTGTTTGTTATTGGTGTTTGCTTATAGATTAGCTTGTTCTTTTTTTAGGTATCATTTTTATAACATATGTTAGTGATGGTGTGGAGGTCCATCGCTACTTCCGCTACCAGATATAAGGGGTAAAATAATATGGTTGAAGGTGTAGTAAAAAATTGTAACCCATGCCATAATAGTATATTTGTTTCTAGGGAAACTGCTATTAACAGTACTAAATAATAATAGGGGAATAGCCAACCAGCTATACCCACCAATACGGTCTGAATATGGAATATTAAAATTAAAATAAAACACGACAGACGACACGATAAAATACTTAATTAAAAAGACATTCAATCTGCTATTTAAATTGCCAAACTTTACAAACAAAAACAAAAACATAGAGTTATAAAACACAAAATCTATTCTAAAACCTACCCTATAGGTCGTTTCTCCTGTAAAGGCTAAATTTTGAACATCTTCGCCACCTAGAGAAGCTAAAAATGCGAGTTTATCGAACCCAAAGCCTAAAAATGCCAAGCCTATTGCCATAACATAAGCTATAATAAAATATTTTATTTTTACATTTTCGCCAATTAAAACCATTATTAAACAGCCTATGGGAATTAAAGAGGTTCTATGAAAAAAGAAAGAGGTAATAAGGTATAGCGCAGCTATTTTATATTGCTTTTGTATTAGGTAGAGCAAACCAAATAGAACAAAAGGAATGGCCAAACCATTTCTTATAATATTAATTTCGTAGTTTAGAAACACAAACGAGCAGGTAATCATAAGAAAAAGAAGCAAGCTGCTCCCAGATTCGCCATAATTGGTATACTTTCTAACAAAGCGATAAAAACTAATATTCATAATGATTGCTACGGTTAGCAAAAAAAATGAGAAGCTTTTTAGTTTAAAGGTTAAAAACATAATTACAGAAAAGAAAAAATCGGTATCTAACCTTTCTATAAAATCAAAGAAATTGGAAATGTGTATACCTTTTAAAAAACCATAGTTATAATAATTGGAAGTATCTGTACCAATATTTACAGCTCGGGTACCTGCAAATAGTATGAGTATGGTAATTAGAAAAATAAGAATATTTCTATCGTTTCTTATAAGCGAAATGGTTGGTTTATTTTGTAAAGCTAAAAGAATTAAAGAACCAAAAATTACAAAACAACCTATTAGCCATACATAAAAGTTATTGTAATCGTTGTTTGTTAAATTTTCTAAAATAGAATTCATACTAAATTTATAACAGCCTAGCGCTTATAATTTGCAATATTAAAAATATTTTTTTTGTAATATATTAAACTTTTTTCATCTAAGTCTTGAGACCGTCTTGCAATTAGCACAGGAGTTTGACCAAATAACCAAAATAAAATGTATATATTTAACTTTATAAAGCTAGTAATAGTTATTTTTAAAGCAGAAAAAAAACCTAAAATACTAACGTTTTTCCAAATTAAGTTAATAAAATGCTGTACTGCAACAAAATGTTTTTTTATGGTAGAGGTACTAGCTTCTCTATAATAAAGATAGGGTTCTTTTAATTTTGCAAAACAACTTTTTTGTACCGTACGTAACCATAAATCGTAGTCTTGCGCTCTTTTTAAAGACACATCGTATCTGTTTTCTTTAAACCATTTAGTTTTTCCCATAATACTGGGGTGTAACACCCAAGCCCCTTTAAAAACTTCGTGTAGTTGTACTTTCTTGTTGGCTTCACCTTTTCTTAAACCAAGAATTTGGTTATTATTATCTATGGCTATAGCGCCCGTACCTAATAAATCGGTTTCGGGATGTGCCCTAAAATAGGCGAGTTGTATTTCTAAACGGTTATTAAACATCATATCATCGGCATCCATTCTGCAATAATAACTTCCTGTAGCCAAATCAGATAATTCATTAAGTCTGGTAGGCAAACCTTTATTTTTACCATCGCTTATAACGTGTATTCTAGGCTCGTTTTTGGCATATTCTTTTGCGATTTCTAAAGAATTATCTGTGCTGCCATCATCCATTAAAAAAAGTTCCCAATGGCTTATGGTTTGCATTAAAACAGAGTTAATGGCAAAGCCCAAGTAAGCTTCAGAATTATAAAACGGTATGCCTATACTAATTAAAGTTTTTTGGTTATTCATTAGATGTGTTTTTTTTATTATAGATGTTTTCTAAAGTCTTAACGCTTACCTCAATATCAAACCCTTTTTCTTTTAAAACATGATGCCTTTTCGAGTTATCGTAACACTCAGACTTATTTAAAATGTCTTGTAGAGCGATTTCCCAGGTTTCAAAATTGGCTTTAAGAGCTTGAAAATTAATTAAGTTAAGTCCAAGATCTACTTCTTTAGATATAGCATCAGAAATAAGAGCAGGAACACCAGCGGTTTGCGATTCTACAAGTATTACAGGAAATCCTTCATGAAAAGAGGGCATAAGCAATACATCTGTATGTCCTAGTATTAAATCGATATCAGACCGAACTCCTAAAAAGGTAATGTGGTCTGTAAGGTTATTTTGAGCGACTAAATTTTCTAATTTTGATTGTAATTTTCCTTGTCCAACAATAAAGAAATGAAAATCAATATTTTTTTGTTTTAAAAACGACATAAAATCTATGGAGAATTCTACGTTTTTTACGGGCATAAGTCTGCCAATTTGAGATAGTATTATCGTGTTTTTAGTAATGCTTTCGTTTTTAAAAAACGTATGTGCTCTTTTAGATTTAACATCGAGAAATTTATGAATATCGACAGCGTTGGGAATAAATACAATGTTTTTGCTCTTTGGAAACAGGTATTTTCCAGCTAGATCGCCACAGGCAATATAGTTTGTGGTTACTAAGCGTATAAGTTTTCTAGAAAAGTTTTGATATAGCCTACCAAACAGGCTTTTACTATTAGCATCACTGGTATTGTGAGAATGTGCTATTCTCATGTCTATACCTGCAAAATAAGCAGCTAGTAAATGAAAAGCATTGCTAAATAATTGATGAGCATGTACCGCATGAAAGGGTTTATTGTTTTTTATAAGCCGATACAATTGGTAGGTTCTAGCAAGAGCTTTATTCGAGTATTTATCGGGAATTCTATATATTTTTCCGCCTAAGGCTATAATTTCATCATCAAAATCGCAAGTTTTATCTGTAAAGTATACAAAATCGAATTGGTACTGTGTTTTATCAATAACACGATACAAATTCATTACCATAGATTCTGCTCCAGCTCTAGGCATGGCGCCAACAACATGTAATATTCTTTTCATAATTATTTTTTAATAATAGACCTTAGGCTATGGTACATTTTAAATAAAGAGTAATAGGGCTTTGGGTAATTAACCATAAGCTTATAGCTGGTAGACTGTATGCTGCTGCTATAGTTTTTATTCGTTTTAAAAGACTTTACTAGGGTTATAGCATTTGTTGGTAATTTTACATGCGACCTAGACGCCAACCTTATGGTAGAGTCTGCAGTGTGTAATATAACCTTAACGAGTCCTTTTTTAAATAAATCGCTAACGCCAGAGTCTATAAGTGCATTTAATTTATCTAAAATTAAAAAGCGGTGTTCTATATTTTTAGGCTTAACATTGGTAGCAATACTACCAGGCCTTATTAAATAGTGGTAAAAGGTTTTAGAAATTGTAGTACACTTTTTTGCTTTAAGCAAAGCCCTTGGTGTAAACTCTAAATCTTCGTAAAGTATGCCTTCTAGAAAAGTTAAATGGTTGGTATTTAAAAACGACCTGCGGTAAACAAATTTCCAGATATAAAAAAGGTTATCTAAATGATTGGTAAAGAGCGCAGCACCAGATATGGCACCTGCTGTTTGTTTTGGAGTAAAGGTTTTTGTAGCTACACCGTTTTCCCAAACATCGTGACCTAGCCAAATAATATCGGTATCAGTTTGTAATGCATCCACTAAAGATTTTAGGGTCTTTTCTTTTATCCAATCGTCGGAGTCTACAAACCATACATATTTACCAACCGCATGTTTTAAACCTGTGTTTCTGGCACCACTTAAACCTTTGTTTTTTTGACTTATTATTTTTAAGAAATCGAATTCTGCCTTTAATGTTTCGCAAATACTTAAACTGTTATCTGTTGCCCCGTCGTTAACCATAATAATTTCGTATTGGTCGCGTGGTATATCTTGATGTATGCAACTTAATACACATTTTTCTATGTATGGTGCTACATTATAAACAGGAATTACGATGGATAGGATGGGAGTACTCATGGTTTACAAATTAACAGATTTTGTTATTTCGGTGTATAAAGGCAACATGTTTTTTAATGTTACTGCCTTATCTATGCTTTTTAAATCTTTTATAGCGTCTTCGATTTTATCCATAGAAAATTCTTCCATTAAACGCACGTGTGGTGCAGATTTAATCCAAAAATAAGAAGATTTTACCTTATGGTTGTTATTTAAAAATACAAGTACAGGTGTGCCTGTTATATAAGAGAAAATCATACCATGCAAACGGTCTGTAACAATGAGTTCTGCTTTTCTAAAATCGTCCCAAATAGAATTTAGGGCACTTATTTTAGCAGTAAACGAAAGTTCTTTACCACCTATATGGGTGTCTCTTTCTTTAACAGAGGTAAATTGCGTATTAAAATAATTTTTTAATGTTTTTTCTTGGCTAGCATCTAGTTTTTTCTCTTTATCGTTTCGTAAGCATATTAAAACCCCTTTTCTGTTGTAAGTAGGCTCGGTTCTGTTAAGAGACAATACAATATCTGGAGTTAAAATGACTTTGTTTTTAGGGAAATGTTTTTTAAAATAATCGAATGTTTTATGTTCTCGCGCTATTAGAGTTAAATCTGGATGACTTGAATAGATTTTTACACATTTATTTAAGGCGTTTTGCCCTGCTTTTGATGTATTAAAATCTATGGTTTGAGGAAATGATATTATTTTATTTCCTTTTAAATTACTAATTACCGCTTGCCTAAAAGCTTCTATAAGTGGGTAGAGGTCCCCCATATTTCCGCCACCAACAGTGGTTACAATATCCCCTTTTTTAATCACTTTTTTTACTAAGGCTAAACCTTCTGTAGTCTGACTAATAGGGATTTCTGTAACAATGTAATCTGGAAAATGTTGTTTTAAATATTCGCTTTGCGCATAAGTAATAGCCACATCGCCTAGGTTACCATAGTCTGCAGCTAAAAAAATATAAATTTGCTTAGCTTCTAGATTATCTATTTTTAAAGAGAATTGTTCTATTTTTTTAAATTGATGGTAAAAAAGATGCATTTTTATTTTAGCATCAATAGATACCATTTTTTTGAGTGTTGAAATCATGACTTATTTATATTTTATGATATTAATTAATACTAATTAATTATAGCTTAAAATCTTTTCTTCAAAAGAGAATTTAAAATAACTAGAAAGTTATATTTAAATAAAAAGATTAAAACTTTCTTTTTGATACCACAAGAGTTTGAAAATTTATAATGTTTAAAGCAAAATTTATATAATTCATGGGTTCTTATTTTTTTTAATTCGCTTAGGGGATTTAAAACCTTAGTTTTGTTTTTGTAAATATTATTAAAAATCTGGAAAAGAGAGTGTTCTATGTAGTTTCGAGAGATTTCTAATAAATAAGCTGGTTCTAATAAATTAAATTTATTGTGAACAGCTAATCTTGATTCAAATTGGGAATAAAACTTAGGTAAAAGGTTATGTTTATAATTGGCTTGAGTTAGAGAGTTAGTGTTAAAAACATAATTATAAAAATGGTCATTTATACTGTAAAGTCTTTTTGCACTAAGCAAGCACCTTAAATTAAACTCAGAATCTTCACCCAACAAAATAGATGGGTTAAAGGTTAGGTGGTGTTTGCTTAAAAAGGCTCTTTTATAAAAATATGTGGTGCTAAACCAAAGTAATTTATTTTTAACAGTATCTCTTTTTAGTTTATCTAAAATATAATCTCTAGTTATGATTTTATTTTTAGGAAAAACTGAGTTTCTTTTTTCGCTTCTATCATTATAGATGTATTTATATCCAAAATTTAGCAAATCAATGTTCTGCTTTTCAGCTAACTTATAAAGAGTGTTACAGGTTTCTGCTTCTATATAGTCGTCGCTATCTAAAAAAAAGATATAATCGCCTTTAGCTTTATTTAAACCATAGTTTCGAGCGGAAGATAGACCTCCGTTTTCTTTGAAATAATATTTAAACCTTTCGTCTTTTTTGCTATAGATATGACATAAACTTTCAGAATCATCAACAGAACCATCATTAATTAGAATGAACTCAAGATCTTTGAGAGATTGGTTTTCTAAAGAGCTAAAACAACGTTCTAAAAAGCTATAAGAGTTGTATATTGGGATAATTATAGAAACTTTAGGATTCATTTTATTCAATATTTGCATTATAATAAATTAACCTTGAATATTTTATTATTTGGTTTAAACATTACCTGAAAATAATGTGCTTTAAAAGTTTATCTGCTAAAAAGATTTGTTTAGATTTTAATAAGCAAGATAAAATAAAACCTAACCCTTTTGATTTTCTATATAAATGATAGATAATATATTCATTTTCAATAAAAAAATCTTTTAATAAACTACTTGTTTTAGTTAGGTCATTCTTTTTTTTACCTGCATATATCGAATTTATAACTCTACCACAGACATAAATTAATTGTTTTTCTAAAATTTTTTTGTTTGCATCTGTGTTTTCAGGTACATACTCTAGTAGTTTTGATTTTATTTTATGGAATAGATATTTATCATTCTCAAAATTAAAATTGATTTTGCTTAACCCATTGGGTGTATCTCTATAATAATAGCCAACTTTATTAATGGTTTTTATAGAATTACAATATTTTAAATATGTTATATTGAATAAAGCATCTTCACCAAACGCTATTTTTGGGTCAAACTTAATATTATTATCACTAATAATCTTTCTTTTTAATAATTTAGACCAAGGAGCAGAATAATAAGGGTGTAAAGAGTAATTATTTAAAAAATTTATTTGATCCATTTCCGTATCTAAATAACTTATAATTTCATTGCTTTTATTATCATCAAACCTTACTACCTTTTGAAGGATGAAATCATTTTTATTATTGATGCTTTCACAAAAGTTTTTTAAGAAGTCTAAATGAATATAATCATCACTATCAACAAAAGTAATCCATTCTCCAGTCGCATTTTCTAAACCCAAATTACGGGCAGAACTTACTCCTCCATTTTTTTTATGATGAACTTTTACTCGGTTATCCTTAATATAACTGTCGCATATAGATCCACTTTTATCTTTTGAACCATCATTTATAAGTAAAACTTCAAAATCTGTAAAAGTTTGGTTTAATATACTTTTAAGACATTGTTCTATAAAATTCTGACTATTATAAACAGGGACAATTATTGATATTAAAGGCTTTTTCATATTAAACATTTAAACTCTTAACTAAAAAAGATGTAGATAGTTTCTTTTGTTCTTCTAATATTTTATTAACCTCATCATAATTTATTTTAGTATTTAAAAGGTTACTATTAACATCTTCCGCAGAAAGAACCAACCTATTTTCTAAATTAAATTTTTTCAATAAAGAAGAAAAACGTGTTACCCCTCGAGATTTATTTCCTATAGATATAAACTGTTTATTAAAAATAATACAGAATACGGTGCCATGAAAAGAATCTGTTACTACATATTTTGCATCATGAAACCCTTTTATCCATTCAAAAACAGAAGGATATTTATAGGTTTTTAGTTTTGAAATAGGCATTTTTGAAATGTTCTTACCATTTACAGTAAAAGGTTTTAATTTATAAAGTTTGGCTATTTGAGACGATACACTAAGTTTTAAATCGTTTTCATCTAAAAAGTATTCTAATAAAGTGCCTTTGCTATCTGGTGTGTTTTCTTGTTCTATTAATTCGATGTATTGAGCCTTGCTAATAAGCATTGTAGGATCTAAAACGTGTTCTGCATCAACTTCAAAAAGGTTTTTGGTTAAGTCTTGTGCAGAGTCTTCTCTAACTGAAATAGAATTAAATTTTTTTAATAAAGATTTTACCTCGTTAATTATACTATGGTCTTCCCATATGGCTTTTCCATAAGATGCTGCGTACGATATTTTCTTTATAGAAGTATTTGTTATAAAGTCTAGAAAGTAATTGTATTTTAAGTCGCTACTATATTCTAACCTCCAAACTTGGTCGCTACCAACTATTATGGCATTGAACCCCATATTGTTAAGCTCTTCTAGCTTTTCTGGAGTATTAATTATTTTAGTTTTTGGTTGTATATAGCGGTTATTAAAATCATGAACAGGAGCTTCAACTTTAGGTTGATATTTTTTAAGATGCGACTTTCCATTTATTAAATTATATATATATATTTTAATTTTTAAACTTAGCGATTGTTCAGACTGCTTATGCTTAATATCGATTAAATGGGCATCATGTCCTAAGTCTTTAAGATGTTTTTGAAGTGCATAGGCTTGTAATAGTCCACCATAATTTTTATGTAAGGGTAATGTTAAAATTCCTATTTTCATTTTTTTTGTTTTAGTTATGCTACGTGAATTTTTAAAAATATTATATATTGCATGGTATTTTTGTAAAAGTTTTACTTTATTCTTTTATTAATATTTTGATTAAAAGCATCGAAAGTTATTTTATGACATGTATTTTTTAATACAGAGAATTAAACTTGCTTAATAGTAGGATTATAGTAGCAGGAATAATTTTAAATCTTTTAACTTATCGTAACATTTTATTAATTCCATTAAAGTTTTTTTAATCCTAATTTTAATCTTAAGTTTTGAATTCTATGATACCATCTAGTCTTTCGTTTTAATCTTTTTTTATAAGGTAAAATCTCTAGATCAAATAGCTCAGATTTTTGGGTGTTTTTCCATATTTCTAAACTTGCCTTTCTTATTGTCATTCGAGCATTTTGAACAATTTTGAACTCCATAGGAATAGACTTTAACATTCGTTTTCTTTTATAAGGTAATATGGATTTTGATTTTTTTAATTTATTTAGTCGAAATGATTCTCCTAATTGCCTGTGCTTAAAACTTCCAGCTTGGGAAGCTTTAAAAGAATCTAGGCTTAAAGTAGTGACAGAAAGTTCCTTTTTTAAAATTCCTTCTTTAATTATTTGATCTGCAAATTGAGTTCGAGAAACTATTACACTGGTGCCTTTTCCATCTTTTGTATAAGGGTCTAACCAAGCATCTCCTAAAGATATATCTGCTAATTCTGTTGTTACATCATCACAAAAATCGCAAGCATTTGCTTTAAATAAACCAGTTCCCCACATATCACCAACAGTCTTCATTTTCATTTGGTAAAATTTATTTTCTTGATTAAAAGCTCCAAAAGAATAATCAACAGCATTAGAAGCAGGATCTTTAATTCTGTATTCTTGTTTTGAATAACTTCCCTCAATTCCAGATTTTTGAGCTAAGTAATCAGAGAAGAAACTACTTTTAAGACCACCACAAATAATACCAACTATAAATGGAATTTTTTCTTTGTACTCTGGTTTGTAATGCTGTTTTAAACGAATGGCTTTTGTAAAACAAGCAACGCCAGAAACAGCCACTTTACCGTCCTTTTGATCAATTTCTTTAAATAAATTTTCAAGTGTTACTGGAATATAGCGCGTTTTTGACACTTTTAGAATATGTTCAGCTTCATTGAACCATTGGTAAGCATAAGTTCCATTAACTTGTTTTACAACAAATATATGATTAACAATTTTTCGTCTTAATAATTGTTCAAATATATAGGTAGCAAGTCCTCCGGATGATGATTTTTCTCTATTGGCTTTTGAGTAACCAACATAAGTATTTTCGAACTTGCCTATTTTATCATCTATATTTTTGGCATCTTTCAAGAAAATGTTAGCCAAATGATCTTCGTCTCGTACGCTGTCTTCTGGCGAAGTATTGAAAGGACAAACTTTGATAGCTGTTTCATTAAAGGAATCATCTAATTTAGGCACTAAAAAACCATATTGATTCCAAATCATTTTGGATGATTTTGATTCAGAAACACAAATTCCACAACCAACACACAAATCATTGTTTACTATGTCTGCTATACTATTATTCATTTCTTCTTAGAATTTTACGTTTAAAATTAGTTTTTAAAAATTGTCTTTCCTCTTTATTCATACCTAGTGTAATAATAAAACTAATTGTAAGGATGGTAATAATTAGAGTTTTAAATATGAATAGAAAGAAATTAGTATTTTCTATTAAATATGAGCCAGAGGGATAAAGAATAAAAATTATACCCAAAACGACTAAGGCAATTCTTAAAATCACTTCTTTATAAAATGAAACAATCTTAACTTTCATTAAATTTTGAATAAAATACAGTCTAACGAATAATGAGATAATGGAAATACTAATAAAACTCCAATAAAAGCTATGAGGAGTATGTGTTGTTTTTAATATAATCCAAGCTATAGGCAAGTTTAGAAAAATTAAGCTACCTACTACAACTTGATATCTTTTAATTTTTCCTGTTGCTTGCAATCCACTCATAAGAGGATTAGAAATCGTTTCAATTAAAGAATAAACCAATGCTAACTTTATAAAATCAATAGCATAAAGAGGAACTTCTTTTAACCAAAGATTCATTACATAATCGATATTATAGAGAAAGGGTAATACCAGAATGAGCATTCCAAAAAATGAAAATTTTGCACTCTTATACATCAAGTTTAATGATGCTTGCGTATCTCCTACAGAATAATTTTTTACAATTTGAGGATTAACAGCTGTTTGAAAATTACTTACAAAACTCCCAATTATACCTTGCACCATCATAGTTAAACTGAATGCGGCATTCGCTACAGGACCAAAAAACAAATTTAGCAAAATATTACTCCCTTGGTTTCTTGCTACTGCAGCTATATTTCCAAATAAATTCCATCCAGAATAGCTAAGCAGTTCTCTATAGTAGGTTTTGTTATAATAGAATTTAAAAACTGATTCCTTGAATTTCTTTTTGCAATAAATCTTATAAGCCATTCTTATTATAAAGGACACACTAAAAATTAAAATTGCATAAAGCATCAAGCGGTCTGTATCTGATCGTACCAAAACTAAAACGACAATCAACTTTAAAATAGTTTCTAAAATACTTACATAAGCATATACTTTCATGTGCTCCCGTGCAACCAATAATGCGTTATAAGGCACTTGAATTATATTAAGTAAAAAAGTAAAAACAGAGAATTGATATACCCAATTGGCAGTAGCCATTCGTCCAGCAGGAATCTCTAATTTATAGTTTAGAAACCATAAACCTATGGTTTCAGCTAATAGTAAAACTATAAATGCAATTAAAAAATGAATGTTTAAAGTGGCATTAAACGTTTTTTGTAAGCGCACTAGGTCATTCCTACCAATATCAAATGAAAGATACCTTTGTGTAGCAGATGCCATTGCAGAGTTTAAAAAACCAAACATGGTTACTATACCTCCAACAAGACCATAAATTCCATAATCAACCACACCTAAAGCATCCAAAACCAGTCTGGAAGTATATAAACCAACGCCCATAGTCAAGAACATTCTGAAATACAGAAACATTGTGTTTTTTGCAATTGTTGTTGAGCTTGACATTTATTTATATTTGTTATTATAATTTACCATTAACACTCTCTTTTATAACACCTTTAACATCGTATAACACACCATTTTTATTTAATTTAGACGTTAAATCTAAACCTGTAAATTGTTTATGCGAAACTGCTAAAACAATGGCGTCAAATTTTTGGTTCGCATCAATATGCGATGTTGCTTGGATGTTGTACTCTTTTTTAACGTCATCAATATTTGCCCAAGGGTCTGTGACATGCACAGAAGTCCCGTAGCTTTCTAGATTCTGAATTAAATCTACAACCTTGGTATTTCTAACATCTGGACAGTTTTCTTTAAAGGTAATACCCAAAACAAGTATACGTGCCCCTTTTATTTGTATGTCTTTTTCAAGCATTAATTTTACCACTTGCGAGGCTACATATTGCCCCATACTATCGTTTACACGACGACCAGCTAAAATAATTTCTGGATGGTAGCCAACTTCTTGTGCTTTTTGTGCTAAGTAATACGGATCTACACCTATACAATGGCCACCAACTAAACCGGGCTTAAAAGGTAAAAAGTTCCATTTTGTACCTGCTGCTTTTAAAACTGCTTGTGTGTCTATATTTAACAAATTAAATATTTTAGCAAGCTCGTTAACAAAGGCTATATTAATATCGCGTTGCGAATTTTCTATAACTTTTGCTGCTTCGGCAACTTTTATAGAAGGAGCAAGGTAAGTGCCTGCGGTAATTACACTAGCGTATAGGTCGTTTATTTTTACACTAATTTCTGGTGTGGAGCCCGAGGTTATTTTTAATATTTTATCTATAGTATGTTCTTTATCTCCGGGATTAATACGCTCGGGAGAATAGCCAACAAAAAAGTCGGTATTAAATTTTAATTGGCTTGCTTTTTCTAAAATAGGCACGCAGTCTTCTTCTGTAGCTCCAGGATATACTGTAGATTCGTAAATAACGGTGTCTCCTTTTTTTAATACAGAGCCCACAGTATTACTTGAATTGTAAAGTGGTGTTAAATTAGGTCTGTTATTTTTATCGATGGGTGTAGGCACTGTTACTATGTAATAGTTACAGTCTTTAATATCGTCTAGATTAGAAGAACAAAATAAGCCTAAATTAGCATCGGGTGATGTTTTTATTACTTTTTTTAAAAGGTTGTCTTCTATTTCTAAAGTAACATCTTTGCCTTGTTGTAATTCTGATATACGTTTTTTATTAATATCAAAACCAACAACAGCATATTTTGTAGCGAATAGTCGGGCTAGTGGTAAGCCCACATAACCCAGACCTATAACCGCTATTTTATTTTTTAACATCATGTGTTATTGACCAATTGAAGCGTATTCAAAACCTATTTTTTCCATTTCAGCTTTGTCTAGTATGTTCCTACCATCAAAGATGAACGCCGGTTTTTTCATGTCATTGTAAATTCGTGTCCAATCGTATGTTTTAAACTCATCCCATTCTGTCATAATGGCAACAGCATGTGCATCTTTTAAAGCTTCGTATGGGGAGTCTGTTGCTTGTATAAGCTTACTGTTTTCTTCTTCAGAGCGTGTGTTAAGATAGTTTAAATCTGATTGCATTTTCTCGTTAGATACTTTAGGATCGAAAACAGATATATTTGCTTGCTCGTTTAATAAGTGATCTGCAACATAAATAGCAGCAGATTCTCTTGTATCGTTGGTGTCTTTTTTAAACGCCCAACCTAAGAAACCTATTTTTTTACCAGATACGGTATTGTAAAGTGTGCTAATTAAGTTATCTGCAAAACGTCTTTTTTGATGATCGTTTAATATAATAACTTGTTCCCAATAGTCTGCTACTGCTTGTAAATTATAGCTTCTTGCAATATAGACTAAATTAAGAATGTCTTTTTGAAAACAAGAACCTCCAAAACCTACAGACGATTTTAAAAACTTAGGACCAATTCTAGAATCCATACCAATAGCTTTTGCTACTTCATCAACATTGGCTTCTGTTTTTTCGCATAACTCAGAAATGGCATTAATAGAAGAGATACGTTGCGCTAAAAAGGCATTGGCAGTAAGTTTTGATAACTCTGACGACCAAACGTTGGTTCTTAAAATTTGAGATTGTGGTACCCAACTTCCGTATACATTAGCTAAACTCTCTATAGCTGCTTCAGATTCTCCACCAATTAAAACACGATCTGGATTTAATAAATCTTGTATTGCTGTACCTTCAGCTAAAAACTCAGGGTTTGATAAAATATCAAACTTAACACCGCTTCCTGTATTGTCTAAAATACTTTTTATAGCTTGTGCTGTTCTTACTGGAAGTGTCGATTTTTCGACTACAATTTTATCTGTTTTAGCAACCTTAGCAATATTTCTAGCACAAAGCTCTACATATTTTAAATCAGCTGCCATACCTTTACCTTTACCGTAGGTTTTAGTAGGTGTGTTTACAGATATAAATATCATTTCTGCCTCATCAATGGTTTTATCTATTTCTGTAGAAAAGAATAAGTTTTTACCTCGAGTCTCTTCAACAATTTCTGCTAAACCAGGTTCGTAAATAGGTAGCTTTGATACGTCTGGATCGTTCCAAGCATCAATTCTTGCTTGGTTAATATCTACAATGGTTACTTTAATGTTTGGGTTTTGTTTAGCTATTACAGCCATAGTTGGTCCTCCAACATAACCAGCTCCGATACAACAAATTTTTGTTACAGTCATTTTTATCGATTATAAATTTTTCCAATACCAAGTAATCGCTTCGTTTAAGCCATCTTTAATATTGTATTTTGGATTATAGTTTAATAATTTTTTTGCTTTATTTATAGAAGCGAGAGAGTGGGGGATATCTCCAGCTCTGTTTTCGCTATGTTTAATTTCTATTTTTTTAATATCTGCATTAAAGGGTATAAGGTTTTGCTTTATTAAGTTGGAAAGCTCTAGCAAGCTTGTTCTTTCTCCGTAAGCTACATTATAAACGGTGTTTAATGCGTTTTTATTTTTAGTAGTTAATGCCAAAATATTCATTTGGATTACATTATCTATATATGTAAAATCTCTAGAGTAGCTTCCGTCTCCATTTATAACAGGAGACTGGTTATTTATAAACTGTTTTACAAAAAGAGGAATTACTGCTGCGTAAGCTCCATGTGGGTCTTGGCGTTTTCCAAAAACATTAAAATAACGTAAGCCAATAGTATCTAATCCATAAGTTTTATTAAAAACATCGGCATATAGCTCATTAACATATTTAGTAATAGCATATGGAGATAAGGGTTTACCTATAACATCTTCGTTTTTTGGAAGTGCTTCATGATCTCCGTAAGTAGACGAGCTTGCTGCATAAATAAAACGCTTTATTTTGGCATCGCGCGCAGCAACTAGCATGTTTAAAAAACCAGAAACATTAACATCGTTTGTTGTTACTGGGTCTTTAATAGACCTAGGTACCGAGCCAAGAGCAGCCTGATGCAATATAAAATTAACACCTATACAAGCTTTGTGGCAATCTTCAATATTCCTAATATCTCCTTCGATAATTTTAAAATTTTCATCATTTAGAAAAGGCGCAATATTGTCGCGTTTTCCTGTCGAGAAATTATCAAGGCAAACAACTTCTAATCTATTTTTTAATAACGTTTCTATAAGGTTAGAGCCAATAAATCCTGCACCACCAGTTACTAAAATTTTATTGTTAGAGAGTGTTTTAACTTGGTCATTAGTCATTACTTGGGTTTGTTGTTAATAGCTTTGGCAAATATGTAAAAAAAATATTTAAACACAAGTTATTATTATACTAAATGGTCTTTTTAACGATTAAAATCAAAGCTCTAAAAAAAGAAAGATTTTAATCGGTAAAAAGTGATGTATATCTATAAAAACAGATTATTATTTGTAATAACCTTTGTACCAATCTACAAATGCTTTAACACCGCTAGCTATAGATGTGTTGGGCTTATAGTTATAGTCTCTAATTAAATCGTCTACATTAGCCCAAGTACGCTCTACGTCTCCTGGTTGAATAGGCATCATGTTTTTTTCTGCCTCTGTGCCTAGGTTTATTTCTATTTCCTTTATAAAATCTAAAAGTTTTACAGAATTGTTATTACCAATATTATAAACTTTGTATAAGTCGTTTTTTTCAATTCTTTCTTTGTTAGGATGTTCAAGAATTCTAACAACACCTTCAACAATATCGTCTATATATGTAAAATCACGTTCCATTTTTCCGTAATTAAATACTTTAATAGGTTTGTTGTTTACAATAGCATCTGTAAATAAAAACATAGCCATATCTGGTCTTCCCCAAGGCCCATAAACGGTAAAGAAACGAAGTCCTGTAGTTGGTATTTTAAATAGGTGGCTGTAGGTATGAGCCATTAATTCGTTGCTTTTTTTAGTTGCAGCGTAAAGGCTAATAGGGTTGTCTACATTATCTGAGGTTGAAAATGGTATTTTTTTGTTTAAACCATAAACACTAGAACTACTAGCATAAACTAGGTGTTTAATTTTGAAATTTCTACAGCATTCTAATAAGTTTAAAAAACCAACTAAATTAGAATCGACATAAGATTCTGGGTTTTCTAAACTGTAACGAACACCTGCTTGTGCAGCTAGGTTACAAACAACATCAAATTTTTCGTTTTCAAACAGTTTAGGTAGTTCTTCTCTGTTTTCTAAATTCATTCTAACAAACGAAAACGATAGGTCTTTTTTACTTTGGCAAGCTTTATTAAACTCAGACGCTTCATTGGTATCTATTCCTAATTCTTTTAATCTGTTATACTTTAAATTGACGTCGTAATAGTCGTTTATATTATCAAGACCAACAACGCTATGTCCGTTATTTAAAAGTACTTTTGATGTGTAAAAACCTATGAAGCCAGCAGCTCCTGTTACAAGTATTTTCATGATTATGTTTGGTTATGTTTATGTAAGACTAGTTTAATAATGAGTTTGAGAAATGAATAGTATTTGAGGCAAAGATTAAAAAATCAATTGATTGGAAGATTAAATTATGAATAAATATTACGTTTTTTATAGAAAAAGGTATTAAAAAGAAAAAAAATAATGATTTTTAGTTTAACAGCTTAAGTTTTTAAAAATAATAAAAATTTTTAAGGTAAAAACGAATTGGTAATAATTGTTAATTTGAAAAAAATTTAACTTATAAATTAAAAATATCTAAAAAAGAAGTTTTAAAATAATTTATTTGATAATTTAAATATAAAATGATGTTTGTTTTAGGTTTAATTAGGCTTTATTTTTGTTATTATATAAGTTGTGCTTAGGTGCTTTTAATAAAATCGCTTTAATTTGTAAAATATTGTTTTACAGTAATTTATATGTTTGGTTGACCGTAAAACGAAGCTTTATGTACTTTTTTTTATTTCTATGCGTTAGACGTGTAGTTAACCGATTTTAATCACTGTTTTAGCGAAATATCAAGATTCTTTAATTATTAATTTAAAACAATCACTAAATTTGCTTCAGAATTTAAAAAATTAAATTGATTAATAGCAAGAAATTAATTTAATACTATTGTTTTGTAAAGTGCTATCTTTTATTTCTCCCTCCGTTATAAAAGCTGCTTTCTAAATAAAATTTAACATGTATTAAATGTAAAAAATTTAATTTGATTTTTGTTAATTTCACTGCACAAAGGGGGAATTCACGATAAGAAAATTTAAAATAATAATTAATATAACGTAAGCGTTGTAAATTATATTTAATAAATATTTTATGTTAACTAAAACAAAAATATACTTATCATCACCACACATGGGTGGTTCTGAACAGGATTTTGTAAACGAGGCTTTCAGAACAAATTGGATAGCTCCATTAGGCCCAAATGTAAATGGGTTTGAAGACGATATTAAAAAATATATTGGAGGCGATAATTACCATGTTGCTGCATTAAGTTCTGGTACAGCAAGTATACATATAGCTTTAGAATTATTAGGAGTTTCTGCTGGAGACGAAGTACTATGTCAAAGTTTTACATTCTCTGCTTCTGCAAATCCTATTGTTTATTTAGGAGCTAAGCCTGTTTTTATTGATAGTGAAGTAGATACTTGGAACATGTGTCCTGAATTATTGGAAATAGCGATTAAAAATCGATTAGAAGCCAATAAAAAACCAAAAGCAATTGTTGCGGTACATTTATATGGAATGCCTTATAAAGCAGATGAAATTATTGCAATATCAAAAAAATACGATATTCCTGTAATAGAAGATAGTGCCGAAGCTCTTGGTAGTACTTATAAAGGAAGACATTGCGGAACATTATCTGACATAGGTATTTTTTCTTTTAATGGAAATAAAATAATTACAACATCTGGTGGAGGTGCTTTGGTTTCAAATAATGAAGATTACAAAAAGCAAGCTATACACCTTTCGACTCAAGCAAGAGATAATGCACCTCATTACGAACATTCTTCTGTAGGTTATAACTATAGAATGAGTAATGTTTTAGCAGGCATTGGAAGAGGACAAATGGAAGTTCTAGATGATAGAGTTCAGGCTAGAAGAGGTGTTTACGATTTCTATAAAGCCAATTTAGAAAAATTTGATGACATTGAGTTTTTGGAAGAACCAACAGGTTTTTACTCTAACAGATGGATTACTTGCATAAAAACAAAATCTTACGAACAACGAGAAAACATAAGATTAGAACTATTAAAAGACGATATAGAATCTAGACCTTTATGGAAACCTATGCATATGCAACCGGTTTTTAAAGATTGTTTATCGTTTACCAATGGTACTTCAGAAAAATTATTTGATATAGGTCTTTGCTTACCAAGCGGATCTAATTTAACACAAACAGATTTAGATAGAATTTTAAACGTAATTGCTAAAACCCCAAACTTATCATGATCAAGAATTACTTTTCGTTTTACTCTCAGAAATATGCTTCGAAATGGCTGGTATTAGGTATAGACCTAACTATAGTATTACTAACTTTTATTATGGCTTATTTAGTAAGGTTCAACTTTACTTTAGGCTTCGAATTAAATCAGTTTTTAGTACAAATCCCTTTTTTATTAACCATTACTTTATTTAGTTTTTTACTAGTTGGTTCTTATAAAAGTGTTATTAGACATACCGGATTTACAGATGTTGTAAACGTTTTTAAATCGGTATCGTTAATAGCTACTAGTAGTGTTTTATTTGTTTTATTAAACCAGTCTATTAATATACTACCAGGTTTTACTATTCCAATATCTATTATAGTAATTCATGCTTTGTTTAGTTTTGTAGCTTTAAGTGGTAGTCGTTTAATTTTTAAGTTTTCCTACAATAACTTAAAATGCAAATTATCTGCATCTAAAAATATTTTAATTTATGGAGCAGGAGAGTCTGGTATAATAACATATAATGCTTTATTAAGTAATACTAATACTAAATTTAATGTGGTTAGCTTTATTGATGATGACATTAAAAAGAAAGGAAAACACATTAATGGTGTAAAAATTATACCTTTTTCTAAAGTTACTACTGATTATATACAAGATAATTTTATTAAAGAAATTATTGTAGCATCTCAAACTATTGAAGCTAAGAACTTAATTGAGTTGGTTGATAGTTTAACAGATTTAAACGTAGAGATTAAAAAAGTTCCTGCCATTGAGAAATGGATTAATGGTGAATTAAATTCTAATCAAATTAAGCAATTCCAAGTTGAAGATTTATTAGGAAGAGCACCTATTCAAATAGATAATCCAAATTTATTAAATGAATTTAATGGAGAAACTGTTTTAGTAACAGGAGCTGCAGGGTCTATTGGAAGTGAGTTGGTTAAACAATTATCTAATTTTGATGTTAAAAAACTTATTCTAGTCGATCAAGCAGAGTCTGCTTTATACGATGTACAACAAGAATTAAAACAAAACGGTAAAAAGAACTATACTGCTATTGTTGCCGATATTCGTGATGGATTGAGAATAGATAGTATATTTCAAGATCATAAACCAACAATGGTTTTTCATGCTGCTGCTTATAAACACGTACCACTTATGGAAGCATCTCCATACGAGGCTATAAAAATAAATGTAAACGGAAGTAAGCTTTTAGCAGATACAGCTTCTAGGTATAACGTTAAAAAGTTTGTGTTTGTTTCTACAGATAAAGCTGTAAACCCTACAAGCGTTATGGGAGCAACTAAGCGTATGGCAGAAATGTATATTAGTTGTTTACAAAAAGAAAGTAAAACAAAGTTTATAACAACACGTTTTGGTAATGTATTAGGATCTAACGGGTCGGTTATTCCTTTGTTTAAAAAACAAATTGAGAATGGTAAGGCTTTAACGCTTACTCACAAAGAAATTACAAGATATTTTATGACTATACCTGAAGCTTCACAGCTTGTATTAGAAGCAGGAACGATGGGTAAAGGAGGTGAAATATTTATATTTGATATGGGTGAATCTGTTAAGATTTATGACCTAGCTAAAAATATGATTAAATTATCTGGATTAAGATTTCCAGAAGATATTGACATTAAAATTACAGGATTACGACCTGGAGAAAAGTTGTATGAAGAGTTGTTAGCTAATGGAGAAAATACACTGTCTACATATCATAAAAAAATAATGATAAGCAAAACTAGAGATTTAGATTATAAGCAAGTAAAATCTGAGATAGAAGAGCTTTGTATAACTAACCGTTTTCAAAACAACAATATTGTAATGAAAATGAAACGTTTAATTCCTGAATATAAATCTAATAATTCTGATTACGAGAAGTTTGATAAACGTGTACAAACGTATAAAAAAGCTAAAAACATAGCTGGTTCTAATAATAAGAGCAAGACATTAGGTAGCATATAATTTATATTTATTGTTTTTTTAGTAACTTCATCCCCAAACTAATTTTATAGAATGAAATTTCTCTTACCCAAAAGCAGAGCCTTTTGTATATGCATATTACTCTCAATAGTTTTAAGTTCGTGTTATACTAAAAAGGATATTGTTTATTTTCAAAATGCAAAAAACTTTGAAACTATTGTAGATACTGATAGTTTTAAGGCAAAATTAAAAATAGGCGATATTTTACAAATTTATGTGTCAACGATAAATCCAGAAGTTACTCGCCCTTATAATTTAGTTGCAGAAAGTGGAGGACAAGGTAATGGGCAACTTATCGATTATTTAATAGATGCAGAGGGAAATATAGATTATCCCGTTCTTGGAAAAATAAAGCTTTTAGGGTTAACAATAGATGAAGCTAAAAATTTATTTAAAACTAAGTTTTCTGAAGGTCAACTTCTTAAAGATCCTGTTATTTTAATTCGGTTACAAAATTTTAGAGTAACTATAAATGGTGCTGTAAATAGACCAGGTGTTTATAATGTTTCAGGAGAACGTGTTTCAATACTGGAGGCTTTAGGTTTAGCAGGAGATTTATCGATTAAAGGAAGACGTGATAATGTTCTTGTTATAAGAGATTTTAATGGAACTAAAACTTATACGCGTGTTGATTTGACAAATAAAGAGGTTTTTAACTCTCCTGTGTTTTATCTTACTCAAAACGATATTGTTTATGTAGAGCCTAACAATTCTTCAATTAGTAATGCTTCTGGAGATTCTCGTGTTGGAACTATTATAAGTATTACTTCATTTATTTTGACAACAAGTCTTATCTTTTTAACAAGAAACTAGTATTATTTTATTATGAATAGCGTTAACGAAGTATCCTCAAGATTTGATTTAAAGAAGGTTATTCTTGTATACATAAAGCAATGGAAATGGTTTATAGCTAGCATTCTGCTTTTTCTATCTTTGGCTTATGTCTTAATTAGATATGCTACTCCACAATATGAAGCCATAGCAAATATAATGCTAATTAGTGAGTCTGATAAGACATCTCCAGGTGCTGCTTTTAGTGATATAGCAATGTTTTCGGATAACGAAGATGCTAAAATAGAAGATGAAATTGTTGTTTTTAAATCAAGGGGGTTAATTAAAAGTTTAACTCAAAAACTAGATTTAAGTTTAAAATATTTTACTTCGGGGCGAGTTTTAGAAACGGAACTTTATAGAAACAATCCGATTACTGTAAATTTTATAGCTCCAGATTCTATTATAAATGATATATATTATAACATACACATAGATGTTATTTCTGATAGTGATTTTAATTACCGCATAGATGAAGATGACGAGCCTACTAAAGCAGCTTTTGGAGAAGCTATACCTACATTTTTTGGAGAGGTAATTGTTACCCCTAAAACAAAATCTGTTAACACTTTAGCAGGAAAATCTTTTAGAGTTGAATTGCAGCCATTAGATTATGTTGCTAAAGTTTTAAGAGAGAGAATATATGTGTTTCAGTCTGCAAAAGCATCTAAAATAATAACCATTGGGTTAGTAGATCCTATAGAAAATAGGGCTAAAGATATTATAAATGCTTTGATATATGAATATGATATTTATACTTCACAAGTGAAAAATAAAAGGTCTGAAAACACTGTTAATTATATAGATGAACGTATAAGTTTAGTGGCTTCAGACTTAGTTAATGTTGACGATAGTATTGTTAATTTTAAAAGAGGTAATAAAGTAACAGATGTCGCCTCTGAAGCAGGTCAGTTTTTAGCATCAAGTGCACAAAATGAGCAGGAATTAGATGCTATTAATACTCAGAAAAGAATTTTAAGTTATATGAAATCGTCCTTAAAAAAGGATGCTACTGGATTTAAAATGCTTCCGTCTAATTTAGGTATGGGCGATAGTGATTTAAATGCACTTTCAAGAGAGTATAACGAATTATTAAATAAAAGAAAAAGTTTATTAAAAACAGCTGGAGAAAAAAACCCACTGGTTATAGAGCTAGACCAAAACTTAGTAAGCATTAGAGAGAGTTTGTCTCAGAGTATAAATAACTCTTCAAATTCTTTAAATATAAGAATGAGTAGTCTTCAAAATCAATCTAATCGTATAAATTCTAAAATATTATCGGTTCCTGGTCAGGAGAGAAAATTACGTTCTATAGAGAGAAAACAAGGAATTAAAGAGCAGTTGTACTTATATCTATTACAAAAAAGAGAAGAGTCTGCGATTACCTTAACAGCTACAGCTCCAAATTTAAAGATTGTAGATGAGGCTTTTGGTTTTGGTATACCAGTATCTCCTAATGCAGCAGGTTTATATGTAGGTGCTTTATTTCTTGGTTTGTTTATTCCTTTTGGGGTTATATATGTTAAAGAACTTCTTGATACTAAAATTCATAACAAAGAAGATTTAATATATGAAATTAACGAAATTCCTATTTTAGGAGAAACGCCTAGATTAAAACGATCTGATAAAAACTTAGTAGAGATAAGCGATAGATCTGCTCTCTCAGAATCTTTTAGAATTATAAGAACCAATTTTGATTACATAAGAAAAGGTCGAGAAGTTAAGCAATATAACAATGTTGTATTTGTTACATCGACTGTAAATGGAGAAGGAAAGTCCTTTTTTAGTATGAATTTAGCTTTAACCATGGCTAGATCAAAGAAAAAAGTATTAATAATTGGTGCAGATATTAGAAACCCTCAAGTTTTTAAAGGATTAGAAAAGTCTGTTGATAACAAAGTAGGGCTTACTGAATATTTGGTAGAAAAATCTATAAGTACAGAAGATATTATAAAAGAGCATACTATAAATAATATTAAGCTAGATGTTCTTTTATCTGGAAAAATTCCTCCAAATCCAGCTGAAATATTGATGAATGGAAGAGTTAAGGAATTATTTGATACAGTCTCTAGTCAATACGATTATGTTGTTGTTGATACAGCTCCAGCTATGCTTGTAACAGATACATTACTTATTAGTGAGTATGCTGGACATACAATATACGTGTGTAGAGGTGGTTATACAGATAAAGAGTTACTTCGTTTTACTAAGGAGTTACACCAAGACAAAAAACTTAATAATATGATGCTTGTTGTTAACGATGTAGATCAATCTAATTTAGGATATGGAGGGAAATACGGATATTACGTAGATACTGGTAAAAAGAGTTGGTTTAAAAGGGGTAAAGCCTAAATCTAAATATACAAACTTATAAAAAAAACAAAGGCTGTAATTTTAATTACAGCCTTTGTTTTTTTTATTGCTTATAATACTCGAAGGCGTCTAGTATAAGTTGATCTTCAACTTTACAATCAATTAAAGTTTCTCCAATATTTTTTAGCAAAACAAAATTGATATTACCATGGTTGTTTTTCTTATCGTATTTAAGTAATTCAATTATTGGTGCGTAATCTTTATTTTCAATAGTTATTTTACCGTAATAATTAGAAAACTGTTCTTTTATACTATTAGTAGTTTCCATTGGGAAACCAGAAGTTTTAGAAGACAAATAACAAGCCAACACCATACCAACAGCAATAGCTTCTCCATGTAATAGCGTTTCTTTTTCTGGGCTGCTTAAAAAATATGATTCGATAGCATGTCCTAGAGTATGTCCAAAATTAAGTGTTTTTCGTAATCCGTTTTCACGAGGGTCTTTATCTACAACATCTTTTTTAATTAAAACAGATTCATAAATTAAAGTATCTAAGTTGTTAATCGTTAAAGCATCTAAATTTGCAAATTTATTCCAATAAGTTTCTCCGGTAATTAAACCATGTTTTAGCATTTCTGCAAGGCCAGAGCGTAGTTGGTTTTCTGGTAAAGTTTTTAAATAATTGGTATCTATTAATACAATATCTGGAGTGCTAATTACACCAATTTGATTTTTTAAATGCCCTAAATCTACACCTGTTTTTCCACCAACAGAAGCATCAACCATAGATAGAAGTGTTGTGGGTATATTTATATATGCAATACCGCGTTTAAAAGTAGATGCAACAAAACCACCTAAATCGGTAATTACACCACCACCAACATTTATTAGTAAGCTTTTTCGATCTGCATCCAATTCAGATAAAGTTTCCCAAACGCCAACACATGTGTCAATGGTTTTATTAATTTCTCCATCTTCAATTTCAATTATTTCAATAACAACATTTGTTTCTAGCCTTTGTAAAAAGTAAGGCAAACAATGTTCGTGGGTATTGTTGTCTACTAAAATAAAAATTTTCGAAAAGTTGTTTTTTTTAAGGTGTTCATTTATAGATGGATAACAAACATCGTTAAAATGTATAATACCGTTATTAGCTGTAATAGAGTTCATTAATATGCGAAATTATTTTTAAGGTTGTGAAATTAAGGAGTTTTTAGATAAAATGGTAACTTCGTAGCAATTATATTCATATATTAAAATGATTAAAGAACAAATTTTTGAAAATACAGAGATTGCTTTTTCTCTTAAATCTGACTCTGAGTTAGAACGTGCATATTTTTTGTTTAAAATGATATCTATAGAACCTTTGGTAAGAATAGGTACTGCAGCAACTAATTTTGCTTTAAAAGCACATTTACCAATTGAAGGTTTAATAAGATCTACGGTTTTCGACCATTTTTGTGGTGGTGTAAACGAAGAAGATTGTTTGCAACCTATTAATAGAATGTTTGAAAAAGGTGTTTGTTCTGTTTTAGATTACTCGGTAGAGGGTAAAGAAAACGAGAAAGAGTTTGACTCTGCCATGGAAAAAATATTAAAAATTATTGATTTCGCAAACGAAAGAGATGCTATTCCTATAGCTGTTTTTAAACCCACAGGTTTTGGTAGGTTTTACTTATATGAAAAGAAAGGTAGAGGAGATGCTTTTACTACTGCTGAACAGGAAGAATGGAATAGAATAGTAGATAGATTTGATCGTGTCTGTAAAAAAGCTAAAGAAAGTGATGTTGCGGTTTTAATTGATGCCGAAGAAAGTTGGATGCAAGATGCTGCAGATAACTTAGTTACAAATTTGATGCAAAAGTACAATACCGAAAAGGCGATTGTTTTTAACACGCTGCAAATGTACAGACATGATAGATTAGAGTTTTTAAAAGCACAGCATAAATTGGCTAAAAATAATGGCTTTTACCTAGGATATAAAATTGTTAGAGGGGCATATTTAGAGAAAGAAAACGATAGAGCAAAAGCAAATAATTATGCCTCACCAATGTGTAAAAATAAATTTGCTACAGATCAGAATTTTAATGCAGGTTTGGAGTATATACTCAACAATTTAGATGAGATATCTATTTTTGCAGGAACACATAATGAAGATAGTGCTTATTTATTAATGAAATTAATGAAAGCGCAAAATTTAAAAAATAATGATAGTCGTATTTGGTTTGGTCAACTTTATGGTATGAGCGATCATATAAGCTATAATTTGGCAAATAAAGGCTATAACGTCGCTAAGTATATGCCTTTTGGCCCTGTAAAAGATGTAATGCCATATTTAATAAGACGCGCAGAAGAAAACACATCTGTAGCTGGGCAAACAGGTAGAGAATTGGCGCTAATTGTAAATGAGAAAAAACGAAGAAAATTAGTGCGTTAAAAAGGGTGTTGTTTACTAATTTTAAAATATTTAAATAGCTAAATAAGCATATAAAGTATAAATGTTATAATAGGTATAGAGTGGGGTTTTATCGATTAAATTTACAAGTAAAATCACTTTACCGTATAATTTAATAGTTTATATAGTATTTTTTTGTGTGAGGTTTTAAATGTTTAATTTTAAGTTGATTAAAATGAATTCCCCAATGAAAAACCTAATTAACTTTTTTTGCTTTATATGTTTACTTGGCTTAAATAATACTAAGATTTATGCTCAAAAAACAGTCAACAATTCTAAAGATAAACCAGAGAATTATAAAAAAAGAAGTCCTATATACGATTATTCAGAGCAAAAGTTGAATAATATAGACACTATTCCAGATTTTGTTTCAAAATCAAATAAATTAAAAATTACTGGTATTATTTACGAAAGCGATGGTGTAACACCTGCTAAAGATGTAATGCTTTTTATTCATCAAACCGATGAAAACGGAAATTTCGAATTAAAAAGACAAAATAAAAAGCGTTATGTGCATCACAGAGGTTGGGTTAAAACCGACTCTGATGGGCGTTATACTTTTTACACTTTTGTGCCAGGTTCTTATATTTACGGTAGTGACTTTAAACAAATTCATCCCATAATTAAAGAACCAAGCAAACCAGAATACAAAATAGAAACCTTTCTTTTTGACGACGACCCTTTATTAACAGAAGATTGTAGAGAAAAAATAAAGAACACCAATGGGTTAAAGAGAATTTTAAAACTCGATAAAAAGGAAGGGTTATTTGTTACCGAAAGAGATATAATTCTTGGAAAAGAAAATATAGTTGATTAATAATTAACCTTTAACTTCATTTGCAGGTCTTATATCTACAGAAACACTCATTTTACTATTTCCAGAACCAAAAATAACTCCTTTTAACGGTGGTAAATCATAGTAATCTCGGCCATAAGCTACAATTATATGTTGGTCTTTTGGTATTTGATTATTTGTAGGATCGAAATCTACCCAACCAAAACTAGGTATATATACCGAAAACCATGCATGCGAGGCATCTGTTCCTACTAGTTTTTCTTTGCCAGGAGGCGGTAAGGTTTCAATATAACCACTTACGTATCGGGCAGGTAAACCTACAGATCTAATACAGGCAATAGCTATTTGTGCAAAATCTTGACAAACACCTTTTTTCTCTTTCATAACCTCATCAATAGGTGTGGCAACTGTACTAAATTTTGGGTCGAATTTAAACTCATTAAATATACGCTCCATTAACTCGTTAGCAGCTTCAAAAACAGAACGATCTGGTTTAAAGGATTTTATAGCATATTGGTGTATATCATCAGAAATTTTATTTATGAGTACAGAATCTAAAACAAATTGCCTTACATCTAAAACTTCGGCATCTAATGTTTTTAAAGCAGCTAAGGCATCATTTAATGTTGTTTCTTGGCATGCTTTAGATGTATAAATATCTGGTTGTAAACCATAGTTTCTTTCAACTAAACTTTTTGCAGTTACAATTAATTCTTTATGCTGTTGTTGTATAGAAAAACGCGTAATTGAATTTTTAAAAAAATCGCTGTCTTCGTGTAAACTACTTGGGTTTGGTGTTATTTCTAGCGTATGCTTTACCAAATCTTGCCCAATAAAAGATTTTGGTTTTAGGTTTGCAATATTGTGACAGTAAGTAACATTGTTGTTGTACTTATAGCTTGTAGTATGTATTATTGAAAAAAGCATTATGACAAGTAATTTTGTTTAACTAATTGCTTTTGTTGATCTGAATGATTAAAATACGTGTCTGTAATAACCATAAATGTTTTATGTAGCAAATCGCTTATGGATGCTAGAAAATCGTCTAGATTGGTTCGCGAAATATGATCACTATTTAGTTGAGAAAGTGTTTTAGCATTTACTGTTTCAATTAAATTACAGGCATCTAAAATGGCTTGTTGAGATTTGGTATATTCAGTATCATTATTTTTTGTTGGTAATCTAAAAATATCTTTTTTCATTCTGAATAATTGATATTTTAAAGATCTAGCATAAGATTTATCTAATAAAACTAAATTTATTACATTTTCGATATTTAAGTACGATTTGAAGCTGTATCTATAAATATTAAGACTTTCATGACTGTTTAATAGCGATTCTAAAATGTCGTATTCTACATTTTCTTCTTGATTAATTACTAGTAAGGCTCTAGATTTTTCTATAGTTAGGGTTGCTTGTTCAATTTGTAATCCTATAAAATAGAGTAATAAACCTTGTTCTACTAAAATACTTTCCTCTATTAAGCCCATAAAAGCAATAAGCTTGGTAATAATATTGTCTAGCAATTTAGTAATTTTATGGATGTTGTTTTTGTGCTTTTCATCAAATTTATTCCAAGATTTTTGCATGGCATCAAAAACCACCCAAATATCTTTAGACCATAAGTTTCTTAGCGTATAATATGAATTGTTAAAAGCAGAAATGGAGTGTGCTAAGCTGCCAACACTGTTTTCGTCGAATAAAACAGTAGTAAGTTCTTTCATGGGATTTTCTAACGCCTTTTCTTTGTTTTTGCCCGTAAAGCCAGGGAAAATAGAAGTAAGATGTGTAACCGATTGAAATAAAATACAAAGTGTTTCAGAATCTGAATCTCGTTTAGAAAACTCAGAATTTGCCATTTGGTTTAAAACCATCCTTATATATCTAGCTGTAACCAAGGTACGCGATAAATAGCGCCCAGACCAAAATAAATTTTCTGCAGTATTGCTAGGTAGGTTATCTATACTTGTTCGTAAACTTGTTGTAGAGTGGCTCCAATTGTAACGCTGTGTGTTATTTTTTTCTATAGCATTATCATCTGTAACCCAAAAGTCTTTACTTGTACCACCACGCTGATAAGAAACACGACTATTTTCTCCTTCGGGAGCAACGCGCACTAAACCACCAGGCATAACGCTATATCCTTCGTCTTTAGCTACAGAAAAGGTTCTACACATAACTTTTCTAGGTTCTAATCTGCCTTTTGAAAAATTTGGTGCAGTAGAGAAATAAATTTTTTCTTGTGCCACAAAGCGGTATGGTTTTGCTAAAATTCGTTTTTTTAATTCTTCTAATTCTTCATCACTTAAAAATTCGCAAAAATAAATACTTTGTCTGTTTGTTCTATCTATGGGTTTAACTACAAATCGTTTTAAGTTGCCTAAAACAAAGTCGAGTTCCTTTTTTTGTCCACACCACCAAGATGCTATTTGGGGTAGTTTTAAGTCTTCGTTTAAAAAATACTTCGATATAGAATTCATAAACGGTATTAGCCCTGGGTTTTCTAAAACACCGCTTCCTACAGGATTAATAATGCTTACGTTTTGTTGTCTTACTACATCCAATAATCCTGCGACACCTAAATAAGAATCGCCTCTAAGCTCCAACGGATCTACAAAAGCATCGTCTACACGTCTATAAATAACATCTACTTGAATTAAACTTTTTAATGTTTTAATCCATACTTTATCATCTCTTACAACTAAATCGTTTCCTTTAACTAAAGGGTAACCTAAAAAAGAAGATAAATATGCATGCTCAAAATACGTTTCGTTATGCGGACCCGGAGTTAATATTACTATATTAGGATTCTCTTTTTTATTAGGATCAGAATTTATTAATAGTCTATTAAAATCTTTAAAGAAATTAAAAGGTTGCTTAACGTTAATACCTTTAAAAAGCTCTGGTAAAACACGACTTGTAGAAAATCTGTTTTCTAAAGTATAGCCCATGCCAGAAGGTGCTTCGGCACGGTCGTTAACTACCCACATTCTTCCGTCTGGACCTCTTGCAAGATCTGCAGAATGAATTAATAACTGTTTTGCAGTTTTGTATTTAATTTGATCACAGTTTCTTAAAAAACCACGATGTGCATATATAATTTCTGGCGGTACAATACCATTTTTTATTAATTCTCGTTTACCATATATATCTTTTAAAACTAGATTTAATAGCTCTGCTCTTTGCTTTAAGCCTTCTTCTAGCGTATGCCATTCTTCCTGATTAATTACAAAAGGAATGATATTAAGATTCCAAGGACGATTTAATCCAATGGGGTCGTTATATACATTGTAGGTTACCCCATTTTCTGCGAGTAACCAATCTATATCTTTTTGTTTTTCTACTAAAGTATCTTCACCAACTTCTGTAACATTACTAAGCAACTTATCCCAATTGGAATTAGTTGTCATGTTAGATTTTAAAACTTCATCATAATTTTTAAAATCTTTGAAATAATTATTAAATAATGTATTAACCGGTTTTGCCATTAATTATTTTTTTAACCTTAAATCTAAAGTATTAGGGAATTCAGGGTTAACCGGAATTTCTTCATATTTAAATTTCTTTGAGCTGCCTTGTTGTTTGGAAACATTTCTACTAACAGTGATAGATTCTCCTTTTTTAACTTTCTTAGCAGGCTTAATTTCTCCTTGTGTATGTCCAAAATCCCAAAAACGATTAATTCTTCTCGATTCTGCTTCAAAGCTGTTAACTGGATATGTTTCGTACGATCTACCTCCTGGATGCGCTACAAAATAGGTGCAACCACCAATAGAGCGTTTATTCCAAGTATCAACAATATCAAAAACCAAAGGTGTGTCTACGCCTATTGTAGGGTGTAAAGCTGAGTAGGGATTCCAAGCTTTATAACGAATTCCTGCAACATATTCTCCTTTTATACCAGTACTTCTTAATTGAACTTTTACACCGTTGCAAGATAAAACAAATCTTTCATCTGTAAAATTATTTACTTTGACTTGTAGCCTTTCTACCGACGAATCGACATATCTTGCTGTTCCGCCACCAGTCATCTCTTCTCCAAGTACATTCCAAGGTTCTATACCAGATCGTAACTCCAGATGAATATTATTTATATTTACCATGCCATGCAATGGAAACCTAAATTCGAAAAAGGGATTAAACCAATCTTCTTTAAATCTATATCCTGCTTTATTTAACTGGTATACAATGTCTTTAATATCTTCTCTTACAAAGTGTTCTATTAAAAATTTATCATGTAATTCTGTTCCCCAACGCACTAAATCGTGCTCGTAAGGTTTTTTCCAAAACCAAGATACTAAGGTTCTAACCAATAAGTTTTGCATTAAACTCATTTGCGGGTGTGGTGGCATGTCAAAACCTCTAAGTTCTAATATACCAAGTCTTCCTGATGATGAGTCTGGTGAGTATAATTTATCTATACAGAATTCTGCTCTATGCGTATTACCTGTTAAATCGGTTAGTAAATGCCTAAACAATCTATCTGTTAACCAAAAAGGGACTTTGCCATCTTTGGGTATTTGGCTAAAGGCTATTTCTAGCTCGTAAAGGTTATCTTGTCTGGCTTCGTCTACACGAGGAGCCTGACTTGTTGGGCCAACAAAGGCTCCAGAAAACAGGTACGAAAGTCCTGGGTGATGTTGCCAAAATGTTAGCAAACTTCTTAATAAACTTGGTTTTCTTAATAGCGGACTGTCTTTAGGTGTTGTACCGCCTAATGTAACATGGTTTCCGCCACCTGTACCTGTGTGTTTACCATCTAGCATAAATTTTTCTGTACCAAGTCTTGCTTTTTTGGCTTGGTTGTAAATAGTAAATGTATTGTCTTTAAGATCTTGCCAATTACTTGTTGGGTGTACATTTACTTCAATAACACCAGGGTCTGGTGTTATTTTCATAGATTCTAATCTGTTGTCTTTTGGTGGTTCGTATCCTTCTAAAATAACAGGAATTCTTAATTCTTTTGCTGTAGCTTCTATAGAAGAGAGTAAGTCTAAAAAGTTTTCGGCACCATCTAAAGGTGGTAAAAAAAGGTGTAATTTACCTTCTCTAATCTCTGCACACAATGCAGTTCTTACAAAATAGTTAGGTAGTTTTTTATTTGGTCCTTTTTTTAAGAATTTTTCATGTCTTTTGGCTACCACACGTCTAAAACTAGGCAGTCTTTTTCTTTTAGAAAATAAGTCGGGTTCGTAATTAGGAAAAATTTCGTGTTCTGGTTTTTCCATTAAAGAATTTAGAGGTAAACGCAAGCCTATAGGAGAATTTCCTGGTGTTAAGAATAAATGGTTTCTTCTAAAGGTCCAAGCACTAGAAAACCATTGGTCTTGGGTTTTATTTAAAGGTAATATGTAGCCAACAGGTTTCGATGTTCCGCTTTTAAGTATTTCGCTTATTTTTTTCTCAGCTAACGAGCTGTCTTCATCTTCACTAGGATTAAAATCTACAGGTAATTTACCTTGTTCCCAAAGGAAATAAAAAGCATCTTCAAAGGTTGGAATAATGTGTTCGTCAGATATTCCTAAATAATTAGTTAGTGTTTTTAGAAATAAAACATCGGCATTTTCTGGTATAGTAACATCGTCTGTAAGCGCAGCTAATAGCGTATGGTCAAACCATATCTTTCTGCCATCTTTTCTCCAGCATAACTCTGTAGACCATCGAGGCAAAGGTTCTCCTGGGTACCATTTACCTTGTGCATGATGTAAAAAGCCTCCTGGCCCAAATTCATTTAATAAACGTTTAGACAAATCTGCTGCAAGCGCTCTTTTATGTTTGCCATCGGCATCTGTATTCCACTCGGCCGACTCCATATCATCTATAGAAACAAATGTAGGTTCTCCTCCCATGGTTAGCCTTACATCGTTGTTTTGCAATTGTTTTTCAACTTTGTGTCCTAATTTGTCAATAGCATTCCATTGTTCTTCTGTATATGGTTTTGTTACTCTAGGCGATTCAAAAATTCGTGTTACCTTGTTTTCGAATTCAAATGTAGTTTCGCAAACATCAGATAATCCATAAACTGGAGCAGCACTTTCAAAAGAAGGTGTGCAAGCTAAGGGTATATGGCCTTCGCCAGCTAATAAACCAGAAGTGGCATCAAAACCAATCCAACCAGCGCCAGGTAAATATACCTCTGCCCATGCGTGTAAATCGGTAAAATCTTCTTCAGGGCCAGAAGGACCGTCTAACGATTTTTCGTCAGATTTTAGTTGTACTAAATACCCAGAAACAAAACGCGCTCCAAACCCTAAACGACGAAGTGTTTGCACAAACAACCAAGCGAAATCTCTACAAGAACCCGTTTTATGTGTTAAGGTTTCTTCGCAGGTTTGTACACCAGGTTCCATTCTTATATTGTAACTTAAATACTCGTATATTTTTCTATTAATATCTATTAAAAAGTAGATGGTTTTTCGAGGTGTTATGTCAATAGATTTTACAAAATCTTTTAACAAAGGGCCTTTTTCGGTAACTTCTAAATAGGGTAGAAGCTCTTTTTTAATGGTATCTGTATATTTAAACGGAAATTCTTCAGCAGATTCTTCTACAAAAAAATCAAAAGGGTTTATAGTTTTTAAGTCGGCTATAATTTCTACATCTATAGATAATTCTTCTGTTTTATCAGGAAAAACAACACGCGCTAAATAATTTCCAAAAGGATCTTGCTGCCAGTTAAAAAAATGATTTTCTGGCTTAATTTTTAAAGAGTAAGATTCTATTGGTGTTCTGCTATGCGGAGCAGGTCTTAACCTAAAAATATGTGGAGACAGTTTAACAAAACGGTCATATTTATATGTTGTTTTATGTGATATTACAATTTTTAATGCCATAGATACAATTTTTTTCGAATGTTATGAACGGTGTGAAATTAGTTAAATAGAAATTAAAACAGTTGCAATTTTATATAATTATAGGTGTTTTAAATAAACTCAATATTAAAGAATTATTAATTCTCTGTATAAATTTTACCATTATATATAGAGTTGCTATTTTTATTGTATTTTAATGAAAATACAGAAAATTTTGACAGCATTTTTTCATTTTATGACAAAATAAGATGTTGAATATTTTTTAATAAAAAATAATTATTGATGAAAATAAATCATCGATATGCTAAAATAGCAAATAATTATATAAATTATTAACATTTTAGCATGTGATTTTCTGTTTTATTTTATTAGATTTACCAAAAAGAAACTCATTTTGAAAGTAAAAACTATGCTACCTATTTTTTCGTCGTATGAATTTGATTCTAGGTTTTATGATGAAATTTTTAAAACAAATAATGAAGTAAGGGAGGTTTATAAAACGCTATTTAATTTATTTAGTAAATATGATGTAAACGATTTTGCAAACCTTAACGATAAGGCTAAGGATGCATTTTTTAATCAGGGCATTACATTTCAGGTTTATGGCGATAAAGAAACTAAAGAGAAAATATTTCCTTTTGATTTGTTTCCTCGAATAATAGGTAATAATGAGTGGTTAGAAATAGAAAAAGGTGCTTTGCAACGTAGTAAAGCGTTAAACCTATTTTTGTGGGATGTATACCACGACCAAAAAATTATTAAGCAAGATATTGTCCCTATAGATTTAATAAGCTCTTCTGCTAACTTTTTAAAAGAAATGGTTGGGTTTAACCCTCCAGGTGGCATATATAATCATATTTCTGGAACAGACTTAATTAAGCACAAAGACGGTAACTATTATGTGCTTGAAGATAATATTAGGTGTCCTTCTGGAGTAAGTTATGTTATTGGAAATAGAGAGGCTTTAAAACGAACTTTATTTGGAGTTTTTAATCACTATAAATCTTATAATGTATCAGATTACGGTCAGAATTTATTAGATATTATAGAATCTGTTAAGCCAAAAGGTGTAGATATGCCAAAATGTGTTGTGCTTACACCAGGGGTTTATAATTCTGCATATTACGAGCATTCGTTTTTGGCAAGACAAATGGGAGTAGAGCTAGTTGAAGGTAGAGATTTATTTATTGAAAACGATTTTGTGTACATGAAAACTATAAAAGGTTTAGAGCGTGTAGATGTTATTTACAGACGTGTAGACGACGCTTTTATAGATCCAGATGCTTTTAATAAAGATTCTGTTTTGGGTGTTAAAGGTTTATTTAAATCGTATTTAAAAGGAAAAATTTGTTTGGTAAATGCACCAGGCACTGGTGTAGCAGACGATAAGGCTATTTATACTTACATGCCAGAAATTATAAAATATTACCTTGATGAAGAACCTATTTTAAGTAATGTACATACCTACCATTGTAGTAGGCCAGACGAATTTAAATATGTTTTAGAAAATATAGATAAATTAGTAATTAAACCAGTTGACGAGTCTGGTGGTTATGGTATTTCTATAGGAAATAGATTAACCAAAGAAGAGATTGAAAAAGTAAGAACTACTATTAAGCAAAACCCAAGAAAATATATTGCACAACCTATAATGTCTTTATCTACACATGCCACATACATAGAGGAAGAAAACTCTTTTGAACCTAGACATGTAGATTTAAGAACTTTTACACTTTTAGGAAAAGATAAAGATTTTGTTTTAAAAGGCGGACTTTCTAGAGTTGCATTAAAAAGAGGTAATTTGGTTGTAAATTCATCGCAAGGTGGAGGATCTAAAGATACTTGGGTATTAAAAAAATAAAACAATTTTATGTTAGCAAGAGTAGCCAATAATTTATTTTGGATGGGGCGTTATATAGAACGCTCAGAACATTTAGCAAGATATTTAAAAGTAAATTACTTTTCGTCTTTAGACGCTCCAAACGAATTGTCGCAATCGCGAGAGTTTGTTTTACGATCTATGCTTTTCGTAGCAGAAGAAGAAGAATTAAAAAATCCTAAAACGCATATAGAGCAAGATGTTATTTATAACATAGGTTTAAATCCAGAAAAGCAATATTCTATTTTAACCTCAATAAAAAATGCACAGCAAAACGCAAGTGGTGCACGAGATTTAATATCTACAGAGTTATACGAAGCCATAAATACACTTAATAGAACCGTAAATAACTATTCGCCAGATGTATTTGTAAAAAATGGATTGTTCGATTTTACAACCATGGTAAGTACTCAGGTTACTTTGTTGCGTACAAAAATTAGAGCTACACTATTGCATGACGAAGTGTATGCTATAATTATGCTTGGTATTTATATAGAAAGAGCCAATCAAGTTATAAGGATAATAAATTCTAAATATAACGATGCTTTAATAGAAAAAGTAAATTTAGGCGAGTCTGTTAACACAAGTTACGAGTGGACCACTTTACTTAAATGTGTTGAAGTATACGATATGATGCGAAGACATTATAGAAAAGTACCAACAAGTCATTCTGTTTTAGAGTTTTTAATATTAAACCCAAAATGCCCACGTTCTATAATGAATTCTCTAAATAATATTAAATGCTATATAAATGTTATTGCAGGTAACGAGAGACCTCACCCAGATTCTGCTGCATTTTTAATAGGTAAATTAACTGCAGAATACGAATATAAAACTATAGACGATGTACAAGGCAATTTAAAATCTTTTATAGAAACACTTGTAGACGATTTAAGCTTAGTAGGCGAAAAAATGGATAAAGATTATTTTAGTATATATTAAATTAGTTATTCGTTTAAAATATAAAACAGCCATATAATAATTACGTTATTATATGGCTGTTTTTTGTTAGGCTAAGGCTGTAATTTGTATTTAAATATTAATAGAACTTAAAAAAAAAGGGAAAAACACCCTAAGCGAATCAGCATATAGCCTTTACTTTCAGATGTTTAATTTTTTAAACTTTGTTAAAACTAGAATTTTAACCTTTTTAAGACTTAAAACAAATGAAAAAATTACAAAGTATTTTAAACCAAGACCATTCAAAAAAGACAAAGAAAGAACTTGTCGATTTATTAACAGGAATTAGCGAAGTTTTAGGAGACGATTATTCTAAAATTAGTGGGATTCAAATTAGTGAATTGCCAAAAACTAAAAATGAAGATTTAGTAGCAGTTATAAACTCTTTTAAAGAGAATTACGATGCCAAATGGGAAGCTAATATTTCTAATTCATCAGAATTACTTAATGCTATTTTTGCTCAAATGGAAAAAGACGAAAATCAGTTTTCTACGTTAGATGCTGCTAATGCAGATTTTGCTGCAGAATTAGGTAGTATAGATTTCGAAAACTTAATTGGAGGCCCTTTAAATGCCTGCGTAACTGCGCAAGCAAATGCATCATTATCTACCGTAAATTTTATTAAAGAAGTAGGTTTTACAGACGATGGCGATTTGCGTATGGTAGATTTTTCATATAAAAAAGAAGTGCCAGATCCAGACAATCCAGGTTCTACCTTAAAAGAAGATGTATCTCTTAATGTCCCTTTTGTATCTGTACTTAATGTGCCTAGTTTGCGTATAGAAAACTGTACGGTAGATTTTAATGTAAAATTAAACTCTGTTTACACCAAAGATGTTAGTAGCGAGTTTGGTATAGATGCAAGTGCTAGTGGTGGTTGGGGGCCAGTTAAATTTAAAGTATCTGCCTCTTATAAACGATCTTCTAGCACAGGCGTAAGAGTAGAAAAAGAATACACCATGGGTGTTAAGGTTGTGGCTACAAACGACCAGATGCCTGGCGGATTAGAAAAAGTATTGGGTATTTTATCAGAATAAAATAATATGGTAAAACTATCAGACTACATGGACTATCTCAATGAAGAGATAGTCCAAGCTAGAAAAAAGGCAGACGAGCAAGCTGTTATTATTGCTAAAGAATATGCAAAGCATCCTTATTTAAAATACTTTAGAGTGCCTCGCTTTACTATGCCATCGGTAAAACTTAGTATTCCAATTAAAATTTCGGAATTAGACTCAGATACAAGCTATAAATTCGAAATGGATGACAATCAGTTTCTTAAAGATGTTAATACTAAAATAGAATTAGTCAACAAGGAAAAGAATTTAAAGCTTGTACCCATTAACAAAAATACGCTTAAAGGCGATAACTTAAAAAGTGTTATAGCAGATTTAAAAAAAGGAAATACCAAGCCTATTACAAAGCCTAATGATAATCTTTTAAAAGTAGATTTAAAAAAACCGGTTTTAGACTTAATTAAAATAAGAAATTTTAATGTATCTGCAGATGTAGCATCAGTAGAAAATGCAGAATTGGAAAAAATATTAAAAGAGTCTTTAGCCAATAGATATAAACCTATTTCATCTAAGTTAAACAACATCTATTTCGATCCTAATACAAGCGACGAAAAAGATAAGGGGAAAATATTGTTAACACTTAATGTTGAAATGGTTGAAGAAGGTATTAGGATACATAATGCAAAAGACGAAAAAGGTAATAAAATTGAAGAAATAATTTTTGAATAATGACGGTACTCATTCATTTTAAAAAACAACATTTAGAAGGGTTTAATGATGAGTTAATTTCTTTAAATGAAAAATTTATTAAAAAAGATTTCAATTTAGATAAAAAGTTAATGCAGTTGTTAAGCAGTACTCAAGAGTATTATAGGCAAGTAGGCGAGAGTACTGCAGAGGGTAACGTAAGTCAGTTAAAAATACATTTAGATCTTGCTGTTTCTGGCATAGATCCTCTAAGTTTAGAGCGTGTAAAAACCAGACGACGCGATTTATTACGTACAGCATGTTACCATTGTTTATCTAGTTTAAGTAATATTTTAGAGCACTCCTTACAAACTATAGAAGGCCTTTTACTTAATGCTTCAGAAACTATAAACCAGTTACTGCTTTCTGCATTTCAGTCTAAATTAATAACAGAAGATCTTATAAAAAAAACAGATACCATAGAGAAATGTACAGCTTTATGGAGCAGCCTTAAAACAAACGAACAAATTGCGCTTATCGATAAAAAATTAAAATTAGACATTCTTCAAGAAGATATTAGCATTTTACTCGATATAGCATTTTCAAAACTTAATAATTAAACTATTTACCAGCCATGAAAAATTCAAATAAATATATTATTCAATTAAAAGATGATAGTAAATCGAGTATTAGAAAAACCGAAAAAGACTTGAGTATTAAATTTACATCGTCTGCAGAACTAAGTTCGGATGTGCGAGCACAAGATGTTTTAGGCTCTGGAAACGGATTGTTTTTAAAAAATTTAGGATTAGCCATAGTTGAAGATTACGAGGTTGCAAAACTTCATAGTGTTACTACTGCAGCGTCTAACCCTATAATTTACTGGGAAGAAGATCGTGTCTTTAATCCGGTAGTAGAACTCGATTTAATTAGCGAAATGAAAGACCAAATGCTAGGTTTATCTAATAAATTAGGTGAATTAGAAGCGTTTATTAAAGAAAATAAAAAAACAATTGTAGATAAAAATTTTACATGGGGACTCGCAGCCATTGGCATGGGGTTAAATAACTTTACAGGCAAAGGGGTAGATATTTGTATACTAGATACTGGTTTTTATGCCAAACACCCAGACTTTAAAGATAGAAATATAAGTGGAAAATCTTTTGTTTTTGGAGAAAAATGGGATGTTGATGCTCATGGTCATGGTACGCATTGCACGGGTACCGCAGCTGGTTTTATATCGACAAAAGATAAAAAAAGATATGGTGTTGCTAGCGAGGCTAATATTGCTATAGCAAAAGTGTTAAGCGATTCTGGTAGCGGATCTACAAGTGCTATTATTGATGCTATAGATAATAGTTTAGAAAAAGGCCATAAAGTACTTTCTATGTCTTTAGGGTCGCCTGTTCAAATAGGAGAAAAACCATCGCCTATTTTTGAGCAAGTAGGCCGAAAAGCCTTAGAACAAAATAGTCTAATTATTGCAGCAGCAGGGAATGATAGTAACCGGCCAAGTTTACCAAGACCCGTTAGTAGTCCTGCAAATGCAGAGTCTATTATGTCTGTTGCTGCCTTAGACGAGGCATTAAAAGTAGCTAGGTTTTCTAACGGAGGTATTAATGCAAGTAATGGTGGTTTGGTTGATATTTCTGCTCCGGGTGTTAATGTATATAGCTCATCGTCTAAAAATGCTGGTAATGGCGATTTGTATAAAACTATGAGCGGTACAAGTATGGCAACACCACACGTAGCTGGTTTGGCAGCCTTGTATTGGGAAGCATTTCCTAATTTATCGGCCGAAGGCATTTGGTTAAAATTAGAAAAGCGTGCTAAGCAATTACCAAATCAATTATTAAGAGATGTTGGTCAAGGTTTGGCACAAATAATATAGTTTAGTAATTTTAAGTATAATTAAAAGGTAAAATGTTACATGAAAATCTATATGGCAACTTTAAAAGAAAATGTGGTTTTAAATGCCCATATTCTTAATTATTTTGCAAGTATGGGGTTTACGGTAATTAATTATCATCCAAATTTAAAAATACTAAAGCTTCAAGCTGATAAAACATTAACAGAAATGTCTTTAAAGTATATACTATCAATTGAAGAAGATAAAAGTTTCAATTTATAACTACGTTTTAAAAACACCTATATAAGTGTTAGATTTTTTATAATTAAATCTAATAAATTATATATTAATCTCTTCCTAAAATTAATTAAGCTATTTATTAATCTGTTTTGATTAAAAGAGATACGTTTTGTGCTGCACATAAAATTCTGGCAGTAAAGGCAAAATACCAGAAAATAACTTTAATAATTTTACTATGAAACCTATTAAAATTTTATTACTCCTAGCAACTAGTTTTGTATTAACATCTTGCTATTCTGTAAGGTTACGAAATGTAAACGGAGCACCACAACCAGACCCTTTTTCTAACAGAGACGATTACTATCGCGGTATGGCAGTTGTAGAGCTTGACACTGTTATTGGTGTTTCTTTAACAGGTAAAGATTTTACCTATTTAGTAAAAGAAAAAGAGGCTTGCGAATCTGGGAAAATAAATATTATAGAATATCGAAATACATTTGGAGGCGTTTTATTTAGTGCCATAACTTTTGGGAGAAAACGAAAAGTGAAGATTAAATATGTATGCGAAAAACCACAAAACTAAAACGTTATGGCAACTACAAAATCTAAGTTATTAAACAGCTGGAATACTTTACATCAAAATGGTCCGTTCGATTTAAAAGTATTATACCAAACAAAATTAGAAGGCGAGCGCATTATGCCTAAAAAGGTAGACCGCTATAACGATGTAGCTCTCGAAATACAAAGACTATTACAAGAGGCAAAGCAGGCAGGCGAAGGTTTTCGCGCTTATGGCTCGGCATGGTCTATGAATAATATTGCGAGCCATAAAGACCGCATGCATTTTAATGGATTTATGAATATTTCTATGCCAATATTGGATGCTAATTGCCATCAAGATTGTGCTTATGATGCTTCTAATTTGTTTTTATTTGAGTGTGGTAATACCATAAAAGAAGTGTCAGAAACTTTAGCAGAAAACGGAAAGTCTTTAAAAACAACAGGAGCTAGTAATGGGCAAACTATAGCAGGTTGTATTTCTACAGGTGTACATGGTTCTGGTATCGATACAGGTGCGGTGCAAGATTATGTTGTTGGTTTAAATCTTATTGTGGGGCCAAATGCAGACGATATTGTTTATATAGAACCCGATTCTAAACCTGCATTAAGTGATGCTTTTGCGCAAACTTTAAACTCTAGAGTAATACGAGACGATGCATTGTTTTATGCTGCTTTGGTTGGCTTAGGTGGTTTTGGGTTTATTCATGGTGTGGTTATAGAAGCAGAGCCTGTATTTCTTATAAAACGCTATGTAAAAAAAGTTAGTAAAACCATTGCTTTTGAAATGGCTAATACTATGGATTTTAAAAACTCTACATTTACAATTCCTGGTGAAACTGATGCAGATGGTAAAGGTAAGCGTCCATTTCATTTTAAGATTTTTATAAATCAATATAGCGACGAAACAGATTGTGTTATAGAAATGATGTTTAAAAAGCCTTACCAAGATAGTTACCCAGATCCCTTTCCAGATATAAAAGAATCTTTATACAGAGATTTAATTTATCTCTTTGTAAAACTAGCCGAGAAATTACCTAAAAGTATTCCTTGGTTAGTTAAGCGTTTAAGAAAAACAATTTTACCCGCTGTAAACGAAGAAACAATAGGTATGCTTAAAGAGATATTTTGGGATGCACCATATCAAGGTCCTGCGTTTGCGTGTTCTTTTGGAATTGATAATAAACACTCTGAAAAAGCCATGAATTTACTAGGGAAGTTAACCCGAGAAGAAGGGCCTATACCAGGTATTTTTGCATTACGTTTTGTAAAACAAACTAAAGCTACTATTGGTTTTACTAAATTCCCTATTACCTGCATGATCGAAATTGATGGTGTACTTTGGAATGAGACTAAAAAGATAATGAGTTTAGAAAAATTTTCTAGACGAATGATAGAAGTTTTAAAAACTAATAATATACCTTTTACTATTCATTGGGGGAAAAATAGTGATTGGAAATGTCCTGGTTTAGTAAATTATATGTTTGATGATAAAGCTGATGATTGGATAGCGCAACGTAAAAAATTATTATCGCCAGAAATGCAAGAGTTATTCTCTAATACCTTTTTAAAAACTGTTGGTTTAGGCTAAATATCAAAATTTAAAAATAATTAAAAACGATTATAGTGGTAAACACTAAAAAATTTATCGATAAAATAGGTGTTTTAGTAGCGTTAATATTCCCAAACTTCTATTTTATAATATATCATCATAAGCTTCTTTCGTACAAGAAACTCTTTTTTTTATATGTATAAATACGCAGATACTCTTTATAACGAATATCTGCGCTCAGTATTTACTTAAACTTTATACGTGTTATAATAGGCATCATCTGTTTATATAAATCCAGCCTGTTTTTGGTTTGCTGTTATCTTTAAGGTCAAGAACATAAAAATAAGTACCTACAGGTAGTTTCTTATGTTTTTCTATTATTGCTCGTCCGTTAGATGTTCCATCCCAGCCATTAGCATTAGTATACCCTTTTTTGCGATATACAATATAACCCCAACGATTATAAATTTCTAGCGTATTGTTAGGGTGTCGCTCTATACAATCAATATGTAAAGTTTCGTTAATACCATCTCCGTTTGGGGTAAACTCATTGTAAACAAAATAACATTCTGCATTTACAATGGCAGTGTCAGAATTGTTTGCTAAGTTGCTATCCATACCACCTTCTATACTACTTATTGTTGCTATATTTAAATAATCACCGAAGCCTAATACTGTAGCTACAATTTCTAGCATATGTACATCGCCTCCGTTTAATTCAGGAATAGTCCATTCTCCATTAAAATCATCATAAAGGCCAAGGGTTGAAACAAAAGACTCAAACTCATAGCCAGATGGTAATAAGTCTTCTACGATAATATTAGTAGCAGTTACAGAGCCTTCATTTGTTATAGTTATAGTAAATGTAACTAGATCTCCAACAGCAGGATTGCTATTATCGACAACATTTGTAATGCTTAAATCTGAAAGACCAGCAAATATACTAACTGTTGGATCTTCGAAATCTCCATCGTTATCGATATCTATATTGGTATCGTTCGTAGAATCATCAGAATCTTCGTAAAGCGTAATAGAGGTGTTTATAACTGTTCCTGTAGCATAAGCGGTATTTTCAACACGCATCGTATCAATGTCTTCAGCGGTAATAATATATTCTGCAATTGTTACAAAAGACTCGCCCGGACTTAAAATACTTATTGAAGCAGGACCTGTAATAGTGGCTAATGGGTCTGTTACTATAACATTTAATAGGGTTACAGAACCAGAATTAGTTACCGTTATGGTATAGGTTAAAACATCTCCTATATTTTCATAAGTTGAAGAGTCAACTGTTTTAATAATATCTAAAGCTGTTGTTTGTTGTAAGCTAGTTACAGTAACATCGTCTGGATCGCCATCACCATTGGTATCACTATCCGTTGGATTGTTAGGATCATCAGAATCATCTGAAACCAAATCACCATTAGGATCTTGTGTAGTAACCACTGCAGTGTTTTCAACAAATCCAGCATCTAAATCGTCTTGAATAATAGTATGGTTTGCTGTAACTGTTACAGATTCACCTAGGTTTAAGCTTGCAATTACACTAGGCATAACACTTCCTAAATCGGCATTAGCATCTGTAATGTTAATATTGGTTAGTGTTACATTACCGGTGTTAGTGACTACAATGGTATAGGTTATAACTTCACCTAAACTATCCCATAAACCATCTGGTGCTAAATCGGTAGCTTTCGTTAAAGATATACTTGGTGACTGGTTAATAGCTGTAATTGTATCATCATCACCATTTCCGTTGCCATTGGTATCATTATCTGTTGGGTTGTTAGGATCATCAGATACATCAGAAACCGAATCGCCATTTGGAGCGTTTGCATTTACAACAGCAGAATTTGTAACCGAACCAGCATCAATATCTTCTTGAGTTAAGGTATGCGTAGCAAAAACTGTTATAGTATCTCCAGGCGATAAAATGGTTATGTTTGAAGGAGAAATACTTCCCGCATCTGCATTATCATCTGTAATAACAAGATTTGTTAAAGTAACGTTTCCTGTATTTTCAACTACTAAAGTGTAAACAATAACTTCACCAACTGTATCATAACTTCCATCGGTAGCAGCAAGTGCTTCTTTTGTGATTTCTAAACGACCAATTCCTGGTAGTGTCGTAACCGTATCGTCATCGGGATTTCCGTCGTTATTATCATCTACATCGTTTGTGTTATTAGGATCGTCAGAATTATCTGTAATGCTATTTCCATTTGGATCTTGACCAGTAACCGTAGCTGTATTAGTAACATTACCAGAATCTATATCGAACTGTGTAATGCTATACGTTGCAGTAAAGGTTGAGTTATCAGTATCTAGTGGAGCTAAATCTATAGGTCCGCCAGAAACAGTAACTAAAGGATCTGTAATGTTGATACCTGTAATTGTCATGTTACCAGAATTTGTAACAATAAAAGTATAAGTTATGGTTTCGTTTACTTGGGTAATACCATCGCCATTTTCATCGTTAAAGACTCCAATTTTTTCTAAACTTAATTCTGGGTTACCTAATAGTGATGTTACTGTAGGATCATCTGGATCACCATCACCATTTAAATCTTCGTTAATTGGATTGTCTGGATCATCAGAGAAATCACTTATATCTGTAACCACAGTGCCATCAACATCAGTTCCGGTTGCAATAGCAGTATTTGTTAAGTTGCCGCTATCTATATCCTCTTGTTGAATGGTGTAAATCGCAGAGAATGTTGTGTTATCTACTTGAGCAGGTGCCAAATCTATTGCGTTGCCTAAAACAGTAACAATAGGATCTGTAACTACAACATCAAATAGTGTGACATTACCTGTATTTCTTAGAATGAATACATAAGAAATAGTTTCACCAGTTTGCGGAATTCCATCACCATTTTCATCATTAAAAGTTCCTATTTTTAACAGCGTAAGTTGTGGCTCTCTTAATAACGATGTAATAGTTTCATCGTTATTAGTGGTAGTTGTAGGATCGTCTGAAGTATCGGTTACAATATCTCCATTAGGCGCATTACCACTTGTAGTTGCTACATTTTCAACAAAGCCATTATCTACATCATCTTGTGTTAATACATAGATAGCTGTAAAAGTTGAGCTGTCTGTTTGGTTAGGATTTAATGAAATTGGTCCGCCTGAAACCGCTACAATTGGATCTGACACTGTGATATTATTTATAGTTACATTTCCTGTATTAGCAACGTCGAATATATATTGAATGGTTTCACCTTCTTGAGCTAAACCATCTCCATTGGCATCTATAAAGATTCCTGTTTTAGATAATGTTAATTCAGGATTTGATATTAACGTTGTTACGGTGTTATCATCTGGATCGCCATCACCATTGGTATCATTGTTTGTCGTGTCGTTAGGATCATCCGATGTATCACTAACTGCGTTTCCAGAAGGATCTTCACCATTAACGGTCGCAGAGTTTGTAATGCTACCAGAATTTATATCTGCTAATGTAATAGTGTAAACCGCATAAAATGTATTGTTGTTAATTTCTGAAGGTGCTAAATTAATTGGACCTCCGTTAACGGTTACTAAAGGATCAGAAATAGAAATGTTAGATATAACGACATTACCCGTATTTACAACCGTGAAATTATAGGTTATGGTTTCACCAGTTTGCGGAATACCATCTCCATTTTCATCATTAAAAACTGAAACTTTTTCTAGTTCCATTGCAGGTGCTTGGTCTATGCTTGTTGTTGTTATATCATCCGGATCACCATCGCCATCTGCATCATTATCTGTTGGGTTATTCGGATCATCAGATGTATCCGTAATAGCATTTCCAAAAGGATCTTCACCAGTTACAGAAGCTGTATTATTAACTTCACCTGAATTTAAATCTGTTTGCGTAATAGTATGAGACGCATTAACAATTACGCTTTCACCTGGCGCTAAATTTGAGATTAGGGCAGGAGTGATACTTCCGCTATCGGCATTAGCATCGGTTACAGTAATGTTAGTTAAGGTTACATTTCCGGTGTTTGTGATAACTAATTCGTAACTAATAACTTCGTTAAGCGTATTGTAACTACCATCTGTTGCAGGTAATGTTGCTTTTGTTAAAGTTATGCCTCCTGAATTTGGTAAGCTTGTTATGGTATTATCATCAGGTTCACCATCGCCATTATTATCAATATCATCTGGGTTATTAGGGTCATCAGATGTATCTGAAACGCTATTTCCTAAAGGGGCTTCACCATTTACGGTTGCTGTATTAGAAATACTACCAGCATCAATATCGTCTTGGGTAATACTGTAAGATGCAGTGAATGTTGTAGTATCTATTTCATTTGGATTTAAGTTTATTGGACCACCATTAACAGTTACTATAGCATCGGTAATTGTAATATTTGAAATAGTTACATTCCCTGTATTTGAAACACTAAATGTATAATTAATTGTTTCACCAACTTGAGTAATACCATCGCCATTTTCATCTACAAAAACGCCTGTTTTTTCCAAGCTCATTTGTGGATTTGGGGCTAAAGTGGTAACGGTAGCATCATCTGGATTACCATCGCCATTAAGATCTTCATTTGTAGTATTAGCAGGATCATCTGATATATCTGAAATTGAATCCCCATTAGAATCTTGACCAGAAACTGTAGCAGAATTAGAAACCGAACCTGAGTTAATATCTGCCAATGTTAGACTGTAAGTTGCTATAAATGTTGTGGTATCAATCTCATTAGGTTCTAAATCTACTGGTCCGCCATTAACTGTTACCATTGGGTCTGTTATGGTAATACCTGTTATAGTTGTATTTCCAGTATTTTGAACCGTAAACATATATGAAATAGTCTCATTAACCTCAGGGAAACCGTTACCATTCTCATCGTTAAATACCGCAGTTTTAAGAAGACTAATTTTAGCGTTTTGAGTTAACTCGGTTATTGTAGCATCATTATTGTCTGTAGTTGACGGATCATCTGAATCATCAGTTACAGAAGTTCCACCTGGTGTATTTCCTGAAGCAGTAGCTACATTGGTTACGCTTCCGTTATCCACATCATCTTGTGTTAATGTATAAGTTGCTGTAAATGTAGTATTATCATTTTCGGTTGGTGCTAGTGCAATTGGACCACCAGTAACAGTAACAATAGCATCTGTAATTGTGATATTAGAGATTGTGATATTTCCTGTATTGATAATATTAAATGTATATGCTATCGTTTCACCTGCCTGTGCAAAACCATCGTTATTAGCATCAATAAATACACCTGTTTTGAAAACCGTTAATTCTGGTGATTCTATAAGTGTAAAGATTGTTGAATCGTCTGGATCACCATCGCCATCCACATCATTATCTGTCGTATCATTTGGATCATCTGAAGTATCTGTAACAGGGTTTCCGTTAGGGGCGTTTCCTGAAACTGTTGCAGAATTGGTAATGCTACCTGCATCTATATTTGCCTGTGTAATGGTATATGTAGCAGAAAACGATGTTGAATCTAATGCATTAGGAATTAAATCTATTGGTCCGCCATTTACAGTAACCAACGGATCTGAAATTGCAATATCCGTAACGGTTACATTACCTGTGTTTTCAACGGTGAAAATATATGTTAAAGTTTCATTTTCTTGAGGTACGCCATCACCATTTTCATCATTAAACACCACTTCTTTTAATAGAGATAAACTTGGTGTTTGTATTAATGGTGTTACAGTACTATCGTTAGGGTTTGCTGTACTTGGATCATCTGAAATAGCATTTACAGAAGTTCCACAAGGATCTATAGCTGAAACAGAAGCACTATTAATAACTTCTCCAGCATCTAAATCGGCTTGTGTAATTTCGTGTGTCACAATAAAAGTAGTGCTACCAAAGGCTGGAATAGAAGCTACTGATGCTGGAGTTATAGAATCTGCATTTGTATCGGTTAGTGTTACGTTGCTTATTTCAACTTCGTTACTGTTTTCTACTGTGATTTCATATTCTATAGTTTCACCAACAGTATCATAATTGCCATCTGCAGCAGATAAAGCTACTTTTTCTACAACTAATTCGGTTTCTGGACTAACAGTAACTGTATATGTATAAGGGTTTCCTTGACATCCATCTGCACTCGTTGGAGTAATAGTATAAACAACTGTTTGTACCGTTCCAGACGTGTTAATTAAAACATCTGTAATTGTAGAAGTAGTGGCAGGTGTTGAGGTTTCGCCTGTAACATTAGTGTTATCAGCAGCTACCCAACTAAAAGTACTATCTGATAGATCTACGTCACTGTTTAAATCATGATTAATCGCAACATTACTACAAGTAACATCTGATGGCTCAGTGGCATTATAAGGCTCTGGGTTTACTGTTATAATAAGTTCAAAAGTGTTACCCATACAGCCATCAGTATTATAAGGTGTAACCGTATAAAGTACATCCTGTGATGCTCCGCTAATGTTTGTTAAAATATCGTTTATTATCGTTCCATTTCCATCAGCAGGACCTGTTAGATTAGCATTTGGTGTGACAATCCATTCGAAAGTTACTCCTGATAATGATGTTAAATTTGTTAAATCGTAATTTAAAGCAACATCGCTACATGCAATTGCTGAGGTATTTTCAATGTCTAAAGTTGAAGTTACATCAATATTATAAGTATAGGTGTAAACTGATGTATTACCTGCACAGTCTACGTATGTGAATGTATATGTTTTTTGTCCGTCACAAACGGGATCAGCGCTTTCTGTGATAACAGCAGTAATATTTGCTCCACAGTTATCTAAAACTACAGGAGCATCTGGTTGAACCGCATCATCTATACTATTTATATTACTACTTTCATTAGCAGGTACAACTGGATTTATTGTGTAATCTATAATATAGGTATAAATATAATCTTGAGTATTTCCAGCGCAATCGGTATATGTGAACGTGTATATTTTATTTCCTTCGCAAACAGGATTGTTATTTTCTGTAATAACAGGTGTTATGTTATTTCCACAAACGTCTATTACTGTTGGTGCTGTTGGTTGAATAGCTTCCGCTAAACATTCTATAGTACTTGTATCGTTAGGGTTTTGAATATTAAACTGAGGCGTGTCAATCGTATAAATGAATGCCCAAGTATCTGTATTACCAGCACAATCTGTGTATGTGTAGGTATAAGTACGAGTCCCTTCACAAGTTAATGGATCAGGATTTTCTGTAATAACAGCAGCAGAAGGTGTTAAAGTGTTTCCACACACATCAGTTACAGTTGGTAAAGTGAATGTTTCTGTTGCATCAGCAATACAATCTACAGTTTCAGCACCATCGGCATCTGCAATGGTAAATTGTGGCGTATCAATCGTGTAGACATAAGCCCAATTAGCGGTGTTGTTAGCACAATCTGTGTATGTATACGTGTAAGTACGAGTCCCTTCACAAGTTAATGGATCAGGATTTTCTGTGATAACTGCTGCAGAAGGCGATAACGTATTTCCACAAACGTCGGTTACTGTTGGTAAAGTAAATGTTTCTGTAGCATCAGCAATACAATCTACTGTCGAAGCGCCATCCACATCTGCAATGGTAAACTGTGGTGTATCAATGGTGTAAACGTATGACCAATTTGCTGTGTTGTTAGCACAGTCAGTATAGGTGTACGTATAAGTACGAGTCCCTTCACAAGTTAATGGATCAGGATTTTCTGTGATAACTGCTGCAGAAGGCGATAACGTATTTCCACAAACGTCGGTTACTGTTGGTAAAGTGAATGTTTCTGTGGCATCAGCAATACAATCTACAGTTTCAGCACCATCGGCATCTGCAATGGTGAATTGTGGCGTGTCAATCGTATAAATGAATGCCCAAGTATCTGTATTACCAGCACAATCTGTGTATGTGTAGGTATAAGTACGAGTCCCTTCACAAGTTAATGGATCAGGATTTTCTGTAATAACAGCAGCAGAAGGTGTTAAAGTGTTTCCACACACATCAGTTACAGTTGGTAAAGTGAATGTTTCTGTTGCATCAGCAATACAATCTACAGTTTCAGCACCATCGGCATCTGCAATGGTAAATTGTGGCGTATCAATCGTGTAGACATAAGCCCAATTAGCGGTGTTGTTAGCACAATCTGTGTATGTATACGTGTAAGTACGAGTCCCTTCACAAGTTAATGGATCAGGATTTTCTGTGATAACTGCTGCAGAAGGCGATAACGTATTTCCACAAACGTCGGTTACTGTTGGTAAAGTAAATGTTTCTGTAGCATCAGCAATACAATCTACTGTCGAAGCGCCATCCACATCTGCAATGGTAAACTGTGGTGTATCAATGGTGTAAACGTATGACCAATTTGCTGTGTTGTTAGCACAGTCAGTATAGGTGTACGTATAAGTACGAGTCCCTTCACAAGTTAATGGATCAGGATTTTCTGTGATAACTGCTGCAGAAGGCGATAACGTATTTCCACACATATCAGTTACAGTTGGTAAAGTGAATGTTTCTGTAGCATCAGTAATACAATCTACTGTCGAAACACCATTGGCATCTGCAATGGTGAATTGAGGTGTATCAATGGTGTAAACGTATGACCAATTTGCGGTGTTGTTAGCACAGTCAGTGTAGGTATACGTGTAAGTACGAGTCCCTTCACAAGTTAACGGATCAGGATTTTCTGTGATAACTGCTGCAGAAGGCGATAGCGTATTTCCACATACATCAGTTACTGTTGGTAAAGTGAATGTTTCTGTTGCATCAGCAATACAATTTACTGTCGAAGCACCATCGGCATCAGTAATAGTAAACTGTGGTGTATCAATGGTGTAAACGTATAACCAATTAGCTGTCTGACCAACGCAATCTTTATAGGTGTAGACATAGGTTATTGTGCCTTCGCAAGTCGCAGGATTTGGGTTTTCATTTATAACTATTTGATATGGGTCTAATGTTGTTCCACAAAAATCAGTAACATTTGGAAGCGTAAATGTTTCAGTAGCATCTGCAACACAACTTACTGTTGAAGCACCATCAGGATCTGTAATTGTGAATTGAGGCATTTCAATGGTATAAATATATGCCCAAGTATCTGAATTTCCAGCGCAATCGGTATACGTGTATGTATATGTTCTAGTGCCTTCGCAAGTTAGCGGATCTGGATTTTCAGTAATAACAGCAGCCGAAGGCGTTAGGGTATCACCACACGCATCTGTTATTGTAGGCATCGTAAAAGTTTCAGTAGCATCTGCGATACAATCTACAGTTGAGCTTCCATCAGCATCACTAATAGTAAATGTAGGTATCGTAATTGTTATTGTTTGTTCAATATCCATACTGTTATTACAAGCGTCGGAAACCGTATATACTCGAGTAACAACTATCGGGCAAGTACCAGATGCATTATCAACATGCGAAACATTTAAATCTGCATCATCATTGAAATCGTCTGAAACTGTCAAACCTAAGGCCTCTAATTCTGCTACTGTAGTTACAGCAGTTGGCGCATTTGAAGCTAAACAACCTTCCTCAGACAGTTCTGGCAAAGTACCAGAGATAGTCGGACTTGTAACGTCTATATTAACGACAGAAACGGGCGAATATGTGGTTGTACAATTGCCACTTTGAATTAAAGCTCTAAAATATGTGGTCTCTGTTAATGGACCAATTGTAGTTCCTGCTAAAGTTGTAGACGTTTCAGATATTGTATTAATGGCACTAAAACTAGCACTTTCAGAACGTTCCCAATTAATTATATCTCCAATTGAATTTGTAATAATAATATCCGAAGGTGTATCTCCAGTACAGATGACTTGATCATCACTAATGTCACCACCATTACTCTCCGGATAGACAATAGCTTCTATATTAAATACTTCTCCGTCACAAGCAGAACCATCTGCAATTGTGGTAATATATGTGATGGTTACTGGGTTTGCAGTTGTATTTGTATAAGTGTCTGAAATATTGGCAATACTTGCTGTAGTTCGACTTGGTCCTGGAGGTACATTTGCTGCATCAGATGATGTAACTGTATAAGTAACCTCAAAACTTAACCCAATGCTCAATGCTTCATTTGAACATACTTCTGAAAACAAATCAGGAAATGGAGGATTAACAATTTGTAATTGAATTTCCACACGGTCTGGATTAATACATCCCGTATTAGAATCTTCAATCTCTGCGTAAAACGATGTTGGAGCATCGGTTGGCGGTGTAGGTGTATTCACAATAGGATTTGCTACGACATTTCCACCGCTTTCGGCATCATACCAAACCACGGTAGTATTTGGGTTTAAAGTTACCGCATCATTAGCATCAAACTCCTGCGTATTACTACCATCATAGCATTCTATAAGATTAAAATAGTCTAGCAAAGTAGGGAATACGTTGACTGTTACGGTTGCTGTATCTGTTAAAAGAGAAGAACATCCGGTTGTTGTGTTTTCTATAGAAATTAAATTGATTGTAATATTTGAAGTCGCGTTGGAGAATATAACTGTTCCATCACCTAATGCATCTAAAATTGTAGTTTCATTAGCATTTCCATTAATGTTATAAGTGACTTCAGCATTAGGAATCCCAGAAATATAGAACTCGGCATTTTCAGCTTCACAGATATCTGTATTTGTTGTTAAAGACGTAATTGTTGGTAAAGGGTTTACGGTAACTGTAAACGGATTTGAACTTGCAGATGTACAACCATTAATGTCTGTTATCGTGTATGATATATTTGTTGTACCAGAACTAATTCCAGTTACAATTCCACTAACATCTATAGTAGCTACACTGTTATCGGACGATGTCCAAATAATTGTTCCATTTGTGCCCTCTGTTAAAGTTATGGTATCATTAATACAAACTTCATTATGACCTGTAATATCGTTTGCAATAGGCAAATCATTTACAACGATTGTTCCCAAAGCACTTACTGTATTACATCCGCCTGTTAAAGGAATGGAGTAATTATATGTACCAGTAACCGTTGGTGTACCCGAAATTGTAATAACATCGTTGCTCCAAGAAGCTGTTACACCAGCAGGTAAATTTATTGGGGTTCCAATTCCTGTTGCAATTGTGGTATTATGCGTAATATCTGTTAAAGTATCATTTATACAAATATCTGGAGTACTTGATGGGGCAGAAGCTGTATTACATGGGGTAATTGTAACATCTTCAGATAAATCATCAGTAATGGCGTTAGTTTCACTTGCAATACCATCAAAGTTGTAAGTTACTGTGTTTGTTACTGTTCCAGATGCATCATCTTTAGCTCGAGCGACAATATCTAGAGAAAATTTTTCTCCCGGTTGAATCGTACCAATAGTCCAATCTGGATAAGAAAAAGTAGTTCCTGTTCCAGGAGTTGCACTAACAAAATCGAATTCTGATGGTAAAACATCTGTAATAACAAAATTTGTTACTTCGTTAACAGAAAAGCTTTGAGCAGTTATTGTAAAGGAGACATTTGTTCCTGCATCTATGGGGTCTGCATCATCAACTTTAATAATTTGAATTTCAGGATCGCAGCTAAAGAAAGATATGATTGCCGAGTCGTATGTACAACCTCCAAAATCTGTTACTCGAACAAAATAGTCTCCCACACCTGTAAGGGTAGGGTCAAACGTTGCAGGATTTCCATCACTATCTGTAACGATATTCCCATCATGATACCACTCATAAGCAAAGAAACTACCAGATGTTTCTTGTAAAGAAGATCCAGGAAAACAACCACCTCCAGTTATATCTACTTCAACTTCTGGTACCGTATCAAAACCAGAAAAATAACCAGCTAATCCTGCATTACTTCCTAACGACATAAAAGTACCAACAGCAATAGGACCTGGAGTAACCACCGAAATTTCGCCAGATAATCCAGAAACGTAAAATGACTTCCAATCTGTAGCACTTCCACCTTCTAAAACAGCAGTAGAGGCAGGAGTTGCAATTTGAACCCCATTCTGATAAATTTCTACATCGCCATCGTCAGTTAAAACAGATGCAATAATAGTTAACGCCGATACATTAGAATTTGCACCTGCTATTCTTTGTATTTGAGGTATTTCACTCATAGAATCTGGTAATAAACAATTTACAGGAGCAATAAAATTCATTCCTATAGTTTGGATTCTGTTTACTTGACCTGCAAGACATTGAAATGCGTAAGCGTCTTTAGATGTTGTAACATACATATTTGCTCCAGCAGAATTTCCTGAATAATTAGAACCAGGAATTTCTACATACTCGCCATCATCAATAGTATCAATTAACACACCATTTGCAAATACTTGGGTTCCGTTAGATATAGCTACAATTATAGGGAATTCAGTATTGTCATTGGCATCACCATTACCACGAATAAAAACGTATTCTTTTCCTAAAATATTGGTAGGAACAGGCTGATCTATCCCAACGTCGCGGGCCTGCGAAGCCGAATTAATACCTACATTTAAACCGCCATTAGCAATTGCAATAGGTTGTGTAGACGTAATTTTAGCACCCAACCAACCATCAATATTTGCTAAATCGGCAACAGGGTTTGCATTTGTTCCTGTTTGATTTCTAACCGCTTCTAAAACAAAAGTTTCACCAGCGTTTAAAGGGATAGTTATAACATCATCTGTTAATCCATAAGGTTGTATACCATCTCTAAAAGCACAATTTGCATCGTAACCAGAAATGGTCACTGTCGTGCCATCAACAGTACCCATAATACCTAAACTTGTACTAGAATTTATACTAGTATGTTTGTTAGCAATGCCTCCCCAACGAAACTCAGTACCTAGTGCTTGCTCCCCTTTACAGGTTAACGAACCTGCTTGAGCTCCAGAACGCCCCCTATAATTTACATAAAATTGTTGGCCTCCAGGAGCTTCAAACCTAAGTCCAGAATTTATTAAAACAGCTCCAGTGTTTACGTTAGTTACTAGAGTAATATTGTTATTACTATTTGCTAAGCCATCTCCAGAATCAATAGTATATGGAGCACCATTAGAAAGACTCGGTATAGTTAACCATGGTGTTGTAGAAATACCACGATATACATTTACTGGGAATGCTGCAGCCTCTGGTGTAGAAAGGTATATGGCTTGTTGTACAATGGCAGCATTGCTTTGGTGTGTAGCGGTATTGCTTCCTCCAGACGTTTGCTTTAATGGTGGTAAATAATGTTTGCTAGATAACTGAGCAAAGGATGTTTTTATAAAAAAGCAAAGTAGTAATAAGAAAAGTAGTTTTTTATTCATAGTAAAAAGGGGTTCTGTTTTACAAATTAAGCATTAATAAGCAAAATCTTATTTGGATTATATAGTTTTATATTAGACATCGATAAAAAGTAATTTATTCGGTTTAACCTATGAATAAGTAGGTTTTTACATCTAAACAGATGGTGTTTGTCAAAGTTTGTAACTGATGATAGTCCCATGTAATACTTAGGTTTTAATTAACAGTTTCTAACTTTATAAATTATAGTCATTTATTAACTTTGTATAATTAAAACGCATAAAACATTATTGTTTTATTTTTTATAGTACAACATTTTATGATAGCCAAAAACACCTTGTATTCTATATTAGATCTTGCTTTAGTTTCTAAAAATTATACTCTAAAACAAACCTTTAATAATAGTTTAAAGCTAGCGCAAAGTGCTGAACTATTTGGATATAAACGCTATTGGTTAGCAGAACACCATAATGCCGAAAACATTGGCAGTAGTGCTACTTCTGTATTAATTGGTTATGTAGCAGAAGGTACAAAAACCATAAGAGTAGGTTCTGGAGGTATTATGCTTCCTAACCATTCGCCATTAATAATAGCTGAACAATTTGGAACTTTAGGAAGCTTATACCCAAACAGAATAGATTTAGGTTTAGGAAGAGCTCCTGGTACAGATCGTGAAACTGCAGAAGCTATACGGTCTGATTTTATGGATGCTGCGCACGCATTTCCTAACGAATTAGAAAAAATACAAGATTATTTTGCTATAGGAAACTCTACAGCCAAAGTAAGAGCCACAGTTGCAGAAGGTGTTAATGTTCCTATTTATATTTTAGGTTCTAGCACAGATAGTGCACATTTAGCAGCGAAAAACGGGAAGCCTTATGCCTTTGCGAGCCATTTTGCAACTACACATTTATGGAATGCTCTAGATATTTACCGAAAAGAATTTAAGCCCTCTTTTGAGCAGGACAAGCCTTATGTAATTGTTGGTTTAAATGTTATTATAGCCGATACCGATGAAGAAGCAGAACGATTATCAACCTCATTAATCAAATTAATTCTTGGTTTATTTACAGGAAAAAGAGAACCAGTGCAACCACCCACGGAGATGACTAATGACTTGAGAGGTATTTTGCAAAATCCCCAAGTGCATCAAATGCTTAAATATTCTTTTATTGGGAGTAAAGCTACAGTAAAACCTCAAATTAGAGAGTTTATGGAGCAAACCAAAGCAGACGAATTTATAGCTGTTACCAATATTTATGATGTAAACGACCGAATTAAATCCTATAAATTATTTGCTGAAATTATGGATGAATTAATTGGTTAATTAAATTATAATGAAGTCTGTTTTTTGATAATAAACCAACAGTTATAATCATTACAACAAAACAGAATTTAAAAGTATATTTGCACATAGAAAATACAAATTTAAGCGCATTTGTTTAGAGCTTAAATATTAAAATATATTTAAAATGAATAAAGAAAATTTTATGCAAGAAGCTGTTAATGCAGCTTTAAAAGGCATGCAAAATAATGAAGGTGGACCTTTTGGATGTGTTATAGTTAAAGATGGAAAAATTATAGGAAAAGGAAATAATAAAGTAACCTCAACAAACGACCCAACAGCTCATGCCGAAGTTACTGCTATTAGAGATGCTTGCAAAAATTTAGATTCTTTTCAGCTTGATGGGTGTATTATTTATACCTCTTGCGAACCTTGCCCAATGTGTTTAGGTGCTATTTATTGGGCTAGACCAGATAAAGTATATTATGGAAGTAGCCAAGCAGATGCTGCTAATATTGGTTTTGATGACGAATTTATTTATAAAGAAATTCCTTTACCATACAATAAACGAAGCATTCCGTTTGAGCAATTATCTCCAGAAATTGCAATAAAACCATTTGAGGCTTGGACAAAAAAGATAGATAAAACAGAGTATTAATAGAATCTATTATAATAAAAAAAGGCTAGAAGAAATTCTAGCCTTTTTTTATTATAATTTTCTGAGATTAAATCGTACTATAAAACTTATAATTAAGGTAATAATTAAGGTTGGTAGCATTAAATATAGCCAACTAAAACCTCGTTTTACTGTGTAAAATTTAGCTTCATGTGTATTCCAGTCAATAACATTAGCAGGTTCTTTATCAAAAATTTTGGTATAAAACCCTAAACGTAAATCTTCATGGAATTTTCCAAGTGCTTTTAAAAATTCCAAATGGCTAATCATATCTGTTCCAGCCAAACTATTAAAACTTAATTGTGCATGCATGGTTGGAATAAAAAGTGCAATGTTTTGGCTAACTGTGTTACGTTTCATTACTTTTTCCATCATTTCTTTGCTCGTGTCTTCAGCAGTTAAATCTCCCATATGTTGCATACCGTAGTACCAAATCCAACTAAATTCGTCTTCTGGCACAGGATATTTTGCAAATTGCGGATAGGCTTCTAAAAAACCTGTCATTGTTGCTCCTTTTTCTAAATCCCATTTTTCATGATAACCATCACGTTGCTCTACCATAGCGTCTAGTGCTTCTGGTACCTGGTATGTATTAATTACATAATTGTTTACCATTGCAGGAATTAAAATGGTTAAAACCACCCAAATAGAAATTAAAGCTAAAGCATTAAAACTAGACGATTTTAATAACGATACCATCCATAAACATAATGCGCTCCAAAAACATAAATACAGGACGCTTTGTAAAAATATAGCCCAAAAATTTGAGTTTAACGGTAACTGTAAAATAGCACTTGCCATAAATAAAAGCAACACTAAAACAGCAAAAACAAACAGTATTCTAACCATTAGTTTTTTGAATAGGAAGCTTGCTTTAGCAGAGGTTTGCGAGGCTAAAATACGCCATGTTCCTAATTCTTTTTCTTCGGAATATAGATTGAAAGTCATGGCTATTAACACCAACGGAAACAAGTAGATTATAACAAACCCTAAATCTAAATTTCCCGACATTAATAATGATGGGTTTTCAAAATCGGTATCGTATTTCTGACCTTCTAAAGCACGAATAGTTACCGCTTGTAACAATGGGTTAACATCACTTTGACCAATAGAAATCGCATTAATATTTGCAGGTTTCTTAATTAAAGTGAAACGCAAATAGTATAATAACAATCCTAAATCATCATTATGATATTCTACGTTGTTTTTTATACTTTCTTTTTGAAATTCTTGAGCAGCAACAATAGTGTTTTCTTGTTTTACCAAGTATTGCTTTCCTATTAATATACTAATAACACCAACGCTAATTAATAAAACTAGGCTCACTAAAAAAATCTTCGTTCTAAAAAACGATTTAAATAATAAACTATACATATTTAGATGGCTTTTAGGTTAGTAGATAATTTTGATAGTCCGAAAAAGGCCAAAATCGTCCAAAGCAGTAAGGCTAAAATAGACGTTAACTCATTTTTAAAAACCGTAGCAGTACTCAAAGTTTTATATTCAAAAGGAGGGAAGTCTTTCCAAAATTTACTAGATAATTTGGTTGGTCCTTCTTTTCCTTTGTTAGGAATATAATCCATTTGTAATTTATTCATGGACTGTGCTAATTTAAAACGATAGGTTTCCGCCTTTGCTTTAAAATGAAGGAAGGATTTAAAATCGGTTCCAGAGAATCCCATCGATAAATTCTTGATGGCTGTATACGGATTTACAAAAGCAGAATAACGTTCTACATTGTTTTGCTTGTTATATACGTGGTATAAATCATTTTGATGCTTTAAATATACTTTAGAACTTAAAGCTTCACCTTGTGCCATAATAAATCCTCCATAATTAAACGGGAGATCATTAACATCTGCAACCTTATTTGCTAATAGAACAGAATCTTTTATTGCTTTAAAATGCGGATCGTTAGGATCGTGACTATCTCCAATTTTAGATAAATCGTGTTCTACAGCAGTTTCCATTTCTATTTTAGAAGGCGTTGGATATAAGTAATAACCCATAGCTTGTAGTGATTTAGGAACAATGATTACAAACAATAACCAGATTCCTAAAAGCTTAACTAACGCGCCTTTAGCAGTTTTACTAAATGCCGAAACTGTAATAGTAATAGCACTTAAAATGGCAAAAAAGAGAAGGTAAGATACTAAAAGAACAGCGTAGCGAGCTAAACTCCCGTTATTCAAGCCTTCGTGCAATTCAATAACTACAAAAAATAGAAGCACTATAAATACAGCAAATAGGAAAATTAAAGACAAACTCCACAAACCTAACCATTTACCAAACACGATTTCTTTTCGACTAATACCTTGTCCAATAAGTAGTTTTAGCGTTCCATTTTCGCGTTCTTGCGCAATAGTAGCAAAGCCCAAATAGAAAATTAATAAAGGCACAATAACCTTTAAAAGCATGGCTAAACTAACTTCACCAAAGCGTAGTAAACCTGTAGACATACTAGCTTCGGAAAAATTAACGGTGTTCTGTTTATGGGCTTCTAAAAACACAGCATTACCTACAAAGTTCTCCATACCTAAATCGAAAACACTAAGCACATGTTTTATTCTAAAAGCAAACGAACCGTAGTGCGACATACGATGTGGATGTTTATCAGGATTGTTTTCCCAACTATCTTGAACTTCTTCTTGAACAGCACCACGCGTTACATTTTGGTCATGATAATTTTCCCAGCCACTATAGGCTGAAAATACTAACAAAAACAACATTAGGATAGACGCAACGACCATAACTTTAGATCGGAATGCGTCTTTCCATAACTGTTGTGCCAACAAGTAGATGACATTTTTTCTCATATTTAAAATTTATAAGTCGCATTTAATAACACATTTCTTGGCGCTCCTGGTCCTAATCTAGAAGGATTAAGTCCACCTAAGTAATATGTGTCATCAAATAAATTATTTACTTTAAGGGTTAATTGCATACCAGTGTTTGATGGTCTATAATATAAAGCAGCATCAAAAACGGTAAAGTCTGGTAATAGTATTCTGTCTGTAGCATAGGTTGGGTTATACCAAGTATATTTTTCGTCTACATATTGTACACCAAAACCAAGTCCGATACCTTTTAAAGCTTTATTTCTAAAATCATAACGTCCCCAAAAATTAGCATTATGCTTTGGCGCACCACCAATTCTGGCTCCAATAAATTCTTCTACCGCATCTTCAACAATTACAGCATCGTTGTAACCATAAGAAACAATGACATTAAAATTAGGGGAAATATAACCGGAAACATCCATTTCGAAACCTCTACTACGTTGTTCTCCTCGTGTTGTTAAGTTTTCTAAATCATAAGTATCACCAAGTAAAATGTTTTTTTGAATGATTTCAAAAATAGACACGTTAGCAAATACTTTACCATTTAAAAACTCACCTTTTGCACCAATTTCTTTTAAGCTACTCTCTAAAGGGTCGAAATCTCCAGGAGAACCACCCCAGAAAAAACCTTCGGCAGTAGGCGATAAAGAAACGGTGTTTGTATGTGGTTGAAATCCTTCTAAATAGGTAGTATAAGCGCTAATATCATCCGTAATTTCATAAGTTAAACCTAATCTTGGAACAAAAGCACTGGTTTTAGTTTCTTGCTCGTCGCCCTTATAATCAAAAATATCGCTAAACCATTCATACCTTAAGTTTGCTAAAACAGAGAATTTTCCCCATTTAAATTGATTTTGAATATAGATTCCGTTAGATGTTGTTAAGTTTGCAGGAATAGTTAAATCTGAAAGATTGTAAGCGTTAGTATTTCTTGCACCATTAAAAGGATTTTCTAAATCAAAATGTGGCACTGCAGGAACAGGCATGGTGACACCATCTACAACCATTTGTTGGTAATTATCTGGATTACTTGCATCGTAATTTGCTTGTCCACCACTTACGGTTAAATAGCGTCTTGCACGATTAAATCCAGCTCCTGTTTTTCTTTCCCAACGAGAACCATCATAACCCACTAATATTTTATTTGTGAAATTACTTTTTACAATATCGTAATTAAAATAGGAGCTAAAATTATCTGTTTCCCAGTATTGCTGTCTTTCATCATAACGTAATCTCGCAAGTGTTGTAATTACGTTTCCATCAATATCTACAGCAGTTCCATCCACTCTGTGTTCTGCTAAATCTTCGTCCCAAGTTTGTTTCATAAACTGCGCATTAAACCCAAAATTTTCAGTAAACTTCTTGTTAAAATTTGCCATAAACATAAGCTCTTTAGTTTTGTAATGATCGCTCGAAGCACCAACATTCATGGTAATTGGTGTGCTGTCTAAATCATATTCACCATTAATAGAACCGAAAATTGGCTGACCTCTATCTAAATTACCTTCAGCATTACTATAAATCATTTCCACGTTTAAAGACGTTGTTTCGTCTGGGATATAACTAAAAGAAGGCGCAATTAAAAGCGCATTATTAGTTACAACATCTCTAAAAGAATCTGCTTCTTGAAAGGCTGCGTTAAAACGATATAATAAAGTTTTAGAATCGTTTAAAGGGCCTGTAAAATCTCCTGTAGCTCTTAATGTTCCGTAACTTCCTGTAGATAACGACACTTCGTTACGCTTTTCTAATAATGGTTTTTTGGTTACCATGTTAACCGTTCCTCCAGGATCTGCACTAGAAAATGTTACAGAAGATGGTCCTTTTATTACTTCCACACGCTCTAAATGTGAGGTGATAGGTTGTAAGAAATAATATTGACGTGTACGCATTCCGTTTATTACCTGTCCATCGTCACCTTGAGTAATACCTCGAATATTATAATGGTTATATAAGCCAGTAGCAGCTACATTACTAACTGTTTTTACTGCATCTGGTAATTGAAATGCCAGACGGTCTGCAATAAGTTCTTTTGTAACTGTGGCAACTGCCTGCGGTAACTCTTTGTTTTTAATCGCTATTTTAGTTGCCGAAAATGAGTAATCACTATTGTAATCTTTTCGTGCTCTACCAATAACTTCAACAGATTGTAATTGTTCTGAATTTTCATCTAAAATAAAAGATCCTAAGTTGTAGGTTTTATTTTCGTTGAATGTTTTTTCAAGATTTAAGGTGGTCATTCCTACATAGCTCACTCTAATTTTATAACTTCCTGTAGTGCTTAAATTAAAATTGAAATCGCCATTGTCTTGGGTAATTGTTCCGCTTTTTTGCTGTGAAGTTGTACTGTAATATGAAACTGTTGCTCCAAAAATAGGTTCACCTTGTTTATCGGTAATTTTACCTGTAATTTTAATTTGCGCAAATGATGCTTGATAAGCAAAAACCATTAGCATTAATAGTATATATTTTTTCATTTTAAATGGTTTCTAAATAAAGTTGATTTAATTCGTTAGCGTTAATTTCGCTAGCTTTTAGTTGTTGTGCCAATACACCTTCTTTCATAATACCTATGGTTGTTCCCAATTCTACAGCATTAAAAATATCGTGTGTTGCCATAAAAATGACTTTACCCATTTTAGCTAATTCTTTACATATTTTAGTGAACTCTGCAGTAGCTTTAGGGTCTAAACCAGAAGTAGGTTCGTCCATAAAAATTACTTCGGCATTTTTGGCTAATGCCACAGCAATACCAACTTTTTGACGCATTCCTTTAGAATACGTAGAGAGTCTTTTGTGTTGTGCATCGGCTTGTAATCCTGTTTTAGCTAAAAAACCTTCAAGCTCTGATGTTGAATAACTAAAACCAGCTAAACGACTAAAGAAATTAAGGTTTTCAATGCCTGATAAATTACCATAAAGTTGAACCGTTTCGGGTATATAGGCAGTTAATTGGTTGGTGTTATCTTTACCAATTTCTTTATCGCCAATAAAAGCTTGCCCACCATCTTTTTGAATAAACCCTAAAAAGATGTTTATCGTGGTGGTTTTTCCTGCTCCGTTTTGACCAAGAAGACAAAAAATTTCGCCTTTAGAAACCTCGAGAGAGACGTCTTTTAACGCAACTTTTCCGTTATAAGACTTTGTAATGTTTAATGCTTTAAGCATATGTGTTGTTAATTAAATTAAGTATAATGTTTAGCGCCTAATCACTTTACATTAAAAGCGCTAAGTTTTGTAGAATAATCACTCAAAATAGGAGAGAAGAAGTCCAAATTATACATGCTGATTAAGGCCTAATTTGATTTTTTTTCAAAATAGAACCGCTTATTTACTCAAAAAAATCAAGCAAATAAAAATACTATCCCTGTAGAGGATAATGATGCATAAATTATGGACTATTGCAATTGCGGAGGAGGTCTAGCAAAGAGATAACTATCTAAGTATCTATTGCTAAATCCAGTTTTAACAGCAGGCTTTGTAAATGCTTTTTCGCAAAAAAAGAATTGTACTTTAGGAACATTTAAAGCTTCTGTTTCTAAATGAGGTGTAAAATTAACAGCGGTAACAATATCACAAACCTCACAGTGTTGCGCTTCATGTTCGTCTGCATGATGCGAAAGCGCATGTAAGCCTGCTACTTTGAATAAAAGAATCAAAGTAATAAAAAAAGTGGCTGTTATTTGCTTTACGTTTTTCATTTAAAAGCGCGAAATTAATCAATTTTATTTATAAATAATGCGTTTTTATAATGGAATTAACTATTAACAATATTGTTTTATAACTTGATTTAAAAAAAATAAACAACATCAGTTCTGTTAACTTATCTTGTAAAATATCACCTTTAAAATCTTCTGTTAGCCTTTATTAGCATTTAAGTTATAAGTTTTGTTTATAAAACTATTTTTTTAATGTTTTAAAGTTTGTTTGGTCTCGCAATTTCAAACCATTTTAAAACCAGTTTGTGAGAAGTAACATCAAGTAAAAAATAATCTAAAGCATTGTAAGACCTAAAGAAGGACTTCACTTTAAAACGAACTAAAAAAAAGTAAGGTGATTCCGGACGTTCTACATTATAATATCGGACGATTAGCTTTTTATAAACCTGCAAATTTGCACTATAAAAATATCAATAAAAATAAATAATTATGAGCGTTTTAAAACAACAATTTAGAAGCATTAAAATAAATAAAAGGTATGTAAAATTTAACAATGTCATGTTGCTTTTACTAGCAGTAGTATTATTTGCGTCTTGCTCAAATGATGATGATACTAATTTACCAACCAACGATTCTGTTACAATAAAAGATCTATTAACAGATGTTGGTTTTAATGGTTTTGCCATTGTAACTAAAAATGGAGAAGATTTGGTTAGGCAAGGGTTTGGATTGGCAAATGTAAATACAGAAATGCCTCAAGATTATAATCTTGCTTACCGAATAGCATCGGTAAGTAAAACACTAACAGCTGCAGCTATTGTGCAATTAAAACGCGATGGTTTAATAACCAATTTTAACCAAACTTTGAGTGAGTTTGATGATGATTTTCCGAAAGGAAATCAAATTACCATTGCTCATTTATTATCGCATCAATCTGGTATTCCCGATTATTTTTTCTTGGCAAAGGAAGCTAACGAGCAAGGAGAGACTTTAAATTTAGAAGCTATTTACGATTTAATCACAGATTTAATTTCTGAAAACAACCTCGATTTTACTCCAGGAGCATCAAAAGCCTATAGCAATTCCAACTATTTTTTAGCAGGTTTGTTAATACAGGAATTATCTGGAATGAGTTATCATAATTACATTAAACAGAAAATTTTAAATCCGTTAGAAATGAATAATACCTTTAGAGGTTTAGATAATATAGATACAGATACACACGCACAAGGGTATAAAAATGAGATGCCAAATAGTAATTACTCAATGGTTAACGCTTTTGGAGCTGGCGATTATAGTAGTTCGCCAGAAAACATGGAAATTTGGGTTAATGCTGTAAAAAATAATTGGTTTACAGAAGCAGAAAAATCAAAAATATTTGCACAAGATGTGCCAAGCGGTTATGTTGATTTTGGCTTAGGTTGGTTTACATCTCAAGAAGGCAATAGCACTATGTTTTGGCATGGGGGAGATATAAATGGTTATTGGTCTATAATTGGTTTTATTCCCGAAAATAATACAACTGTGGTGTTGTTAAGTAACCAAGAGTCTGATAACGAAGCTACGCAGCGCAGTGCTGTTATTCAGTATTTATTAACGAATTCACAGTATTAAAATTCAATTATTTAAAGACTAATACATCATGAAAAATTTAACATTATCAATTTTAGTATTTACAGTATTAACAACAAATGTTTATGCTCAAGAAGCAACAACGCAAGACTACCAAATTAAAGTTATAACAAGTGTAGAGTCTATTATTTCTAGTGGCTTAGGTAGATCGCGTTTAATTTCATCAAACAACGAAAGAAATTATAAAACATTTACATCGAGCCAAACAGAAAATGATAATAGCAGAAACAAAGCTAAAAGAAAAGACATTAGAGTTAAGGAGTTTGAAGAAACTAAATTATTAAACTTTTTTAATTTAGGCGGAATACGTTTTCAAAATATAGCTGCAAACGATACTGTTATTTCTTCAAAATTAACAGCAATGCTAGCAGAAGGTTGGGATTTGCTGTTTGTAACAAGCGCTGTAGAAAGCGATGCGGGAAAAAGTGATGGTAATGGTATTTTTATTACTCGTTATATTTTTAAAAGAAAATTAAATTAAAACAAATTTAAGAGTATTAATGTCTTTTACTTTATAAATCTAGTAAACATTAATTAAAAAATGTTTTACAGATAGGAGAGGAGTGAGTATTAAGTTATACTATTAGGGTTTAAGCGAGACATGCTTCGCAACGCCCTTGTATTAATAACTGAGATATTTCGATAGTTCTGTTTGGTATTTTAGGTAACGTAACACTAACGGTTAGACAGTCTACTTTACCACAGCTTAGGCATTGAAAGTGAGGGTGCAAATCTTTGTGTTCTGTTGCCGAGCAACCAGTGCACTTAGCATACCATTTTAAACCATCTTTACCTAGAAAAGAGTGTAAAACGCCATCGTCTTCTAATTTGTCTAAAACACGATATATGGTCGTTTTGTTAAACATAGTGCCTAACTGCTCAATTAGTTTTTTTGCAGAAATAGCTTCGTCACTACTATTAAAGGTATTAATTAAAACTTCTACAGCTTTTGTTTTTCTAATAACTCCCATAATACAAATGTAACACAACCTAGTTGCATTAACAAATATTATTTCTACATTTGCAACTCAGTTGTATTAAAAATTAGTAATGATATTAACAAATCAAAAATCAGACAATTTAGGAGCTATTGCAAGTAGTTTGTGTCTTTTACATTGTATTGCCACTCCCTTTATTTTTATAGTACAAAGTTGCTCTTTAACATGCTGCAGTAATACACCAACTTGGTGGGTATTTATAGATTATTTTTTCTTAACAATTTCTTTTTTTGCTATTTACCGCTCTACACAAACAACTACTAGTAAATGGATAAAACCTGCTCTTTGGATAAGTTGGATATTACTGTTTTTTATAATAGTAAACGAAAAAATGGCATGGTTATCTTTACATGAAAATTTAGTATACTTTCCAGCGTTAACTTTAATTGCGTTACATTTATACAATAAAAAATATTGCCAGTGTAATACAAATACATGTTGTGCAAATGAAGGGTAAAGAAAAAATAGAAGGAATACGCAACAATCATTTTTTGACAAATATTAATATGACTTTATGTGCAGATTTTTTTGTAAAAACTAATGATGAAAAAATAGAAAACATCCAGCATCATTTTGCTAAAATGTATGTAAGAGAATTGTTTTATGAATTGAATCTAACTCATAAAACAAAACTTTCGGTTTTTTTGAAAACAAATAATTTTTAAAGAGAAATTAAAAAAAGAAAAGAGCATTTTACAAAACATTTAAAAGCCCAAATGTACTATTACAATATGTTCTTATTTGTTTTAATAAAAATATAAAAGAGCTAAAATTACTACTAACAAATTTACCAAACCAAGCTATTAAAAACAACTAGTAAAATTTATAATAGAGGTTATAAAACGTTTACAAATATATATTCAGATTTAATATGTTAAAAATATCATTTAAATTAAAAACTCTAAATATTTAAAAGTTAGTAATTCTATAAATTATCATGGATTATAATAGAAGAAAATTTATCTCCTTTATGGGGAAAGCGAGTGTAGGAAGTGTTATTATGCCTCAATTTTTAATAAGTTGTGGTAATACAACAACGCCTACAAAAGATATTAATAATATATCTACAAAAAGATTAAACGAGCTAAAAGCCTTTGTTTTAAAAGGTTTAATGTCTTCGGATAAAGATGATTTATTACTAGCAAATGGCTTAAATTATCATACCGTTGTAAAATGGGGCGATAAAATTAGCGAAACAGATACTTTTGGTTTTAATAACGATTTTACTTGTTTTATTCCTTTTGATGAAAACAACCCTAAAGACGGTTTGTTATGGGTAAATCACGAATATGTAAACCAACTCTTTGTTTCTGGTTTTGATAAAAGCAAATACGAAAACCCGTTAGAGCACAGAACTATCGAGCAGGTAGATAAAGAAATGTACCATGTTGGAGGTAGTATTGTTAGAATTAAAGAAAAAAATGGTGTGTGGTCTGTGGTTAAAAACGATTCGCATAACAGGCGTATTACAGCAAAAACACCAATTAAGTTAAATTGGGATAGCCCTATTAAAGGTAAAACCACGGTAATAGGAACAAATAGTAATTGTTCTGGAGGTATTACTCCATGGAAAACCTTTATTACTTGCGAAGAAAACTATAACGACTGCTTTGGAGAAACGGTTTACGATGCCAATAACAAGGCAAGCCATAAACCAAGTCGTTACGGTTGGGAGCACTTTTACAATTATCCGCCAGAACATTTTGGTTGGGTTGTAGAGGTAAATCCAAAAGATGGAACAGCACAAAAACATATTGCTTTGGGTAGATTTGCACACGAATGTTGCACTTTATACGAGCTAGAAGATAAGCGCGTTGTTGCTTACTCTGGAGACGATAAAAATAACGAGCATTTATATAAGTTTGTATCTTCTAAACCAGGTTCTTTAAAAGAAGGTACGCTTTACGTTGCAGATACCATTAATGGTAAATGGTTAGCTTTAGATTGGGAAAATCAGTCTGTTTTAAAAAATAAGTTTAAAGACCAAACCGAGGTGTTAGTTAGAGCTCGAGAAGCAGCAAAACTACTAGGAGCAACTGCTTTAAATAGACCCGAGGATATAGAAATAGATCCTATTACAGGACATATATTTATTACACTAACAAATAATAAGCCTAAAGGCGATGTTCACGGTTCTATTTTAAAAATTGAAGAAACACATGGCAATTTTGATGCCTTAACCTTTAAAGCATCAACATACATGGCTGGAGGCGAAGAAAATGGTTTTTCTTGTCCAGACAATCTAGCTTTCGATATGTCTGGAAACCTTTGGATTACTACAGATATGTCTGGAAATGCCATGAATAGAACCGATAAACCATATCTGCCTTTTAAAAACAACAGCTTATTTGTAATTCCAAGATTAGGTAAAGATGCTGGTAAAGTTATTCGGGTAGCATCGGCGCCACGAGATGCAGAACTTACTGGCCCGTGGTTTTCTCCAGATGGTAAAACTTTGTTTTTAAGCGTACAACATCCTGGCGAGCAAACTAAAAATTTAAATAACCCAACGAGCACATGGCCTTTTGATAAGGATAATATTCCTAAACCAGCAGTGGTTGCTATTCAAGGCGATTTAATCGAAAAAATGAATAAACTTAATCAAATAGAATCTGTTTAAAATAAATTTAAAAGGGTAGAAGGTAAATATGTTAAAAATAAAAATAGGAATTATAACTGTAAGCGATAGAGCAAGCGCTGGGATTTATGAAGACCTTAGCGGAAAAGCGATAATAGATACCTTAAATTCATATTTAATTTCTACTTGGCAAAAAGTATATAAAGTTATCCCAGACGAACAGACGCTTATTGAAGATACTATTATAGATTTTGTAGATAATCAAAATTGCTGTTTAGTTATTACAACAGGAGGTACAGGCCCTGCTAAAAGAGATGTAACACCCGATGCTACAGAAGCTGTATGCGACAAACTAATGCCAGGCTTTGGTGAGCTTATGAGAGCAGAATCGTTAAAATTTGTGCCAACAGCAATTCTTTCGAGACAAACTGCGGGACTTAGAAAAAAGAGTTTAATTTTAAATTTACCCGGAAAACCAAAATCTATAAAAGAATGTTTAGACGCTGTTTTTCCAGCTATTCCTTATTGCATAGACCTAATAGAAGGACCTTATTTAGAGTGTAACAAAGCTGTAATAAAACCGTTTAGGCCTAAAATTAAATAATAGAAAATAAAGTTAAGAATTTATATAAATTATGGAGCCTATTATTACAGTTGTGGGGTTTTTAGGCGCAGGTAAAACAACATTACTGCGTTATTTAATAGAAAAATTTACCAACTATGGTTGGCAACCTTTTGTAATTCTTAACGACTACGAAAATGCCAATATGGATGCCCAACAGTTTAGACAACAAGTAAAATTAAATAGTATTAAAGCACTTAGTGGTAGCTGTATATGTTGTAGTGGTATAGTAGAGCTTAGACATACTGTAAATAGAATTCAAGAAAGAAAAAAAGGTGTTACATTAATTGAAGCTAACGGAACTTCTGACGCTTGTACATTAATGGAGTTTCTTGGCGTAGGTTTAAATAATAGGTTTTTACCACCCATTCAAATATCTGTTGTAGATGTTAAAAATTGGCAAAAAAGAGGAGAGCATAACGAATTGGAACGTAATCAAATTCAAGTTTCTTCGCTTATTGTTTTAACACATTTAGAACACATTGCAGCAAAAAGAAAAGAAATAGTTATTGCAGATATTAAAGCGAGCAATACGTTGGCAAAAATTATAACCATGGATAATTTGGATGTATCGCTTCTTCCAGAATTATTACCGTTAAAAAACAAGGCGCAAAAAATAGATCATCAAAAGGCACATTGGGCGTCTTGTTCTTCAAATTTACCAGAGTTACCAGATGTAAGCTGTATTTATAGTATTTGCAAGGCTTTGCCTAAAAGTATTTTAAGAGTAAAAGGTTGTACTAAAATTGATGGAGAAAACAATTACACTTACTTTGAAAGAAACCCAGACGGAGAAGTGTTTATAAGACCATTTAATGGTATTCCTGTTACAGGCACTAAGCTTTTAACCATTGGCTTAGGTAGCGAGCCTCATGTTTTAAAAAAAGCTATAGATTCGGCTCTAAATCAATAATTACATCAATTAATTTTTATATTTGAATATAATAAAATGAAAAGACTAATTGCTAACATTATGTAAATGTTCGTTTTATGCTGTGGGATAAATTGAGGTTATATGGATGTTGTGGTTAATATCAAATAACGAAAAACTTTATCCTCATCTTTCTGAAAGTTATTACTTTATGAATTTCGGAGAATTAAATTTAGGAGGAGGAGCATCTTTCTTAGTCCATAATATAAAATCATTTATAGGCTCAGGTATAAAAAATAAAATCATTGCTCTTTTTGATAATGATACTGCTGGGTTGAAAGAAATGAAACAATTAGACAATTTAAAAATTCCTGACAACATAAAAATTTCACGTTATCCAGATATTAAACTGGCTAAAAGCTATCCAACTATAACATCCGATGGTAAAAAAAATATTAATGGTATAGCATGTAGTATTGAAATGTATTTAGGAATAGATGTTTTAAAAAATCAGCCAATAAAACTAAAAGGGTATGAAAATAGTATTGGTAAATTTCAAGGAGAAATTTTAGAAAAAAAACTAATTCAAAAAAGGTTTGAAAAAAAAGTAAAAAATAAAGAAATAATTTCAAGTGAATGGATAGAAATGAAAGAACTACTTGATTTAATTATTCGAGCGTGGCAATAATACTAACCACAACAATGGCTAAAATTAATACGGGTTTTGGTGCTTAATCCAAAGTTTAGTGTATTTTTATGAAGTCCGCCAAATCTTTTGATTTGGCTTTAGAATAGAAAAGATAAAACAAAATAAAAAGTTTTGGATAATCGCTTAATCCGAAATTAAATGCTAATTTAATCCCGTACTAACCTTAGCCGAGACCGTTGTGCACAATATTACCCCGTCCTGAATAAAGGCTACATAATTTTAAACATTATGTACAAAAATGACAATTATTATATTATTTGTAACATTTTCGTTTATTCTCTTACTAATATGTGTAACCTTAAATTATATGTCTATTATGAAAATAATGCCTATTATAGTCTGTTTAATTGTTTTGTTTATAGTTATCCTACCTTATTACTATAAGAACAAGAAGAAAAATCAGTGATATATTATAAAAATTTTCTCAATCAAAAATTTGACAGAATCACAAACTAATTATTAAATGGTTTTTTAGCTCGTTTACATAATTAAAAAAGTTTGCAGACTAAAATCGCTGACCGAATTCACTCAAACGCTGGAAAAACAGAAAACTTAATTAAGCCGAGTAATTAGAAATCTAAAAAAACAACAAAATGCAACACCTTGTATGTTTAATTACTTGATTATTTACTACTTACGAAAATCCTCGCAGATTTTCTATTCTGTTTTTATTTGCTAAATTAGGTGTTAAACCACGCAACAAACCAAATACAAACACGTTGTAAGTAATTTTACATCGTCCTGAATAAAGGCTACATAATTTTAAACATTATGTACAAAAATGACAAAGTAATTAGACGTTACAGTGAACCTTTCAAATTAAAAATTTTAGACGAACTTAGCATTGGAAAACATACAAAGAGTGAACTTTGTAAACTCTACTCTATTGCACCAACAACTGTCAATGAGTGGATTAAAAAGTATAATCGTAAAGACTTAATGAACACAAGAGTAAAAGTGGAAACTAAAGACGAAATATCTAGAATTAAAGCTCTTCAAAAAGAAATTGAACAGCTAAAAAAACTACTACTTAAAAAGGATCTAGATGCTATGGTATTAGATTCCTATCTAAAAGTAGCTGCTGAAGATCTTGGCTATAAATCTGTCGCTGAACTAAAAAAAAAGTTAAGTATAAAGCCTTAATAAAAGCTAAAGAAAAATCTAAGAGATTTGCGTCTTTAAAGACTATAACCCATTGTTTTGGGCTTAAACGTGATGCGTATTACAAATACAAATCAAGAGCTGATAAGCGTTTAAAACTTGAACAACAGATTATAAATATTGTTAGAAAAAGACGCAAATCTCTTCCTAGAGAAGGTGTGCGTAAGCTTACTAAATCTTTAAATGTAGATTTTAATAAAGTAAATATTAAAGTTGGTAGAGATACTTTATTTAATGTCCTTAGAAAACACCAAATGCTAACACTTAGAAGGAAAACTAGCGCCAGAACAACAAACTCATACCATCGATTTTATAAGTGTAATAATATTATAAAAGATTTAGAAATTACAAAACCTAACCAAGTTTGGGTAAGTGATATAACTTACATCAGAACAATTAAAGGCTTTTGTTACTTGGCTTTAATAACAGATATGTACTCTCGAAAAATTGTTGGTTACGACCTGAGTGATAGCCTGGAGTTAAAAGGATGTGTGAGAGCGTTAAATAAGGCGATTTATAAAGCGAAAAACATTAATGGGCTTATTCATCATTCAGACAGAGGAATACAATATTGTAGCAATGTATATACTCAAATATTATAAAGAAAGAAAATAGACATCAGTATGACTGAAGAAAATCATTGTTACGAAAACGCAATGGCTGAGCGTGTAAATGGCATATTAAAAGATGAATTCTATCTCGACCAGACCTTTGATAACGTGGCGCACGCGAAAAGAGCTACAAAAAATGCAATTAATTTATACAACGAAATAAGATTACATTTATCTTTAGACTATAAAACACCGAATATGGTATATAAATTATCAGCGTAAATTCAATTTTAACCTGTAGCCATATTTCAGGACAAGACATATAAACGCAATCTTACGCATTTAAAAGACTTACTGAATTATCTCTTAGTTATTAGCTTCTTTTATAATTTAGTTAATGATATTTAAAAGTTAAAAACAATTAAAAATTAATTTATCATAGTTAAAAACTATAGTTAGTAAACACATTATAAATACAAAGTATACTCAGTATATGCTTAATTTGGAATAGTTATTGTAATTTTGTATGTAATTAATATACCAGTATAACGCAATGATACGCTCAACAACAATAAAAGCTAATCACAATACAATTAAAGTATTGGAAAGGATGGCTCTTGATAAAAAAGAGCATAGAAATAAAATCATAGCTAAAATAAAAGAAAAAGCTAAGGATAACAACTAGTTATGTATAAATATAATAAAGAACAAGGGGCTGATGGCCCCTATTTTTATTTTTACACAGAACTCAATCTTACATATTACGTTGCGTTTAGGAATATGTCTCAAGAAACCTTCCCTTTAAATAACGTATACTCTCTAGACTTTGGGGAAATTAATGAAAAAAAAGGCAGAAAGGATACTAAAATATCTTCAACAATATTAAATATTATAATTGAATTTTTAGAAACAGACCAATCTTTAGTAATTCACTTTTTATGTGATAGTACAGATTCTAGACAATTAAATAGAAAAAGGTTATTTAGTCGTTGGTTTTCAATTTGCGGGATGGAACAATGGGTAAAATATGATTATGACTTTGATTCAGCAGATTATAATATTTCATTTTTGTATTGTTCAGATATCTATGATACAGCACTTATGGAAACTGAAATACTTTTGACTTTAGACGTTTATGAAAGAGCTAAAAATGGATGATTTCAGAATATCTATGATTGCTCTATTCAATAACTTAACGCAACAAATCTATAATTTTAGATTTGTTATAATGGAAGTAAAAAAGCATAGGCGACTTACCCTAAAAGAAAGAAATGAACGAATATTTAAAATCATTTAATTTATTTACCGACATAGAAATTAATGATTTCTTGAAGTTATCTCAAACTACTTTATTAAAAAAAGGCGATTTATACATTAATAATAATAAAATTTGCGACTCTATAGCTTTTGTTAAAAGTGGAATTTTTCGTTCCTATTATTTTTCAAATAATGACGATGAAATTACATATTGTTTCACTTTTCCTAATAAACTATTAATGGCTTATTCGTCATTTATTTCGCAAAAAAAATCTGAAGAAAATATTCAAGCTCTAACAGATGCTGAAATAATTTCAATACCAAAAGCTGCGTTAGAAGATTTAGCAAAATCAAATAGTAATTGGTTGCGTTTTTTGAAAGTTATAGCCGAAAAAGAATATGTAGAATTAGAAAAATGGATATTTAATCATCAAAAACATAAAGCTCAACAACGCTATTTAGATTTAATTACAACACAACCCGAATATATCAAAGAGATTCCTCTGCATTATATAGCTTCCTACCTAGGCGTTACGCAACGTCACCTTAGTCGAATAAGAGCTAATATTACGTATTAGACAAATGTCCTCTTCTTAAACCTTTAGTGCTTCATAAATTTGCATATAATTTAAAAACAAATATTATATGAAAACAATAATTTTAATTGGAGCAAACGGAAAAATGGGACAAGCTGCTCTTACAGGTCTAGGAAAACACAAAGTTATAACTGCTGGACGTTCTGCTGATAGCTGTGACTATCAAGTTGACATTACTAGCGAAGAATCCTTAAGAAAACTTTTCAAGGACGTAGGACATTTTGATGCTGTAGTAAATACTGTTGGTGTATGTGAATATGCCAATTTCACAGAAATGACAGAAAAACAATGGATGAGTACCATTTTAAGTAAAATGATGGGACAAATTAATATTGTTCGTATAGGACAAGAATACATTGCAGATAACGGTTCTTTCACATTAATTACGGGAATTCTAAATGTTAAACCAATTCCATTTGCTATTGCAGACTCAACTACAAGTGGAGCAATTGATACATTTGTTAAATGTGTTGCATTTGAAATGCCAAGAGGAATTCGAGTAAACTCAATAAACCCAACTGTTTTAGAAGAGGCTTGGGATGTTTATGGTGAAATGATGCCAGGTTTTCAGCCCGTTCCTGGAAAGTTAGTAGGTAAAGCTTTTGAACGTTCGGTTGATGGATTTATAACGGGTCAAGTAATTTTTGTAGATGCATAAATAAAAACTACCACTAACAAAGTACTGTGGTAAAAAACAAGTAAAAACTAATTAATTTTTATATTTGGATATAATAAAATTAAAAGACTAATTGCTAACATTATGTAAATGTTCGTTTTATCCTGTGGGATAAACTGAGGTTATATGGATGTTAGCAAACATTACCCAACTGAATGCAAAAAGTTGAAAAATTTTCACCAGAAATTAATAAAGTTTACTTTATAGAAAGTCATACTCTTATTCATATTCTTTCCGGAAAAGGAAGCATTCAAGTTGATTTCAAGAACTATTTTGATTGGCAAGAAAAAGCAATTTTTCTAGAAAAAGGACAATACATTAAATTTTTATCAGATGACTTTACAGTTAGACGAATAGAATTCTCAAATGAAAGTAAATTTTATGATAATGATGTAAGAGTATTATTCAAACACCTAATATCTTTAGGTTATATTGACTTATTAGAATGTGAGGAATGTAAATCATTCCTATCTGAAACAGCCTTAACTAATAATTCTGCTGATATAATTGATGTGTCTTCTAAACAATGGTTTTGGCAAAATCCCTTCAAAGCTAATAAAGAAGAGTACCAAGTAATTTTTGATGCTAAAGACATTATTGACAAAGAATATTCAAATAAATTAACAAGTATTGATTTAGTCAATTTAATTAACGACAGAGGATATAATGCTCAAGCACTAATTAAAAATAAAATAGGTTTATCTGTCAAAAACTTAATGACATCAAAAAGGCTGCAAGAAAGCCTTAAAGAAGTAGCATTCACTAATAAAAACATTCAAGAAATCTCTTATGATTTAGGATATAAAGATGACGCCTATTTCAATAGAGTTTTTAAAAAATCAATTGGACAAACGCCAAAACAGTTTAGACAAAATTTCGATTTTGAAAATAGAGATTTATTCTCACAAGATATTTTAGAACTTCTAAAAAAATATCACACACAAGAAAGGTCTCTTGAGTTTTACGCTAATGAAATGAACCTTTCTATAAAGGCATTATCTAATAAAGTTCGAGCTAAAATGAACACTTCTTTAGGTCAATTAATACGATTAGAATTAATCAACTCTGCTAAATTAATGATACTCGAAGGACAATCTGTTGTCTCTATTTCTAGACAACTAGGATTTGAAGAACCAAATCATTTTTCGAGATTCTTTAAACATTATTCTAAAGTTACACCTTCCGAATTCAAATTAAAAAAGTACAATTCTTAGTCTTTTTTTTGTAGCAAGTATACTTTAATCTCATCTCATCTTTGCAGTGTAATTTTAAAACACAAAAGGATGAATATTAAAGAACAAGTACAAAAAATGGATGCGATAGTTTCACAAGGAGCAATCGTTGATGCCGTAAAAGAATTCTTTGCAGACAATGCTAATACTTCAGATTACGGAAATGGAGGAACCAAAGGTAAAACAGAAATGATAGCAAAAATGGAAGGCTTTGCTGGTGCAATTGCAAAAGTAAATGGTATTACACATCATCATTCTATTGTAGATGGAAATGTATCAGCATCAGAATTCACATTCGATTTCGATATGAAAGATAGTAGTAAGATTTACTGGCATGAAATCATTCGCAGAATCTGGAATGATGAAGGAAAAGTAATTCAAGAAGAATACTTCAACGCAGAATAATTAGAATAAATAACAATTCAAAATATAAGAAAATGAAAAATTTAATTAAAACAACAATTTTAGGGTTAGCTCTAATAATGAGTTCAGTAGTATTAGCTCAAGATAAAATGGCGAATAACATTGACAATAGTAATATAGCATTACAAGGTTACAGTCCTGTTTCATACTTAGATTTGGGATTAGCTCAAAAAGGAAACAAAACATATAAATCTGAACATAACAAAGTAGTATACTATTTCACATCAGCAGAACAAAAAACTACGTTTGACAAAAACCCTGGAAAATACCTTCCTCAATATGGCGGATTTTGTGCGTTTGGTTGTTATGCAGGAGCAAAATTTAGAGTTGACCCAAATAAATTTATTGTAGAAGATGGAAAATACTATCTGTATTTAAACAATGTGGAACTTGATGCAAAACAATTATGGTTGGCAGAAAATAATCATAGCAAATTAAAAGGTGTTGCAGATAAGAATTGGAAAAACTTAAGTAAAACTCATAATTAAAAAATAGAGTTATGAAATTTGTAACCAAGAGAATTCACGCATTTTTAGATTATCCAGTTGCTATTGCATTGATAGTACTTCCCTTTCTTCTCGGATTAGGAGATTCTAACCCTTTAGCTTTACAGCTTTCAGTTGCAACAGGAATAGCCGCCTTTATTTTAACATTGCTTACTGACCATCATCTAGGAGCTTTTAAGGTAATTTCCTATAAAATGCATTTAGCAGTAGACTTTATAGTCGCAATCGTATTTATCATTGCACCTTTTGCTTTTTCGTTCGAAGGAATAGATACCTATTATTACTGGATTAATGGAATTGCAGTTCTAACCGTAGTTAGTTTACACAAATCTGAGGTAGCAGTTTAAAAATCATTGAAAATAACGTTTGCTAACAACAAGTATAAGTAATAGCGATTTGAGTTTTAATTCAAGTCGCTATTATTTTTTATTTTGTAAATTACTTTCCGAAAAAGTAGTCATTATTTATTCTCTACTACTCATACACAAGACCGTTGACAATAATTTTGACCCGTCCTGAATAAAGGCTACATAATTTTAAACATTATGTACAAAAATGACAAAGTAATTAGACGGTATTCAGAACCTTTTAAACTGAAAATTTTAGACGAATTTACAACCGGAAAACTAAACAAATATCAACTAGGTAAAGCATACGGTATTGCACCTACAACCATTAACGAATGGATTAGAAAGTACAACCGTAAAGACCTGATGAACACTAGAATTAAAGTGGAAACTAAAGATGAAATAACACGTATTAAAGCGCTTCAAAAAGAAATCAAACAACTAAAACAACTCTTACTCAAAAAGGATTTAGATGCTTTGGTACTGGACTCTTATCTGGAAGTAGCAGCAGAACAGTTAGGTCATAAATCTGTAACCGAACTAAAAAAAAAGCTAAATATTTAGCATTAGATAAAGCTAAAGAAAAGTCTAAGGGATTTGCTTCTTTAATCACTATAACTCATTGTTTTGGTTTAAAACGTGATGCGTATTACAAATACAAATCTAGAGCTGATAAACGTTTAAAAACAGAACAGCAGATTATTCAAATAGTACAAAAAAGACGCAGATCCCTTCCCAGAGAAGGCGTACGTAAACTTATAAAATCATTAGATGATGAGTTTGTTAAAGTCAATCTTAAAGTCGGTAGAGACACCCTATTTAACGTCCTTAGAAAACACAATATGCTTACACTTAGAAAGAAATATAGTTCTAGAACAACCAATTCATTGCACAGGTTCTACAAGTACAAAAACATCATTAAAGATGTAGAAGTCACAAAACCTAACCAAGTTTGGGTAAGCGATATAACATACATCAGAACCATTAAAGGCTTCTGCTATCTTGCGCTCATTACAGATATGTATTCTAGAAAGATTGTTGGTTATGACCTCAGTGATAGCCTGGAACTAAAAGGATGCGTGAGAGCTTTAAACAAGGCTCTGTACCAAGCAAAGAATGTTAAAAGTCTTATCCATCATTCAGACAGAGGAATACAGTATTGCAGTAATGTGTATACACAAATACTTAAAAGAAATAAGATAGATATTAGTATGACAGAAGAAAATCATTGTTACGAAAATGCTATGGCTGAGCGCGTAAACGGCATCTTAAAAGACGAGTTCTATCTCGACCAGACCTTTACTGATGTGGCTCACGCCAAAAGAGCAACAAAAAATGCAATTAATCTATACAACGAAATAAGATTACATTTATCTTTAGACTTCAAAACACCGAATATGCTATATAAATTATCAGCGTAAATCAATTTTTAACCTGTAGCCATATTTCAGGACTAGACATTTAAACCAAATATTACGGAATGAAAAAACTGAATTTTATTTTATGCTTATCATTAGTTTTAATTCTATCTGGATGTAACTCTGATGATAACAGTGGAAATGAAAATAATCAAAGAAACGGAACACTTATTTTTGGATGGTTTGCTGATTCAAGCTGTTCAGGAGATTGTTCTACGATTTATAAAATAGATACTGAAAATGTACATAAAGACATTGATTATAATTATCCTGAAAACACATTTTTTGAAGGTAATTTTCAACTTATGAATAATGCAAATTATCAGGATTTTGAATCATTGATAACTGAATTACCTGATGAAATATTTAATGAACCAAATGGATATTTAGATTGTACTGACTGTACAAATGAAAATGGAGGATTTTATTTAGAATATCAAGATGACGATGGATTTCATAAATCTTGGCGTTTTAGAAATGCAATATATCCAGATTACATGGAAAGTTATAGAAGTCTATTGCTCGACAAATTAGCTGAATTAAATAGTCTTTAGAAACTATAAACCGAATAAAAAAACTATTGCCAACAATGTATAAAAATAATTGCGGTTTAGTGCTTAACCATAGGTCGATGCATGTTTGCTACGTTTGATTTTCCTACGGAAAATCCTCGTACACAAACCCGTACTTTAGTTACACGCAATGTTGGCAAACATTTAAAATGAAAATACCGTACAAAAAGAAAAGAGATTTTATTAGTTTAATTTCAGCGATTCTGTGGGGAATCTACGCTGGATATGGATTTACGAAAGAATCACCTAACACTTTTGACTATTTAACATTGATTTGTTCAGTAGGATACTTTTTATATTTCTTATTTGATAAAAAAGTATATTATCTAACTATTCGCGATGGAATTATAAAAACTCGAAAAATATTCGGAAAGTCAATCCCTTTATCCAAAATAAAAAGAATCATTCTAAATGACAATAAATATATGCTGATAACGGACAAATCAGAAATACAAATTGACACTAAAATAATCGACTCTGAAACTCTAAATAAATTCAACGCTGAATTGGAAAAATTGAATGTTGAATGGAATAAAAAAACGTTTACCAACAATGTATAACCGCAATTACGACGGATTCGAGTACGTCCGAATCCACTTGGAATTGCTAAGGCTAGTGTTTAATCCGAAAATCCTCACGGATTTTCTATTCTGTTTTTATTTGCTAAATTAGGTGTTAAACCACGCAACAAACCAAATACAAACACGTTGTAAGTAATTTATGAAAACGACCATATCAGAGTACCCAAATTCATATTTAAAAGTTGAATTAAATGAATCGGAGAAGATTATTGTAGAAAGAGGAGCAATGATTTTATCTGATGGTGACTATGAATTGAAAACAAAATTTGAGGCAAAAACTTTTAACAATTGGATTGGGAAATTATTTGGAGGAAAAAGTATAGCTTATAATATTTATAAAGCTAAAGAAAAAATTGAAATGATTTTTTCACCCGATAAAAACGGAGAAATATTTGAAATTGGAATTAGTAAAAAAAAAGAAGTAATTATCGAACCAAATTCTCACTTTGCTAGAACCAATGACATTGACTTGAAAATAATTAAGAAAGATTGGAAAACTACACTTAATGATGGCTTAAAAATGAAAGCTAGTGGAAATGGAAAATTGTTTTTAATCGGTTATGGTAAAATAATTAATCAAAAGCTAAATCCAGAAAAAGAATACTTGGTTGACGAAGATTATTTAGTTGCATTTGATAGTAATTTAGAAGTAAAAACAATTTCACGTGGATTTAAAGAACTGTTGCGAAGTGGAGAAGGTTATTTATATTCAATTAAAGGAAATGGTGAAATTTGGACTCAAACAAGAGAGGAACACGAAATGTCATCTGGCGGTGGAATAATTAGTAATATAATAGGAATATTTAGATAAAAACTACTTACAACACCTTATATAATTTATTGCTAGTTTTAGCCTACTTACGAAAATCCTCGCAGATTTTCTATTCGGTTTTTATTTGCTAATTTTTATGCTTAAAACACGAAACAAACCATATACAGTGACGTTAGCAACAAGCAGAAGAATAACTACAAGTTATTTACCAATCGTTTGGTAATTAATTGTTTTTATCTATATTTGCACTATGAGACCACAAAAAGTATTAGACATTGAAATATTAAAAGGTTTAACTAAGGTTTTTCGTTCCAAAGGATATGAAGGGGCAAGCTTAAAAGAATTATCAGAAGCGACAGGTTTAAAAAAAGCTAGCCTATATCATAGATTTCCAAATGGGAAGCAGGAAATGGCTGACGCAGTATTAAATCATTTAGGTGGATGGGTTAATGATAATATTTTTCAATCTCTATTAAATACCGATTTAGAGCCAAAAATTAGGTTGCAAAATGCATTAAATGAGATAAGTGCTTTATATGATGGAGGAAATGAAACCTGTATTTTTCGAGCGCTTTCAATGCAAGGAGGTATTGAATTATTCGAGGAACAAATAAATAAAGGAATGAATGAATGGCTTTCTGCTTTTAAAGAAATTGGAATCGCATTAAAACTAAGTCCCAAAGAAGCAGAACAAAAAGCCTTACAAGTACTAATTGATATACAAGGTAGTTTGATTGTTACTAAGGGATTAGGAGATATTTCAATTTTCAAAAACACGTTACAAAACATAGAGTACAACTATTTAAAAGAATAAAAATTTACTTATAAATTTTACCGAATGTTCGGTAATTAAAAGTTTTGATTATGAAAAAATACCCACTACCGCCTTTTAATGAAGATACGGCAAAACAAAAAGTTCAAATGGCAGAAGATGCATGGAATAGTAAAGACCCTATAACTGCATCTATGGAGTGCCCGTATTAATGATTTAGAAATAAAAAAATCTGAACGAAAACTATAAACACATCATACAATGAAAAAATTAAAACTTATTTATCTGTTGGCATTAACACTAATAGTTTCATGTCAAGAAAAACCAAGTACCTCAAAAAACAAAGAAATATTAACAGTAAAAAATGAAAAAAAAATGAATCCAATCCAATACAAAACATTAAAGGTTAATGGTGTAAACATTGCTTATAGAGAGTCAGGAGATCCTAAAAATCCAACACTAGTTCTTCTACATGGCTTTCCATCTTCTTCTCATCAATATAGAAAAGTATTAAATCAACTTTCTGATGAATATCACCTAATCGCACCAGATTATCCAGCTTTTGGAAATAGTGATTTTCCATTAGCAAAAGATTATGAATACACTTTTGACAATATTGCTAAAACCATAAATTCGTTTTTAGAATTAAAAGAAATCAATCGCTATGCATTAATGATTCAAGATTATGGTGCACCCATTGGTTTTAGAATAGCTACAGCACATCCAGAAAGGGTAACTGCTATAATTAATCAAAATGGCAATGCCTACGAAGAAGGACTAGGAGAAGCTTGGAAAAGTACAAGAGCATTTTGGGCCAATAGAAATGAGGAAACAGAACATGCATTACTACCAGTTTTCTCTCTAGAAGGTTTAAAGTGGCAATACACACATGGAACTAGAAACCCTGAAAAAGTAAACCCAGATACATGGCATTTAGATTATTTAAGATTATCTAGACCCAATGCCCATAAAGTAAATATTGATTTGTTTTATGATTATCAAAATAATTTAAAGTTATACCCAAAATGGCAACAGTATTTAAGAGATAACCAACCACCTTTATTGATTGTTTGGGGGAAAAATGATGAGTTCTTTCCTGAAAGTGGAGCTGAGGCATTTAAACAAGATGTGAAAGAAATTGATTATAATATTTATGACACAGGACATTTTGCGTTGGAAGAAGATGGAGATAAAATTATTACCAAAATGAGAGAATTTATGAAGAAAACATTGAAATAGCCAATTGATTACAATGTATAAAAGTAATAGCGGTTTGGGTGCATGCTCAAACCGCTATTATTATTTAATTAAGTATATTGTTACCCGAAAAGTAAGTACTTATTAATCCGCTATTACTCTTACACTAACCGTTTACATTCATTATGAAAAAAAACGAAATAAAAAGGAAATTAGATAATCCCGTTTGGAATTCTTTATGTGAAACACATAACACATTTTCAATAGAATATGACGGAATTAAATTTTATGCACCAGAATACTGTCCTTTTGGAGGTTTTATAAAACTTGAAAAAACCTCTGAGGGTATAGATAATTACTCTGCAACACATAACAACTTTTATGTAGTTGGAGAAAAACCACTATTTAGTAGTGCACTAACTTTAAATAAAAATTTAGTTTGCAATCAAATGATTCTTGAAAAGCCTATCGATATTAGTATAAACGAACAGGTTGTTGAATTAAAAACTCAGCATCAAAAAAAAGAATTGTTTGATTTAGTTAATATGATTCAACCAGGTTATTTTAACAATAAAACATCTAATCTAGGTAAGTATTTTGGCATATATAAAGATGATAAACTAATTGCTGTGACAGGAGAAAGAATGAAAATGAATGAATTTACAGAAATAAGTGCTGTTGTTACTCATCCAAAACACACAGGGAAAGGTTATGCAAAACAATTAATAAAACAAACTGCAAATCAAATATTTAATGAAAATAAAATTCCATATTTACATGTTGCAGAATCAAATAGTGGAGCAATTAAACTTTATGAAAAACTAGGGTTTACAACAAGACGAAAAATAAGTTTTTGGCATTTAAAACAATATAAATAACTCAACACTAACACGTTATATAAGATGTAGCCATTAACTTAGTTGTAAAACCACATAACAAAATGTTATGCAAAAAACTTTAGCACAGTAATTTAATAGCTTTTTAGCTTTTATTTTGATTAAAATGAATTAACAAAAATGTTATTGCAACTCAGTTGTATTTTTATCGAAAAGATAATATATTTGCAAAATATTTGTATCAATCAATAGTTACTAATTCTGGTAAAGAGTTATTCATTTTAATGAAGCTTAGTTTAATAAAACAAAATATTACTTATTTGTTCCTTGTTCTTTTTCTAATGATGAAAATAACAGGGCTTCATGAGTTATCGCATTGTGATGATGATAACGACCACGATACTTGTGCTATTTGCGATCATGCGGTTGTAAACCAACTAACACCAACTATTTCGCCCGAAGTAGCCGATTTTAAAATAGAAAATATATCGTTTCCTCTTAAAAAAGAAATAGCATATAATTACAACTACACGCTACCTAATACTATAATTGCAGGTGCATTGTGTTCTAGGCCTCCGCCTTTTGCACTATAAACTTTCTATATATTTTGCTTCATCATGTTTATAATCAACTAGTAAAACAGTTTTACATCTCGTTTTTAATGTTGCTTACCTGTATATATTCTAAGAAAATATAAATGTATAGATCTTGTCTGGGTTCTTTTTAAAGAACAAAAGTTCAATTTTTTTAGTTTATAAATATGTCTCATAAAATACTGAGTATATGGCTATTTTTTAGTCTGTGCTCTATCGCATTTGCGCAAGATTCTTTTCAGATTAAAGGATATGTTATACATGCGAGAAATATAGAACCTGCAGAGGGTGCAACTATTATTGGAGAAAAACTTTTCTCGGTATCATCATCAACGGGTGCTTTTACCATTAATAATGTGGCTAAGGGCGTGCATACTTTTACTGTATCGCATATTGGTTGCGAAATTAAAACGATTAGTGTCGATGTAAAATCTAATATAGAGGGACTTAAAATAGTTTTAAAAGAGCATAATACGCTTCTAGGAGAAATAGAGGTTAGCGGAAAAACTAAAGAAAGAGAAATATTAGAAACACCAGTGATTACACAATCGGTTTCTAAAGCTTTTTTAGACAGAAATAGAGAAAATAGCCTAATGCAGACTTTAAGTAAAATACCTGGAGTAAGCACAATAAATATTGGTTCGGGGCAATCTAAACCCGTAATTCGTGGTTTGGGTTTTAATCGGGTAGCAGTGGTGCAAAATGGTATTAAGCACGAAGCACAACAATGGGGAAACGACCATGGTTTAGAAATAGATCAACAAGGTATAGATAACATTAAAATTATAAAAGGCCCAGCATCTTTAATGTATGGCTCTGATGCTATTGCAGGTGTTGTAGATATACAACCTAATAAAATGCCATTACAAAATTCTTTTGATGGAGAGGTTAATATTTTAGGAGAAACTAATAACGATTTATTAGGTGTTTCTGCTGGTATAACATCTAGAAAAGATGAATGGTTTTACCGTAGTAGGTTAACATATAGAGACTATGGCGATTATAAAGTGCCTGTAGATCAAATTAATTATGAAAATTACATATTTAATTTGCACGACAATAATTTAAGAAATACCGCTGGTAGAGAAGCAAATGCTAGCCTAGGTATTGGGTATGCTGCCGAAGGTGTAAAGTCTGAAACAGTATTTAGTAATGTTAATGCAAAAAACGGATTTTTTGCTAATGCTCATGGTTTAGAGGTAAGAAGTTCTAGTATAGATTATGATGCTTCAAACCGAGATATAGACCTTCCGTATCATAAAGTAAATCATTTTAAAATTACTAATAATACATCTTTAGAAGCAGGAAAACATACTTTACACTTCGATTTTGGTTATCAAAATAACAACAGAGAAGAGCACTCAGAGCCCGTGCCACACGGTTATATGCCAACACCGCCAGATACTAAAGAACGGGTGTTTATTAAAAATACCTACTCATTAAATATGCGAGATGCTTTTAAGCCTAATAACCTAAACGATATGGTTTTTGGTGTAAACATGGAATATCAAAATAATAATATTGGTGGTTGGGGTTTTTTAATTCCAGAATACAATCGTTTTATTGTGGGGGTTTTTGCTTATAATCAGCTTGAAATTACCTCAAATTTACATCTTTTATCTGGCTTGCGTTACGATTTTGGAGTGGTAAATACCAAAGCATATAACGATTGGTATCCATCTAGGGTTAATAATGCCGAAGGTTCTACATCGTACATACATTTACAACGTTCTAAAAATAAAATTATAGATTTTGGTAGTGTTAGTGCTTCTTTAGGAGTTAGTTACATAAAAAACAAGACGAGTTATAAGGTTAATGTAGGCAGAAGTTTTAGAATGCCTTTATCTAACGAGTTGGCATCAGATGGTGTAAACTATCATATGTATCGTTACGAAAAAGGAAATTTAAATTTAGATCCAGAAATATCGTATCAATTAGACCTTGCCATCAATCACAATGTAAAATCTTTTAGTATAGGTGTTAGTCCGTTTGTAAATGTATTTCAAAATTATATTTATTTAAATCCAACATCAAGTTATTACGAAACAATTCAAATTTACGAGTATACACAAGCTAAGGTTTTTAGAGTTGGAGGCGAGTTTACAGCAAGCACAACTGTATTTAATAATTTACAACTAGATGCATCGGTAGAGTATGTGTATTCTAAGCAAAACAGTGGTGCTAAAAAAGGGTTTACATTACCCTTTTCTCCACCATTATCTGGGATGTTATCTGCTAATTATCAATTTAAAGATGTGTCTTTTTTAAAAAAAACACAAGTAATCGCAGATTTTAGAATGACAGCAGAACAAGAAGATATTGTGCCTCCAGAAGAAAAAACCAATGGCTATCAATTACTAAATATGTCTTTTTTAACAGAGCTCGATGTTTTTAAAAGCAATTTACCTCTAGAAATAAGGGTAAAATTAAATAATGTATTCGATACCAAATATTTTAATCATACAAGTTTTTACAGATTAATAGATGTACCAGAAGCTGGTAGAAACATGTCGTTATCTGTAACCATACCATTTTAAATAATTAACAATCAATAATCAATTTAAGCAAACAATTATGAAAACAAATTTTAAATTTTTAGCCATTATCGCTTTTATAGGTGTATTTTTTAACTCTTGTAGTAGCGACGACGACGGTGTTTCGTTAAAGGCACCAGTTATTTCTAATTTTGAATACGGAGAAGGAAGTGCGCACTCTACAGAACAGACTGCATACAAAGGTTCAGACATTCATTTAGAGGCAGAAATTACAGCAGAAGCAACAGTAAGGAGTATTACACTTTCTATTCATGCTCACGATTTAGATGTGGCAGATGGTGAAGTAGAGTGGGAGTTTGAACAAGAGTTTACCGATGCTAAATACTTAGCCATTAACCCAACATTTCATGAGCATATAGATGTGCCTACAGACATTCCTTCTGGAGAATACCATGTAGAATTATTAGTAACAGATGCAGATGGAAATAGTACAGAAGTAGAAGGGCATATTATGATTATGGATGCTATTGCTTTAAGCCATATTACTATTGATAGTTCTGTAGAAAGAGGAAAAGATTTTCATGTAGAATTTATGGTAAACGCTGTTAATGGTATACATAATATAACTGTTGATATTCATGCTCACGGACTTACGCCTGCAGACGGAGAGGTAGAGTGGGATTATGAAGCTGAATTTTTAGATGGATACCATGAAAAAACAGAAGTAGAATTCCATGAGCATATAGATGTACCAGAAACTGCTCCAGTAGGCGAGTATCACATGATTTTTACTGTTGAAGATGAAGACGGAATAACTAAAGAATATGAAACACATATTGATGTTACTGCATAGTTAAACCACTAAAATACCGCATAGTATTTAGTTTACTGTGCGGTTTTAATTTTTATAAAAAATGAAATTCACACTAAAATACTTTTATTTATTATCTATTTTTCTAGTTACAGCAGCATGTTCTAGCGATGATGGTGTAGATAAAGACGAAGAAAAACCAACCATAAGCGTTAATTATGCTCAAGGATTTCCACAAGGTTGTGCTGTACTCGAAAGAGGCGAAACTTATAATTTTAGAGCACAGGTTACAGATAATAAAGCTTTAGCAGCTTACAGTTTAGATATTCATCATAATTTTGATCACCATACACACGACGATCAAGTTACAGAATGCAATTTAGACCCTATACAATCTGCTTTAAAACCGTTAATTTATATAGAAAATTTTACTATAGCAGGAGGGTTAACAAGTTACGAAATTAATATTGCGGTTACCATTCCAAACGACATTGATACTGGCGATTACCACTGTGCATACTCTGTTACAGACGAGACCGGTTGGCAAAGCAGAACATCAATAGATTTAAAAATAGTAGAATAAATGAAAAAATTACCAGTAACCGTTTTAAGTGGGTTTTTAGGAGCAGGAAAAACCACTTTATTAAACCATGTATTGCATAACAAAAAAGGGCTAAAAGTAGCAGTTATTGTAAACGATATGAGCGAAGTAAATATTGATGCTCAGTTTATAGAAAACGAAAATACTCTGTCTAGAACCGAAGAAAAACTAGTAGAAATGTCTAACGGTTGTATTTGTTGCACACTTCGAGAAGATTTAATGATAGAGGTAGAAAAACTTGCTTTGCAAAACAAATTCGATTATTTATTAATTGAAAGCACAGGTATTAGCGAGCCCATTCCGGTGGCTCAAACCTTTACTTTTGAGAGCGAAGATGGTAAAATTGATTTAAGTCGTTTTAGCTATATAGATAATATGTTAACGGTTGTTGATGCTTATAATTTTTTAAAAGATTTTTCGAGTGCCGATTATTTAACCACAAGAGCATTAACCAATATTGAAGGCGACGATAGAACGATTGTTAATTTATTAACCGATCAAATAGAATTTGCTAACGTTATTATTATTAATAAAATAGATTTAGTAACCAAAAATCAAGTAGAAGAGCTTCGTGCTATTATTAAAAAATTAAATCCAGAAGCACGTATTATTGAAAGTAAAGAATCTAAAGTCGAGTTGAACCATGTGCTTAATACAAACTTATTCGATTACGAAAAAGCTGAAGCCTCTGCTGGTTGGTTAAAAGAGTTAGAAAACGAGCATGTTCCAGAAACCGAAGAGTATGGTATTAACTCTTTTGTTTTTAGAAGTAAAAAACCATTTCATCCAGAGCGTTTTTTAAGGTATTTAAATCAAAGTTTTCCTCAGAATATTATTCGAAGTAAAGGCCTATTTTGGTTAGCATCGCGATCTAATCAAGCATTACTTTGGAGTTCTGCAGGAGGTTCTTGTAAAGCAGATAGTGCAGGTGTTTGGTGGAGTTCTATGCCTTTAGCAGAACGTGTAAATTATGCGTCTTTTGCAGAAAACCAAAAAGAGATTGAAGCCAATTGGGATGCACAGTTTGGAGACCGTAAGGTAGAGTTGGTCTTTATTGGTCAGCATTTAAATAAAGAAAAAATGATAGACGAATTAAACGATTGTATTCTAACCGATTTAGAAGTACAAATCTGGAAAAAACAAATGTTCCCTACACAAGATCAATGGCCAATTGGCGTCTAAATAAGTGTAGCATAGAGGCTAATAGAATTTATATGTTACAAACAGAAAATCTAACATTTCAATACAAAAAAAACGAAACCATTTTTAGTTTTCCTAATATCACTTTAGAAAAACAAGAAGATTTACTCATTTTAGGAAAATCTGGAATTGGCAAAACAACACTATTGCACCTTTTAGCAGGAATATTAAAACCTACAAGTGGAAAAATAACGATAAATAATGTTGATATAAATAAATTAAAAGACCATGCTTTAGATGCTTTTAGAGGAAAGAACATAGGGCTTGTATTTCAAAAAAAACATGCCATTCCATCTCTAAATGTATTCGATAATTTACAAGCACGACTATATTTTAGTAAAATGTCTATAAATAATAACAAAATAGATTTGCTTTTACAGGAGTTAGGGTTATCGCATGTAAAAAACAGTAAGATTAACAGCCTTAGCGAAGGGCAATTACAACGCTTAAACATTGCGCTGTCTGTAATACATAATCCGCAAATTATTTTAGCAGACGAGCCTACATCTAGCCTAGACGATCAAAACTGTAAAATAGTTATAGCCTTATTAAAAAAGCAAGCACAAGAAACCCAAGCGAATTTAATAGTTATTACACACGATCATAGAGTTAAATCAAGTTTTCAAAATTCAATTACTTTATGAATATTTGGAAAATTAGCATACAAAATATAAAGTCTAAGCCACTTTACACGTTTTTAAGCATCTTTGTTTTAACCATAAGTATTGCGCTTTTGTTGGGCATTAAGCAATTAAAAAATGCGTTTAAAAATCAAATAGATCATAATTTAGGAAAAATAGATGTGGTTATTGGTGCTAAGGGGAGTCCGCTGCAATTGGTCTTAGCATCTGTTTTGCATTTAGATAATCCTACAGGAAATATATCTTACAGCAAAGCTAAAAAAATAGCTAAAAACCCCATGGTAAAAATGGCTGTGCCTATTTCGTATGGCGATAATTATAAAGGGTATAGAATTGTGGGTACAACGCATAATTTTATATCGCTTTACAAAGCCGAATTAGCTACAGGGCGTTATGTTAAAAAATCTATGGAGGTTGTTTTGGGTTATACTGCTGCACAACAATTACAACTTTATTTAGGCGATACATTTTTAAGTACGCATGGTTTGGTAGAAAATAGTGTAGAGGAGCATGAAGACGAGTTTACCGTTGTTGGTGTTTTAAAACCAACACAAAAAGTAATAGATCGTTTAATAATTACTAATTTAGAAAGTATTTGGGATGCGCATAATGGTGATGAAATACATGACGAGCATGAAGAACACGACCATTATAACGTGCATCATGATAATGAGGACAAAGAAATTACCTCTTTATTAATCAATTTTAAAACACCTAGAGCACTTTTTACCTTTCCTAGAAGAATTAATAAAAGCACAAATATGCAAGCTGTATTGCCTAAATATCAGCTAGAAAAACTTTACGAATACACGAGTATTGGTTTTAAAACAATGTCCTGGATAGCTTATTTAATACTTTTAATGTCTTGCTTTATTATTTTTATAAGCCTTTATAAAATGGTTAAAGAGCGCGCTTTCTATTTGGCCATTTTAAGAACATATGGCGCCAGTAATTTTCAGTTAATAAAAATGGTAATGTACGAGACATTAAGCATTGCTTTTTCTTCATTTGTATTGGGGCTTTTATTAACTAAAATAGGATTGCCCCACATGTTATATTTTATGCAGCCTATCTATAAACAAAGCTTATTAATAGGCTTACCTGTTTTAGAAATTTTACAAATAGCATTGCTTATTTTTGCAACTGTAATTTTATCTGTTTTATTGGCAATAAGGCCTATAATAACCATGAATATTTCTACTATTTTAAGCCATGAAAAATAAAATTACAGCACTTTTTATCCTACTTGGTTGTGCTTTAAGCTATAGCCAGCAAAACATAACATGGCAAGATTTATCTCAAGTAAAGTACACCGATAAATATGTTGAAGAATACGACGAGTATTTTATGTATCCAGAATTTTTACCTCCAGTGAAAGTCTTAGAAGGAAAGCGCATAACTATTATAGGTTATTTTTTAAATATTAGTCCAGAAGAGAAATTATACATTTTATCTAAAGGGCCTATGTCTGCTTGTTTTTTTTGCGGGCAAGGAGGTCCAGAAACCGCTGTAGAGCTTCAGTTTAGCAACAAACCAAATTTTAAAACAGATCAAATTGTAGCCATTACAGGTACACTTAAATTAAACAAGGACGATGTAGAGCATTTTAATTATATTCTTACAGGTTGTTCTGGTAGATTGGTTGAGTAGTTTTACTATAAATACAGCTATGTAGGTAACACTAATATTTTTTAGTAAACAGCTATGCACTTCTAAAACATAAAAACAGCTCGTTTTTAAGTGGTATGTTTTATGCTTTAGAAGTTTAAGATATAAGGTTCTTGTTTAAAAGCCTTTTATTTAGCTACACCTAAGCCTGCAAAAAGCGATTTAAACGAGTTAGCCTCTAGAGCAAAAACGCCATCGTTACCAATAGTGTTTATGGGACGCCAAAAACTACCATCAAAAAACGAAATTAACCCCTGATAAGTGTTTAAACCAGCAGGTTCAGTTCTTCCCCAAGGGTTACGTAAAACAATATATTTTTTTCCTCTATTAAAAGACCATCCCAGAATGGTGTAGCAATGGCTTGCAACTACATTGGTGCCTGTATAGGTTTTATCAGAAGATCCGTAGGTCCATGCAGTCATGGGATGAATCGTTTTTCTTCCTCTAGCGTTTGCTCTAACAATAGAGTACATTTCGCTACCTGTTCTATTTTTAGTGTTATAGTAGTAAGGTTTTTTGTTATTAAGTTGAGCGGTCGCTTTAACACAATTTCCCCATGCAGTTTTAGTAATATCTGGCTTGTCAGAGTTGGTTTTTGTAATCCATTTAGCAAAAGCCTTTTCGTAAAGAGCCGGGTAAATTTCGTTATTATCGTTAGATCTGCAATAAATCCAATTATTATTAGAGGCATTAACCACTGTTTTATCCGACACCTCAATTAATTTTGTTGGTGCATTTTTATTATTACCTCCTTTAGAGTAGAATTGAATCGCACTAACTCTTCGTGTTTCTCCTGTGGCAGTAGCTCTATTTCTATGCACAATTTTATATGGATCTGCCCAAGCCACAGCATTTAAAGCAGCTATAAAATAGCAATTAGCAACAGCACCTTGAATAGGGTCAGAGTATTCTACCACATCGTTAAAAAAGTCGCCTTTGTCTACCCAAACACCATTTTGTGGTGTCCATTCTTTACTAGACGAACCCGATTTATTAAGCACAATAGAAGCTAAAGATTCGCTTAAAACAGACTTAGATAAGGTTTGACTTAAATTAGGAATATCCAATTTAAGTTCTAACGAATCTTTATTAATTAAGCTCGATTTCACCTTAATGTCACTAAGGTTTTTAATGCCCAATGCTTTTAATTCGCTTAACTTTTTTAGCCTAGACATGTCTGGTGTTTCAGAGTCTTCAAGTTTTCTAATTTTAATTTCAGATTCCTTTAGCGGTTCAGGCATATTGTCTTTGTTTAATTTTAAACCCGCAAAAATTGGCGAATTAAATTTCATGTCGAACAGCTCACTGTAATCTGTTTCTAAGGTATCTTCCATAATTTTGATCGAACTTTTTTTACTCCAATCAATTTTTCTTCCTAGAAGTGTTTCTGTTAATGCATAAGGGTTAATAGCGCCTATGCTAAGTTTTGGTTCTTTGTCCATAATTAAATTTAGTTAAGGTTTTTAATTTGAACCAAAATTAGAAACTAACTACAACCAAATAAAGAGGAAAAAGCATGTTTATGGTAGGGGAATATACCCCTAAATGGGTTAGGGTAGAAGAGGTTTTACTAATTATAGATACATAAAAAAACATCAAAAAAAATAATAGATATGTGTTATTTTTGTACTTTATATACCAAGTATAAATACTAAGATTTGTTAGAAAAAAGACAACAATTACCCCAAAAAGAATTACTAGATACAGATTATTTTATTTACTGTTTAGAAGCTGTAGAAGATATTGAAATAGATAACTTTACCGAAACACAAAATAAATTACAACAATTAACCATGCAGTATGGTGTAGCTAGTATTTACAAAACTTGCGATACTATTGAAGGATTAGAGTCTAGCTTAAATGCATTGGTTTTAGGAGATCATAATTTTAAAGACTACGAAATAATTTACTTGGTTATTACAGGCGAAGCAAATAATATTTGCTTAAACGATTACTATTATAGTCTTAAAGAGGTTGCTGAGATTTTTGAAGGACGATTACAAGACAAAATTTTACATTTCTCAAATGCTAAAATATTAGATTTAGATGACGAAGAAGCACAGTATTTTTTAGATGTAACTGGAGCCAAAGCTATTTCTGGCTATGGTAATGCATATAGCAGAATTACTAGTTCTAATCTTGATATCGCATTTTTTAACTTATTTAATGAAGATGATAATATGCTTGATGTTGTAGAAGAATTACACCAGAGGTATTACAAAATGTGTAAATTACTTGATTTTAGATTGTATTATTAATTTTTTGTTTTTCTATTTTACATAATATTTTTAAAACAAAAAACTTAAATTGAAGATGTAAAGGAACAAGTGTTTAGATTTTTTTGCTCAATCCATACTTCTTGAGAATCGTGTATTTAAAAAATGATTGAAGATTGTTCAGAATATTAAAATTATATATAAAGCATAACGATAATATTTTAACCCTAATTATTTATTAAAACTAAAATTTCTCGATTATATCATAATTATTAAAGTCTGAAAGAATATAGATGTATTATTTTTTATGCAAAATATCAGTCAAAATAGCAAAATACTTAATAATGAGAGTTTTGTATTTGAAATTGTCACTTATTGTACTATAATTAATATTATGTAAAATAGAATTATTAAAACCCCTAGTCTATGTTAATTTTTTATCAATATTAAGGGGAATTTTATATTGTTTAAAATATACACTTATCTTTGTAGGCCTTAAATTGCTTAATGAAAAAATGAAACCGAAAGAGAAACCAAAAGCTGAGAAATCTAAATTACAGCTGTTACATCAATATTATTCTTATACAGGATTTTATAAATTTGTTTGGGAAGCTATTAAAAAAGCATTTCCATACATAATTGGTGTTGTTGTTTTAATTTATATGGTAAATCATTTTTTTAATATAAATGATGCGTTAACACGTCTTACCGAAATATTACCTGCTTATGGTGTTTTAAGTTTCTTTTTTGTATCAGAAACCCTTTTAGGTCTTGTACCACCAGAAATTTTTATTGCCTGGGCTGGTAAAATGTATAACCCTTGGTTTTATTTAGGGCTTTTAGCAGTGTTATCTTATAGCGGTGGTTTACTGTCTTACTGGATGGGACGCACCATTACCAAAATACCATCTGTACATAAGTACCTTGAGGTTAAAATGGAAAAGCAATTAAAAAACTCTAAAAAATGGGGTGGATTTTTAATTATGGTTGGTGCAGTGTTGCCTCTACCCTTTTCTATAGCTTGTATTGCTGCTGGTATTATTGAGTTTCCGTTTAAAAATGTAATTGTATATGGTTCGTTACGTTTTATTCGTTTTCTTATTTATGGACTCATAATTTTTAGCGCAGTTTAATTACGCTTATCTGTTTTTTTACTTCCATTTTAGTATTTATAAATACTGTTAAATTAGGGTTATAATACATGGTTATATGCTTTTTCTAGCTTATTTTTGCTTGAAAACTTATATATGTTCTCATTCCTTAATATTTTTAGAATTACAGCGCTTTTAGAGGGGTTATCGTATCTTTTATTACTATTCGTAGCAACGCCTATAAAGTATATTATGCACGACCCACAATATGTAAAAATGTTGGGTATGCCACATGGTATACTTTTTATTTTATATATCATTTTAGCTTTTTTAATTAAAGGTGACATGAAATGGAGTTCTAAAACTTTTGGTATTGTGCTTTTGGCCTCTATTATTCCATTTGGCACCTTTTATGTAGAAAAGAAATATTTAAAAAAGGCTTAAGGTAACATGATGAGTTTAATCCAGAATACGATAGATTATTCACATGTGGTATATAAGTATTTGTTAGATGCAGGTTTATCTGATAATTTAGCAAAATATCTTAACATGTTTGCACTATTAATATCCTTATTAGTAGTTGTATTTCTTGCAGATTATATTCTAAGAAAAATATTGGTTAAAACATTTAATCAGTTTGCATCTGTATCAAAATCAAATTTTGACGATCTTTTAGTAGCAAACAAAGTGCCCAGAAACATTGCACATATTATTCCTTTTTTAATTGCATTAGAGTTTATTCCGTCGGTTTTAATCGATTTCGATCACTTCGAAACCTTTGTAGAAAAAAGCTTGCAAGTATTTGCTATTGTGTTAACGCTTTGGATTATTAGAAGCCTATTAAACACATTAAAATCGTATTTTAAAACCTTATCAAATCTTAAAGATAAACCTGTAGATAGTTATATTCAAGTCTTTATGATTTTTGCTTGGTTTGGAGGTTTTATGTCTGCCATTGCTATTATAACGGGCATTCCGTTTATAAAATTTGTTACTGGTTTAGGTGCCATTTCTGCTGTAATTATACTTGTTTTTAAAGATACTATTATGGGCTTTGTAGCCAGTATACAAGTATCTATTAACGATATGGTTCGTATTGGCGATTGGATTACTTTCGAAAAATATGGAGCCGATGGCGATGTTATAGAAATAAATCTAGCTACCGTAAAAGTTCAGAATTTTGATAAAACAATAACCACAATACCTACTTACGCCTTAATTTCCGATTCGTTTAAAAACTGGCGAGGCATGGTAACATCGGAAGGAAGGCGTATAAAACGAGCTTTAAATATTAAATTAGATAGTGTTGCTTATTTGTCTAAAGAACAGGTTGATAGTTTAAAGAAGATAGAGATAATATCAGACTATTTAACTACTCGTGAGCAAGATATTAACACCTATAATACAAACAAAAACGTAGATAAGTCTTTGCTATTAAATGGTAGAAACTTAACCAATATTGGTGTGTTTAGAAAATATGTGCAAACCTATATAGAAAACCATTCGGCTATAAATAAAGACATGACTATTATGGTGCGTCAATTAGCACCAACAACACAAGGCATGCCTATAGAGATTTATGCTTTTAGTAACGACAAGCGTTGGGCAAATTACGAGTATATCATGTCAGATATTTTTGATCATATTATAGCTGCTACACCCTATTTCAATTTAGAAATTTTTGAGTTACCAAGCAATTCTGGTTTTAAAGCCTAATGATATAACAATTTAATTTTTGAAGCGTTAAAAACATGTTGTATCAATAAAAACCCGCGTATACAACATTACAATTGTCAATACTATTATATGAAAAACATTATTACTTTTATTTGTCTACTTGTTATTTGTCAAACTATTAACAGTCAAAACATTATCGAAATTAGACAGAAATTAGATTCTATTACCAATAGTTACCTTATTAAATCTATTAAAAAATCTGAAAAGTTAGCATATAGTGATATTGATATTACAGCAGAAAAATGGGATAATATAAACTTTGATCCCTACCGCTACGAGTTTAAAAAGCAGCCTTTTCAAATTAAATTTTTAGATACAACCTACGCCTCACCTGTTTATGGTAAAAAAGTAGTAACATCGCATTATGGTTGGCGTCGTGGTAGAGCGCATAAAGGTATAGATATCGATTTAGTAACTGGCGATAGTGTACGCAGTATGTTTTCTGGTATAGTGCGTTTTGCACGTTATAGCAGAGGGCACGGTCGTACAGTTATTGTGCGACATTTTAATGGACTAGAAACTGCTTATGCTCATTTATCTAAATATACTGTCAAGGCAAACGATACGGTTAAAAAGGGACAAGTAATTGGTACTGGCGGTACATCTGGCAATGCTAGAGGTAGCCACTTACATCTTACTGTAAGTTACAAAGGTAATTTTATAAACCCAGAATATGTATTCGATTTTTCTGAAAACAACAAAGTGAGAGCTAAAGATCTTTGGGTAACAAGAAAATGGGTAAGTTCTCAATACCATACGTCAAAAATACAAAGTCATTTAGATCTTTTAACCACAAAAGATATGGCTATAGCAAGCCATAAAAAAGACAACCAACGAAAAATACATGTGGTTAGTCGTGGCGATACGCTTTCTGGTATTTCCAGTAAATACAGAGTATCTTTATCTAAACTTTGTAAAAATAATGCTATTAGAAAAACAAGTGTGCTTAAAATTGGTCAAAAATTAATTGTTAATCTTTAAGAGTAAATCATTCTTATTATACTTTAACTTCTAGTCTTTTACTGCAAGTACTACTCTATCTTTATAGTTGTCTTCATGCTAATATTTCTACCTATGTTTTTTATTAACAGCTAAGGCTAAAATGCAATAGCGTTAATTCTCTACAACAACAACAACAACAACAACAACAACAAATTCTTAGATAAACACACGTCTTTCTTTATTAATTACATATAGTTATATATTTATTAAAAACTGACTAAAAACCATTAAAGTCGATAAAACACAAATTTAACGTAAGAAAAATATGTTTTTATTTTACTTATTAAGAAATTAGGATTACGTTTGTTATAGTTAAAACCTAACCTTAAAAACCAAATTTATTATGAGGAAAATTACTCAAGCTATTTTATTTTATTTATTTTTTTTAACTTTTATTCCAATTGGGTTTTCTCAAAATCTTGATGGAGCTACAGTTGAATTTGTAGAATTAGGAGAAACAAAAACAGTTGATGATTTTGATGACTCTTTAGATGCAGCGACTCCTCAAGCGTCCTATAATGTAGAATTTAAAATTGGTTCTACAGAGAATTTAAAATTGGTTCTACAGAAAATTTATATTTTGATGTAGATGGTAATAGGATAATAATTGGAGCAAGAAATAGTACGTCTATAACTGTTAATGAAGTAACTTTTAATTTTACAGCAGGAACATTTGAAAGTATTGTAGGTGCTTCTTTTAATTCAGGAGCTTCAACAGGTACAAATACAGAAGGTATATCTGCCTCGTATACCGCAAATAGTGTTACTTTAATAGGTTTGTCTAATAAAAATTTCTCAGAAAATTATGCATTAGGAGAAATAGGAACAGTAGTTTTTGATATTAAAACGACTCCAAAAGTAAACAACGTTAACGTACCCGCTAATGGAACTTATACAACAGGGCAAAATTTAGATTTTACTGCAAACTTTAACGAGAATATAATAGTAAATACTACAAGCGGAACTCCGCAAATAGCTGTTACCATAGGTAGTGTAGTGCGTCAAGCAACATATATTAGTGGTTCTGGTACAAGCACTTTATTATTTAGATATACGGTAACAACGGGTGATTTAGATACAGATGGTATTGCAGTTGGAGCTTTATCTGCCAATGGAAGCACATTACAAGATGCTTCTGGTAATAATGCTAACCTTACTTTAAATAGTGTTGGTAGCACATTAAATGTTCTTGTAGATAGTACTTTAAGTATCGATGCTTTTAAAAACGAAGCTCAATTCTCAATGTATCCAAATCCAAGTCGTAATAACGTAAATATTAAAACGTCTTTAGGAGGCGAATTTCAAATTATTAATCAACTAGGACAAAATGTAAAAACGTTTCGTTTACAATCTGCCATAGAAAATAATATCTATGTTGGTAATTTAAGTAACGGTTTATATTTTGTAAAAGGATCTAACGGAGTATCCAAAAAACTAGTGATTAAAAACTAATTAAAACAGATAGATATTTTAAAAGCGTGAATTCTTAAATTAGAATTCACGCTTTTTTGAGTAATACACAATTTGTTTATAAACAAAAAGTCTGCTAAGTAAATACTTAACAGACTTTTAATATATATAATGGTTGTTTAGTTATCTAAATATTAGCAGCTAAATAATCTCCAACTTCTTTAGTACCGTATGCTTTACCGCCATCTGCTAAATCTTCTGTAACAATACCTTTAGCTAAAGCATCATTTACAACCGCTCTAATAGCTTTTCCTTCTTCTTGTAAACCAAAGTTTTCAAACATCATAGCAGCAGATAATACAGTTGCCATAGGGTTTGCAATATTTAATCCAGTGGCTTGTGGGTAACTTCCGTGAATAGGCTCAAACAAAGCAATATCAGTTCCCATAGATGCAGATGGCATTAAGCCCATAGATCCAGAAATAACCGAAGCCTCGTCTGTTAAAATATCACCAAATAAGTTTTCTGTAATTAAAACATCGTAGCTATTAGGCCATTGTACTAAACGCATAGCAACCGCATCAACAAACTCGTAACTTACTTCAACCTCAGGATAATCCTTTTCCATAGCCTGTACAGTTTCTCTCCATAAACGAGACGTTTCTAAAACGTTAGCTTTATCAACACAACATAATTTTTTACTACGTGTCATTGCTAATTCAAAACCTTTTTTAGCCAAACGTTGTACTTCTTCGCGTGTGTAAACACAGTTATCAAAAGCAGTTTCTCCACCGTCTCTTCTACCCTTTTCTCCAAAGTAAATTCCGCCAGTTAGCTCTCTTAAAAACACCAAATCTGTACCTTCTATACGCTCTTGTTTTAAAGGTGATTTATCTAATAAAGATGGAAAAGTAAACGTTGGGCGTACATTAGCAAACAAACCTAAAGCCTTACGCATTTTTAACAAGCCTTGCTCCGGACGTACTTTAGCAGTTGGATCGTTATCAAAACGAGGATGTCCAATAGCGCCAAATAAAACTGCATCCGACGCCACACAAATATCGTGCGTAGCATCTGGGTAAGGTTCTCCAACAGCATCAATAGCAGCTGCACCAGTTAAAGCTGGTTTCCAAGTAATTTCGTGTCCAAATTTTGCAGCTACAGCATCACTAACTTTTACAGCTTGATCTATAACTTCGGGTCCTATACCGTCTCCGGCTAAAAGGGCAATATTAAATTTCATCTTTATTTATTTTAATCTTTAAATTATATTTTATTCTTGGGTGTTACTCAAGAATTAAGTTTTACAACAGTTGCTTTTTTGTGTTATATGTGCAACAACACGATAATAGCTTCAACAAACCTGGTATTAGTATTTTTAATCTACAACAATATTTAGCATTTTTTCTGTTGCTTTAATTGCAGATACCGTTTGGTCACTATCTAGCCCACGTGTTTTAAACTCTTTATCGTCTTTTTTCCAAGTAATAATAGTTTCGCATAATGCATCAGAGTTACTTCCTGGAGGAATTCTAACTGCATAATCGACCAAACTAGGCAATATCATTTTCTTATTTTTAAATACCCTTTTAATGGCATTCATAAAAGCATCAAATTGACCATCGCCTTGCGAGCTTTCTTCAAATGTTTCGTCTTTAATGGTTATAGAAACTGTTGTAGATGGCTTTAAACCTTTAGAGTGTGTTAAAACGTAGGAGTTAACTGTTACATTTTCTTCGTAAGTACGATCTAACACATCCGAAATAATATAAGGTAAATCCTCTTTGGTAACCACCTGTTTCTTATCTCCCAACTCAATAATACGCTGGGTAACCTTTTTTATATCGTCATCGTTAAGTTGTAAACCTAACTCTTGTAAATTTTTTTGAATATTGGCTTTTCCAGAACTTTTGCCTAAAGCATATTTTCTTGTCCTACCAAAACGTTCTGGCATTAACTCACTAAAGTATAAGTTGTTTTTGTTATCACCATCGGCATGTATACCAGCGGTTTGTGTAAATACATTGGCACCAACTACTGGTTTGTTAGATGGTATCATAACTCCCGAAAACGTTTCGACCAATTTGCTAATGGTAAATAAAAACGTTTCGTTTACACCAATTTCTATATGTGGCATAAAATCGTTAATAACCGCAATAGTGCTTGCCATTGGCGCATTTCCTGCACGTTCTCCCATACCATTTACAGTTAAATGCAAACCATCTGCGCCCGCTTTTAAACCTTCCATAACGTTAGATACGCCTAAATCGTAATCGTTATGTGCATGAAAATCAAAATGCAAGTTTGGATACAAATCTTTAATTTCTTTTATAAATTCGTAAGATTCGCTTGGTGTTAAAACTCCCAAGGTATCGGGTAGCATAATACGTTTTATTGGTTGCGTAGATAAAAACGCTAAAAACTCTAAAACATACGCCTTAGAATTTCGCATACCATTACTCCAGTCTTCTAAATAAATATTGGTTTCAATATTGTTTTCTTTAGCAGAAATAATATTTTCTTTTATTTCTGTAAAATGCTGATTTGGTGTCTTTTTTAATTGGTGAGTTAAATGATTTAAAGAACCTTTTGTTAGTAGATTTTGTACCTTGGCTCCTGCTTCAATCATCCAATTAATAGATATGCCTTTGTCTACAAAAGTTAAAACTTCAACAGCTTGCAAATAATTATTTTGAGATGCCCATTTGGTAACATCTTTTACCGCTTGAAGTTCGCCTTCAGACACACGTGCTGATGCTATTTCTATACGGTCTACTTTTAATTCTTCTAATAAAAGCTTAGCAATTGTAAGCTTCTCAGAAGCAGAAAACGACACGCTCGAGGTTTGTTCACCATCGCGCAATGTCGTATCCATTATTTCTATTTTCTTTCTACTCATGTTTTAGAAAGGACGAGATTCTGTAAATGTTTCTATCTCGCTTTTCATGTTTTGTAAATAGTCGATATCATCAAAACCATTTAACATGTTTTCTTTTTTATATCCATTAATATCAAAAGACTCTTGAGTTCCAGAAGATAATAATGTAATAGTTTGAGCTTCTAGGTTTATTTCTAACTCGGTATTTGGGTCATTATAAATAGCTTCAAAAATCTCATCAGAGAATGCTGGGCTAATTTGTACAGGTAATACTCCAATGTTTAAACAGTTATTTTTAAAAATATCTGCGAAAAAACTAGATACTACACAACGAAAACCATAATCGTAAACAGCCCAAGCAGCGTGTTCTCTAGAAGATCCAGAACCAAAGTTTTTTCCTCCAACTAGAATTTTACCTGTGTAAATTGGGTTATTTAAAACAAAATCTTCTTTAGGTGTATTATCACCGTTATATCTCCAGTCTCTAAATAAGTTATCTCCAAAACCTTCGCGTTTTGTTGCTTTTAAAAAACGAGCAGGTATAATTTGATCTGTATCTACATTCTCTATTGGCAATGGAACTGCAGTACTTGTTAATGTTGTAAATTTATCGTAAGCCATTATTTTTTGCTTTAAGCCTTAGGTTGTATGCCTTAGGCGAATAATTATTTTTTTTGAGCTTAAAGTATAAAGCTTTAAGCCTATTGCTTTATAGTAATTCTCTAGGATCTGTAACTACACCAGTTACCGCAGCTGCAGCTGCAACTAATGGACTAGCTAATAATGTTCTTGATCCTGGTCCTTGACGTCCTTCAAAGTTTCTGTTTGATGTACTTACCGCATATTTTCCTGCTGGTACTTTATCATCATTCATTGCTAAACAAGCAGAACAACCTGGTTCTCTTAATACAAAACCTGCTGTTTCAAAAATGTCTAATAAACCTTCTTCTTTTATTTTAGCTTCAACAATATGAGATCCAGGTACTAGCCAAGCAGTTACATTGTCAGCCTTTTTTCTACCTTTAACAATAGATGCAAATGCTCTAAAATCTTCAATACGTCCATTAGTACAACTACCAATAAATACGAAATCGATTTTTTTACCAATCATTTGTTCATTTTCGGCATACCCCATGTAAGCTAAAGACTTGTCGTAAGTTTCTTTTCCGCCTTCTACAGAATCTGCAGATGGAATGTTTTTAGAAATTCCCATTCCCATACCAGGATTTGTACCATATGTAATCATTGGTTCAATATCGCTAGCATTAAAATTAAATTCTTTATCAAAAACAGCATCATCATCAGTTTTTAACGTTTTCCAGTATGTCATGGCTTTGTCCCAATCTGCACCTTTTGGTGTCATAGCACGACCTTTAATATACTCGAATGTTTTCTCGTCTGGAGCAATCATACCACCACGAGCTCCCATCTCTATAGATAGGTTACAAACGGTCATACGTCCTTCCATAGTCATGTTTTCAAAAACATCACCTGCATACTCAACAAAATATCCAGTAGCACCAGAAGTTGTTAATTGAGAAATAATATATAAACCTACATCTTTAGGTGTAACGCCTTTGCTTAATGGCCCGTTAATGCTAATTCGCATTTTCTTTGGTTTAGGCTGCATAATACATTGTGTGGTTAAAACCATTTCTACCTCAGATGTACCAATACCAAAAGCAATGGCTCCAAAAGCTCCATGAGTAGATGTATGAGAATCTCCACATACAATAGTTGCTCCAGGAAGCGTAATTCCGTTTTCCGGACCTACAACGTGTACAATACCATTGTTTTTATGACCTAATCCCCAGTGGCTAATGCCATACTCGTTCGCATTATCTTCTAATGTTTTTAATTGATTAGCAGATAATGGATCTTGAACTGGTAAATGTTGATTTATTGTTGGTGTGTTATGATCGGCTACAGCAAATGTCTTTTTTGGATATAAAACACTTAAACCTCTACTTTTTAAACCTACAAAAGCTACAGGACTTGTAACTTCGTGAATTAAGTGACGGTCTATATAAAATACATCTGGTCCATCTTCAATGTTTCGCACAACATGCGAATCCCATACTTTGTCAAACAATGATTTGCTCATAAAAAAAATAAATTTTGTATTAATAGTAGTTAAAAAAACTACAAGGGCAACAAATTTAAATTTTATTAAAGTATTATGAAACTTTAAATGACTTAGTTAGTATATTTTTATAAAATATACAATGGAAGTGTTATTAATTGAATTTAATGCAATAAATTATATAAATTGATTATAATTTTTAAAAGCTATTTGGCATAAAACAAAAGCTTCCGGTTTTAATATGCTATTAATCACCGAAAGCCCTTGTTAATTCTATAAACTGAAGCGTATTTTTAAATTTAAAATTACACTATAAAATATACAGTTGTTACAATCTATCTTTTACATATTCTACTTCTGTTTTTCCATGTGCTTTTGCTTTGCCATCTTCGCCCATATTTACCATTACAATATTAGAAATAGTAATAATAGTTTCTCTAGTCATCATATTTCTAACCTCGCAACTTAATGTAATAGAGGCTTTTCCAAATTTAACAACTTCTATACCTATTTCTACAATATCGCCTTGTTTTGCAGAGGCTCTAAAGTCTATTTCGCTCATGTATTTTGTTACCACTTTATGATTTTCTAATTGTACTATGGTATATAATGCAGCTTCTTCGTCTATCCATTCTAATAGGCGTCCACCAAACAAAGTACTATTGGCGTTTAAATCTTCTGGTTTTATCCATTTTCTTGTATGAAATCTCATAACTATACGTTTTTATTTAAATTTTTCTCTTTTGTGGTATAAAGATATCTAATAGAATTAACTCTATCTATAAATTTAAATTATTCTTATTTATTCTATGATGTGTTTTTACTATACTATTAAAACAAGGATTGTTGCTGGTTGTTTTTATTAGGAATTTTTAAAGCGTAACCTAATTCTCCATTTAACTTTTTTATAAAGTAAGCAGAAAGTAAGGTTGATTCTTTTTCTATGTTTTGATGTATAAAAAAATCGATTTCTTTAACACCTTGTGCAATCCATAATTTTAGACGCTCTACCCAATCGTCTAATCTTGTATAGTCTGATGGATGGTTTGCACCAACATAGCGCACAAAGGCTGAAGCGTTAGTTAATCGCATGTGCATTAAATCGCGTCTACCTGCGGTATCGACTATAATATTAGAAATATTGTTAGCTTCTAAAAGCTGGTAAAGTTGCTGCGCCACAGATGCATCGTTATACCAACTGGTATGTCTAAACTCTATAGCTAACGGAATTTTTTTTGGCCAACTTTCTGCGAAATCGATAACGCTATCAAAATCTTTTGGTGTAAAATTACTGTGCATTTGTAAAAATATAGTGCCTAGTTTTTCTTTTAGATTTGATGCGTTATACAAATAATGGTCTACTATATCTTTGGTGTCGTTTAAACGTTTCCAATGACTAATTTCTTGATTTAATTTCGGAAAAAACTTGAATCCGCTTGGCGTTTTATCATACCATGCAGAAAACTGTTTTGGCGGAAAAATTCTATAAAATGTTGCGTTTAATTCGATGGAGTTAAATTGAGTAGAATAATAACCAAGCTCGTCCTTGGTGCCTCTAGGGTAAAAACCTTTTAAGTCTGCCCTATTCCACTTGGCACAACCCACATAAATTTCTGGAATGTTGTCGTCTTTGGTTTTATTTAAAATGCGCTTGGTGTCTATATGATCTTTGGGTAAAGTAAAATCTATATTTTGAGGGTTATCAACGCTTCCAAACTTCATTATTATTTTTTTTATAAAAATAGAAAACTTTAATGTTAATAAACTCGTTAATAATTATAAATGATATTGCCTTTATCAATTTTATTAATATTTATTTTTATTAAAACTCTTAATTATGAACTCAAGACAATTTAATCTTAAAAGTATTCGACCAGAAATTCTTAATGCTACAATTAACGATGATATGAGTAGTGACGAGAGGTTTCAGAATTTAGTATTACGACCAGTTATTAAGTTTCAGAATGATTTGCTTATTGAAGTTTTTAGAAATTATATTAAAAAACATAAGTCCGTTTTTTACGATTTACAATTAGATAAACGTATGGATTATATTGAAAATGCCATACAAAAAGACATGAAACTACGTAATTCTATGAAAGGAATGGTTATTGGCCAATTTACTGTTAAAGAATATCTTATTTATATAGAAAACTCATCGGCTTTAAATAAACGTATGATGAATATTGTAAAAGAGCGCTTACTAAGTAATATCCAGTTGTTTGAAAAACCAGAATTATTAACTGCGGTTTAGTTAAACAACCTTTGCAATACATATTAAAACAGCAATAAGTAGAAATACCTATTGCTGTTTTTTTTAGTTTATTAACGACTCTCCATTTAAATCTGTAGTAAGCACATCGCTCATATAATCAAAAAAAGGCCGAATAGCTTTAAAAGAATTATCAATATCCGATAAAAAGCCAGGGCTTAAAACCTCTTTATCTGTATATTTTTTTGTAAAAAAATATTGCTTCTTTTTAATTAAATCGATAGCCTTATGTGTTTTATCAAAACCCTTTGGAGCTGTTTTAAGTTCGTCTCCTTCAAAGCTACTACCCCAAATAGAATTAAAATCTTTATTAGCTAGAATGTCTCGTATTTCTTCGTCATCCATTTCAAATTCTTTTCTAATTCTTAATAAATCTTCTTTTTCTGGTTGCCAAAAACCTGTAGCTATAAAACTTTCGTTATTTGGCTGTAAGTGTAAGTAATAACCGCCTCTTAATTTGGGTTTTACTCTATGTAACGAGCCTCCAAAATGTGTTTTATAAGGTAGTTTGTTTTTAGAAAAACGCACGTCTCTATATATTCTAAATATTTTAAGCTTATCTATATCGTCGTGTACTTTTACAGTATCTAGAAGTGTGTTGTAAAACGATTTGGCTTCTTGTTCTATAGTTTTAAATTCGGGTTTATTTTCGTTAAACCAATCGCGATTATTGTTTTTTTCTAATTTTTTTAAAAAGGAAAATATGTCTTTTGATACTAGAGCACTCATATATCATTAAAATTTAAAATAGGAATCTAAAATACAAAAAGTCCCGATTCATTCGGGACTTTTATTAATATCTTCTATTTGTAAATTACATATTTGTTTTTAAAGCTTGGTATTTAATCTTTTTTAGACTTTGAGATTCTGCATCATAATATTCTACTACAAAATGACCTTGTTTATTAAAATACCCAATACCATTATAGGTTTCACCTTTTACAATATAAGATCCTTTGTTTTGAGAACTCCAGGCTTTACTTGTTTCTATAAATTTGTTGTTGTTATTGTCAAAAGCAATATTAAAACCTTTAGAATTTGGTATAAACTTATAGTTTTTATCATCTTTAATATAACGTGTTTCTTTTGATAATAAATCGTAAGATGCATTGGCATCATCGTCAACCATTACCATAGTTTCTACTTTTTTAGCAGATGCCACACGCTTTTGGTTAATTTCATTTTTATCAGTAGAGTCTAACTTGACTTTAGATGTTTGCCTTGTTATTACTTTTATTTTACGCTCTTTAATGCTTTCTCCATTATTGTATGTAATGGTTTTTTCTTTTGTTTCCTGTTTAATGTCTTTAGATTTTTCTTGCGCTAACATGGTTCCAGAAATTAGCATAGCAAGTGTATATATTAAAATTTTCATTTGTTTTATTTTTAAATTAATTAAATTTTGATGCGTTATAATTTTGTTTTTAACTAGCATCATTTATTTCGTCTTTTACTTCATCTGTAGCATCTTCTACCTCGTCACCTACTTCTTCAATAGCTTCTTCTACTTTGTCTTTTGGTTTCTTTTCTCTACAACTTGTTATTGTTGTAGATATGGTAAATAATAATGCTAATGTTAATATGATTTTTTTCATGTTTTTTGATTTGTACGATTTATACTTTTTGTAAAAGCTCTTCTATAAGAGAAAAAAAGTATTAATAAATATGAAAGGTTAATTTTTTATTATAGAAAAGATTTCTAAAATAAATACTATTACTATTTGAGTTATAGTAAAATTAAGGTTCTTATTTATTTGTGATTTAATAATTTACCTGCAAGATAAATCTACTCTAAGTATTAGAGAATTTGTTCTTAGGCTAGGTTTTGTTTGTGCCTAAGACTGAGTGTTGTTGCGCAGAAATATGTATAAATCTAGAAGTAAATATTAATTTCTATTAATTCTAAAATTTTCTAGTACATACACGTGTCAATAATTAATTGGCTTAAATAATTTGCCAGAATAATCTTGGAATTCAGATTAATTAAACCCAACATTACATGCTATTTGCATATAATGTTAAGTTTTAAGATTACTTATATTTTTTTACAACAAAAGTAATGTCGTTTTAAATAACTTCAACAACATCTTCTTTTAAAGTATCGGTTGTTTTTTTAGTCCAAGCATCTAGCATCCAACTCGTTTTTTCTAACTCTCGAATGTAGGCGCCTATTAAATCTATTGTACCTTCGTCTTCTGCTTTATTGGCTTTTCTAATTACATTTTTCATTTGTTTAAGTAGTAATTTATGATCGTTTAAGGTTTCTAAAACCATATCTTGATCTTCTTTTACTGGCGTTTTTTCTGCAATAGATGATGTTTTTATATAGTCATCTAATCTACTCATTGGATGATAGCGTAGCGTTAAAATACGTTCTGCAATTTCATCAATTTTTACACGAGCATCGTTGTACATGCTTTCGAATTTAATGTGTAAATCGAAAAAGTTTTTCCCGATAACATTCCAATGGTTGCTTCGTAATTTTTGATAGTAAATGTGGTAGTCTGCTAATAAAATATTCAATTCCACCACCACAGGCAATAAGTCTTCATCATTCATATTTAAATAGCTCATAATTAAATTGTTTTTTATTGTGTTCCCTTACAATATAGGAGCTATATCAATTTTGTCAAGCCATTTAACAGGGTTTAACCTTGTTAAGATTTATTTAACTTAAATTATGTTAATAAAAATTGAAAATGTTAATTTAATTATGATAAAAAGACTATTAATTAATCGATAAAATCGATGTTTTTAAGAATTAAACCAGATGCAGGAGCTATATAGTTCATTTTTATATTGTTTTCTGGCTCTAGGCTATTTTTTATGTCTTGAAGGGTTAATTTACCTTTGCCTAAATCTATTAAAGTCCCCATCATTAATCTAATTTGATTTCGCATAAATCCCTTTCCTTTTACTTTTAGCATGTATGTTTTTTTAGGAAAATAATTGGCTTGATAAATTGTATTTTCAACGATTTCGCAGCTTAGTATGGTTCTGTTATAAATACCATTATCAGTTGGTCTGAAGCAGTATGATTTTAAATAATGTTCGCCTTCAAAAAGTTTAGCACCTTGTTGCATTATTTCAATATCTAAATCATCTAGAATAGTTGTCATTATTGGAGCGCAAAACGGATGACACTTTTCTCCATAGGCAAAAAGGTAATTGTATTCTTTTATTTTTGAATGTTGAATGATGTTAAACTGAGCATCAACTTCTTTAATGTTTAAAGCACGAATATCTTGAGGTAAATTGGTATTAAAAAGCTCTAAAAAGGCTGTAAGATCTTCAATAGGCTCAAATAAAAATAACTCGATAGCTGCACATTCTGCAGATACCATAGCATCGGTTCTGCCAGAACTTAAACTTTTAAAACGTTTACCTTTAAGAATATAATTAAAGGTTCTATCTACCATTAAATGTAGTGTTTTAACATCGGGTTGTTTTTGCCAACCATGAAACCTATAGCCTAAATATTGAATTGTAATGAGGTAAAAATATTTTTTCAATGTAATGTATTATCTTTTTAATGTAAAATGTGTTTTAATGGTTTCTCCATTATGCAATTCGAGCAAGCACCAATAATCGTCTGCTAATAGTTTTTTTCCAGATAAACTGCCATTCCAGCCTATGGTGTTAGATGCTAGTGTTTTTAATAGTTTACCATATCTATTAAATATATAAATAATTTTTATTTCGTTTTTTGGATCTTTTACCTCCCAATAATCATGATTGCCATCTCCATTAGGAGTAAAAAACTTAGGAATTTCTATAATTCTATTTTCTGTTGTAAATCGATTCTCTTCACAATTCGTAGCATTTCCTAAAGCATTATATGGTGTTATAGTTACATAGATATTTGATTCGTCTGGTAAATCTACTGGAGGATTGTAAGCTGATACATTACCTGCGTCTACAGCGTTTGCAATATCTGTACCGCCAGATGTTGTACCTATAGTAACCAAGTACCCGGTAGTATTAGGAATTAAATTCCAAGAAATATTACTATTTACAGCCACATTTTCGCTGTTATTTAAAGGGGCAGTTATAGATGTGCAATTAGGTGGTGTTTTTTCGGTTGTAAAGTATTTTTCACTACAGTTTGGTGCATTTCCTTCTAAGTTGTAAGGTGTAATAGTCGTGTAAATGGTGGTTTCGCTTGGCAAAGGAGAAGTTGGTGTGTATGTTGTAACATTACCTAAATCTCTTCCGTTTTCTATATCGGTACCACCAGAAGTTGTTCCTAAGCTAATAAAGTAACCTGTGGCATTTGTTACTGCACTCCACCTTATGCTAGTATTTACGCTAATATTTGTAGTTCTATTTAAAGGAGATAAAAATGATATACATGGAGGAAGTAAATTTTCGGTAGTAAAATTCTCTTCGTTGCAACCTAAAGATTTACCTGAAGCATTATATGGTGTTATGGTAACATATATGGTTGTTTGCCCATCAAATTTGGATGAAGGCGTATATGTTGTTGTATTACCAACATCTATATTATTCGCAATATCTGTACCTCCAGAAGTAGTGCCCACATTAATAAAATAGCCTGTTGCATTTACGTCTGCATCCCAAGAAATACTTGATGTTACAGAAATATTATTTTCTCCGTTTCTAGGGTTACTCATTGTTGTACACGAGGTTTTTAAAAATGCGGTTTTAAAGGTTTCTTCGTCGCAGTTTTGAATAGCTTCGCCTAAATCGTTATATGGAATTACTAAAACGTGTATGGTTTGGTTTTCTGGAAAATTTGTGCTTGGTGTAAATGTGGTAGTATTACCAACGTCCAACTTATTTGCAAATTCTGTACCTGCAGGAAAAGTGCCAACAGTAATGTAATATCCTTTAGCATTGCTTACTGGTCTCCATGATATACTGCTAGAAATATTAACGTCTGTTTCGCCATTTGAAGGCGAAACTAAATCTGTACAAAGAGGTAAAATGGTTTCTGTAGTAAACTTTTTTTCGATACAACCCATTGCGCTTCCTATAGTATTATAAGGTGTAATGGTTACATAAATGTCAGATTCACTTGGGTAATTCACTGTAGGAACATAGGTTGTGGTGTTGCCAAGATCTAAATTGTTTGCTATATCTGTACCTCCAGAGGTTGTACCAATATTTATAAAATAACCAGAAGCATTAACGACATTATTCCAAGATAAATTACTATTAACAGCTACATTACTAGAGTTGTTTATGGGAGAAAAAAATGATGTACATGAAGGAGGTGATAGTTTTTGAGTTCTAAAGCGTTCTTGCCCACAAGATGTAGCACTTCCTAGTGCATTATAAGGTATTATAGAGACATAAATATAAGAGTCTTCTGGAAAGTCTGTTGTTGGATTATAAATTGTGTTATTGCCAACATCTAGATTATTTGCAATTTCTGTACCTCCATAGGTAGTTCCTACATTTATAATATAACCTACAGCATCGGTTACCGCACGCCAAGATAAGTTATTAGAAACAGAAATATTACTAGAATTATTTAAAGGCGAATTTAATCTTGTACAATTAGGAACATATGCAGTTGACTTATATGTTGTTAATGGAGATGTTTTTTTCTCTATTACTTTGTTTTTATTGTTTATGTTGCTGTAATAGAGTTTTTTATGCCTTGTTTTTGTTTCGGTTTTAGAGTTAGAAAGGGTAATTGCTTGAACATTAAAAATATTAATGAAAACAAATGAGAAACTAAGAACCAATAGATAACTTTTCACGGTAAATCTTTTTTGTTTTAAAATGTTGAAATTAAACTTTTTATTAATTGTGACAAAAATATTATAACTTGTAATACACATTACTAACTAAAACCACTAATTATGTACAAATCAACAACAAGTAAACCTCCCTTTTGGTACTGGATAGTAAGCGCAATAGCTTTAATTTGGAACGCATTAGGAGTTGACGGGTATTTTAGTCAAGTCTATAATACCGAACGTTACCAAAATTCGTTTTCTGCCGAAGACCTAGAACTAGCTAGTAGTATGCCCTCGTGGACCACAGGAGCTTTTGCTATAGCGGTTTTTACAGGCGTTATTGCAGCCTTTGGGTTATTGCTAAGAAAAAAGTGGGCCACTCTTTTTTGGATTATTTCACTTATTGCTGTTATACTTCAAATGGGTTATGCTTTAATTAATGGTTATGTAAGCCATATGGTAATGACGATTATGATTATTGTTTTTGCCTTTTTGTTTTTATGGTTTTCTAAGCATGCTCAATTAAAAAACTGGTTAGCCTAGTTTTTTTATTAAAACAAACGAGATTACTTTTTTCTCGTTTGTTTTAATTTATCCAACACCCATTCCAGGTTATGTTTTGTTGCTTTAACAGGCTCATTTTTATTATTAGGAATATCCCATCTATCCAATTCTATGACATATTTTAATGATGAAATTTCATTATACGGTATGTTTTTAATAGGTTCTATAACACCTATAAAAGGATTTGGATTATTTTGATCTGTTTCGCTTAGCGCTGAATTTTTAAAAGATTCGGAATCATCTGAATCATTAAAACAAGAAAGTAAAAGACATGATAGGCAAAGAACCCATGCGCCTTTTGTAAAGGAGGAAGTCATTAATTTGGAGTTTAAGGTTAATGACTTATATACGATAAACCAAACTAAAAAGATGACACTATTTGTGTCTTCCTTTTAGTTCGTTTTCAATATCTTTTAAAGTAAAACCTTTAGCTTGCAATAACATTAGGTAGTGAAACATTAAATCTGCAGATTCGTATAAGAATAATTCATCATTATTATCCATAGCTTCAATAACTGTTTCTACAGCCTCCTCTCCTACTTTTTGAGCTACTTTATTTATCCCTTTAGAAAATAAACTTGCCACGTAAGACTTTTTAGTATCTTTATTAGCAACACGTTCTGCTATAACATCTTCAAGAGTAGAAAAGAACCCGTAAGACGGTGTGTTTTCTTCTTTCCAACAAGTATCTGTACCAGTATGACACGTTGGTCCTTCTGGATTTACTTGAATTAAAAGCGAATCGTTGTCGCAATCGTTTTTAATATCAACTAAGTTTAAAACATTACCACTCTCTTCTCCTTTTGTCCATAAACGTTGTTTACTTCTACTAAAAAAAGTAACTTGTTTTGTCTCTAATGTTTTTTTATAAGACTCCTCGTTCATGTACCCCAACATTAAAACTTTTTTTGTTGTGGCATCTTGTATTATAGCTGGAACTAATCCGTTTGCGTCGTATTTTATTGTCATAATATTTGTTTGTCATTACAAATCATTTTTAATGATATTGCAATCTGTTCAAATTTATCGTTTTACTAAAAAAGTTATTTTGTCATTTATTTTTATAAAGACAACTATAACCGTACTACTATATTGTTTTCTTTTAATGCAGATTTTAAATCTGGAATAGGAATTTCTCCAAAATGAAAAACGCTTGCTGCTAAAGCTGCATCAGATTTTCCATTTTCAAAAGTATCAATAAAATGCTGAACATTCCCTGCGCCACCAGATGCTATTATTGGAATATTTAAACTATCCGATAATTTAGCCAAAGCTTCATTTGCAAATCCATTTTTAGTACCATCATGATCCATAGAGGTAAAAAGAATTTCACCTGCACCACGCAGCTCAACCTCTTTTGCCCATTCAAATAAATCTATATCTGTAGGTATGGTTCCGCCAGCTAAATGCACTTTCCAATTTCCATCAATCTGTTTAGCATCAATAGCAACAACAACACATTGACTTCCAAATTTATCAGAAAGTTCGTTAATCAATTCTGGTCTTTTTACTGCAGAAGAGTTTATAGAAACCTTATCTGCTCCGCATTGTAACAAAGCATCTACATGCTCTACAGAAGAGATGCCTCCTCCTACTGTAAATGGAATATTAACCTGTTCTGCTACACGCATCACCATATCTAAAGTAGTACCTCTACCTTCTAAAGTTGCTGCTATATCTAAAAAAACAAGTTCGTCTGCACCAACATCAGCATACTGTTTTGCCAATTCAACAGGATCACCAGCATCTCTTAAATCTACAAAATTAACACCTTTTACAGTTCTTCCGTTTTTTATATCTAGACAGGGTATAATTCGCTTAGTTAGCATTGATTATGTAATTTTCTAATTGTTTTAAACTAATCTTGTTTTCGTAAATAGCCTTTCCTATTATTGTCCCTTCACAGCCTAAATCTGCTAACTTAGGTAGCTCGTTAAAAGTTGAAATACCACCACTAGCAATTAATTTTACATGTGGTAATTGTTCAAGCATTTTTTTATACAGATCGAAAGATGGCCCTTGTAACATACCATCTTTAGCAATGTCTGTACATATAACATAAGAAACGCCCTGTGCCATATATCCTTTTACAAAAGGTATCAATTCCTCGTCTGATTCTTCTAACCAACCACTAATTGCTATTTTTTCGTTATTAGCATCTGCACCTAAAATAATTTTATCTGCTCCAAATTTAGACAACCAACTTTTAAAAACCTCTGGTTGCTTTACAGCAATACTTCCGCCTGTAATTTGTCCTGCTCCAGAATTAAAAGCAATTTTTAAATCCTCGTCGGTTTTTAAACCTCCACCAAAATCAATTTTTAAATTTGTTTTGGTTGCAATGTCTTCTAACACTTTATGATTTACAATGTGGCTTGCCTTTGCGCCATCTAAATCTACTAGATGTAAATATTCTATGCCATGAGCTTCGTATGCTTTAGCAATTTCTAAAGGTTGCTCGTTATATATTTTTTTTGTGTTATAATCTCCTTTAGAAAGTCTTACACACTTTCCGTCAATAACATCTATTGCTGGTATTATTCTCATTTATAATTATATATTTGTTTGATGAACATAATAAAGAGTTTTTTTATTAGAATTATTATTTCTCTAGCAATCGCACAAGGTATTGCAAAAGAATTTCCTAAATATGAAGACATTTTATTAATATCATTAACTATATTATTGTTAGCTTTTTTATCTTATTTAGCTAATAAATTTTAGCCTCTTGCTATAACTCTAAAAAATTCTCTAATATTTTTGCTCCTGCAGTACTACTTTTTTCTGGATGAAATTGTACGCCATAAAAATTATTATGTTGCAAAGCAGAAGCGTAATTAATACCATAATCTGTTTTAGCTATTGTTTCTTCGCAATGTTCTGCATAATAACTATGTACCAAATACATGTATTCGTTTTCTTTAATGCCTTTAAACAAATTAGATTTTAAATCTTTTATAACATTCCATCCCATTTGTGGCACTTTCACATTATTATCAAAACGTTTTACATCGGTTTGAAAAATGCCAATTCCTTTTGTATTTCCTTCCTCTGTAGATTTACAAAGTAATTGCATACCTAAACAAATGCCTAAAACAGGTTGTTTAAGTGTTGGTATTAATTTATCTAAACCACTTTCGCGTAACATTTTCATGGCACTACTGGCTTCTCCAACACCTGGAAATATAATTTTATCTGCAGCAATAATTTCATCTGGATTATTTGATAAAACAGCATCAACTCCCAAACGTTTAAAAGCAAATTGTATGCTTTTAATATTTCCTGCTCCGTAATTTATTATAACTAATTTCATTTTATTTTTTAAGCTTTTAGCTTCTTACTATTAGCCAATAGTAAATAGTTGTTTAAAGCATTCCTTTTGTACTTGGTAAAAACATTTTATTTGAATCTCTTTTTACAGCCATTTTCATGGCTTTCGCAAATGCTTTAAAAATACCTTCTATTTTATGATGCTCGTTAACACCTTCTGCTTTTACATTTAAGTTACATTTGGCACCATCTGTAAACGATTTAAATAAGTGAAAAAACATTTCTGTTGGCATATCGCCTATTTTTTCTCGCTTAAATTCGGCATCCCATTCTAACCAGTTTCTTCCACCAAAATCGACAGCAACTTGTGCTAAACAATCATCCATTGGTAAACAAAACCCATATCGCTCTATACCTAACTTATTTCCTAAAGCTTTATTAAATAATTCACCTAAAGCAATCATGGTATCTTCTATGGTATGGTGCTCGTCTACATTTAAATCACCATCAACCTTAACGGTTAAATCCATGGCACCATGGCGACCAATTTGATCTAGCATATGGTCGAAAAACGATAAACCCGTATTTATATCATTCTTCCCTGTTCCGTCTAAGTTTAATTTAATATAAATTTTAGTTTCGTTGGTGTTACGTGTAATCTCTACTACACGATCTTCTAATTTTAAAAACTCATAAATTTTAGACCAATCTGTACTTGTTAAAGCAATACAATCTAAAATCTCTTGTTTAGAGCTTTCTATTTCGTTAGCACCTAATTCTGGATCTTCTGATAAAAAAATACCTTTTGCTCCTAAATTTTTGGCAAGCTCCATATCGGTAATTCTATCGCCTAAAACGAAAGAGTTTTTTAAATCGTAATTTTCTGAGAAATACTTAGTTAGTAAACCTGTTCTAGGCTTTCGTGTTTCGGCATTTTCGTGAGGAAACGTTTTATCTATGTGTACTTCTGTAAAAACTACTCCTTCTTTAGCAAAAGCATCTATTATTTTATTTTGAGCTGGCCAAAAGGTATTTTCAGGAAAAGCATCTGTTCCTAATCCGTCTTGATTGGTTACCATAACCAATTCGTAATCCAACTCACTAGCTATTTTAGCCATGTATTGAAACACTTTTGGGTAATATTCTAATTTTTCTAAACTATCTAATTGATAATCTACAGGTGGCTCTAATACCAAAGTCCCGTCTCTGTCTATAAAAAGTACTTTTTTCATTATATAGATTTTAAAGTATCTATTAATATTTTATTCTCTTCTGGTGTACCAACTGTAATACGAATACAATTATCCACTTGTGTATTTCTGTTTCTAACAATAACCTTTTTATCAATTAAATATTGATAAGTTTTATTAGCATTGTCTACCTCTATCAATAAAAAATTGGCATCGGTAGGATATATTTTTTTAACAATAGAAAGCTTATTTAAAGCTTCTTTAAGTTTTGTTCTCTCTAATAGAATAGTATCAATATTAGCCTTAACCAATTCTAAATTATTTAATCGATTTAAAACAGCTTCTTGATTTAAAGTACTTACGTTATATGGCGGTTTTACACGATTATATAAGTTAATAATAGCTTCACTTGCGTAAGCAACACCAACCCTAACTCCTGCTAAACCCCAAGCTTTACTAAACGTTTGACTAACTATTAAATTATTATATGTATTAATATTTTTTATAAACGATGCTTGCGAACTAAAATCGATATATGCCTCATCTACAATTACAATACCATTAAAATTCTCTAAAATATATTTTAAATCATCCGGATTTAAATTGTTTGCTGTTGGGTTATTAGGCGAACAAATAAAAATGATTTTTACATCTTCAAAATCTAAATATGGCTGTAATTGGTTTAGGTTTATTTGAAAATCATTAATTAAAGGTTGCTTAATTAGCTCTATATTATTGATGTTTGCAGACACATCGTACATACCGTATGTTGGAGAAAAGGTTAACACCTTATCTTTTCCTGGTTCACAAAAAATTCGAAATGCCAAATCGATAACTTCATCACTTCCGTTACCAACAAAAATCTGGTTTGTTTCTACGTTTTTAATAGCAGACAGTTTGTCTTTAATTGCCTTTTGTTGAGGGTCTGGATATCTATTTAAGGTTCCAAACGGATTTTCATTGGCATCCAAAAAAACATCGGCAGTGCCTTTAAATTCATCTCTTGCAGATGAATAGGCCTTTAAATTCCATATGTTATTTCTAACAATATTTTTCAAATTAATCATTTTTCAACGCTTTTAATCTAATGGATACTGCATTTTTATGTGCCTGTAAACCTTCTGCTTCTGCCATTAATTCTATAGTCTCTCCAATATTTAAAATACCTTCTTTAGATATTTTTTGAAATGTCATATTCTTTAAAAAGCTATCTAAATTCACACCAGAATAAGCTTTTGTAAAACCGTTGGTTGGTAACGTATGGTTGGTTCCAGATGCATAATCGCCTGCACTTTCTGGGGTATAATTACCAATAAAAACAGAACCAGCATTAAGTATACCATCTATATAAAAATCATCATTTTTTGTACAAATAATAAAGTGCTCTGGGCCATATTCATTAATCATATCTAAAGCTAACTCATTATTTTCTACATAAATTAACTTAGAATTCGATATAGCTTGTTCTGCAATCGCTTTACGCGGAAGTACAGCCATTTGCGACTCCACTTCATCTGAAACAGTTTGTAGTAAGTCTTTTGATGTTGATACTAATATTACTTGACTATCTGCACCATGCTCTGCTTGACTTAACAAATCTGAAGCTATAAAACTAGCATTTGCTGTTTCGTCTGCAACAACAAGCAATTCGCTTGGTCCAGCAGGCATATCTATAGCCACACCATGTTTTGTTGCTAATTGCTTTGCAACTGTAACAAACTGGTTTCCAGGTCCAAAAATTTTATAAACTTGTGGTATCGTTTCTGTGCCAAAAGTTAAACCCGCAATAGCTTGAATACCACCAACTTTTATAATTTTTGTAACACCACATAAATGCGCAGCATACATAATTTCTGCTGCTATTTTGCCTTCTTTGTTTGGAGGTGTACACAATACAATTTCTTTGCAACCCGCAATATTGGCAGGTGTAGCAAGCATTAAAACTGTTGAAAACAATGGAGCTGTGCCTCCAGGAATATATAAACCAACCTTTTGTATAGGTCTTTTTTCTTGCCAGCACTGCACACCTTTAGTTGTTTCTATTTCTACTTTAGATGTTTTTTGTACAGCATGAAAAGCTTCTATATTAGTTTTTGCTTTTTTTATAGCTTCTTGAAGCTTTGTAGAAACCATTTGGCTAGCATTAGCTAATTCTTCTTGTGTTACAATATTCGACTCTAAATCTACACCATCAAACTTAGCTGTGTATTTTTTTATAGCTATGTCTCCGTTACTTTTAACATCATTAAAAACATTGGTTACAATGTCCTCAATATCGTTTACAGTTTGTGTTGGTCGCTCTAAAATAGAAGTCCATTCACTTTGTTTCGGATTGTTAATTATTTGCATTTTAATTTGCTTTTAGATCCTTGCTTTTTGCTAATAGCAAACCGCTATAAGTTGTATTAAAGTACCATTTTCTCAATTGGACAAACTAAAAGACCTTCGGCCCCATTTTCTTTTAAAGCATCTATAACATCCCAAAATTCGTTTTCGTTAATTACAGAGTGTACAGAACTCCATCCTGCTTTTGCCAAAGGTAAAACGGTTGGACTTTTCATTCCTGGTAACACGTTAATAATGTCTTCAACCTTATCGTTTGGTGCGTTAAGCAATATATATTTAGATTGGCGTCCTTTTAAAACCGATTGAATTCTAAATTGAATTTTAGAAAGAATAGCTTGTCTTTCTTCATCTAAAATAGGAGAAACAGCTAATACTGCTTCCGATTTTAAAAGCACTTCAATTTCTTTTAATCCATTTTTAAATAAAGTGCTTCCACTAGAAACAATATCACAAATACCATCTGCTAAACCAATGCTTGGTGCTATTTCTACCGAGCCATTAATAATGTGAAGTTTAGCATCTATACCCTGTGCTTTTAAAAACTTTTTAACCGTTTCTGGGTAAGATGTTGCTATGCGTTTTCCGTTTAAATCTTTTAAACTAGTATCTTTAGAGTCTTTTGGTACAGCAATAGATACTTTACATTTAGAAAAGCCTAAACGTTCTACAAACTTTAAATCTTGTCCTTTTTCTATTAAAACGTTTTCTCCAATAATAGCAGCATCTACAACGCCATCTCTTAAATATTGAGGGATATCTCCGTTTCTTAAATAGAATACTTCAACAGGAAAGTTTCTTGCCGATGCTTTTAATTGGTCTTTTCCATTATCAATAGAAATTCCAATGGCTTTTAAAATTTTCATCGAGTCTTCGTTTAAACGTCCCGATTTTTGTACTGCAATTCTTAATTTACTCATTGTGTTTTTGTTATGAGTTTGAAACAATCAATTCTAGATTTAAATTAAAAAACCCGCTTGATTGTCTCAAACGGGTTTAAAAATATGTTGATATTATTCAATACATCTTCAGTTCGCTTGAAAGCAAATTTGAAAATGATGATGTAATTGAATAAAAGTCATGCCTTTGTTATTTAACACTACAAATATGCGAATTTTATGTTTATAATTCCAAATAATGAAATTAAAATTCTTAATATTTATAAATTTTCTATTTTATAGCTGTTTTAGCTAATTAATATTCAAAATAACGTTTAAAATATTGAATTATTTATTCAATAAAAAAATCCTTTAAGTTTTACCTCAAAGGATTTAATATGTGTTTTAACGTTTAAAAATAGAAAAACTTATTGGTTTCCTAATATAATAGGCATTCCACTATCTCCAGAACCAATAACAACAACTTTACTGTTGTTAGACTCAGAAAGTTTAATGGTAGCTTCAATACCTTTGTCTTGAAGAATCTTATCTGTTAAAGATGCGCTTAAAATTTTATTAGCATCAGCCTTACCTTGTGCTTCAATAATTTGCTTTTCTGCTTCCTTTGCAGCAGTAACCAGTCTAAATTCATATTCTAAAGATTCTTGTTCTTGTTTCAGTTTACGTTCAATAGCATCTTTAATAGTAGATGGTAATGTAACATCGCGAACTAAAACTTCGTTTAATTGTATAAATTGATCTTGAACAATTTTCTTTGTTTCTTCAAAAATTTCTTGTTGTATAGCATCTCTTTTGCTAGAGTATAATTGTTCTGGTGTATAGCGTCCAACAACACTTCTTGCTGCAGATCTTATGGCAGGGAGCAATACACGCTCTTTATACATTTCACTTTTTTCTTGATGTAATTTTCCTAAGTTTTTAAAATCTGGTTGAAACCAAACAGAAGCTTCTAATTTAATATCTAACCCGTTAGAAGATAAAACATTCATTTTTTCAAGAATTTCTTGTTGGCGTACCTCGTAAATAAAAACTTTATTCCATGGCGCTACAATATGAAAGCCCTCTCCCATAGCAGGTTGGTCTATAACAACCCCTTCGCCAAATGTTTTAAATAGTACGCCAGCTTCTCCAGAACCTATTGTTACTGCAGATTTTGATAAGACTACTATTAAAATAACTATTGCTATTATAAAAGGGAATGCAATTTTTGGTAATTTTTCCATTATTTATTTTTGTTTAAATTAATCCGTTATATTTTCTTAAAAACCACTCTGTTGCCAAGCTCAACGCTATTAAAAACAGTAGGTATTTCCAATCTACCAAAGGTAAGCTATTTTTGTTGCTTTTTTGTATGATGCTAAAACGATTGTCGTTAAGTAAATCGTTAATAATAGCCTCGCTTTCTGCTACAAAATAACTATTGCCATTACTGTTATTAGCTAACTGTTTTAGTTTTATGGTATTGGCATTTAAAAATTGTTGCTCTACATAATATTCTAGAATCTCAAAATCTCCGGAGCGCACTATATTCTCGCCTTTTGGAGATATTGTAAAACTATATTTAGAAGGCTTTAAGAAACTTAAATCTATAGTAAAGTTGTTGTTTTTTAATGTGAGCGGAAAAGTTTGCTCTTCTTTAGAGATAACATCTATTACTTTTATAATTAGTTCTGATCGTGTATCTAGTTCGTAATTTTTATCGAAATATTGTGCTTTAATTTCAACATTAGAATTCCCTTGATAAAAAGACTCAAATTCTATATTTAATCTGCTTCTTTTTTTGTTTGAAGCTAAATATTGCACTAGGCTATTTATAAAGTCGTCGAATTGATTAAACGACTTTGTATTTAAATAACTATGTAAACGCCACTGCCAAATATTTTCTCCTAACAAAAAGGCTTCTCTCCTACCATTATGTTCTGTTGTTGCAAGCAATGGATTATTAACCGAGACATTTCCTATTTTTTTCTTTAATAGAATTTGATAAGGTATAGCAAATTTAATATTACCATAATTAGAAAGTAATGGAGGAAACGATTCAAAATCGATATCGTCTACTATAAAAGGAGCGTAATTAAGGCTAAGAGAGCCTTGATAATTTTCTTCTTGTTTTGTTATTTCATATTGATAATTTTCGGAAACTGAATTAAGAAACTTTAAATCAGTTTTCGGGCCAATAACCACAAAATTATTTTTATTTTCTTTGTTAATGTAGTTATATAAATCTTTAAACTTATTGTTTGGCTGATAAATAATAACTAATTGAAAATCATTAATTTGTTTCAATATTGTTTTTGGGTTAAAAAAAGAAACAGTACGCTGTTCGTTACTTTCTATACTCTTTTTTAGAACGCCTAAATCTGGATGAGAAAAATCGCTAATAATAGCTATTTTTGTTTTTTGATTAATAACTTCTACTCCAAAATTTTTAGTGTTATTTATTTTGTTTTTTTCGTTTTCTAAGGCAGATAACGATGCAGTATATTTTGCAATACCAACTCTATTTGCTGGTAATGTAAAATTGAGAACCTTAGAGTTGTTGGTTTTAGTAAACTTTATTGTTTCTGAAAATAATATTGTTCCACCTCGTTTTACTGTAAATTGAGATGAAACAGGTGTGTTACCATTATAAACTACAATGGTTTCTACAGGAAATTTATTTTTTAAAAAAGCGTATTTATTTACGTTTAATTGATGAATTTTTAAATCTGAAAATACTGTTGTATCTCCCAATATTATGGGGTATACGGGTTGATTGTATGAAGAAGCATTAAATTCATAATCGTTTCCAAAGGTTTGATTTCCATCCGAAATTAAAACAATTGGAGATGTGCTTTTTTTATACACTTCAGATAAATCACTTAAAGCTTTATCTATATTAGTTTGATTTTTATTAAAGTTAATGGAGTCTGAAGAGCTCAATTTATCACTAAAAGCATAAGTAACTACATTAAATTTTTTATTTATAGCAGCGTTTTCTGTAATTAATTTTACTGTATTTAATGCTTTTTTAGATTGATTTAAATGTTTTATAGAAGACGAATTATCTACAGCAATAACTAAGTTTGGTCTCTCGGTATAAATTTGAGTTTGTTCAAATTTAGGATTTACAATAAGTAGTAAAATGCAAAATAAAGTAAGAAATCTTAAAAAAGTATATAAAACCTTCTTTTTTAGCGATGCTGCTGACTTGTACCAATACTGAAAAAGCGCTAATAATAGCGCTATAATTCCAGATAGTATAATATATATTGTTGTTTCTATTTCTATAAAATTTTACAATTTTTATTAAGTGTTTTCTTTTTAAGAAAACTTAATAAGAATTATGTAAGCATACCGCCATCTACATTTAATGTTTGTCCTGTTACATACGCCGATAAATCACTTGCTAAAAAGACACAAACATTGGCAACATCATCAGGAGTACCTCCTCTTTTTAAAGGAATTCCTGCGCGCCATCCTTTTACAACTTCTTCATCTAACTTAGCAGTCATTTCAGTTTCTATAAAACCAGGAGCAATTACATTACTTCTAATATTTCTAGAGCCTAACTCTAACGCAACAGACTTAGAAAAACCAATAATCCCTGCTTTTGATGCAGCATAATTAGTTTGTCCTGCGTTTCCTTTAACTCCAACAACAGAACTCATGTTTATAATAGAACCTTTGCGTTGCTTAAGCATGGTACGTTGTACTGCTTTTGTCATATTAAAAACAGACTTTAAGTTTACTTCTATAACGGTATCAAAATCTTCTTCGCTAATACGCATTAAAAGGTTATCTTTTGTAATACCAGCATTGTTTATTAAAATATCAATACTTCCAAATTCTTTAACAACATCTGCTGCTAGAGTTTGTGCATCGTCAAAATTAGCTGCATTACTTTTATAACCCTTAGCTTTTACGCCTAAATCGTTTAATTCTTTTTCTAGAGCGTTAGCTGCATCAACAGACGAGCTGTATGTAAATGCTACATTAGCGCCATGCTGAGCAAAAACTTGAGCAATTCCTCTTCCTATACCTCTACTTGCGCCTGTAATAATTGCTGTTTTTCCTTCTAATAATTTCATTTAAGATCTTTTTAGTTAAACGAATACTATAAATTAAAGCTAGATTCGTTCTGTTAATTGGTTAATTAATTTCAATTCAAATATAACAAATACTAGTTGCATCAAATAAAAAAATCTCACAAATTGTTACTCGATATAAGAATTGAAATGGTCTTTGTTTAAACAAACTATACATGTTGTTCAACTCAAAAAAAATCCGTTAACTAATAAAAGTTAACGGATTTAAATATTTTAAAAGCTGATTATTAACCTAATACTTCAGCAATTTTCTTTCCTATTTCAGCAGGAGAATCAACAACGTGAATTCCACATGCTCTCATAATTTCTTTTTTAGCTTGAGCCGTGTCATCGCTACCACCTACAATGGCGCCAGCATGTCCCATGGTACGTCCAGCAGGAGCAGTTTCACCAGCAATAAAACCAACAACTGGCTTTTTACTTCCACTAGCTTTATACCAGTTAGCAGCATCTGCTTCTAGTTGGCCTCCAATTTCACCAATCATAACAACAGCTTCAGTTTCGTCATCATTAATTAATAACTCAACAGCTTCTTTAGTTGTGGTTCCAATAATTGGATCTCCTCCTATACCAATAGCAGTAGTAATACCTAATCCTTGTTTTACAACTTGGTCTGCAGCTTCGTAAGTTAAAGTTCCAGATTTAGAAACGATACCTACTTTACCTTTTTTGAATACAAAACCTGGCATAATACCAACTTTAGCTTCACCTGGAGTAATAATTCCTGGGCAATTAGGGCCTATTAATCTACAAGATTTGTTTTTAATATAATTTGAAGCTTTAATCATATCTGCAACAGGGATACCTTCAGTAATTGTAATAATTACTTTAATACCTGCGTCTGCAGCTTCCATAATTGCATCTGCAGCAAATGCAGGTGGTACAAATATAATAGTTGTATCTGCGCCCGCTACATCGACAGCTTCTTGAACTGTATTAAAAACAGGTCTGTCTAAATGTGTTTGACCACCTTTACCTGGTGTAACTCCACCAACAACATTTGTTCCGTATTCAATCATTTGACTAGCATGAAATGTACCTTCACTACCTGTAAATCCTTGAACTATTATTTTTGAATCCTTATTTACTAAAACACTCATATGAGATAATTTATTCTTTATTAATTTAATATAACAAATGTAATTTTTTGAATTATATTTTTAAAGTAAAATGCCTTTTAATTTTATAAAAATATAATCTATTTTTTTTCTACTTGCTTTAATTGCTCTAAAATGTCTGGAATTTTTTTTATTGCAGCAATTTCTTTATACTTTGATCGAAAATCATCTGCAGGAATACCAAAATAACTTTTATGTCCTGGCAAAGATTTGCTAACGCCTGCTTTTGCAGAAATTACAGCTTTGGTTCCTATGGTTATTCCGCTAGTAATTCCCACTTGTCCCCAAATGGTTACTTCGTCTTCTATTATTACACAACCAGCTATACCTACTTGCGATGCTATTAAACATTTTTTACCTATTACGGTATCGTGACCAATTTGTACTTGATTATCTATTTTGGCGCCTTCTTTTATTCTTGTGTCTGCTGTTACGCCTCTATCAATGGTACAACCTGCGCCAATATCTACGTGGTCTTCTATAGCTACACGACCACTTGATTTTAATCTATCGAAACCTTCGGGTCTTTTTTTATAATAAAAAGCATTAGCTCCTAAAACGCTTCCAGAGTGTATGGTTACGTAATTGCCAATTACAGCATCATCGTAAATGCTAACATTAGAATGTATTACACAATTATCGCCAATAACAACATTATGACCAATAAAAGTATTGGGCTGAATAACTGTATTTTTACCAATTATTGCTGTATTAGAAATTTGACTGCTAGCAGAAAGAAAAGGCTTAAAATGATTGGTAAGCTTATTAAAATCTCTAAAAGGATCGTCGCTTACTAAAAGCGCTTTACCTTCTGGACAGTCTACCTCTTTATTTATTAGAATAATGGTAGCTGCAGATTCTAGAGCTTTATCATAATATTTTGGATGATCTACAAAAACGATATCTCCCGGTTCTACTACATGAATTTCGTTCATGCCTAGAACTTGAAAATTTTCGTCGCCAACAAATGCACTGCCTATTAAGTCTGCTATTTGCTTTAATGTGTATGGTTTAGAAAGCTTCATTATTAATTTACTGCTTATTAGCAACTAAAATTACTCTTTTACACGCTCTTTATAAGTTCCTTTAGCAGTTTCAATTTTAATTTTGTCTCCTTCATTAATAAATAAAGGTACGTTAACTTCTGCTCCTGTTTCTACTGTGGCAGGTTTTGTTGCATTTGTAGCTGTGTTTCCTTTTACACCTGGCTCTGTATGAGTTACTTCCAAAATAACACTTGCTGGTAAATCTACAGATAATGGTGCATTATCTTCTGTATTAATTAATACAGTTACAACTTCTCCTTCTTTCATTAATCCAGGGTTATCAAGAGATGCTTCTGTTAGCTGAATTTGAGTGTAATCGGCAGTATTCATAAAATGATAATATTCACCATCATTATATAAAAATTGAAATTTATGAGTTTCTACACGAACATCGTCAAGTTTATGTCCAGCAGAAAAAGTGTTATCTAATACTTTTCCTGTTGTTACACTCTTCATTTTAGTTCTTACAAATGCAGGCCCTTTTCCTGGTTTTACGTGTAAAAACTCAATAATTTTGTAAATATCATTATTGTAACGAAGACATAATCCGTTTCTAATGTCGCTTGTTGTTGCTGCCATAATTTAGTTTGTTAAAATTTTGTACTTGCTTTAGATGTATATATAAAAATCTAAAGTAATTTAATTTGATTTAAAATATCCTTTCATAATTCCTCGATGTGAATTCTTAATAAATTGAAGAATTTCATCACGTTCTGGAGTTGCCTCCATTTCAGCCTCGATAATTTCTGCAGCCTGTGTATTATTGTAATTTTTTTGATAGAGAATTCTAAAAATATTTTGAATTTCTCTTATTTTTTCTGTGCTATATCCTCGTCGTCTTAATCCAACAGAATTAATACCCACATAAGATAAAGGTTCTCTTGCTGCTTTTACAAACGGAGGAACATCTTTTCTTACCAAAGATCCACCAGTTACAAAGGCATGATTTCCAACAGATACAAATTGATGTACAGCTGTCATTCCTGCTAAAACAACATAATCGCCAATAGTAATATGTCCTGCTAAGGTGCTGTTGTTAGAAAAAATACAATTTCTGCCCACTATACAATCGTGAGCTACGTGGCAATATGCCATAATTAAACAGTTGTCTCCAATCACTGTTTTCATTCTATCTGCTGTACCTCTATTTATGGTAACACATTCTCTTATAGTTACATTATCTCCTATTTCTACAGTTGTTTCCTCGTCATTATATTTTAAATCTTGAGGTACTGCAGAAATTACAGAGCCTGGAAAAATATTACAATTTTTTCCTATTCGTGCACCTTCCATAATGGTTACGTTACTACCAATCCATGTTCCTTCTCCAATTTTTACATTATTATGGATGGTTGTAAATGGCTCAATAACTACATTTTTTGCAATTTTTGCACCTGGGTGCACATAAGCTAACGGTTGATTCATTTTTACCTTTTTATTTTACTTTAGATATTTGCGCCATAAGCTCTGCCTCTGCACAAAGTTTTCCATTAGCATATGCATAGCCTTGCATATGGCAAATTCCTCTTCTTATTGGTGTTATTAACGAGCATTTAAAAATTAAAGTATCGCCAGGGCTTACCTTTCTTTTAAACTTAACGTTATCCATTTTCATGAAAAATGTTAAATAATTTTCTGGATCTGGCACCGTGTTTAAAACTAATACACCTCCAGTTTGTGCCATTGCTTCTACTATTAAAACACCTGGCATAACTGGTGCTCCAGGGAAATGACCAGCGAAAAACGACTCGTTCATCGTTACATTTTTCATGGCAATAACATGATTTTCTGATAATTCGAAAACCTTGTCTATTAACAAAAATGGCTGCCTGTGTGGTAGCATAGCCATTATTTGATTAACATCCATTAAAGGTTCTTGATTTAAATCTATGTTAGGAACGTAATTACGTCTTTCGTTTTTAATAATTTTAGACATTTTTTTAGCAAACTGCGTGTTTACATAATGCCCAGGTTTATTAGCTATAATTTTACCACGAATTCTTGTTCGTATTAAAGCTAAATCTCCTAAAACGTCAAGAAGTTTATGTCTTGCTGCTTCATTAGGGTGATGCAGCGTTAAGTTGTCTAAAATACCATTTGGTTTAACCGCTATGTTATCTTTCTTAAAAGCAAGTCTTAATTTCTCCATAGTTTCAGGAGATAATTCTTTATCTACATAAACAATGGCGTTATTTAAATCGCCTCCTTTTATTAAACCATGCTCTAATAACATTTCTATTTCGTGAAGAAAACTAAATGTTCTTGAATCTGAGATATCTTTTTTAAAGTCTGAAACTTTATTTAAAGTTGCATTTTGAGTACCTAAAACTTTAGTGCCAAAATCTACCATGGTAGTTATTTGGTATTCTTTAGAAGGCATTAATAGAATTTCGCTTCCTGTTTCTTCGTCTGCATAAGAGATAATATCTGTAACCACAAATTCTTCTCTAAAGGCATCCAATTCTACAATGCCAGCTTTTTCAATTGCTTCAACAAAAAACTTAGAAGAACCATCCATAATTGGAGGTTCTGCTTCATTAAGCTCTATTAAAACATTATCTACATCTAATCCTACTAATGCAGCTAAAACATGTTCTGATGTTTGAATAGTTACCCCGTTTTTTTCTAAGCAAGTACCGCGTTGTGTGTTTGTTACATAATTGGCATCTGCAGCAATAACAGGTTGTCCTTCTAAGTCTACCCTTTTAAAAGCATAACCAGAGTTTGCTGTAGATGGTTTAAAAGTTAATGTTACATTTTTACCTGTGTGTAACCCAACGCCAGTTAAAGAAACTTCTTTAGCTATTGTTTTTTGTTTAATTTCTGTATTGATTATAGCCATTATTTTTTATCTAAATCATTTATAGTTTTTACAATCTTTGGTAAATTTTTAAAATGCACATACGATTTGTTATAATCTGTTAGTGCAAGTGCAGGAGAGCCTTGCAGCACCTCATTGTCTTTTACATGCCTGCCAATACCAGATTGTGCTTGTATCTTTACATTATTTCCAATGGTAATATGCCCAACAATACCAACTTGACCTCCTATTTGGCAATTTTCGCCAATTTTGGTAGATCCAGCCACGCCCGTTTGTGCTGCTATTACGGTATTCTTTCCTATTTCTACGTTATGAGCTATTTGTATATGGTTGTCTAGTTTTACACCTGCTCTTATTATGGTAGATCCCATTGTGGCTCTGTCTATAGTGGTTCCTGCACCTATATCGACAAAATCTTCAATAATTACATTACCTATTTGTGGTATTTTATTATAGCCTCCTTCTTCGTTTGGAGCAAAACCAAATCCGTCTGCACCAATTATGCACCCAGAATTAACAACAGAGTTTTTACCTATTACTGTTTCTGAGTAAATTTTTGCTCCTGCAAAAATAATGGTGTTATCGTCTATACTTACATTGTCGCCAATGTATGCACTAGGAAAAATTTTAACATTATTACCTAAAGACACGTTGTTACCAATGTAGCTAAATGCTCCTATATATATGTTATCGCCTTGCTTTGTAGATTCTGATATGTACGAGGGTTGCTCTATACCTACTTTATTTAATTTTACAGAATTATAATATTCTAATATCTTAGAAAACGCTATGTATGCATCGTCTACTTTAATTAATGTAGTATTAATAGTGTTTTCTGGCTCGAAACTTTTGTTAACAATAGTTACAGAGGCTTTTGTAGAATATATATGAGACGTATATTTTGGGTTTGCTAAAAAGGTTAAAGAACCTTCTGAGCCTTCTTCTATTTTTGAGAGTGTAGATACTTCAATGTCGGGGTTACCAACAACATCTCCTTCTAATATACCCGCTATTTGTTGCGCTGTAAACTTCACACTTTTTGTTTAGTTGTTTTGTTTGAATGACGCAAAAATAGGAAAAATGTACTAAAGTTTTCACTGCGACTTTATCTATTGTCTTTTTATTAGTAAACCTTTGCTAAATTAGCTTAAACAGAGTTATTTATAAATAATATGATTTTATAGATTATTTGCTTTGTTTAGGGTAGCATAAATAATACTTAGTAACAGGTTTAGATAAAGCTTTAAGATTTAGTTGATCTGATGCTTTTACAATATCTTCAATTTTACCAGACTTGTGCAAAATGTTAATATTTTGAGTTTCTAAATGATATGCTTGATTAGAAATACGTCCTGTAAAAACAAAATACTCGGCTTCGTTCCTATCAATTTGATGTGTATTCATCAATTCTTCAATATGCGACTCTAAAAGGTGTGTTTTAATTTTTTTATTTTTCACCTTAATTTTAAGTAAATTTCTATTAATAATCATCTCGCATAAATTGCTAAGCACAAAATCTGAATGAAACATCCATTCTTTCATGGCAGAAACAATATCAAAATCATCTAAAGCAGAAAATAGGTTTAGAGTTTCGTTATTAAAATCTTCTATATTTATTTCATTATCCAAAAAGAATTGTAGAGCTTTACTTGCATGCAGTTTTTCGCCCTTGCTATTTAATTCTTTGGCCCGTTTTAAAACTCTAATTAGCAACTGCTCTGCAGCTAACCCTGTTTTATGTAAATACACCTGCCAATACATTAATCGTCTTGCAATAATAAATTTTTCGACACTGTAAATTCCTTTTTCTTCAATTACTAAGTTATCATCAACTACATTAAGCATGGTAATTAAGCGTTCGCTATTTACATTGCCTTCTGCTACACCGGTATAAAAACTATCTCGTTTTAAATAATCGGCTCTATCAATATCTAATTGCCCAGAAATTAATTGAAGCATAAAGTTTCGGTTATATTCACCTTTAAAAATTTTAATGGCAAGCGTTAAACTTCCGTTAAATTCCTGGTTAAGTTTCTCCATAAATAGAAGCGAAATTTGCTCGTGAGATACACCATTTACAATACTATGTTCCATAGCATGAGAGAATGGGCCATGGCCAATATCATGTAATAAAATAGCAATATATAGAGCTTCTTCTTCGTCTTTAGAAATAGTAACTTCTTTAAAACGAAGCACTTTAACCACTTGTTGCATTAAATGCACACAACCAATAGCGTGATGAAAACGTGTGTGATGCGCCCCTGGATATACTAAATAAGACATCCCCATTTGGGTTATACGTCTTAAACGCTGAAAATACTTATGCTGTATTAAATCGAAAATAAGAGAATTCGGAATAGTAATAAATCCGTAAATTGGGTCGTTTAATATTTTAAGTTTATTCAAACTTTATATTTTATATTATTTATAGTACAAATATAAATATTAATCGTACCATATTACAATACTTAACAATAACTAAATTTATTTAAATGAATACAATAAAAATACTTTGGGTTGATGATGAAATTGATTTATTGAAACCACATATTTTATTTCTTGAAAAAAAGAATTATAATGTTACTACGTGTAACAGCGGTACTGAAGCTATTGATATTTTAGACGAGACTAATTTTGATATTGTATTTTTAGATGAAAACATGCCAGGACTTACCGGTCTTGAAACTTTACATGAAATTAAAGAAAAAAAAGACAGTCTTCCTGTTGTTATGATAACAAAGAGTGAAGAAGAGTATATTATGGAAGAAGCTATTGGTAATAAAATAGCAGATTATTTAATTAAGCCCGTTAACCCAAATCAAATTTTACTGAGTTTAAAAAAGAATTTAGACCATTCGAGACTGATTTCAGAAAAGACAACATCTAATTATCAGCAAGAATTTAGAAAAATAGCTATGGATTTAGCTATGGTTAACTCTTACGAAGATTGGGTTGTTTTATACCAAAAACTAATTTATTGGGAAATTCAGCTAGAAGACATAGAAGATGTTGGCATGTTCGAGATTTTAGAATCACAGAAAAATGAAGCTAATATTCAATTTGGAAAATTTATAGATAAAAATTACACCAATTGGTTTGAACCACATACCGATGCTCCAATAATGTCTCATACACTATTTAAAGAAAAAATAGCTCCAGAGCTAAGCAAAGAGCAACCAACCCTTTTAGTTGTTGTAGATAATTTAAGGTATGACCAATGGAAGGTTTTTGAACCTATAATTAATAATTACTACAAAAAGGAAAAAGAAGATGCTTTTTTTAGTATTTTACCAACAGCTACACAATACGCTAGAAATGCAATTTTTTCTGGATTGATGCCTAGTGATATGGAAAAACTTTTTCCTGAATATTGGAAAAATGACACAGATGATGGTGGAAAAAATTTATATGAAGCCGAGTTTCTAGAATCGCAAATGAAAAGATTAAACTTAAACCACTTAAATTACGAGTATCATAAAATAACTAATTTAAAAGCTGGAAAAAAATTAGCCGATAATTTTAGGTCTTTAAAAGATAACGATTTAACAGTAGTAGTTTATAACTTTGTAGATATGTTGTCGCATTCTAAAACAGAAATGGAGGTTGTAAAAGAACTAGCATCAAACGATAAAGCTTATAGGTCTTTAACGCTTAGTTGGTTTAAAAACTCTCCGCTTTTAGAAATGATACACCAAGCCCAAGCTCTTGGTTTTAAACTTATTTTAACTACAGATCATGGTACCATAAATGTTAAAAATCCATCTAAAGTGATAGGTGATAAAGATACAAGCTTAAATTTACGTTATAAGACAGGTAGAAGTTTAACTTATGATGCCAAAGATGTGTTGGTGTTAAAAGACCCCAAAGAAGCACACTTACCAAGTATTAATATGAGCAGTTCTTATATTTTTGCTAAAAGTGATTTGTTTTTCGCTTATCCAAACAATTATAACCATTATGTAAGTTACTTTAGAAATACATACCAGCATGGTGGAGTTTCTTTAGAAGAAATGATTATTCCATTTGTTGTCTTTAATCCTAAATAGTCTTCAAAAAACACATAACATCGACCAAATACACTATTTATTAGTTTATTACGTTTATTTTAATTATACTTGTAGAAATGTTTTTATGATATTGTGGAAATAGTATATCACTTAAATGAGTTAGATTCTGTTGCTAAGCAACTTATAGAAAATGTTAGCACAAAAACGTTATTGTTTTATGGCGAAATGGGTGTTGGTAAAACAACTTTAATTAAGGCCATAGCAAAGCAATTAGGTTGCACAGACGATGTAAGCAGCCCTACTTTTTCTATAGTTAATGAGTATAAAGGGTTAAACTCGTTAATATATCATTTTGATCTATATAGAGTAAATGATATCGAAGAAGCGTATAATTTTGGAATAGAGGATTATTTGTATTCAAACAATTGGTCTATTATTGAATGGCCAGAAGTTGCAAAAGATATTTTACCTGAAGCCTTTGATATTGTTAACTTGAAAATTAACAACGATAAAACAAGAACATTAACCCTAACAAATAAATTAAACTAATCAACAAAAAGGCTTGAATTATATGAATAAATAGCAACAAAAACCTTCCAATGCTGAAGAATTACGGTAAACCCTCAACTATTATTTTAAAAATCATAGTTTTTAACATAATTTTAACATTTATCCAGTTTCTTCACTTTAGTTTCTCTTTACTTTTGGAATATATTAATTAATTAAAATCCCTTAAAAGTATGAAAACTAAGAAGTATTTAATTGCAATGGCAATTTTCGGAGGAGTGTTATTTACAGCTCAAGCAGTAAACGCTCATAACGTAGATGGAAATGAAATCTCAATCGTCAAGAAAAGCAAGGTTAAAAGGTAATAAATTTATTTCTGGAGCTATAATAGCAACATTAATAGCAATTACTCCATACATATTTTACTTACACCAAAGTGTTCCAGATGTTGAAGTCTGGAACACTTTTTTATTTACTTATAATAGTGGATATTATTCTAGTGCTGGCGTAGCAATTTGGGTTATAATTGGTAAATTAGTGCCTTTGTATCTATTGTTTATTTGGTTTTTTACCTGTAAACATTGGTGGTTTCATGCTTTATTAGTGCCGATTGCTATGTATACTTATCAAACATTCGATGTGTTAAATAAAGACACGGAATATCTAGACCATAATCAACTTATATATTTAATACCGGTAATGGCTATTATTATACCGTCTATATATTTAATAAGAGCCCGAATATTTAATAGAATAAATGAAGCTAATAAATCTTTAGAAGAATTGGAAGATGAATTAAAAATGTCTCCTAAAAGTTTTTGGGACAAAATAACTCAGTACTTTTAATCTTTATTGTTTATTCTATTTCTTTCTGAAATATCATCTTCTCGCTCTTTCGGCGTTAATCTATAATTACCAAATTTATAACTAAAACCAAAAGTAAAAAGCCTAGTTTCTTTTATTGTTTTATTATATATATCTTGATTTAAATATTTACTAGTTTTACTAAAATTGTAACTATTAAAAGCATCATTAACGCCTAAACTAACAGAGGCTCTATTTTTCCATAACGTTTTTCTTAATGCTATATCTAGGCTAGATCTTTTTCCTAACAACGATGGGCCTTCTGTCCATGGAGATATGTATAAAAACGATACGTCTATATTTAAACTGTTATCTTTTAAAAGAGAAACATAATTAGTTAACTCAACATATGTAGTCCATTTATTGGAGTTAAAAGGTGCATCAATACCTTCAATAACACTAAATTTATTATCATAATAAAATAGTTGACTATCAAATCCAATTTTCCAATTATTAACAATTTCTAAAAAGGTTCCGTAATAAAACCCATAAGATACGCTGTTGTCAATATTAGTGTTCATGTATTTTATAATATTATTTTCGTTGTCTTGAAAAACTACTAACACAATTGGGCTATCTTCATTTCTATAAAATACTTCAAAATTATGTTTATCGTTAAATAAGTAGCCAAAAATAATTTCATCATCAATTTGAGGTTTTAAATTTGGGTCTCCAGAAACGTAAGCATTATCATTATAAAAATACTTGAAAGGGTTTAATTGACTGTATCGTGGTCTATAGATTCTTTTCGTGTAATTTATATAAACCTCATTTTTTTCATCTATTGTATGCTTTAAATGTATTGAAGGGAAAAAATTAAAATAATTATTTCTGTTAACTTCATTTGTTGTTAAAGCGCTTCCTTTGGTATATGTATATTCTAATCTAAGACCAGATTTTAAGCTCCAAGAAGTCCAATCTTTACTATAACTACCATAAGCTGCATAGTTAGTTTCGTTGTATAAAAACGTATCAGAATTCTCTAAGTTTTGTTTTTTTATATCATTATCAAAATCAAACTGATTTAATACGTTTTTAGAATTTATATTAGAGACCTTTACCCCTGCTTCTATAAACCCAGAATTTTCTAATGGCAATTCGTAATCTACTTGATTAGTAAAAATTTGTATTTCCTGACTTGAAAATGTTTGGAATTTATTGTTTCTAAAAGCATTACCTGCTTCAGACAAAAAATAATCTGTGTCTACATTTTGAAAATTAGAGAAATCGTAATTTGTATGATGTGAACTTAAACTAATTTGTTCCCCTTCTTTGTCAAATTTATGAATATAGTCGAGTGTAAATGCTAAATTGAACTTTTCTTCAACTAGACTAACATTTGTGTTAAATATAGAGTCTAGTGTTTTGTTAGAATTAAAGACTAAAGTGTTTGAGTTAGTGTTGCCTTTAGAAACATTTCTTGGTGCAACTAAAATATTGGTAGAAAAACCTATACTGTTTTTATCATTAAAAGTAAAATCTATACCTGCATTAATATTTTGATTTGTAGACTTATTTATTTGTTCGAAATCTGTTTGCCAACTAGAAAAAACAGCATTATCATCATTAATAAAATTAATAGATTCGTCACTAAAAATATATTCCTTTTTAGGACTAATAGTATAATTTAAATTAACGTTTAGTTTTTTAGTTTTAAGAAAATGGCTTGTACTAAAGGCATATTTAGGGTATTCTTTTCCTTGTTTATAATTACCAGAAATATTTCCGTTGTATCCAGAAACAATGTTTTTGCTCATTGTTATATTAAGAATAGCTCCATCTTCGGCATCGTATTTAGCAGGAGGTGTTGTAATAACTTCTATAGACTTAATATTGCTTGCAGATGTGCCATCGAGCAGTTGCGTAACTTCTTCGGGAGATAAGTAAATTTTTCTATTATTTATATAAACTGTAGGAGTTGATCCTTTAACAGATAATGTATTGTTATTTATTAAAACACCAGGAGCGTGTTTTATAACATCTAACATATTGCTATTGGAAAGGGTTGAGTTCTCTACATTAAAAATTGTACGATCTACTAATCTTTTTATAGTTGGACGTTTTGCAGTAACTACAACACCTTTAAGCTGCTCTACAGCTTCTTTTAAAATAATGTTTTCGAAATCGATATCTCTGTATAATTCCACTCGAGTTATATACTCTTCAAAACCAAGAAACCCAATTTTTAATACATAATCACCTTGTTTTGTGTTTTTTAAATTAAACACACCTTTTCCATCTGTTATTACGCCTTTAATAATATTAATATCATCCAGATCTACTAAAACAACATTTGCAAAGGCAATAGGTTGCTTGTTTTCGTCTGTTAAAATTCCTTTAATACTATAACTTTGCGAAAAACAAATTTTTGAAAAAAAGAGCACTATAAAGAGAGAAAAATATGGTATTTTCATAAATGAATTAGTCAACACAAAAATAATTTATTTCATTTTAAATTCGTTACGGTAAAACCGTAATTTAACAAATACTATATCTTACATTTAGAAATGGATTTCAATATTTTATTTCTATTTGAGAAAATTAAAAAAATAGTTGTAATTTGAATTTTATTTAATCTTTGAAACATGTCTAAGTCTTTGTCTCCTTTTACAAAAGAACAACTTTTACCACAAGAAGAAACGTTAGAAATATTTAAACGAAAAGGGGAACTTTTTATTGGTATACCTAAAGAAACAGCTTATCAAGAAAAACGAGTATGCTTAACACCAGATGCAGTTTCTGCTTTGGTTAGCAATGGGCACAGGGTTTTACTAGAGTCTGGAGCTGGTAATGGCGCTAGTTTTAGCGATAAAGATTATAGCGAAGCTGGCGCAGAAATAACTAAAGATACCGCCAAAGTTTTTGCTTGTCCTATGGTTTTAAAAGTTGAACCTCCTAGTTTAGACCAAATTAAGTTATTAAATCCACAAGCCATTTTAATTTCTGCTTTACAGCTAAAAACACAATCTAAAAAATATTTCGAAACTTTGGCTGCTAAACGAATAACAGCATTGGCTTTCGAGTTTATTAAAGATGCAGATGGCACATATCCTGCTGTGCGCTCGTTAAGCGAAATAGCTGGAACTGCTTCTGTTTTAGTTGCAGCAGAACTGTTATCTAATAATAAAGACGGTAATGGTTTAATGTTAGGTAATATTAGTGGTGTGCCACCAATAGAGGTTGTAATTATAGGTGCAGGAACAGTAGGCGAATTTGCAGCGAGAAGTGCTATAGGTTTAGGAGCTAACGTAAAAATATTTGATAATTCGATAACCAAATTAAGAACAATTCAAACTAACTTAGGAAGACCTTTATATACATCTACAATTCAACCTAAAAACTTAACAAAAGCTTTAAAACGTTGTGATGTTGTTATTGGCGCAGTAAGAGGTGTTAATAGGTCGCCAATTGTAATTACCGAAACCATGGTAGAAAACATGAAAAAAAGAGCTGTAATTATAGATGTAAGTATAGATATGGGTGGGTGTTTTGAGACTAGTGAAGTTACAACACATAAAGAGCCTACCTTTATAAAACATGGCGTTATTCATTATTGTGTGCCTAATATTCCTGCAAGATACTCACGTACAGCTTCTGTATCTATTAGTAATATTTTTACTCCATATTTATTAAAGATTGCTGAAGATGGTGGCATAGAAAATTCTTTAAGATTTGATAAAGGTTTAAAAAATGGGTTGTATTTTTACCACGGTATTTTAACTAGTAAATCTGTTGGAGATTGGTTCGACTTAAAATTTAGTGATGTTAACTTACTTATATTTTAATTTGAATATTATTAGCTAGTTTTTAAAATAATTTAATGAAATTAATACAACGTATAGGTTACTATCTAGGAGGTTTTTCTATTGGTTTAGTAATTTTGGCTTTCTTTTTTAGTAAAAAGCAAACTTCTTGTAGTTATGGCCCAGAGGCTAGAGTTTTAAAAAACATAAACTCTAAAAAAATAGAGCATAGTCTTGTTTTTAAGCAGGAAATGGCATCTAAAAATATAGATTCTACAGCCATAAACTATATTTTACACAAAGGTGATATAAACTTTTCTGAAAGTGATACACGTAAAAAACCTTGTGGTGTTTATAATATTGAAGGCGACTATAATGAAAAGGAAATTGTACTTACTGTTGAAAACTGCGATAGTATAGCAACTATACTTAATTTGGTAATAAAAAAATAATGAAGCGCTTATTCGATTTTAGTTTAGCGTTATTGGGGTTAATTATTACAGCTCCAATTTTAATACTAATTGCTGTAATTATTAAAATCGATTCTGCTGGACCTGTTCTTTTTATTCAAAATAGAGTTGGTAAAAGCAACAAAGATTTCAATATTTTTAAGTTTAGAACCATGCATACAAAGTCTCAAGACAAAGGACTTTTAACCATTGGTAATAGGGACTCTAGAGTAACAAGCGTTGGATATTTTTTAAGGCGATATAAGATAGACGAATTCCCACAGTTATTAAATGTTCTTATTGGAGATATGAGTTTTGTTGGCCCTAGACCCGAATTAAGGTATTATGTCAATTTTTATAAAGAGGATGATTTTGTTATCTTTAAAGTAAGACCAGGAATTACCGGTTTGGCTTCGTTAGAATATAGAAACGAAGTAGAATTACTCAAAAAAGCTGATAAGCCTGAAGAATTTTATATAAATACAATTATTCCAGACAAGCTAGCTTACAATAAAACCTACATTAAAAAGAAATCTTTTATTTTCGATTTAAAACTTATTTTTAAAACCGTTATACGTGTAATTTTTAAATAATTTTAAAATCTTAAAGTAAGGAAACTCTAACCTTTTTCTTTTTAAGGCGCATATTATTCGTTTTGTCTATTAACAAGTTAGCTTTTGCTAGTGGCACTGCAACAAAAGCACAATCTCGTTTTAATTCTATAACACCTAACTCAGTCTTATCTAAATGGCCTTGTTTAAAAAATAAACCTGCAATATCGCCTTTAGATATTTTATTTTTTCTCCCTCCAGAAATAAAAAGAGTAGCCCATTTTGGTTTAATGGTATGCACTTTGTTGCTTAAAGAAACGGTTTCGGATGTTTCTATAAATTCTGGTAAAAATTCTTTTTGCCATTGCAAAACATAGGCAGTACCTTGAGCATTCATTCGTGCTGTTCTTCCATTTCTATGTGTAAACTCTTCTGCTTTTATTGGTAATTGGTAATGTATAATGTAGCTAAGCTCTGGTATATCTAAACCACGAGCAGCCAAATCTGTAGCAATTATAATTTGATGTGTTCCGTTTCTAAATTTAATAAGCGCACGTTCTCTATCTATTTGCTCTAAAGCACCGTAAAAACAACCATGTGGAATATTATTGTCTCTTAAAAAGTCGCTTACGTATTGAATAGTGTCTTTAAAATTACAAAATATAATGCCTGGTTTATTACCAATGTCTTGTAATAAATTTACCAATGTTTGCAATTTATTTTTATCTGGAGAAACAACTCTTTTTATTTTTAGCTTTGTAGTTTTATTATCTAAAAAATTAATTACAAACTCATCTTTTAGCCCAACAAAGCTAGGAATTTCCATGTCTTGGGTTGCCGAAGTTAAAATGCGTTTTTCAATGCAAGGTAAATATCCTAATATTTCGCTCATTTCAGTTTCGAAACCTACTTCCAAAGATTTATCAAATTCATCTAAAACTAAGGTTTTTATATCTTCAACAATAAACGTTTCTCGCCTCAAATGATCTGCTATTCTACCCGGTGTGCCAATAAGTATTGCAGGTGTATGCGCTAGTTCTATTTTATCTTTAGAAAAAGGACGCCCACCGTAAACAGCATTAGCTTTAAAACCAGAACCTATTTGTCTTATTACTTGTTCTATCTGTATGGCCAACTCTCTAGAAGGTACTAAAATGAGCAGTTGTACGTTTTCGCACTCTTTATTTAAGGCTTGAATTGTTGGCAAAAGAAAAGCTAAAGTTTTTCCGGTTCCGGTTGGAGACAACAATACAACATTTTCTAAAGTATTTATAGCTAATAAAGCATCTTCCTGCATTTGATTTAATGCCGAAATATTTAGCTTTTTCAATATTTCTTGCTGAGATTTTATGTTATTTGCCATAAAACTATTTCTTTCTTTTTTTCTTAGAAACCTCTTTCTTCTCTGTTAACATATTGTTTTCAGCTATATAATTGGCTAAAATTTTATCAACCAATTCATCTTTGGTTAAATGATGAAATACGGTTTTTATTTGTGCCTTAAAATCTTCAGAAATTTGCCTGTTTGGTTTGGTTTTAAATATTTTTCTGGCCCATAATAAACCGTTGTTTTCTTCTATACTCTTAGCATCAGCTTTTTTATATTCTTTAAAAGTAATACCCAATTCGTATTCAAACTCTGGAATATCTTGTATTTCATCTTCTTGAATAACACTTAAAGATAAGCCCTTTGCTCCTGCTCTAGCTGTACGCCCACTTCTGTGTACATAAGCATCGTAAGTATCTGGTAAATGATAGTTTACAACATAGGCAAGGTTTTTAATATCTATGCCACGTGCAGCCAAGTCTGTAGCTACTAAAATATTAATATGTCCTTCTCTAAACTGCCCCATAATACGATCTCGAATACCTTGAGATAAACTACCGTGCAATGCGCCAGAAGAAAACTTATTTATAGCTAAATTCTTAGCTAATTTATTTACCGCTGCTTTTGTTTTACAGAATATAATACCACGCTGCCCTTCTTTAGAATTTAAAAAATGCATTAAAACATTTAGTTTCTCTATAGGTTCTACAACAACAAATTGATGTTCTATACCTTGATGTCCAAGCGTATTCATGTCTGTTTCAGCATGAATTACGTATTTAGACATGTAATTTTGAATTAACTGCTTAATGCTTCCTGGCATGGTTGCAGTAAATAAAAGTGTGCGTCTAGATTTTGGTATTTCTTTTATTATATTGTCTAATCCGTCTTTTAGTGCGCTAACCATTTCGTCTGCCTCATCTAAAATAAAATAATCAATATTTTTTATATTTACTGCACCACGTTTTACTAAATCTGCCAAACGCCCTGGAGTTGCAACAACAATATGTGTCTCTCTTTTTAAGCGTTCTATTTGAGGTTTAATAGGTATACCACCGCAAATTGAAGCTATAGAAATAGACGGGCTATGTGATGCGAAAGATTCTAGGTTTGCAAAAATTTGTTGCCCTAACTCTCTTGTAGGTGTTAAAATTATTGCTTGAATATTTGAACTATTGGTATTAATTAGTTGTAATAAAGGTAAGCCAAAAGCAGCTGTTTTTCCTGTACCTGTTTTTGCTAAAGCAACAACATCTTCTTTTTTATTTAAGATTATAGGAATTACTTTTTCTTGAATATCTGTTGGAGTAGAAATCTGTAATTTGGATAAACTTTCTTGCAATTGAGAATTAATTCCTAAACTAGAAAAGGACATTGACATAAATATAATTTTTATGCAAAGATACTAACACTTTTAACAGTAATACTTGTCAATTAACTTATATTCATTTTAACTCCTTTATAGTTGCTAGTTTACTTATTATGAGTCTATAATTTTAAAATACTGTTATTTATTAAATCCTATTAAAAAACAATTACTAAATAAGAGTGTAAAAAAGTATCTTCGCGCGCATGTGGATGTATTTAGGCCTATTATCGGCTTTATTTTTAGGGTTACATAACTTATGTAAAAAACATGCAGTACAAGGAAACGAGGTTTTCCCTGTACTTTTAGGAACTATTTTAGCTGGATTTTTATTAATTCTGCCCTTTTTTGTTGGATCTGTTTATTTTCCAGAGTACACTAAAACTATTGGGTTTTATATAGATGATGTTTCTTTAGCTACACACGGGTTTATTTTTATTAAATCTATTATAATGGCTGCTTCTTGGGTTTTAGCTTATCAAGCCTTAAAGCATTTACCTATTACTATAGTAACACCTATACGGTCTGCAGGACCATTTTTTACTTTTATAGGCGCTATTTTTATATATCAAGAAAAACCAACGTATTGGCAATGGATTGGTTTTTTTCTAATAATATTCTCTGTTATGTTATACTCTAGAATAGGTAAAAAAGAAGGTATTAATTTTAAAAGAAATAAGTGGATTTTTGCCATTATTGGTGCAACTTTTTTGGGAGCTTCTAGTGGTTTATACGATAAATTTTTAATTCAAAATTTAGCCTTAACACCTCAAACTTTACAATTTTGGTTTTGCTTTTACACCATACTTATACTTTTAGTTATACTTTCCGTTACGTGGTTTCCTTATGCAAAAAAAAGAAGAGCTTTTAAGTGGAGATGGTCTATTCCTGCTGTTGGTGTACTTTTGCAAACAGCAGATTATTTTTATTTTAAAGCTTTACAAGATCCAGAGGCTTTAATTATGCTATTATCTGCCATAAAACGAAGTCAAATAATTATAGCTGTTGTTATTGGTGGTTTAATATTTAAAGAAAAAAACAAGCGCAAAAAATTGGTGCCTTTAGCAGGTATTTTAATTGGTGTAGCCTTAATTTTATACACCTCATAAATAAAAAACTAAAAAAGCCGAAATATTCTAAAATATTTCAGCTAACTAGTGGCTATTAATCTGTAATTATATTAATTAGTATGCTTTTTGGTATTAATTTTTTTCCAGTTTACATTTTCTGCTAACTCATCTATAGTTACTTTGCCATCATCATTTGCATCCCAACCAATAAACATATCTTTACCATCTATAGCTTCACCTTTTTTGTTTTTCTTATCTTTAAAAAAAGGCTTTCATTTCGTCTAAGCTAACAAAATTGTCTTTGTTTACATCCATCCAATATAGTTTTTTGGCAACCTTATCTGTTGGTATATCTGTCTTTTTTTTAACTACTTTAGTTTTGTTTTTTAAACCATTAACTTTTTTCCAATTCACTTTTTGTTGTAGCTCTTCAACAGTAATTTTCCCATCATTATTATGGTCTAACCCTATAAAGATTTCTTCACCATCTTGTACTTTTCCTTTTTTATTTGTTTTTCCTTTATAAAAAGCTAGCATTTCTTCTTTATTAATATAGTGGTTTCCGTCTGTATCTATCCACTTCATTTTCTTCTCTGCTTTAGCTTTACTATCTTGAGCATTAACTACAGAAAATGTTGCTAAACTTAATACTAAATAAGTTCCTTTTAAAAACCTCATAATTTATTTTAATTTAATTAATGATATAAAATTATAATTATGCTTGTTTTTAATTGTATCTGTATATACAATAAATGTCTCCTACAATAATTCTTTAATTATTATATTTTTTTTGTCTTATTAAACTTTCACAGTTTTGAATAGTCTAATTATATTTAAGGCAAGCTATTAATTATATGAAATCGATTTTATACACTAAAATATTTATCTTACTAACATGCATTAGTAATCAATTTTTTTATGCACAGTCTTCAAATATTGAAATACTTGGTGTTGTATTAGAAGCTAATACAAATGCCCCTGTAGAATATGCCACTATTTCTATATTAGATAGTAATACTAAAAAGCCTATAACGGGAACTATATCATCAGAAACCGGTAAATTTTCTATAAAAACCGATGCTACAAATTTCTATATACAGGTTAGTTTTATGGGGTATAAAACAAAAGTTTATAAAACCTTTGAGGTAGAAAACAGAAAAATAAACTTAAAAACAATTGCCCTTGAGGAAGACAACGAAGCTTTAGGTGAGGTTTTAATTCGAGCAGAAAAATCTCAAACCGAATTTAAATTGGATAAACGTGTTTTTAACGTAGGACAAGATTTAAGCTCTACTGGCGCTGGTGCTTTAGAAGTTTTAAATAATGTACCTTCTGTAAATGTTAGTATTGAAGGAGATGTTAGTTTGCGTGGTAATCAAGGGGTGCAAATTTTAATAAATGGAAAACCATCTGTTTTAGCAAGTGCAGACGGTAATGCATTGGGCAGTATTACTGCAGATATGATTGAAAAAATAGAAGTTATTACAAATCCATCTGCAAAATATGATGCCGAAGGGACTTCTGGAATTATAAATATTGTAATTAAAAAGTCTGAGAAAAAAGGCTTAAATGGTTCTGCTTCTTTAAATATAGGTGTACCTAACAGTAATAGTTTTGGGTTGAGTTTAAATAGAAGAACAGAAAAATTTAATTTCTTTAGTCAAATAGGCATTGGTTTACGCACCTACCCTAGCGACAGTAAAACCATTAACAGAGACCTATTAAATAATACAAGTGTTAATAGTACCGGAGATGCTAATTTTGATGAAAAATTTAGTAACATACTTATTGGAACAGATTATCATATAAACAATAACAATGTTATTACGCTCTCTGGATCTTATGCTTATGAAGTAGAGGATCAAAACTCTGTAGCAAATTATGAAGAATTTGATGAGACCGATACAGTTATAGAAAATTGGCTGCGTACCGAAACAACTGAAGCTACTAATCCAAAATTAAGATACGAAATACAATATAAAAGAGATTTTAAAAGGCATAAAGACCAGAGTTTACTAATAAGTGCTTTAGGTAGCTCCTTTAAAAAAGATCAATCGTCTATTTACACCAATAATACTATTTTTGGAGATAGAGCTGATGCTAAACAAGAAACTAGAACAGATTATGCCTTGGAAGATTATACTTTTAAAATAGATTATACACATCCGTTTTTAGAAAATTATACTATTGAAACGGGGTCGCAATATGTAATAAACAATGTATCTAACGATTTTGCAGTTAACGATTTAGTTGATGCTAATTGGGCTAATAATCCTAATTTAACTAATATTTTCGATTACGATCAAAAAGTATTAGGTGTTTATACAACCGTAGCTTACGAAGGCGATAAATGGGGGCTTAAGTTAGGGATACGCTTAGAAAACACAAATATAAATACCTTACTTGTAAACACTAATTTAAGTAATAAAGACGATTATACAAATTTGTTTCCTAGCGCTCACACATCATACAAGATAAATAACAATTTTTCTTTACAAGCAGGTTACTCTAGGCGTATACAAAGACCTAGATTAAGAGATTTAAATCCGTTTTCTAATATTAGAGATAATTATAGTATTTCTATGGGTAACCCAGATTTGCAACCAGAATACACAGATGCTTTCGAAATTACAAGTATTAATAAAATAGGAAAGGCATCTTTAAACTTTAGCTTATATAATAGGCATACTACAGATATTATAGAACGTGTAACAACTTTTGAAAACAACATAAGCACATCCAGACCAGAAAACATAGGCGAAAACACAACAACAGGTTTCGAGTTTAATGGAAAATATGCACCGCTTAATTGGCTATCTTTAAATGGAGATTTTAATATTAATTATTTTGATAGAAAAGGCTTGTTTGAGGATACTTCTTTTGATTTTAAAGGTAATAGATGGTCTTCTAGTTTAACATCTCAATTTAAATTACCTGCAGATTTCGATATAGAAATTTCGGGAGATTATAGATCTAAATATAAAACCGTACAGCGACAAGTTTCTAGCAATTTGTTTGCCGATTTAGGTATTAGAAAAAAGATTTTAAAAGGAAAAACAATTTTAAATATAAGTATTCGCGATGTATTTGCGTCTCGAGTTGACGAAAGTATTACAACGCAACCAGAATTCTATTTGTTTAATAGCAGAAAACGCGGGCGATTTGTAACATTTGGTATTAGTTATGGCTTTGGTAAGGGCGAAGCTATGGAGTTTTCTGGACAAAGAAGAAGATAAAAAAATCTCTAGACATACAACTAGAGATTTTTTTGTATCTAATATAATTACTCTTATTTTTTTATAAACCGCTTAGTTGTAATAAGGTTTTTTTCTAAAGTTATTTTAGCAAAATAAACACCGTTATTTAATGTTTCAATATTTAAAGCGTTATTATTTTCTTTAGATAAAACTTTTTCTCCTAAAACATTAAGTATTTCAATTTTTTTAATATTAGATTTAGCTTTAATACGCAATTCATTCTCAACAGGATTTGGGTATAGTTGTATGCCTTTAGCTACCAAAGAGTTGTTGTTTATACTTAAAGTTGCAGGTGTGCCAAAAGAAATTTCATCTATAAAAATATCGCCAGAAAGCGCTGTATTACCAATTCTAAATTGATACCTTAATTCGTAATCGGCATCTGTACCATAACTATCAAGACTACTAACATCCATTATTAATGTTTGCCAAGCAGACGAGTTTGCATTAATATTGCCTACTTGCCCAACCCATGGTGTAGCAGTAGCGTTTTTAATTCTAATATGATTAGCATTAGAGTTGTTTTGAAATACAATTTTAACATGTGTATTTGTGCTTGCTGTAATATTTGTGGTACCATCAAAGGTTGGTTGCCCTTTATTTGCATGGTTCCATTGTATAACACCTCTACCATCAACTGTTGTTTGTGTAATAGATGTACCTCCAGATACCCCTTTAAAAGTCTCTGTATCTCCAGAAGTTTCAAACGTATACTCTTGTGCTGTAAGCTGTATGCTTGCTAGCCCTAAAAAAGCAGCTATCAAATTTAGTTTTTGTTTTTGTAATGTTACTTTCATAATTTTAGTTGTTTAGTTATAGTTTAATTACTTTTTCTATTGATAAATTATTGTCAGATTTAATTCTTAATAAATACATGCCAGCTTTTAGATTTTGAGCGTGTATTTTAGTTTCAACTAGATTCGGGTTTATTTTTTTAATCAATTTCCCCGTGGTAGTTAATAATTCTATTTCTAACTTATTAAAGTTGGAATTAAATTGAATGTTGAAATTTTCTTGAGATGGATTAGGGTATATTTTATATAAATCTTTTATAACATCTTGAAGCCCTAGGCTAGAATCGTGATACGTACTGTTGTAACCCGGAAAAACTGGAGTTGCGGTGTTTCCAGCATTATCTTCGCCATACCATAATATTCTGTGTGGGTGTCCATTGCCTCGTTCATGATCAAACCAGGCAGGCTTTACGTCTTTAAAATTCCTTGCCCAATCTGCGCCTTGCTGTTCTAATTCTGCAATAATTTGACTAACAGGTTTTCCATCAATATTACCTGTTAACTGTACTTCTGGGTTTACATCTGCATGATAAAGTTTCCATGCGCCATTACCACCTTTACGTACTATTCTATATGGATGTGAAATTATTGCTGCATTATGAAACCCATTTTGGGGCCTTAAAACAAAGAGAGCTTGGTTAGGTCTTGCGTCTTCGTTTGCTATCATTTTATCCATAAAGTCTACACCATCTATGGTTTTTGATGCAGGAATAGTTCCTCCAGCTAAATTAACTAGTGTTGGATATAAGTCTAAAGAACTAATTTGATACTTGTAAGTATTAGGTGTTGTTATTTTATTTGGCCAGTGCACGAAAAAAGGTACTTTATGTCCGCCTTCGTCAACACTTCCTTTTAATGCTGCCAACGGGTAGTTTACTGCGCCTTTACTATAAGTGTAGCCACCGTTATCACTAAAAAATATAATAACAGTATTGTCTAATTCGTTTTTTTCTTCAAGTTTATCTACTACTCTACCAATGTTTTTATCCATATTGGCTACCATTGTCGCATAAGTAATTCGTGCTTGTACAAGCTCTTCAATTTTTGCAGGTCTATCTGCTTCGTTTTCTTTTAAAACAGGTCTAGATTGCGTTATATAATCATCTGCTCTAATAGCATCTTCAAAATTTGGATTGGCAGCTAAAAACGCAGCAATTTCATTTGCTGGTGCTTGTAAAGGTGTGTGTGGAGCATTGTATGCTAAGTAAATTAAAAAAGGATGGGTATCTGCAGCTTTTTCATCAATGTAATTAATAACATCATCTGTTAAAATATCTGTTAAATAATCATCTTCTTCATGGTTACTATATTGATTTCGATCTATATAACTTCTATCTCTTTGTAATGGATCTTGATACTCGTTTGTTACAGGGTTAGATCCGCCTTGCCTATTATAAAATAAATCTTCATACTTGCTTTCAAAATAGTTTTTTCCTCCACCTAAAAATCCAAAGAAATAATCGAAACCTTTATCTAAAGGCTGAAATTTGCCTGCTTCAAACCCCAAATGCCATTTCCCATAAGCAGCAGTGTTATAACCTGTATCATCTATTAATTCAGGAAAAAATACAGATTCGTTAACATACGATTCATCTGGCACACCCAAAGTAGTCGTAATATTATTTGGTAAATTGTATTGTGCACCAATTCTATGCGGATACACACCAGTCATAATTGCTGCTCTACTTGGTCCGCAAAATGGATGCGCAACATGTGCATTGGTGCAAATAATGCCATTATTAGCTAAATTATCAAGCTCAGGAGTTGGTATAATACCATAACCATCAGAAAAGCCAACATCTCTATTAAAGCCAACATCGGCATAACCTAAATCGTCTGCTAATATGACTATTATATTTGGTCTAGTTCCTGCGGTTTGCGAATATAAATTACCTATTACAAGTAATAAAATAATGCAGGTAAGAGGCATCTTGTGTAATTTTTTTTTCATTTGAATTGTTTTATAGTTTTTATTTAGTTTACCGTTTAGACGTTAGCATCTAATAAAAGTTTTAGTGTTATGTAAAACTAGATGAATAGCCTTGTAAATAACTAGCTGTTTTTAACACTGTTATGGCTATTTTTATCTAAATAAACCTATATTGTTAGGCGTTTATGGTAAAAAATGACTAGTTAATGATAATTTTATCGATATCAATAATATTGTTTTAAGACTATCTTAGTTAGATATTTTAATGAAAATTTAGAATATCAATATAAAATGAAGTAGTTTGTGAGTAGAACAGGGTACTAAGTTTTATAGAGCAAAACTAAGTAAGCATTTTCTTTTTTAAGTTGGGAGACTGTGTAAAGATTTATAATTTAAACTTAGAAGATAAAATATTGGGGTATTTAAATTTATAATCCTTTTTTTTTTTAATCGATTATATATATAAGAATAAAAATAATAGATTAAACTTGATGTTTCTGTTTATTTTCTACCCGCTTCTTATATAAAATGTTTAAAATTAACCCGGTTATAATTAAAGCGATACCTAAAAGACTCCAAAGGGTATAAATTTCGCTAAAAACAAAAACACCAAAAAGTACTGTAAAAATAACCTCTAGGTATTTAAGAGGAGCTGTCTGGTTTGTTGTAGCTACTTGAAAAGCTTTGGTCATAAAAACTTGACCAAAAAAACCAAATACACCTAAAGCGAGTAATAACCCCCACTCTAATCCTACTGGATTTATCCAATACGGTATAGCTAAAACACCACCAACAATAGTAGAAATAATCATAAAATAATTTACCACTACAACTGGGTGTTCAGATTTTCCAATTTTGCTAATAATAACATATACAAACCCACTAAAAATTGCAGATCCTATAGCGAGTAATAATCCTGTAGCATCCATTTGCGAATCGAAGCCTTTAATTATAATTACGCCAGAAAACGCCATAGCAAAAAAGATCCATTGCAATGGCTTTATAACTTCTTTTAATAAAAAAACAGCAAATATACCTGCAAATATTGGAGCCATATAACGTAACGATACAGCGGTGCCTATAGCTAGATACTTAGTAGCCATAAAAAACAAGGTCATAGAAGTTAAACCTACTAAACCTCTGGTTATAAGTAATTTTTGATTATTGCCTTTAAGCGGGATTTTATATTTTAATAAAAAACCGAAAGTAAATACTAAAGAGCTTATAGATCTAAAAAATACAATCTGAAAAGCATTTATGTGTACTAGATGTTTTACTATAGCGTTCATGCACGCAAAAGACAAAGTGCTTATTAGCATGAATTTTAATGCTGTTTTAATTTCCAATAACCCGTGTTTTTATTTTTTTTCTTGTTGTAATAAAATAAACTCCAGTTAAAAGAACTAAAGCAGCTATTCCTGTTTGAAGTGTTACTTCTTCGTCTAATATAAACCAGCCTAATATTATGGCTATTATAGGATTAACATATGCCGATGTAGATACCTTTTCTGTAGATACTTCTTTTAGCAAATAATTAAAAGCTGTAAAGGCAACAACACCTCCAAAAACTATTAAAAGAGTTACAGCCCATTTTACCTTTACACTCCACTGTGTTGGTATTACCCATGTCTCGTTACATGTTGCACTAAAAATAGCTAGAAGTACACCTGCACTTATCATTTGATAAGCTGTACTAACAAAAAAGTTTTTAGGCAAATCTGCTTTAGCAACAAAAACACTACCATAGCTCCAAGCCAATACGCAGGTAAGTATCATAAACATACCTAATAAAGTCTCGTTGCTTGTGGTTAACGTTTTTTGGCTTACTAATAGGTACATTCCAAATATACCCAATGCAACACCTATTAACGATTTTTTTTGCATTTTTTTACCATCTACCAATCGCATTAATAGCAATACAAATAAGGGTTGTGTAGATGCTTCGAGAGCAGCAAAACCGCTATCTACATATCTTAATGCCCAAATAAATACACCGTTGCCATATACTAAAAATAAAAAACCGGCAATAATGCAATTAAGAAATTGCTTTTTGGTAATTTTTAAACTTAACCCCATAAGTTTGGCTATTGTAAATACAAGAGCACTAGCAATAGTAAACCTTATAGAAGCTACAAAAAATGGAGGTAGCTCTGTAACTGCTATTTTATTTAGGAGATAAGTGGAACCCCAAATAATATAAATAGAAAAAAAAGCCAATATTATAAGCACTGACTTTTTTGTTATTATCATGTTTTCTGTGTAAAATAGAAAGCGTTTTGTGTTGAAGTAAGAAGAAAATTATATTTTCTTTACTCTTACAGCATTCATTCCTTTTTGTCCGCGTTCTAACTCGTAAGTTACCTTATCATTTTCAGTAATTTCTTCAAGAACACCACTAACGTGTACAAAATATTTTTCTTGGTTTATGCTATCTATAATAAAACCAAAACCTTTAGAATGATCGAAAAACGAAACTTTACCTTCTTTGTTTGCTGGCTCCTCTTCTTCTCTATCTTCTTTCTTCGGGATACCTAATTCAATACTTTCAGCTTCTACTTTTTCGCGCATAGCTGGATCTGGTGGTGTATCTGTTAAATTACCATTAAAGTCTACGTAAGCAAATTGAATGCCTTCTGTACCGTTAGCTTCTTTTTCTGCTTTACGCGCTTCTTTTTTCTTTTGTTTTTCTTCTCTTTTCTTTAAGCGCTTTTTTTCTTTTTCTATTTTATTAAATGTAACTTGTGATTTAGCCATAGTTTATTCCTAGCAATTTTTATTAGTTAATGAGTTAATTTACCTTACTTGAAGGCTGTTTATATTTTATGTGTTAAAATTTTATTGATAATTTAATCAAAAAACTTTAAAATACAAGTGTTTTGTACCATTTATTTTATACAAATGTACGCTTATTTTAAAGACGATTATAATTAATATGCTACTAAACAGTAAGATTAATATTAATCTTCTGGAGGGTAGCCATGAATTTCTTCAAAGACTTCGTCAAAATTGGTTCGCAGATAAGAGTTTAATTTCTTTCTATACTCGCCTCTTAGCCATTCTACAAAGTTAAATGTACTTTTACTAATGCATTTGGTATAGCGCTTAATTCTAAAATCGATATCTTCTCCAAGTTTTTTTGCTAATGCTAAAGCATCATAAACATCTTCACTATTTTCTATACAAATTTTACCGTGTTGTGCTATAGATCGTTCTAAAACAACCTTAGACGATTCTCCTGCTCGTATAGATTCTATATATGTTTTTTGAATATCAAAATAAACCTCTTCAGATTTACCAAATTCTGCTCTTAGCTCGTCTGGCATTTCATATCTAAAATTACTTTCTAACTCTTCATCACCTAAAATAGCATCTAAATAATAATTAGGAGATCTAAATATTTTTTGCCAATCTAGATCTTCACCCCACGCACCAAAACGATGGAAGTTGTTTCCTAAATCTATAACACTAAACGAGCTTTTATTCTTAAAAATACGAGAACCACGCCCAATCATTTGATAGTATAATGTTAACGATTTAGTAGCTCTATTTAAAATAATACTTTCTACAGATGGTTCATCAAAACCAGTAGTAAGTATACTAACAGATGTTAATATAGCTCCTGGTGTATTTTTAAACCACTTTAAAATTAATGCACGTTCTTTTTTAGAGTTAGTATTATCTAGGTGTGCAATAGGGTAACCTGCTCTTTTAAAGGTGTCGTAAACATGTAAAGAGGTGTTAATACCATTATTAAATATTAGAGTTTTCTTGCCTTTTGCGCGTTCTTCATAAGCCTGAATTAATTTATCAAGCATACCATTATCTGTATATAAATCTTCAGAAGATTTTACAGTATAATCTCCATTAGCTCCTACGACTAATGATGTTAAGCCTACGTTGTAAGAAAACATATCGGCACGAGCCAAAAATCCATTTTCTATTAAAGATTCTATCGTTTCTCCTACAATTAACTCATCATAATTATCAGTCATTGGTAGTTCCATGTTAGAACTTAAAGGTGTTGCTGTTACACCAAGAATAAACGACTGACTAAAGAATTTAAAAAGTTTTGTAAACGAGTTATAATGTGCCTCATCAATAATAACTAATCCTATATCAGAAATATCTAATTTATCATCGTTTAGTCTATTATTTAAGGTTTCTACCATGGCAACAAAACAACTGTAATCTGCTTGGTCGTCTAGGTTAGCTTTACTTTCTACAACTTTATTGTTAACTCCAAACTCGGTAAGCATTTTAGATGTTTGTCTGCATAGCTCAATTCTATGCGTCATCACTAATACTTTTTTATTGTGAAGTTTTAAGTATTGTCTAACTATTTCAGAGAAAATAACTGTTTTTCCTCCTCCTGTTGGTAATTGATATAATAAATGATAGTCTTTTGGAGAATCCTCAAAACTTTGAAAAATTTTATCAATAGCTCCTTTTTGATAACTATATAAATCTTTACCTGTTTTTCTTTCTTCTAATTCTGTTGTGGATATCGGCATGAATACAATTTTGTAGCGCACAAAAATAACACCTTTCGAGCGTTTATAACGAATGATTGACCGGAAAATTCTAGATTTTTTTTAATTCTGAAGATTTAATATGGATTTTTTTTAAAGTTTACACCACTATAAAAAGTAATTTATATTTTTGCATTTCATTTTTATAAAGCTATGCAAATAAACGATAAAAGTAATACTACAAGTTACCAAGCCTCACCAAAAAGATACGACTCCATGACTTATAATAGAAGCGGAAAAAGTGGTGTTTTACTACCTGCCTTATCTTTAGGTTTGTGGCATAATTTTGGTTTTGTTGATGCCATACAAAATGCTAGAAGTGTTTTACGTACTGCATTCGATTTAGGAATTACTCATTTCGATTTAGCTAATAATTATGGGCCTCCTTATGGCTCGGCCGAAGAGAACTTTGGTACAATTTTAAAAACTGATTTTAAACCATACAGAGACGAGCTTTTTATAGCTACCAAAGCAGGTTACGATATGTGGCCAGGACCTTATGGTAACCTAGGTTCTAGAAAATATTTAATTTCGAGTATAGACCAAAGTTTAAAACGTATGAATTTAGATTATGTTGATATTTTTTATCATCATAGACCAGATCCAGATACGCCTTTAGAAGAAACTATGGGAGCTCTTGCAGATATTGTAAGACAAGGAAAAGCGTTGTATGCTGGAATATCTAATTATGAAGCTAAAGAAGCAGATAAGGCAGCTAAAATACTTAAAGACTTAAATGTGCCTTTTATATTGCATCAAGCACGATATTCTATGTTAGATCGCTGGGTAGAGAAAGATTTACTAAACACTCTAAAAGACAATGGTGTTGGTTGTATTGCTTTTTCACCTTTAGCACAAGGCATGCTTACAGATAAATATTTAAATGGTATTCCTGAAGGCTCTCGTGCAGCCAAAGATTTAACGTATTTAAATACAGAAACAGTAAATAATAATATTGAAAAAATACAGGCTTTAAATACTATAGCAAAGCAACGCGGACAAAAATTATCGCAAATGGCAATTGCTTGGATTTTAAGACAACCTCAAGTAGCATCTGTGCTGATTGGCGCTAGCTCTTCAAGTCAATTAAAAGAAAATGTAAAAGCTTTAGATTATTTAAGTTTTACAGATGAAGAGTTAAAATTAATTAATGATATACTGTAGATATAAACCCGTTTATGTTTTAGATTTTATTTTTAAAGGAGATGTTAGTTATCCAAACAACATAAGTTCCTAAGGCTGCTAGATTGCCAAATATCCAAAAGCCTAAATAAATGCCAAGTATGGGCATGCCACAATTGGCTCTAACTGTTTCTATTTTTGGAACAAAAATATGGGGAAACACTACAAAATTGCTTATTAAAATTAAAGCTAGAACTAAAAATTTCGAAATATTAAGTTTTAGTTTATCAATTAAAAAGTAAATTAATACTTGCATTCCCGATATAAAGGAAATAAAAACAAGTATCATTCTTTAATAATTATTATAGTAACTTTTACACCTGCTGCAAGTGCCCATACCTTACCAGTAATAACACTGCTTTTATCGTCTACAATTCTATATTGTGCTGTATTTGGTAATGCACTACCTTCATTTATAGCATAAAACTCAATTTTATTAAAGCCTTCTTCCAGATTTAATTTAAAACCATTAAATCCTCTGCTTAAATATTCGCGAGATCTAATAACATCACCATTTACTATAACCCTTAATAAATCGCCATCAATCATACCATGATCTCGGTATTGAATATTTATATATTTAGATGTTGTTCTATAATCTCCCCAATAAGCATCTTCTTTTAATCCGCTATTTTCGCCATGACCTTCTGGTAGCAAAGCTTTTTCAATTTTCTCTAATTTTTTAGTGTATAATTCACCTGGATTAGCAAATTCTTCACTAGGAAACATAGAAAATTCTTTTTTAGGTAAATTTAATTCTGGTAATGGTTTAGGAAAATCTAAACTACTCAATTTATCTTTTAAATCTGGTTTAGCTGGTAATAATGGCTTAGAGTCTAACGAGTCTTTAGGTGCTTTAACTGCAGGAATAGCAAAAGATTTATTTTTACTATCTATTTGTGCATTCAGTCCAAAAGACATAAATAACAATGTTAAAAAAGAAAAATAAAAGACAGTCAACTTCATTTGTAATGTAATATGTGTTGTTTAAAAATGACACACTTTTAAGTCTCAAAGATATTTTTTTAAATGAAACGCGTCAAGTGCTTTAGCTATAAATTAACAAATACCGTTCCTAAATATATAATATAGTATAAAATTATTTTTTTTAGTGCGATAATTAAAACGCATTTGTAATCAGAAATTTAAGGCATCATTTTTGTGTTAATTAACAGATTATTAACATTTTAAATTATAATATAATGAGACGAACAAAATTACTTCCAGAAGTAAATGCCGGTTCCATGGCAGACATTGCATTTTTATTACTTGTTTTCTTTTTAGTAACAGCGGTTATACCCAAAGACCAAGGTATACAACGAAAATTACCAAAAGAGTGTCCGCCTGGTATAGATTGTTCTGGAGACATTTACGAACGTAATATTTTGCGAATAGCTATTAATAGCGAAAATGAAATAATGGTAAATAATCTGGTAACACCAATTAATGAGGTTAAAAATATTACAAAAACATTTATTGATAATAATGGTAATGGTAGTTGTACATATTGTAGCGGAAATAAATCTAATATCTCTTCAGACCATCCAACAAAAGCTATTATTTCTCTGCAGAACACAAAATTAACAAGCTATAGTAAATTTATAGCTGTACAAGACGAAATAACAAAAGCTTACTTTGAATTGCGTTCTAAGTACAGTGAAAATGTGTTAAAAAAATCGCCAGAAATGCTATCAGAAGAAGATATAAAAACTTTGAAAAAAGTATATCCTTTTATTCTTTCTGAAACTGAAATAAAATAAGTTATAAGGCGCCATTACTTAGCGGCAACTTAGTAATGGCTCCTCTGTTTATTTTAAATCATACCAATCAATATCTTTTAAATTCTCTCTTCTTCCCTTGTTTTCTGGTGCGTAGTGTGTAGCTAGATAGTTAACTATAATAGATTCGTTTTCTCCTAAATCCCATAAATTTTGGGTTTCTTGCATCCATTTAATAATGCTTGACCATCCTTCTTTTGTAGCTCTGTTTTGAGTAACTAATTTTGCCGAGTGGCATGGTGTGCAGCTTATTACTACTTCGAATAATCCATCACCTTCTTTAAAACCTGTTGGCAAGTGTATACCATTTTTTATTTCATTAGGGTCAATACCATCTGTAGACACATATTGATTAACCTCTACCTCTTCTTTCTGAGTATTTAAAAAAGATGGGTTTGTAATTTTTATAATTAGCATTATAGCAACAAATACTAACAAAGCAAAAAACAAAACAAGTTTTATATATATAGCTTTTACAGTTTGTTTAAAATCGTTCGAATTCATTTACTTTACTTTTACAGCTATTCGGTGACACGCATTATTTAAATAGCCTTTTGGGTTCCAGCCAGGTACAATCATGGGTTGGCTTACTCCATTTTCGTCTGTTGCTTTCGCCCAAACCTCATAATATCCTTTTTTAGGGAATTTTATTGTTGCATTAAAATGCTGCCAAGCTAAACGATTTATAGGCTTGTTAAGCACGCATGTGTTCCATGTGGCTCCAAAATCTATAGAGTACGCCATAGACTTAACTGCTAATTCTCCAGCCCATGCATGACCTTTAATATTTAAAGATTCGCCTTCGTTTATCATAGCTCCAGTTTTGGGGTATGTAATTAAAGATTTTACTGGCATACTTTCAATAATACACATGTTTTCTTCTTTAACTTTATCGCCAGGAGAAACCGTGTTACATGGTACAGTATACGACGGAGCTTTCATTTTAGCGCCATCATGTATTTTGTCTCGTACGCTAATTCCTTTTATCCATTTTCCCGAAGTCGATGCAGGCCAGCCACCAGCTACTAAACGTAATGGATAGCCATGAGTTAAAGGAATATCTTCTCCATTCATTTTAAAAGCTAAAAGCGTTTCTTCTTGATAGGCTTTATACATGGGTACACCTCTAGAAATAGCTTCTTTAGTTGGGTCTTTGCTTAAATGTATATCTGCGCCATGATAGCCTATATAAACAGCATTGTTTTTAATGCCAACATCTTCAAGTACATCTTTAAGTCTAACACCTGTCCATTCTGCACAAGAAACAGCGCCAATAGTCCATTGATTGCCTTTTGCAGGCGGATTAAATTCACTACGACCATTACCACCACACTCTAAAGTTAGCTGGTAGGTATAATGTTTAAATTTAGTTTTTAAATCTTGTAATGTATATGTTTTAGAACTAACAACAGATTCACCATCAAAGGTTATAGTCCATTTAGAAACATCTATATCTTGCGGAATTAGTCCGTTATTTCTAACAAACATAGACTTGTTAGGCGTAACGTTATCATTTAATAAATGTGCTTTAGCTTCAATATTCCATGGTTTATTGTTTAAAATGGTCATTTCTGGATCTTTTCCAAATAATTTATAGGGATCTGGATCTTGAAATACTAGTGGGGTGTAATTATCAGGCATTGACGCAGAGTAAATAATATTTCCGCCAATTAAAGTTGCTGCAGAGCTTAGCAACGATTTTTTAATAAAATGTCTTCTTTTCAATGTATAGGGTTTTAATAAGATAATAAAGCTTTTAAAGCTTTTTCAAATTTGGTTTTAGGTAAATATTGGGTTTCTAGTTGTTTAGCAAAAGGGATAGGAGTTTCCATGCTTGCTACACGCTTTACAGGTGCATCTAAATACTCAAAGCAATGCTCCATAATTAAAGCAGAAATATCGCTTGCAACACCTCCAAATAAAGAGTCTTCTTGCAGTATTATTGCTTTTCCTGTTTTTTTAACCGATGCATAAATGGTTGCTACATCTAGTGGTTTAAGTGTGCGTAAGTCGATAACATCGGCATCTATTTCTGGGTTATTAGTCAAAGTTTCTAATGCCCAATGTACTGCAGCGCCATAGCTTATAACAGTAACATCGTTTCCAGATTTTAAAATAGAAGCTTTTCCAAAAGGAGTTGTATAATAACTTGTAGGCACATCCTCTCGTATGGTTCTGTATAGGCCTTTATGCTCGAAAAATAACACCGGATTAGGGTCGTTTATAGCGTTAGCTAACAAACCTTTGGCATCTGCAGGAAAAGCAGGATATACTACTTTTAAACCTGGTGTTTTTGTAAACCACGCTTCGTTTGTTTGAGAATGAAACGGTCCTGCTGCAATGCCACCACCACAAGGCATCCTTATTACCACATCGGCCTTTTGACCCCATCTATAAAAAGATTTGGCTAAATAATTTACAATAGGGTTAAAACCAGAACTAGCAAAGTCTGCAAATTGCATTTCTACAACTGCTTTCATACCAGCTATAGACAAGCCCATTCCAGTTTCTATTATTGCAGATTCGCATATAGGTGTATTTCTAACACGATCTTTTCCAAATTGCTTAACAAAACCATCGGTAACTTTAAACACACCTCCATAATCTGCAATATCTTGTCCCATTAATACGAGGTTATTATGGGTTTCCATACTTTGTTTTAAACCTTCAGAAATGGCATCAATAAAACGAAGTTCTTGAGTATTTGTGCTTTTTTTAGTTGTCTGATTATCAAAACTCTTATAAACATCATCTAACTCGATAGTTTCAATAGGTGTTATTTCAGATTCATTAAAAGACACCTCTAAATGTTCGTTTATTTCATTAATAAAATCACTTTTAATTTTAGTCTCTATGTTTTCATTTAAAAGACCTTCTTCTCTTAAAAATGTTTCAAAATTCACAACCGGATCTCTCTTGCCCCAAGTCTCTAAAAGGTCTTCTGGAACATATTTTGTTCCGCTAGCTTCTTCATGTCCGCGCATTCTAAACGTTTTAAATTCAATTAAAACAGGTCGCGGATTTTCGCGAATACTCATTGCTATTTTAGATACTTTTTTATATATTTTTAAAATATTATTACCATCAATAATATGCGATTCCATACCGTAACCCACACCTTTATCTGCTATGTTTTTACAATTATATTGCTCTTTTGTAGGTGTAGACAATCCATAGCCATTATTTTCAACACAAAACAAAACGGGCAATTGCCATACAGAAGCGACATTTAAAGCCTCATGAAAATCGCCTTCGCTTGTGCCTCCTTCTCCTGTAAAAACTGCTGTAACCTCTTTATTATTTTTTAATTTTGAAGCTAGAGCTATGCCATCGGCAACGCCAAGTTGTGGACCTAAATGAGAAATCATCCCTACAATATTATATTGCTGTGTACCAAAGTGAAACGATCTATCTCTGCCCTTTGTAAACCCAGAGGCTTTACCTTGCCATTGGGCAAATAACCTATATAAAGGAATGTTTCTAGTTGTAAATACACCAAGGTTTCGGTGCATTGGTAATATATATTCGTTGCTGTTAAGCGCCATGGTTACACCTACCGAAATTGCTTCTTGGCCTATACCAGAAAACCACTTGCTTATTTTACCTTGCCTTAATAAAACAAGCATTTTCTCTTCTATCATTCTAGGTTTCAGTAGGTTTTTATAAAGCGTAAGCAATAATTCTTTCTCGTAATTACCTTTCTTGTATTTTATTTTATTAAAAACTTTTGAATTACTCATAAATTTGCAGGGTGTAACAATATCAAATATAATATAAAAAGCCTCTATAAGTGAAGATGAGATATAAAATACAATGTTAAAATCTATATAATGTTTTTGTACATTTGTATTAATCACATCTAAATATATACTGATGAATATAATACCAAGCGTTGATTTAAACGATTTTATTTCGGGAGATGAAGTAAGAAAACAAAAATTTGTTGATGCCATAGGTAAAGCCTATGAGGAAATAGGGTTTGTAGCTTTAAAAGGTCATTTTTTAAATGAAGCTCTAGTTGATAATTTATATAAAGAAGTTAAGAATTTTTTCTCTTTGCCAATAGAGACAAAACGCAAATACGAAATTGAAGGTATTGGCGGACAAAGAGGTTATGTGTCTTTTGGTAAAGAAAGTGCTAAAGGTAAAAAAGAAGGAGATTTAAAAGAGTTTTGGCATTTTGGACAATATGTAGAGAATAATGATGCATTAAAAAAAGAATACCCAGAAAATGTTACCGTAAATGAGTTGGCTGCTTTTAACACTGTTGGCAAAGAAGCTTACAAGATGTTAGAAAAAACAGCCAAATATGTTTTACGTGCTTTATCTTTACATTTAGGATTAGAAGAAACTTATTTTGATGATTATATTTTTAATGGAAATTCCATTTTAAGACCAATTCACTACCCGCCTATTAAAGAGGAACCAAAAGAAGCTGTGCGAGCAGCTGCACATGGCGATATAAACCTAATTACCCTATTAATGGGCGCACAAGGTAAAGGCTTACAAGTGCAAAACCACAAAGGCGAATGGATTGATGCTATTGCAGAGCAAGACGAACTTATGATAAATGTTGGCGATATGCTTTCTAGGCACACCAACAATAAACTAAAATCTACCATACACCGTGTTGTAAACCCTCCTAAAGAGCTTTGGGGCACATCTAGATATTCTATTCCGTTTTTTATGCACCCCATAAGCGAAATGAAATTAAATGTTTTAGAAGGTTGTATAGACGACAAGAACCCAAAACAATTTGAAGACATTACTGCAGGAGAGTTCTTAAATGAAAGATTGATAGAATTAGGGCTTATAAAAAAGTAAACTTATAGAAATCTATTTTAATTTCCCTTTTTAAAAACCATGGACTTACAAGATCAACTTAAAAACCTATTCCCTGACCATACACCAGATCCTGAAGCATCGAGTGTCGATTCTAAAAACACGATTTGGATGCAGGAAGACCCCATACTTTGTAAATACGAAAAGCGAAAAGGTAAACCAATTACTATTCTAGAAGGCTACACTGGTGCTAACGAAGACTTTAAAATTCTTGCTAAAGAAATCAAAACTAAACTTAGTGTTGGTGGTAGTTTTAAAGATGATAAAATTATTATTCAAGGCGATTACAGAGATAAAATCATGCAAATGCTAAAGGATAAAGGTTTTAAAGTTAAACGTGTTGGTGGCTAATTTAAATGGATAAGCAAATTTTACACATTACAAATGGTGGTTATTTAACTAGCTATTTAAACGAATTAAAAATTGAGGGCGAAAAACTAACCTGGCAAGAAATAATTTGCGAAGGACCAACTATTGAAACCATTCATTCTAACGAATTTATTGAGCTTAGACGAGAGTTTTTAAGTACGTTTTATAACGTAGATTTAGACTTAGACAAAGTTGAGTTTGCATTAAAACAGTTAAGTACTCCAGAGTTATATTCTGAAATTGTATTATGGTTTGAATACGATTTGTTTTGTAATATTAACATGATTGCTGTTATTAACTTACTTCGTCAAAAAAAAATTAACCTTCCGTTATATTTAGTTTGTAGTGGTAGAGTTAAAGGTGAAAAAAACTTAAAAGCATTGAGTGAATTAAATCCCAATCAGTTATTCAATCACTATAAAAATAAAGTAAAATTAAATAAAGACGATATAGAACTAGCCGAAACCATTTGGGGTATTTATTGTGGCAAAGACCATAATTTATTAAAACCCTTTATAGTAAAAAGTTCTTCTTTTAAATATTTAAACCATTGCTTAAAAGCGCATTTAGAACGTTTTCCAGATTCTAAAAGCGGACTTAATGTTCTAGAAAAAAATATTTTAGAAATTGTAAAAAGTAACACCATAAAATCGAAACATCATTTATTAGGATATGCGCTTAATTATCAAGGTTATTATGGTTTTGGAGATATGCAATTAATAGCCATTATAGATAAGCTTGATTTGTTTTTTAAAGAGGAAAAAAATAAGCTAACTTTAAACAGAAAAGGGTTTGACGCCTTATTAGGACAGTGTAATTTTGCCAAAGAACTAAACAGCAATATGACTTATGGAGGTGTAAATACTCAAGATTTTCATTTTAATAAAAAAGAAAATAAACTTATAAAAACGATAAGAGATGCCAATTAAAGAATCAGAACTAATTTTAAATCCAGATGGTAGCGTTTATCATTTAAATTTAAAACCAGAACATATAGCTAACACCATTATTTTTGTTGGCGATCCAGATCGTATAGAAAACATAACAAAGCATTTTGATGCTATAGAATTTGAAACTCAAAAAAGAGAATTTAAAACACAAACAGGCACTTACAAAGGCAAACGAATTTCTGTAATTTCTACAGGTATTGGTGTAGACAATATCGATATTGTTTTAAATGAACTTGATGCGCTTGTAAATATAGATTTAAAAACAAGAGAAGTAAAAGAAACCCTTACTGCGCTTAACATTATAAGAATAGGTACATCAGGTTCTTTACAAAAAGACATACCTGTTGATGCTTTTGTAATGAGCACTCAAAGTTTAGATCTAGTTGGCTTGCTACAAGCGTATTATATAGAAAAACATGGTAATTCTGTTTTAGAAAACGCTTTTATTAAGCATACAAACTGGAGTAATAAAAAAGCTTATCCCGTTGTAGTAAATGCTAGCGATACGTTAATAAAACAATTTGATAGCCCTAAAATAAATAAAGGAATAACAGCAACTGCTGGTGGTTTTTATGGACCTCAAGGGCGTGTTTTGCGCTTAAATTTAAGCGAACCAGAATTTAATAGTAAACTAGATTCTTTTAATTATAATGGTGCAAGAATTACTAATTTAGAAATGGAAACAGCAGGTATTTATGGGCTTGCTAAGCTTTTAGGGCATAATGCCATGTCACTTAATGCTATTATAGCAAATAGAGCTAGTGGTACTTTTAGCGCCAACCCTAAACAAACAGTAGAGAACCTAATTAAATATACATTAGATAGATTATAATTTTTTATGAAGAAAGTAAATATAGGTGGGGTTCCAGAGCATTTTAATTTAGCATGGTATCTTACCTTAAAAAATGGAGAGTATAAAAATGAAGGTATAAATTTACGTTGGAAAGATTATTATGGCGGTACGGGTGCCATGTGTAAAGCACTTCGCGAAGGCGAAATAGATATTGCTGTTATTTTAACCGAAGGCATAACAAAAGACATTATAGCTGGGAATCCTTCAAAAATTGTTCAAACGTTTGTAGAAACACCATTACATTGGGGTATTCATGTCGCTCACAAATCACCTTATAAATCTATTGAAGAATTAAAAGGAACTAAAGCTGCAATTAGTCGTTATGGTTCTGGATCGCATTTAATGGCCTATATAAATGCTCAAAATAACTCTTGGAATTTAGAAACAGATTTAAATTTTGAAGTAATAAAAAATCTTGATGGCGCTGTAGAAGGTTTAACAGCTGGCAAAGCAGATTATTTTTTATGGGAAAAATACACCACCAAACCACTTGTAGACAATGGTACTTTTAGGCGTATAGGTAATTGCCCATCTCCTTGGCCATGTTTTGTTATTGCTGTAAGAGAAGATTTTATAAAACATAATAAAGCCGATTTAAAAACCATTTTAAATATTATTAATAACACAACAGCAGAATTTAAGGCTATACCAAGTATTGACAAAACTATTGCTAATAGATACGAGCAACAAATTGAAGACGTACAAGAATGGCTAGACATGACCGAGTGGTCGCAAAAAAATATAGATAAAACGACTTTAATAAATGTGCAAAAACAATTATTTGCTCTAAATATAATACCAGAAATAGTGGATTATGAAGCTTTAACATATCATTTAGATTAATAAACAATTGTTAAAATTAAATATGACACTTAACTATTATGTATTTTCGAAAATTATAAAAAACCAAACATGAAAAAAATTTTTATCATTGCCCTTGCTACTAGCCTTTTTGCTTGTAAAAAAGAGGCCCTAATAGATTATGCCATTATATCTGGTTCTGTACTAAATACAGTTGGTTCAGAGTCTTTAAGTATAAACGCAATGGATCGATCTTTTACAAAAACGTTAAAAGTTGCAGAAGATGGCTCTTTTACAGACACGTTAAAAACAAAACTTAACGATTATGTATTGTATGATGGCCAAAACCCTGTGTTTCTTTATTTAAACGCAGGCGATAACATTGTTATAAATTACGATGTTAAAGATTTTAGCAATACTCTTAAAATTACAGGAGACGGTTCTAGAATTAGCAACTATTTAATAGCCAAACGTGCTATTGAAACAGATAAACTTGGCGGAAATAGAGATTTTTTCACCTTAGATGAAGCAGCTTATAAAGAGTTATTCGATCAAATTGCTAATTCTCAAATAGAAACTTTAGAAAAAACAGCAGGTTTACCTCAAGATTATGTTGAAAAAGAAAGAAGAAATATTAATTATTTCTACTTAAACATGCTATCTGATTACGAAAGCGCTCATAAATATTACACTAGAAAACAAACATTTAAAGTTTCTGAAGGCTTTTTAACCGAGCTTGAATCTTTAGATTATGACAATGGAGACGATTATGAAGCGTCTCAATATTATAAAAAAATAGTAAATAGTTATTATAATAGAAAAGCAGGCGAAATTGCTAGAGACCAACAACTATCGTCTGGAGGTTTGGCTTTAATAGAAGCTTTAAGCACATCAAACCAAAAAATTAAAAATGGCATTTTGTTTAATTATGCTAATGCAAATTTAGTTAGAGAAAGAGACCCAAAAACATTTTATGATGCATATATGGTAAACTCTAATAACGAAGAACATAAAGCTAAAATTACAGAAATTCTTAAAAAGCTAACAGCAACTAATGTTGGTGCTGCGTCTCCAAAATTTATAAATTACGAGAATAATGCTGGTGGTACAACGTCTTTAGACGATTTAAAAGGAAAGTATGTATATATTGATGTTTGGGCTACTTGGTGTGGACCTTGTATTAGAGAAATTCCTGCTTTAAAGAAAATAGAAAAACAATTTCATGGTAAAAACATTGAATTTGTAAGTATATCTATTGATAAGAAAAAAGATTATGATAAATGGAAAAAAATGATTGTAGATAAAGACCTTGGTGGTATACAGTTATTAGCAGATAACGATTGGAAATCGTCTTTTGTACAAGATTACGGTATAGAGGGTATTCCGCGTTTTATATTAATAGATCCTAACGGAAATATTGTAAGTGCAAACGCTCCTAGACCATCAAACCCTTCTTTGATTAGTATGATTGAGAATTTAGAAATTTAATCTAATATAAAACACGCAAAAAAAGCTGATTAAATTACTTTAATCAGCTTTTTTGTTATATCGTATTTTTTTTTTAGGCCTTATCTGTTTTAGCATTCTCAGTACTTTGTTCTTGTTCTGTAACCTCTGGTGGCTGTTCTGGTTGTTTAAACAAATCCATATAAGCAGCACCTAGATACTCAACAACATGGCTTGCAATTAAACTTTGATAACCATATTTTTCTATAGCTAAATCTGCAGATTTTCCATGTAAGTATACACCAAAAATTGTGGCAACTATGGCTCCATAGCCTTGGGCTATTAAACCTGTAATAATGCCAGTAAGTACATCGCCACTTCCTGCGGTAGCTAAACCTGGATTACCTGTGGTGTTAACATATAATTTATCTTCGAAAACAGTAATACTATTAGCGCCTTTTATTACAATTACAAAACCATATTTTTTAGAGAATGCTTTTGTTTTATTAATTTTATCAAAATCGTTTTCCCATTTACCTATTAAACGTTCCAACTCTTTTGGATGCGGTGTTAATACAGATTGATAAGGCAGTAATTCTAATAAAGTCTTATTTTTAGCTATAATGTTTATAGCATCGGCATCTATTACCAACGGAGCTTTATTGGCTTTTAAAAACTCAGAAAGCGCATTAACCGTTTTATTTTTGGTGCCTAAACCAATGCCAATAGCTATAACATTAGGTATAATATCAAAATCTATATCTGTAATAATTTGTTTATTATTATCTGTAATAACCATGGCTTCTGGAAAAGCTGTTTGCATGGGTACATAACCACATTTAGGAACATAAGCAGAAACTAACCCTGCTCCTGCTGCTAAAGCAGCTCTACTTGCTAAGTTTACAGCTCCTATTTTTCCGTAACTACCACCAATAATAAGGCTATGCCCCATTTCGCCTTTATGAGCAAATTTTTGTCTAGGAATATACATAGGTAAAACTTCGTGCTTTCCTATTAAATCTGCTTCAGTTATTGTGTTAAACAAAAATTCTTGGTCTAACCCAATATCTAAAACTTCCCATTGCACAGTGTATTTTGCTGTTTCGGGTAAAAAGAATACTAATTTTGGTGTGGCAAAACTTAATGTATAACCAGCAAAAACTACAGCATCTTCATCTTTTACAGCTTTATCTGTATATAATCCAGAAGGAATGTCTACAGATAAAGTGTAAGCCTTACAGTTTTTAAAATGTATAAATAGTGCTTTAACCCAATCATCAATTGTTCTATTTAATCCAATACCAAAAACAGCATCAACTATAATGTCATCGTGATGTATTTCTGGAAAATCGTCTTCACATTTCAATAATGTAGGCCAATCTTTGGTTACGTTTTTAATTCTATCATAATTTATTAAAAAATCTTTAGATCGCTTATCGCTACAATTAACTACGTATGTTTTTACATTATACCCATGTGTAACTAAATGTCTAGCCAAAACCAAGCCATCGCCACCATTATTACCAATACCACAAAAAACATGAATAGGTACTTGAGCGCCTTGCATACGCATATGCATCCAATTAAAAATGCCTGTACCTGCACGTTCCATCAAGTCTGTAGACGAGATGTTTTGTTTTTTTGCGGTTAACTTATCTCCTTCATAAATTTGTTCTTTAGAAAAAATCTTCATGTATTACTTATATTGTTTAATTTAAATTATTGATTTTTCAATTCTGAAATAATCTTGCTCATTTTTCGTAAAAAAAATACATTACGCATAAGAATGCTTCAAAAAATAATTTTTAGTTTTTTTATTAGCTTAAAAGTAATACTTTTGATACGTTATTTATACAATAATGAAGCATTTAAACAAAAATACTCTTACCATCTCTTCTCCAACGCTTGGAGCAACAACTTTTATTTTTGTTTCTGCTACAATTACAACCCTTTGGGGTTACTAATCTATTTTTCTTCGGACACATTATGTAATTACTATAATTACATCTTCTTAAAATATTTATTTAAACATTAATTCATTAAAAATGAAGGTTTTAAAATTTGGTGGAACTTCTGTAGGTTCTGCAAAAAACATTAACAAAGTAATAAGCATATTAGAAAACTATTCTAAAAGCGACTCTATTATATGTACCGTTTCGGCAGTAGGTGGTATAACAGATAAATTGTTACTTGCTGGAAAATATGCTCAAAATAAAGACAAACAATTTAAAGACGTTTTAGAAAGTATAGAAGAAACTCATTTTAATATTGTAAACGAATTAATACCTAATAATAACGATGCTGTAATGGCGTTTGTTGGTTCTAGACTAGACGAATTAAAAAGTTTACTAGAAGGTATTTTTTTAATAAATGAATTATCGCCTAAAACATCTGATAAGTTAGTGAGTTTTGGCGAACTATTATCGTCTTACATTATAGCAGAAACGATGAAAAGTCGTGATTTATCTGCAGATCGTAAGAATTCTCAAGACTTAATTGTAACAAACTCTAACTTTACAAAAGCAGAAGTTGACTTTGCTATTACAAACAAAAATATTCAAGATTACTTTGCTGCGGTAGTACAACGTATAACTATTATTCCTGGGTTTGTATCTAAGTCTGCATTAGGAGAAATAACAACTTTAGGTCGTGGAGGCTCTGATTTTACAGCTGCAATTGTTGCTGCTGCATTAAAAGTAGACCAATTAGAAATTTGGACCGATGTTAGTGGTATGTATACTACAAATCCAAAGCAAGTAAAACAAGCGTATCCTATAAAAGAAATTTCGTATCAAGAAGCTATGGAGCTGTCTCATTTTGGAGCCAAAGTACTATATCCACCTACAGTACAACCAGTTTTAGATTTAAATATTCCTATTCATATTAAAAACACTATGGCTCCAGAAGAATCTGGTACTATAATTTCTAATAATGAAGAAAAAACAAATGCTCCTGTAAAAGGTATTAGTAATATTGATGATATTGCCTTAATAACATTACAAGGTAGTGGTATGGTTGGTATTCCTGGTTTTTCTAAACGTTTATTCGAGACACTTTCTCAAGAAAAGATAAATATTATTTTAATTACTCAAGCCTCATCAGAGCATTCTATTTGTATTGGTATAGACGAGAAAGATGTAGAAATGGCCAAAGCAAGTATAGATACTGTTTTCGAGAACGAAATAGCCTTGAATAAAATTGATCCGTTAATAACAGAATCGGGTTTATCTATTATAGCTCTTGTTGGCGACAACATGAAAAACCACCAAGGTATTAGCGGTAAAATGTTTAGTACTTTAGGTAGAAATAATATTAATATTAGAGCTATAGCTCAGGGAGCTTCAGAGAAAAACATATCTGCTGTTATATCTAAAAAAGATGTAAAAAAGGCTTTAAATACACTACATGAGCAGTTTTTCGAAATAAAAACTAAACAACTAAACGTATTTATAACTGGCGTTGGTAATGTGGGTCAAAAACTGGTAGAGCAAATAAAGCAACAGAATAAATACTTAAAAGAAAATTTAAAAATTAATATTAGAGTTGCAGGTTTATCTAACTCTAGAAAAATGATTTTTAATGAAAGTGGATTAGATTTAAGCAATTGGCAAGAACAACTTGAAAAAGGACAAACTGCATCTTTACAAGGTTTTTTCGAAAATGCTAGAGACTTAAATTTGCGTAATAGTATTTTTGTTGATGTTACCGCTAATTACGATGTAGCAAATTTATATGCACAATATTTAAGAGAAAGTATTGGTGTAGTTGCTTGTAATAAAATTGCTTGTTCTAGCGATTTCGAAAATTATAAATTATTAAAACGTTTGTCTTTAAAATATAATGCTCCTTATTTATTCGAAACTAATGTTGGTGCAGGTTTGCCTATAATAGATACACTTAATAACTTAATTGCATCTGGCGATAAAGTAAAATCTATTCATGCTGTTTTATCTGGAAGTCTAAACTTTGTATTTAATAATTTTGACGATACAACAAAGTTTTACGACATAGTTAAACAAGCTGGTGCAGAGGGCTATACAGAACCAGATCCAAGAATAGATTTAAGTGGTGTAGATGTAGCTAGAAAAATATTAATTCTTGCTAGAGAAAGCGGAATGCAATTAAATTTAGAAGATATCGAGAATACGCCTTTCTTATCACAAGCAGGAGTAGATAGTGATAGCGTCGATGATTTTTATCAAACATTAATTGCAGACGAAGCACACTATCAAGCTCTATTTGCTTCGGCAAAAGCAAATAAAAGTCAGTTAAAATATGTAGCTACTTTAAATAATGGAAAAGCAAGTGTTGGTTTACAAGAAATTCCAGAAGGGCATCCGTTTTATAATTTAAAAGGAAGCGATAATATTGTTATGTTTTACACAGAGCGCTACCCAGAGCAACCCATGATTATAAAAGGAGCTGGTGCAGGAGCAGATGTTACAGCTTCTGGTTTATTTGCAGATATTATTAGAATAGGAAATAATTAAATTATGAACGAAATAAAAATATTCTCGCCAGCAACTGTAGCCAATGTCGCCTGTGGTTTCGATGTGTTAGGCTTTTGCCTTGATAGCGTTGGAGATGATATGGTAATAAGAAAAACAGATAAAAAAGGCATTCATATTACAAAAATTGAAGGTTTCGATTTGCCTTTTGAAGCAGAGCTAAACGTTGCAGGTGTTTCTGCATTGGCTATGTATAATGCTATTGATGTCGATTTTGGTTTCGAAATAGAAATTTATAAAAACATAAAACCAGGTAGTGGTATAGGTAGTAGTGCAGCAAGTGCAGTTGGTAGTGTTTTTGGAATGAACGAACTTATAGGGCGTCCATTTAATAAAACTCAACTTACAGAGTTTGCCATTAAAGGCGAAGCATTAGCTAGTAAGTGCGAACATGCAGACAACCTAGCTCCTGCCCTTTTTGGTGGTTTTACTTTGGTAAAAAGTATATCGCCATTAAAAATATTAGAAATTCCATCTCCAAACGATTTATACGCCACTATAATTCATCCGCAGATAGAAATAAAAACATCAGAATCTAGAGCTGTTTTACCAAAAGAGGTTTTGTTAAGTAATGCCATAGCTCAATGGGCAAATCTTGGTAGTTTAGTGCATGCTTTACATACTAGCGATTACGATTTAATTAGCGACTCGCTTAACGATATTATTGTAGAACCATACCGAAGTACTTTAATACCGCATTTTAATAATGTTAAAAAAGCAGCTATAGAAAATGGAGCTTTAGGCGCAGGTATTTCTGGTTCTGGACCATCAATATTTTCGCTAAGTAAAAGTGAACAAACCGCTTTAAAAGTAAAAAATGCTATGAATGATATTTATTCTAAAACTGGAATTAAATTCGAAATTCATGTATCTAAAATAAATACAGAAGGCGTTAAAATAATATAGGGTAGCGACCAAGAAAATAGAAGATTAAGAATTATATGTAAAAACCAAACAGTAATACATATAATAAGCATCAAATAACTTTACGTTTCTAGAATTAAAACGTAAATAAACCTCCGGAAACTGTTACTGGTCTTCGGAAAAAATTAAAGCAATGAATTATTACAGTTTAAACAAACAAGCACCAAACACAACGTTTAAAAACGCTGTTATAAAAGGATTAGCACCAGATAAAGGTTTATATTTTCCTGAAAGTATTACACCGTTACCAAAAAGTTTTTTCGATAATATTGATAATTTATCAAATATAGAAATTGCTTTTGAAGCAATAAAACAATTTGTATCTCCAGAAATTCCTGAAACTGTTTTAAAAACAATTGTAGAAGAAACTTTATCGTTTGATTTTCCCGTGGTACAATTAAACGAAAACATTTCTACATTAGAGCTCTTCCATGGGCCAACCATGGCATTTAAAGATGTTGGAGCTCGTTTTATGGCACGCTGTTTAGGCTATTTTAATAAAGACAACACAAACGAGGTTACTGTGCTTGTAGCAACATCTGGTGATACTGGTGGTGCAGTTGCTAATGGTTTTTTGGGTGTAAAAGGTGTTAATGTGGTTATACTCTACCCTAGTGGAAAAGTAAGCGATATTCAAGAAATGCAATTAACCACTTTAGGGCAAAATATAAAAGCTTTAGAGGTTAATGGTACCTTTGACGATTGCCAAGCTATGGTAAAAACTGCTTTTTTAGATGAAGAATTAACAAGCCAAATGCAGTTAACTTCTGCAAACTCTATAAATGTAGCACGTTGGTTACCGCAATTATTTTACTTTATGTTTGCTTACAAACAGTTACATAACAAACACAATAACATTGTTTTTTCTATTCCAAGTGGTAATTTTGGAAATATTTGTGCAGGTATGATGGCACAACAATTAGGTTTACCCATCAATCATTTTGTAGCATCAAATAATGCTAATAACGTTGTAACTCGTTACTTAGCATCGAAACTATACGAGCCAAAACCATCGGTACAAACCATTAGTAATGCTATGGATGTTGGTGCTCCAAGCAACTTTATTCGTATACAAGAAATTTATAAAAACAATTTCGAAACTTTAAAAGAAAATATATCATCTTATAGTTTTACTGACGATGAAACTCGTGAAGCCATGTTAGAAATTTATAGCCAAAGTAACTATGTTGCAGATCCGCATGGAGCTGTTGGTTATTTAGGTTCTAAATCTTATTTAAAGGAAAACCCAAGTACACATTGTGTATTTTTAGAAACCGCACACCCAACAAAATTTTTAGATGTGGTTGAAGAGGTTATAAAAGAAAAGCAATCGTTACCAGAGCAAATTCAATCTGTAATGGGAAAAGAAAAAGAATCTGTAAAAATTTCAACTTATAACGATTTAAAATCGTTTTTATTAAAATAATATAAAGGTTAAAAAACAGTAACACTAAGTTAATAACAAAAAAGCGCAAAGAAATCATCTTTACAAAAAATATAAATTTTATAAATGATGAAAAAAATTGCGCTTATTACGTTAAGCATATTAGTATTATTAGTTTTTAATTGTTGCGACTCTAATGACGATAATCAACCCCATGAAAATAAAGTAATAAACAAGCTTAAGTTTATTGATGAGTATATTATACCAGACAATACCATGTACCAAAACACAGTATTTGGAGGTATTTCTGGTATAGATTATGTTAACAATACTTGGTATCTTATTTGCGATGACGCTGGAGCACCTACTAGATTTTATACAGCCAATATAGATTACGATTTAAACGGTTTTTCTAACGTAGCTATTAGTTCTGTAAAAGAATTAAAAGACAAAACAGGTAATGCTTTTACAGAAGGCAATGTAGATCCAGAAGCTATTCGAGTAACTTCTAGCGGAAATATTATCTGGTCTAGTGAAGGGAATATTAATGGTAAAGTAAATCCTTTTGTTCGTTTTGCTAATTTAGAAGGCGAATTTATTTCTGAAATAACAATAGATTCTAAATTTGAAGTTAGCAATAATAGTGATAAAGGACCGAGACACAACGGTGTTTTTGAAGGTATATCAACATCTATTAATGGATATTGGATAGCTATGGAGCTACCTTTAAAACAAGATGGAGAGGCCCCTATTATTGAAGATACAGAATCGCCTGTACGAATTGCACATATTAATAATGATGGAACATTTGGAAAAGAATTTGCATATGAACTAGATGCTGTTGCTAGGCAGTCTTCTGAAGATGCTTTTACTGTTAATGGTATCGTAGAATTACTTGAATATAATACCAATCAATTTTTAGTTTTAGAACGCTCTTTTTCTACAGGCTATTCTGATGGAGGAAATAATGTAAAAATATATAAAGTTGACGCTACGAATGCTACAGATATTAGCGATATAGAATCGTTAGTAAACACAGAATACACTAAAGTAACAAAAGAGCTTTTATTCGATTTAGAAACTATAAGACCACAACTTACAGGTGGCATTGTAGATAACATTGAAGGCATAACTTTTGGTCCTAAATTAGATAATGGAAATCGTTCTATTATTCTAGTAGCAGATAATAATTTTAGTGCTTTTGGCGCTCAATTAAATCAGTTTATTTTATTAGAAGTTGTAAATTAAAACCAAATACTTTTTATAAAAAATGCCATGAGAAATCATGGCATTTTAGTTTTCTTGGATAAACAAAAACGTATTATTAAAATGTCTATTTTGCAACTACAAACATAAAGTAATATAGGTTATGAATAATGTTACTCTAGGAGCGCCACTCTTTGAAGACTACAAATCTCCAGAACAATGGGTTTCTATATTAAAAAGATTAAAGTACAAAGCTGCTTATTGCCCTCTAGAAATTGGAGCTAAAGCTAAAGATATAGAATCTTACAAGATAGCAGCTCAAGATAATAATATAATAATTGCAGAAGTTGGTGCATGGAGTAACCCAATTAGCATTAACGATAAAGAAAGAGCTGATGCTATAGATAAAAATATTAAGTCTTTAGAATTAGCAGAACGAATAGAAGCAAATTGTTGTGTAAACATTAGTGGAACGAAACATCCCGAAAAATGGGCAGCACCACATAAAGATAATTTAACATCAGAAACTTTTGATTTAATAGTAGAAACCACCCAAAAAATAATAGATGCTGTTAATCCAAAATACACTTATTATACCTTAGAAGCTATGCCATGGGCTTACCCAAACTCTATTAATAGTTATTTAAAGCTTATAAAAGCTATTGATAGAAAACACTTTGCAGTACATCTAGATCCGGTAAATTTAATTTCTAGTCCAGAGATATACTTTTCAAACGGTACTTTTATAAAAAAATGTTTTAAAAAACTAGGACCATATATTAAAAGCTGCCATGCTAAAGATATTTTGTTAAAAGACAATTGCGATTTACCTCAGTTTATTGAATGTCAACCTGGGTTAGGCAAATTAAATTACAGTAGCTTTTTAAAAGAGCTATCTAAACTTAACAATATTCCTTTACTCTTCGAACACTTAAAAACAGCAGAACAGTATAAAAATGCTACAAATTACGTTCGTTCTATTGGCAAAATAAATAATATTGTTTTCTCGTAGCAAATACATTTAGTAATGTTTTATGCTTCAGTTTGTAGTGTATATTGCTGTAAAACTGTAAAAAGCTGGTGTTTATTAAAAGGTTTTGATAAAATATCATCAAAGCCTAAACTATCTAGTTTATTAAGTATTTCTGTACTTGGAATATTGGCTGTAAAAGCAATAACAATAACATCTGGTCTAATCTTTTTTATGTGCTCAATAGCCTTAAAACCATTCATAACAGGCATTTCTAAATCTAGAAGCACCAAGTCAATATCTTTATGTTCTTTAATTCTTTCTATAGCTTCAGCCCCATTTGTACCATGGTAAACTTTAGTAACATGTTTTTCTAATAATTTTTTTGCGTACATCATGCTTACCATATTATCTTCAACCACTAATATGGTAGAATTTAAAGAAAAATCACCTGTAAAAGCATCGGTATTAATCTGTGCATTAGGTAAAGCTTCTTCGCGTTGCAACTTTAGTGTAAATTGAAAACAAGTGCCTTCTCCTAGCCTACTTTCTACGCTAATTTCAGAGTTCATAGCATCTATAATAGATTGAGATATGGCTAAACCTAAACCTGTACCTCCATAAACGGGATTTTTCTCGTTTTTAATTTGATGAAAGCTTTCAAATATTTTATTTAAATTATGAGGAGCAATACCAATACCTGTGTCTTTTACTTTAAATTGTATAACTACATTGGTTTTATTTAAATCTATAACTTTAACAAAGAATGTAATTTTTCCTTGTTCGGTAAATTTTATAGCATTCGATATTAAATTATAAATCACTTGGGCAATACGCTTTTCGTCAACATTTACAACTACATCTTTTAATTTGGCATCTATATAAGAAATGAGCTCTAGGTTTTTTTCTTCGGCTTTATTAATAAAAGGAATTGTAATTTTGTTTAAAAATTTATAAAGCGCTTTAGGCTCTTTAATCAATTCAAAATGTCCTGACTCTATTTTATGAATATCGAGCATATCGTTTACCAACAAGAGCATATTCTCGTTGCAATAATCTAAAATCTCAAAATATTTTTTATTAGGCACTTCTTTTAAGTCGCCACCTAGTATTAATTGTGTTACCCCATTAATGCTGTTAATTTGTGTACGTAATTCGTGCCCTAAATTAGACAGAACTCTGGTCCTTCTTTCTTTTTCGTTTTCTGCTAACTGCTTATCTATACTTATTTTCTTGATAAAAAACTTGCTATGGCTAAGTGCTTGTAACGAAAACACCATAATAAGTAAAAAGTTTATTGACGAGTTTAAAATAAATCTATAATGAATATCTTCTTTACTAAGCTCTGCATAAAACTCAGAATACATTGGAGAAATTATAAAAGAGAGAACCAAACATAAAATAGTTGAAGTATAAAGAATTGTAATATGCTTTTTAAAATGCATTCCTCTAGGAATAACATAAGGCAAAGAAAAAATTAAGCCCAATTGAAACCAATAATAACCAGACATTAAGCCTTCTAAATAAGACATCGCAAGCGTTGCGATACCTAAAGAAACGTAAACAATATACGACCCTAATACATAATTTCGTTTTACAACAAATACGTACAAACTAAGTAGTAAACCTATTAAAGGCAGTGCTGTAAATATTGTAGACAGCATATAGCCACTGTACATACTAATAAATACATAATAAGAAGTAGCTAAAATGGCACTAAAATAGATGCGAATACCTAACTTAAAAAAGGTTTTTCGCCTTAATTCCTTAAATTTGAGAGTTTGTATTTTAGGGTTCATCAGCAATTTAATATAGACAAATGAAGCATTTATAACGATAAAAAGCAAGAAATGTATGGTTTTCCTGTATGAAATACTTTAGTTTTATTCGTTCATCGAAGGTATTACACTTAAATAAATACAATAATGTATTATTTTAAGAGCAACCTTGCTTTTTTTGTAATACAAGAATTAACATTTCTTAAACACCTTTTTTAAATACTACGAAAACGTTATATATAAATTTTCAATACATTTGCTCTCATTATTTATGGAAGACTTTTTGATTGGAATAATTAAGTTTTTTGGGCAATGCTGGAAAATGTTATTAACGCCATAAAAGGCAAGAAAGCACTATTTGTAGCTTATGTTATTCTAATTATATGCGTCGTTATTGTTTATATATTAACTAAATATTTTTAAATGAAAAATACAGCCTTAACAGAAACTCACCAAGCACTTGGAGCAAAAATGGTACCTTTTGCAGGGTATAATATGCCTGTACAATATGAAGGTGTAAATGTAGAACACGAAACCGTTAGAAACGCTGTTGGTGTTTTCGATGTATCACACATGGGCGAGTTTTTAATTGAAGGCGAACATGCTTTAAGTTTAATACAAAAAGTATCTAGTAATGATGCCTCTAAGTTAACCATTGGTAAGGCGCAGTATAGTTGCTTACCTAATAATGATGGTGGTATTGTAGATGATTTAATTATCTATAAAATAAAAGAAAACACTTACTTATTGGTTGTAAATGCTAGTAACATAGACAAAGATTGGAATTGGATACAATCTAAAAATGATGTAGGTGCAAAAATGAAAAACTTAAGCGAAGACTACTCATTATTAGCCATTCAAGGCCCTAAAGCTATAGCAGCCATGCAAAGTATTACAAGCCATGATTTATCTGCTATTAAATTCTACAATTTTGTAGTTGGCGATTTTGCAGGTATAGAAAATGTTATTATTTCGGCAACAGGTTATACCGGAAGTGGCGGATTCGAAATTTATTGTAAAAACAGTGAAGTAAAACAAATTTGGGATAATGTTTTTAAAGCAGGAGCCAATTTTGGAATAAAACCTATTGGATTAGCAGCTAGAGATACATTACGTTTAGAAATGGGATATTGTCTTTACGGTAATGATATAGACGATAGCACATCGCCTATTGAAGCTGGTTTAGGCTGGATTACAAAATTTACCAAAGATTTTACAAACTCAGAAGCTTTAAAAGCAGAAAAAGAGCGTGGTGTTAGTAGAAAACTTATAGCTTTTCAAATGGAAGAACGAGCTATTCCTCGCCATGGCTACGATATTGTAGATGATAACGGAAATAAAATAGGACAGGTTACCTCTGGAACCATGTCGCCTAGCTTGTCTAAAGGCATTGGTTTAGGTTATGTGCCAACAGTTTTTGCAGATGTAAATAGTAAAATTAACATACAGGTGCGTAAAAAAACAATTCCTGCCACAGTAGTAAAACTTCCTTTTTACAAATAATATATGCCAAATTTTCAAGCCATTTTAAATACCATTTATAACGATACAGTAAAAGCGACAGATAAAGGAAATGTAGCTACCTACATTCCTGAGCTTGCACATATAGATAAAAATAATTTTGGTATGCATTTAAAAACTATAGATGGAAAAGTATATGGCATTGGTAATTATAATACAAAATTTTCTATTCAAAGTATTTCTAAAGTTTTAGCCTTGTCTAAAGCAATGTCTTTAATAGGAAATGATATTTGGAAACGAGTAGATGTAGAACCATCTGGACACCCTTTTAATCAATTAGCGCTATTAGAAATTAATGATGGTATACCCAGAAACCCGTTAATAAATGCTGGCGCTATTGTTATTGCAGATATATTAGTGTCTAATTTAGAAAACCCTAAGGCCGATTTTTTAAACTATGTAAGAGAGCTAACTGGCGATCAATCCATTCAATTCAACGAAAAGGTTGCCCACTCAGAAAGAGAAACAGGTTTTAGAAATTTTGCAGCAGCCAACCTTTTAAAATCATTTAAAAATTTAAATAATCCAGTAGACGAAGTTTTAGATTTCTATTTCCATCAATGTGCTATAGAAATGACTTGCTCGCAGCTTTCAAAATCTTTTTTCTTTTTGGCAAATAAAGGCAAATGCGTATTAAACAAAACTAGATTAACAAAAACCCAAGCCAAAAGAATAAATGCTATTATGCTAACTTGCGGATTTTACGACGAAGCAGGAGAATTTGCTTTCGAGGTTGGCTTACCCGGTAAAAGTGGTGTTGGCGGTGGTATTGTAGCTTTACTTCCAGATCATTTTGTAATTACAACTTGGGCTCCTGGACTTAATAAAAAAGGAAACTCTAAACTAGGCATGTTTGCTTTAGAACAATTTACAACAAAAACAAATCTCTCTATTTTTTAAAATGCTAATGTATTTTGAAGTGTAATACATGACAAAACAAGAAAATAAACATAGAATTTTAATACTTGGTGCTAGCGGATTTTTAGGCGGAGCGCTTTACAAAGAACTATGCTCCTATTTTAGAACCTTTGGCACATACAATATTAGCAATAAAGCACTAGAAAAAAACAAACACTTTTTTCAGTATAACATCGAAGAAGATGATATTTATGAAATTTTAGATATTATAAAACCAACCATTATTATATCTGCCATACGAGGTAATTTCTCTAAGCAAGTTTTAATGCATATGCATTTGGCAGAGTATGTATATATTAATAAAGTAAAGCTTTTCTTTTTATCGTCTGCCAATGTTTTTGATGCTTACAGTAAATACCCAAGCTACGAACAAGACAAAACTTATAGCACAAGTATTTATGGACATTTTAAAATAAAAATAGAAAACATGCTCTTAAAATTGCCAAAAAAGTATGTGGCCATTATAAGGTTACCCATGGTTTTTGGCGCAAAATCGCCTAGAATTAACGAAATAACACAAGCCTTAAACCAAAAAACAGCTATTGAAGTTTTTCCTAATTTAATAATGAATGTTACCACAGATAGAAAAGTAACACAACAAATTCATTATATGATTAATAGAAATAAAAGCGGTATTTTTCATTTAGGTAGTAATGATTTAGTGCATCACGACGATTTTATAAAAGAAATAATTGAAGCCATAAAACATAAAAACAAAGCCATATTAAAAAACGTTTATACAACAAACGAAGAGCGTTACTTAGCTGTTTTACCAAAGTTTAATTTACTACCAAAACACTTACAATTAAAAAGCAAAAATATAGTTAGCGATTTAAAAATTTAATTTATTTGATTAAATTGTAGGTCTAAAAGAGAGACACATGAAGCAAATAAAATTAACTGAAGACGAGATAGAAAAACGCTTATTACATTTACCAGATTGGGATTATTTTGATAATGCCATACATGGAGAATTTGAGTTTGAAAATTTTAAAGACTGTTTTAGCGCTATGAGCAGAATTGCTTTTGAATGCGAAGCCTTAAACCATCATCCAGAGTGGAAAAACGTTTATAACATACTTACCGTTTCTTTAACCACACATAGCGCAAATGGTGTAACACCCTTAGATTTTAAATTGGCAGAAGCCATAGAAAACATTGTAGAACCAGAAGAAGATTAATTTGTTTTTGATTACTAGGTTTTTAACTTTGCGTTAAATTAAAAATAATTTATAGAATCTATTTATATAGGTTTTAAAATAACATAAAATAAGGTTTTCGCTTTCGCGGAAACATCACACAAAATAATAATATTATGGGAAGAGCTTTTGAGTTTAGAAAAGCACGTAAAATGAAACGTTGGTCTGCAATGAGCAAAGCCTTTACACGTATAGGTAAAGACATAGTAATGGCTGTTAAAGAAGGAGGTCCAGATCCAGACAGTAACTCGCGTTTAAGAGCAGTAATACAGAATGCAAAATCTGTAAACATGCCAAAAGATAATGTAGAGCGTGCTATTAAAAAAGCTAGTGAAAAAGGCCAAGGCGATTATAAAGAAGTTATTTTTGAAGGTTACGCACCTCATGGTGTTGCTATTTTAGTAGAAACTGCAACCGATAATAATACGCGTACTGTAGCTAACGTGCGTAGTTATTTTAATAAGTGCGATGGTAGTTTAGGTACATCTGGCTCTGTTGTTTTTATGTTCGATCATACTTGTAATTTTAAAGTAAAGGGTGAAGCATTAAATTTAGAAGAGTTAGAACTAGAATTAATAGATTTTGGTGTTGAAGAAATTTTTGAAGACACCGATGAAGATGCCGATGGAAACGAAATTAATAGCGTTATGATTTATGCTCCTTTTGAAAGTTTCGGGAAAATTCAATCTTATTTAGAAACCAATGATATAGAGATTCTTTCTTCTGGTTTTGAGCGCATTCCTCAGGTTACCAAACCACTTGATGCAGAAAAAGTAGCTGATGTTGAAAAGCTATTAGAAAAGTTAGAAGAAGATGATGATGTACAAAACGTATATCATACTATGGAGGGGTAAACACATATTTACTTTTTTTAACAACCAAGTGTTATTTTGAGTCTGTTTAAAGCTCTATTTAGTTCATATAAATATTATGGCTTTACATTTATAGTCAATCTATAATATATCAATTTAAATCATAAAATAAGGGCATGATATTTTTCATGCCCTTTTTGTTGAATCAAACTAAACTAAACTAAACTAAACTAAAAAATAATCTGTTTAAAAACAACTGCAAATCGAGATAATACTATCTCAATTAAATATCTTCTAGTTTCCATGTGCGTACCCAGTCTACACGCATTGTATTTATACTATCATCACTTAAGTCGTCTTTATCTGCTAATCCACCTAAAAAGCATTCATCTACTGTCCATAAATCCCAAAGTAGCTCAAGTTCTAGTGTAAAATCTTGACTTGTAGTCACTTTTCCTGCTGGCTCTCCATCTAAATAAAATTGAACAGTTCTTTTATCAATCCACCAACAACCAACAATGTGATAGTCTTCGTTCCAAGTTTTATCCTTTTTAGGATTTTCTGGGAGTAACCACCTAGTATCATAATTACCCTCATGTCTTTCTGTAACCCCATTTTTAGCAATGAAATATTGAGAATTCATTTGTGTTGGAAACAAGTGAGTTGTCCAAGGAAAATTAGGTGTATTCATAGATGTATCAATACATTCTTGTGTTGGTTTTGAATTATTTTCAACAATATCTATTTCATCTCTATTATTGATATCTCCATTATTTAACCAAAATGTATTAAATGCAGAGATATGTGCTGTTTTCATGCTACACTCAGTATACATTGGAAAACTAATTTTTGTCTTTGAATATATTCTTGCAGATTGAAACCATCTTCCATCTGTATTTGGTTCTCTTAAAGTTGCCTTAATCCACAAATCTCCATCATCAACTCCAGAGTTTGTGCTTGCGTTGGTCATCCAAACTGGCACTCCATAATTCCAAGTATGGTGTCCCCATTTAGTAGTATCCAATGGCCCATTAAATTCATCAGACATCTTATCTACTTTTACCCATTTTTTTCCTGTTGGTGTTGTATTGTCAATAGAAACAAAAGAAGGAAAATTAGGATCCATATTTTCAAAATCTTCTGCTGAGGGTCCCGCAACCTCACTTACCTTTACTTCAACCGAAGCAGTATCTTCGTTAGCATCTTTGTCAGCTATTTTATAAGTAAAACTATCGGTTCCAAAAAAACCAGGATTTGGTATATATTCAAAAACCCCATCGCTTACTTCAGTAACATTTCCATTTGCTGGAGCATTAATAAGACTGTAGTTGTTAGAATCCCCTCCGTTACTACCTATATTATCGTTTGTAGACACATTTATTTGATTTGCCTCTCCAGAACTACTATTTTCATTAACTGTAAGAAAATCATCACTCGCAGTTGGTCCAGTAAATCCATCGCTAGAACTTGATGAACATGATATAAGTACACTAGCAATACTATAAATTAAGAATAAATTAGTTTTCATAGAATTTTATTTAAATTTTTATTAGCTTAGAAAAGATCTTGTTGTTTCTGAGTAAGAGAATCTATTTTTCGTATTTTAATATCTTTAAAGAATATTTCTGCAGCTTCACTTTGTAATTGAATCTTACCTTTAACAAGTGGTACATCATTTCCCTTCTCGTCGATATATCTAGAATTTTTCAAAATCATAACTACCTCTCCATTAACCATGTGCAAACTTTTGCCATCAAAACAGTAAAGGTCTAGCGTATTCCATTCATTATGTAACTTTTCATAATTGCCACTTCGTAAACAATAATTTCGATATGGACTGTTCATACTTAGTGTGATGAAATCTTGAGATTTATGAGCCATAGGGTCTAATACAGATTCTGGTTTATAAGCTCGTATGTCTATTGCTGAATTTGCTTGACTCCAAAAATCACCTGTATGTCCCTCCATAATCTGAAATTCTTGAGAAAGCATCCATGATCTCCAATACTCTGCACCCATAGGCCCTATAGAGTGATACAAAATACCTGAATCTTTAAGTAAATTTTTTCTGTAAGCCCATTTTTTATCGCCCCACTTATATTTTAACTGAAAATGATAGTTTTCATATTCTTCTTTAGTAATTAAGCAACCATAAAACTCTCCTGTATTTCTAACAATTACATTCTTTTCTTCTTGGAATGTTGTAAATACGTCATAACCCTTAGGATTTAAACCTATTGGAGGAATTAAATTGCCTTTATTATCTTTTGGTTGTGTTCCATTATATCCTGGTTGAATTTGATAACTTAAATAAACATCCCATTTTGATAAATTAGAATCAACTAATTCTTCCCAATCAAGAATATTACTCGTATCCTGCTTCCCTTCTTTTTTTAATTCAGAACAAGAGGTTAAAAGTAAAAGAAGCATTAAGATATTTTTGCCAATTGTCATACTGTTTTTATTTAGTTTAATAAATCTAGTTTAAAATCTATTTGTATTTATTCTATGGTCAATTTTTGTAAAAAGCGTTTTCAAAAAAAAGTAAAAACAAATTTTAAGAATGGCTCATTATAAAAAACTAACCAACTGTAATATTACGAAACAAAATGTTTTAAAAGACCACCATGAACGGAGTAAAACGAGTTGTTTGGTTTTTGTTGAGTAACTATTACTCCTCTTTTAACCTCTAATTTTACAAATATTTCTTGTTCAGTTTTAATTCAGTAACTTAAAGTTTAAACAAGGGTATATTAACCTAAATTCGTAAATACTAATTAATTTAAATACATAAGTTTTATGAAAAAAAGAGCCACCATTTTAAAGAAATTTTCTTTCCTTTTAATATTTACAATATTAGGTTCAACCTCTTGCTTAGCACAAAGTTCTACCCTAGAAACAGTAAAAGAAAAAATTAAACCTAAAGGTCAAGTTACAGGTTTAAAATACATTTGTATCCATGTACTAAAACTAGAAAAAACACTTAAACTTTATCGTGAAATTCTGGGATTTAAATTAAATGACGCAGAAGTTCTTCATGGTCCTGGACTCGAAGGAATGTTGGTAATGAAACTAAAAGCGAATGATTTAACAATAGGATTATCTCTTACTGCACCCGAATTTTGGAAAACTGTAGGAGAAATAGGAAATACTAATCATAATCATTTTATGCTTAAAGTTGATAATATTGCAACTATAGGTGATAAATTGAAAGAAGAAGGTTATGAATTGGAAAATGAGAATTATGCTCGTGATAAATATACTTTTTTTGTAGGACCAAATGGCGAAATCATAGGGCTTTCGGCCTGGGACTAATTAATAAGTATTGTCTTTTGGGTATCATTAATTCATTTAAAGACACACTTAAAAGAAAGTGTTGTTTTCTATACTAATTAACACCTTAAAGCATTGAAGATCAAATTATATTAGCACTAAGACTGTAAAACAAACAGGTTTCTTTTTGCGTTTTCTATTGGTAAAAAAATAAACCGTATCTTATTTACGGTTTATTTTTTTTTATAAGAGACTACAAAAATATACTATAAAAACTAACCTGATACTTTTAAATTGCCTTTTAGGACATACAGTGGGTTGTATTAAATTAAAATATAACTATTAGTTTTACTTAATAAGTTTAAAAAAGATAATTAGGCCATCGAAAATAACAGAAGGCTTCAATTATTTTTTAAAACAAAATTCCGTTCCATTTTTTCTTTCTTTCACAAAATAGGCTTAATAAAAACTTAAAAACACAGAGTATTGCAAATATAAAGGGGCAATTCTCGAAATATGAGTAAAGCCCCTTTAATAATAATAATAATAATAGTCCTAAAGTTATTCTCCAGGAGCCCGGTGTTCAGTTTTTCTTTCAGAAGAAAACCTCATTATACTTTGGTAATCCCAACTGTTATATACATGAGACAAACCCCAACGCAAAATTTCTGTAGGATCTTTATCATTGTCTACTGTTCTATTTAACCCAATAGCATGAGCATCAACACCTTTTAAAACAGACTTGATTTCGAAATTAACACCATCTGGCGACCATTGAATTGTATTTTTTTCTGGCCCATCAGTAGTGATTAACGATGCTATTCCGCCTTTATAAGGCCAAACACAAATTTCATGACCACTATTACTAATTGGATTATAAGACGATTTTACATAAGGACCTAACGGTTTATCTGCAATAGCTACACCATGACGAATTTGACGTCCTCCAAAGGTGATTTTCTCACCCATTTGTTCTCCCTTATAATATAAATAGAACTTTCCTTTATAAGGAATAATACAAGGGTCGTGTACTTTATGGCTATCAAAATCTCCCTTTTTTTCAACCATAAACCTGTTTTGTTTTTTTCCTTTCCAAACACCATTATCGGCAGGGCTTAGAATGGGTTTATCTAGTTTAGTCCATGGACCATTAGGCGAATCTGCCCAAGCTAACCCAACTTGATTTTTAACTCTAACCGTGTATGGAGATTTAACCGTTTGATAGCTTAAATAATATTTATCTTCGTGCTTCATAATTTCAACGGTAAATACAGATCTGTCGTCATAAGAACCTTTAGGTCCACGAGCAACAGCTATACCTTCCTCTTTCCATGTCCAACCATCTTTAGAGGTTGCATACCATATATCACATCTATCCCATGGAAAAACCTTGTCGTTTTCAACATCACCTCCAAAACCATCACATTTTCCTGTACTTCTAGAATACCATACGTAATATTTACCGTTTTCTTTTATCATAGCGCTAGGATCTCTGCGCACAACACCTTCTTCATAAGCTAGGTCTCCTTTTAAAGGTTGTAGACCTCCAAATTCAATATACCAATCATTACCAAGATCTGCAGGCCATTTTAAAGCTCTTTTAGATGCGGTACTCAAATGGTTTATATCCGTAATGCCTAAATGATCTATTTGCGCCTTAGATATTTGCAAATCAGCAGAGTTTTTGTTGTCTTTATTACTATCATTCCTTGTGTTAGTTTTACAAGAAACAAATACTATAATTAATAACATTTGTATGAGTAATTTTGCTTTTAAAGTCATTTTTAATTGTTATTTAAGTTGTTAATATTCTTGAACAGCTACATGTTTAAGTAAATTTTATTTGTTAGTAAGAGCGAAGAATACTCAATTAAGTATTTTATTAACTTTTACTGTAACTGTTACTACAAATATGGGCTATATACAGTTAAAAGCATGTGATTTTTAATCAATATAAACTGAACATTTTAAAAAAAGAACTAAATTTTAATGAACTCTATCTAATCAAATAGTATCTTGAACTAGAGTTATACACTTTATTGTCTGTTCAGAAAAAAAACATAAGTGTTCGATTTGATAAAACATTATAATACAAAGGATTGCAAAAATAAATATGAGGAATTTTAATTTTAAGAAAAAACTTTTTTTACTCGTTTTTTTTGTGTGTTTAGGTATGAATGCTCAATATCCATATGGTACAAATGAGTATATTAATAAGGCGAATCCGTTATTATCCAAAAATTTAGATAGTGCTATTATAAATTTAAATGAAGGTATAAAGTTCTACACTAATAAAAGGGATACAATAAATCTGATCAATACTTTGTGTTATCGCTCAGAGGTGTATGACAATGTATTAGATTATGGCAAGTCCTATGACGGTTATTGGAGCGCTTTAATTCTTGCAGACTTATCAAATAATGATATTTCTAAAGCAAGAATTTACCAAGAATTAGGTTGGCTATATACGTCCTATAGAAGAGAAGAAGAATCGTTACGCTATTTCAATTTGTCTCTCGAATTGAAGAAAAAATTACTTGAACAAAAGAAAATAAGTAGAAATTATTTGGTTAGTAATTATTTTGCTATTGTTAACTTTTACAGGGTGAATAAAAATTTACCCATGACCAAAATTTACTTAGACAGTTGTCAGATTTCTTTAAATAAAATAGAGCCAAAGGAAAGGTCTTATTATGTTGAATCTGAACAGGCTTATTATAAAGCTGTAATAGGAGGTAAATATAATGAAGCTCATGATATACTAAACGAAACCAAGGATTACTTTCAAGCAATAGATCCTTCATATTTAACTGTAATTAATTTCTTAATTGGAGAAGTTTATAGGATTAGCGGAAATATTGATGAAAGCATCAAGCATTATAGAGAATCGCTCAAGTTTTCTGTGATGTATAATAAACATTTAGGTTATAAACAGTATAATTATGAGTTGTTATCTGATTTATATTATGATAAAGGAAATTACAAAGAAGCCTTTTATTTTAAAAATAAAGCAGATGAGCTAAATGAGCGAATATTTGGAAGAACTAGTGAAAACAATAAGCATTTAATAGAAATTAAGGATAAATACAGGCTGCAAAAGGAGACTGAAAAGGCACTACTGAAAGAGGCTAGAATTGACAAACTTGAAAACCAAAAAAGAATAGGTTTTTTACGAAATATTTTAATGGCTGTTGTGGTTGTTTTTCTAATACTGTACGGAGTGCTTTTTGTTAAAAATTTAAGAAGAAAACATAAACTAGAGAAACAAAAAACAAATGAAGTTATGGCACTAAAAAATAGAGAACTTACTGCCTCCGCTTTACAATTAATTGAAAAAGAAGAGTTTATTACTAAACTAAAAGAAAGCATTTCTAATAATGAAAATATAGATTTGAAAGCTTTAAACAGAATGATTAGTGGTTTTCAGAGTTCACCTGGTGGCAATTGGGAGGAATTTGAAGCAAGGTTTACTTCTATAAATCAAAGTTTTTATAAAAACATTAGAAGTAAATATCCTAATTTAGGTAAAACCGACTTAAAAATTTGTGCTTTAATTAAACTTGGTTTTTCTAGCAAAGAGATGTCTTCTCTTTTGGGTATTACCATAGAGAGTGTACACACATCAAGATACAGATTAAGAAAAAAACTTAATATAGCTAAGGGAATTAACTTGGTAGAATTTATATCAACCATATAAGTTGACAAAAAAAATCTCAGATTAATTTATAATCTGAGATTTTAAAGCAAAGTATTACACAACACCGTCTTGTGTTTAAGTAGTTAATTACATTTCTTGTTCATACCTTAATTTTTATTAACTTACTTAATTTCAATATTAATTGTTTTATCTTCAAAACCAGAGGCTCTTGCTGTAACTTTTACAATACCCGGTTTAAACTTTGATTGTATAATGGCTAAACATCGTCCTTTGGCTGTAGTGATTTTTTTAGATTTAAAATCTTGAGTGTTTGATCTTGCTCCATTATCTACACCTAACCATCGGCAATCGCCTTCAACAATAAACTCTATATCAGTATTTTCTGTTATAACTTCTAATCCATTTTCATCTAGCAATTGTACTTCTAAATGAGCAACATCATAACTATCTGCTTTTAATGTGTTTTGATCAGTTGTAAACTTTAAGGTGGTTGGCTTAGAGGTTGTATGTAACTCTGCAATCACCTCTTGTCCATCAAAACCAGCTTTAGCTGTCAAGGTTCCTGCTTCATAGGGTACATTCCATCGGAATAGACGATCTGGACACTCTGACATGCTTCTCCTTCCTAATGATTTTCCGTTTAGCAGTAGTTCAACTATTGTATGATTAGAGCAGACTTCTACAACTACCATATCTCCTTCTTTATAATTCCAATGCATATTAGAATCTCTCCAATTATAGGACGCGTCAGCATTTTCAGGAAGTTCTTGACCAGATATTTCATTAGCCTTAGAAGCAGATTTTTTCATGAGTAATGTGCCTATTGAAATATGTGGTTTATTAACCCAAATACTCTTAAAATAGTTCCATCCTTGATACTTAAACCCTGCTAAATCTAATAAATCGCCCCATCCACTTTTATTTGGTCAATCTCCATGTCTTTCTCCCATATAATCGATTCCAGTCCACATAAAAATACTAAAAACACCGGGGTTTTCTATAACTTGTTTCCAATCGTCCCATGTACCTGGATTTTCGTTAATTGTAATTTGTTTATTTGGAAAGTATTTTAGACCCCAAGGAATATCCTTATTTCTATAACTAAAACCGGCAATGTCTATGGCGTCTGCATAACCACTCACCATACTTGTTTGCGCTACTACAAAGTTTGCTGTTACGGGTCTTGTAGTATCTAATTCTCTAGTCCATTTACTAAGCTGTTTAGCGGTCTCAGTTAAACTATATTCTGTTTTTTCAATAGAGTCAAAGCGTTTCTTCATTTCTTCTGGTGTAAATAATGGAGCACTACTCCAGTAACTTCCAGAATCTTGGGGGTCGTCTGGATTTTCCCAAAAACCAGTTACATACCTGTAATGAAGGTATGTCCATTCAATTTCATTTCCAATACTCCATTGAAAAACACTTGGATGATTTCTATCTCTTAATATGGTTCGTGTTAAATCACTCTTGTTCCATTTTCTAAAATGATCTACATAACCTCTAGTAATATAATCGTCATGTCTATCGTGGAAATTTAAACGTTTATCTTTAGCGTATTCAAACTCATCAAAAAACTCATTTTGAACAAGGATTCCCATTTCATCACATAAATCTAAAAACTCTTGAGAGTAAGGATTATGGGCTGTGCGAATAGCGTTTACTCCACAGGCTTTTAATTTTTTAAAGCGTCGTTTCCAAACACCTTTAGGAACTGCAGAACCTACTAAACCAGCATCATGATGCAAACAAACTCCTTTTACATCGGTTATTTTTCCGTTTAGTTTAAAGCCAAAATCTTTATTAAACTCTATACTTCTTATACCAAATGGTGTTTCGTATTTATCAATAACTTTTCCTTTTTCTAAAATAGTAGTAATAGCCTTATACATATTAGGGTTTTGAGTATCCCATAATTTTGGATTTACTATTTTTAGAGATTGGTTAAATGTATTTTCTGTTTTTGATGCTAAATGTAATTCTTGCGAAACTTGAGCCACCTCGTTTTCTTTATTATCTAGAATAGATGTTATAAGCGTAAAAGACTTACTGCTATTGTAATCATTTTTTACTTTTAATTCTAGATTAACCTTAGCTTCTTCATTGGTAACTATTGGAGTGGTTAAAAAGGTACCCCAAATAGGAATGTGTAATTTATTAACAGTTATTAACTTTACATTTCTATAAATACCACTGCCCGAATACCAACGACTATCTGCATATCTTGAGTGGTCTACATGTACCGTTAATATATTTTCATTACTAACATCTTCCAGAAGCTCTGTTAAGTTAAAATATACAGGAGAGTATCCATAAGGATTCTCACCGAGAAGTTTACCATTTAACCAAAATGTAGCATTATTATAGACTCCATCAAAAAGTACATATGTATTTGTTTCCTTTTTATTTGATGGTGTTTTAAAATGCTTTTGATATAGGCCTACTCCACCTGGAAGAAATCCAGTTGCTCCTTCATATTTAGGATCAAAAGACGTTTCAACACTCCAATCATGGGGCAATCTTAGTGTTCTCCAATTTTTATCTTTTAAAGGAATAATTTTAGGTTTTGTAGTGTCCTTCAGCATGGTAAATTTCCATTCGAAGTTAAAATCTGTTTCCCGTTGAATATCTTGGGCATTTGCCTTAGATAGAAACAAAACACTTAATAATAATAATATTAATATTCTCATAAAATTTAATTATTTATAAAGGGATTATTTGAATTTGCTACTTACGTATTGCAACAAATTACATCTATGTATTAACTATTTTAAGATTTAAAAAAGGGTCTGTCATTAATTTCAGACAAACCCTCTTTTTTCAACTAACTAAACTAATAATTTTAAGGTCTCAACTCAACTTCAGCTAAGAAGAAATCGTCTAAATACAACTTAATTGGATTAGCATTATTTTCATTATTACCTCTAATTAACCAAGTAATCTCGGCATCAGTAGAAGCTTTAATGTATGATTTATGATATACCCATTCTCCAGTAGGAAATGATGGATTTAAATTACTTATACCTATATCTCCCATGGCCCAGTTACTAGCATAAAATCTAACGTCTGAACTTGCAGTACCTGTAGGTGTAGCACTTAAATCACTATCAACATATAGCCAATATCCTAGTTCGTACTCTTGGCCAACAACTAGTTTAAAATTACCACTACCTGAGAAAATCCATCCTCCGTTAGACCTCATTGTAATTTCCATACTTTGCGATCCAGAATGTGGTAGATTAGAATTTATAGCGATGTCATATTCACCCCAGTTACCACCCCAAAATTGATAAGGCCAATCTCCTCCTCCATCGTTTTGTGCAGTAGTAGATTCACATCCAAAGTCGAAAGTGGTAGATTCATAAATGTTTGAGTTAGCATCAGTGGTTGTTGACATAACATCAGTAAAGGCATCAGCATCAACTTGATCTGCAGTTTTTAAGCTTCCTGGTGTATATGATACAAAGGCATCATCATTATCATACATGCGCTCTCCTGTCAATTCTAATAGTACAATATTATTTTCATCGTCATCTATGGTTACATTTTCAACTGTTGGGTTAAACACATTCTCACCATTCTCTAGCCTTACTGTAAAGTTAGAAGCTTTTAAACTAGCAGGATCCATATCTCTACTAAACTGAAGTGCAACAAAACCATTTTTCTCTCTAACCGCCTCCAAAACAACAGGTTCTGTAGAAGGAATAACCTTTATAACTTTTTCAAAGGATATAGTATCTGCATCTCTTGGGCGAAATCTTGAAGCTATGAAGTTTATATCATAAGAACCTAAAGAGTTAAACTTCATGTCTACTTCATTTAAAGTAGTTTGGATATTATCAGGTTTACCACCATCAGAAGTCCATAGTACACCATCTGGTTCGCCAATTGCCTCAAAAGTTAATCTTACAAACTTACTAGCTGTAACTTCATTTTCTGCATCATCAGTTAACATTAATTCATTTCCAGTTGTCCCATCATCATTAACATGGTATAACTTTAATGTAGATTTGATTGAATCAAGCACAGTTACAACAATAGTTGTATCTAATACTCTACTATTAATAGGTTGGGTACTATCATCATTTGGGTACACGTCTCCACCAAATGTTTGACTTAATTTAACATCATATACTCCAGGCTTGTAAAAAACGCCTTTAATTACAGCTTTTTCTGAGGTACTAGCTCCGTTTTCAGCAATAACGGATACACCGGTATCTCCGGGCATAGTCCAAATTCTTGATACTACACCTCTTGAAATGTCACCAAAGTCTATATGTCCATTGACAGAAACTTTATTTTCAAAATCCATTTCTGAGGTCACTATTATTCTATGGTTTGTGTCCATTGTTTCAACAGACAAATCTTCTCCACAGCTTACAAAAAGTAAGCCTAATACGAAAAGAATACTTAAATATTTGTTTATTTTCATGATAAGCAATTTTATTGATTATAGATTTCATTAGACTGTATCTCTGTACTCGGTATAGGGAAATAGTCATGCTGTGCAGGGTCATAAATACTTTGAGCTACAGTAAAATCTGGTCTAACTTGACCTTGTATTACAAATGGTTGCTCTGTAGGGTCTTGAATTGAAGCTAAATTGTCTTGACGCCATACTTCATCAGCTCTAAGATCATCAAAAACTTCTTGAACAATACCCCAACGTACTAAATCTTTCCATCTATGTCCTTCATAACAAAGCTCTAAAGGCCTTTCAACACGACGGATGTGAGTCATAACTGTTTCTGCACTTGGTGTAACAAATGGACGGTCTCCATCAACTTGATTTTGTACAACTTGTTTACTTACATGTAATTGTGGAAAGGTTCCTTCATTCATATCCATATACTGCTGTAATGTGTACACACCAGCACGACTTCGTACCATATCGATATATTTAATAGCAGTCATATAATCTCCACTATCTTCAATAATGGCCTCAGCATACATTAACAATACGTCTGCATATCTTATATGTCTAAAATTAATACCGCCACGTCCTTGCGCAGGTTCTGCTGGTAAATGATACCAATTAGAGTGCTTTTTTACGTATGCACTTTGGCCACCGCCCCATCCACCAATTGTGCCATAAGGTTCAAGATACCACAGGCCTTCTCCGTTTTGAGGCGCAATACTAGCGTTCATTCTTCTAGATTCTAAGTTATCATCATTTATTGAATTATCAGGATCTACTTCATCATCAACAAGCATTTCATGCAGGTTGTAAGTAGGAAGAACTGTATTAAATCCTCCAGCTCCTAAACGACCAACCTCTGAAGATAATGTAGTTGATTCAGACCCTGTATTAAAAGGAGTATCATCAACTGGAAATCCAGAGTTTCCAGGATTGATATCAAAAGAGTAATTAACTTCAAGTATTGATTCTTCATTAAACTCATTTTCATGCCAAAAATTGTCGGTAATATCTTTTGTAAGTGCATAGTTACCAGAATCTATTACTTCCTTAAATAAAGCGACAGCTTGTGGCCAATTTTTCTCAAATAAATGTACTTTACCCAACATGGTTGTAGCAGCTCCCCAAGTAATTCTACCAAGATCTTCACCGTTCCATTCTTCTGGTAGGTTGGCCATTGCGAATTCTAAATCAGGAATAATTATAGTAGAAGTGACTTCTGCCTTATCTGCAAATGGCTGGTTAAAATCTTCTGTAGAACGTGCTATATCTAAATGAATCATAGCTCCACCATAAGAATGCGCTAATTGCCAATAGAAAAAAGCTCTTAAAAAACGTGCCTGTCCTTCAATGACTGCTTTTGTATCGTCATCCATTATACCTTCTTCAACTGTCTCGAGATTTACGATAACTTGATTTGCTCTAAAAATTCCGACATAACATTCTTCCCACTTATCAACTACATGAATACTGGTATTATTAAATGCTAGATTTCTAAACGCAAAAGGTCTGTACCACGATTCGGTGCCACCTAGGTCTCCTAATACAAATTCTTGTACTAGCTCTGCACCACTAATGGAGCGGTATTGCAAAGCACCATATACAGTAGCTAGAGCAGCCTGAAATTGCCCTTCAGTCTTCCAAAACGTCTCTGGTGTAATAAAATTTGGATTTTGTTCATCTAAGAATACACCTTCGCTGCAACTCGTTGTAACGAATATAAAAAGCAGTGTAAACTTGATTAAGCTATTTTTAATTTTTTTCATAATATTTATTTTTTAGAAACTTAATTGTAATCCCATCATAAACTGGCGCGATACAGGGTAATTACCGAAATCTATACCTCTATTAGTTATACCATTACCTCCTACTTCAGGATCATATCCATTGTACTCAGTAAAAGTAAAAGGGTTTAAAGAGTTTAAAAACACTCTAAACTTCTCAATTCCAATTTTTTCTGTTCCTGGTACAGTATAACCAATAGAAAGTGTTCTAACTCTAAGGTAGGTACCATCTTCTAACCAATAGTCTGATGAAGGCTTAATATTAGAATGCCCAGATGTTTGTCTGTATGTTGGAATATTTGAATCTGGATTTTGAGGTGTCCATTGAAATACTTGATCTTGATGACGTCCAAAAGTGTAAGCAATATTCTTACCACCATTATAAATTTTTGCACCATTAGAATAAAACAATTGACATGCTAAATCCCAATTTTTGTAATTCATGTTTAAGTTTAATCCCACATCAAAATTTGGAATACCTGATCCTGAATAAATTCTATCATCTTCGGTTAAAGCACCATCTGGCACACCATCTGGGCCACTAACATCTTTATAACGCATATCTCCAATTTGAGGTGTACTTACAACACCAGCAGAATTATCTAATAATTGATATTCTGCCAACTCTTCTGCAGTTTTAATTACCCCATCATTTTGAAATAGGAAAAAAGCATAAGCCTCACGACCTACTTCAAGAAAGGTAGTTGCTTCTCCAGTTGGAACATTTACATTTATAAAACCATTTGCAAAACCTCTAGTAACACCATCTAGCTCTGTAACTTCATTTTCATTCTTAGAAAACACACCAGAAATATTATATTTAAAATCTTTACCTATTTGGTCTCTATAACTTATTCCCAATTCAATCCCTCTATTAACCATATTTCCTGCGTTAACTGGAATTGTATTATAGGCACCTTCAGCAAATGGTTGCCATGTACCAGTAGATGGTGCAAGACGTTGATTAATTAGCATATCCTCCTTATCATTCTGGTATACGTCTGCAGTGATATTTAACTTATTGTTAAAAAGCCCTAATTCAAGACCAATATTTCTGGAAATAGTAGTTTCCCAAGCTACATCTGGATTGCTGTATTTTCTTTGAGTTTGACCGAATACAATATCTTCATCAAGACCAAAAGGATAATTAACTCCTGTTTCAATAAGCTGTTGGAATCTATAATCTCCAATATTATTAAAACCTGTTTCGGCCATACTTCCTCTAAGTTTTAAGGAGTTAATAGCTTCAACATTAAACCAGTTTTCATCACTTACATTCCAACCAGCAGATACTCCTAAGAAATCTGCATATCTATTATTGCTTGGAAATCTGGAAGAACCGTCTCTTCTGTAACTTGCAGAAAGAAGATATTTACCATCATAATTATACTGAACCCTTGCTAGTTTACCTGCAATAGTATTTTTAAAATTATTACCTGTTGGTTTAATACCATCTGCCCCGTTTGATAATACTTGAACGTCATTGGAAGCTATATCGTCATACAATACTCCTACAGAAATATTTCTATTTTCAAACCTCTCATAAGAAGCTACTGCTAAAAGGTCTAAGTTATGCTTACCAAATGATTTATTGTAATTTAAAATATGCTCAATAGTTTCTCTTTTGGCAAAATTGTAAAATTCCTGTAAAGATGCATTAAGTCTTGACGCAGATTCATTTATTCTTCCAGTTCTATCAATAGCTAAATATTGTGGCTGAAAGAACTTTCTGAAAAAGTTAAATTGATTACGCCCCATATTTAATTTATACTTTAAGCCATCTACAATTTCATATTCTAGGTTAAGAGCTATACTATAATTGTTGTTTTCTCTTTCGTCTACATTATCCAATTGCCTAGATAAAAAACTAAAAAACACTTCATTTTCAACATCTAGGACTACTGCATTACCTTGAGACTCTATTGCGTTAAACGGTCTAGTATGAGGTAACTGACCAACTCCATACTGATAGAAATTGAAAGGTTCTTGGTTTCTATTCTCTTGGGTCATACTCATAGATGCAAAAGCTTTAAATTTACCTTTATTAAATTGCCCTGTTATTCTATTAGTCAATCTATCAAAGTCTGACACCTTAATTACACCATCTTGTTTAAAATAATTGGTGTTAAAGTTAAAAGTAAGATTATCAGATCCACCAGAAATATTAGCAGTAACATTTTGAATAAAAGCATTATTATTTGTTACTTCTTCCACAAAATTTGTATCCCAATCTAATGCATTGGCATCCAAGAAAAATGTGTTTGGCTCGCCCCCAGCTGCTTCTGCAGTAGTTTCTCTATTGTAAAGATGACCTGCAGTATTTGCTAAAGGTGGTCCTGATGTAATATTTTGAATACCAGTATAAGTAGATATATCTACTTTCATATTTCCAGCTTTACCTTTTTTAGTAGTAATTAATATTACACCACCTGCAGCACGAACACCATAGACAGAGGCAGAAGCACCATCTTTAAGAATATCTATTGATTCTATTTGCTCTGGAGCTATATTGGGATTACCTTCCTGAGGAATATTATCTACAACATATAATGGTTCACCTCCATTAAGAGAAACCAATCCACGTATTTGAATATTGGATGAAGAACCTGGACGTCCACTTGCAGCTTGAACGTTAACACCAGCAACTTTACCCTGAAGTGCTGCAGCAATGTCAGATACAGGAGATTCTAAGAGTTCTTCAGCACTAATTTTGGCAACAGCTCCCGTTACCTCTTTCTTTTTTTGCGTACCATAACCAACAACAACCACTTCATCAAGTTGTGAAAGATTCTCTGAAAGTATAATATTAATAGTTGTCTTATTTCCAACAGAAGCTTCTTGTGAAGTATACCCTATGTAGCTAAAAGCAAGTACGTCATTAGGGTTGGCTGTTAGCTCATAATTTCCATCAAAATCTGTTACTGTTCCGCTAGTTGTTCCTTTGATGAGTATAGTTACCCCAGGTAAAGGTAGTCCTCCTTCTGCACTAACCACACCTTTAATGGTTTTGCTTTGTGCATGTACCCAGCCCATTCCTAAAGTAAGGAATAACAGCAAGGCACTTGCATTAATAAGTTTTAATTTTTGTCTTTTCATAATAATGAGTTAGATAGTTAGCGTTTTAATGTTAATTACTGTTTTAGCATTAAAACATGTTTAATTTTACGTTTTTAATAATGAAACGCATGTAAACTTATCAGATAATTAATTAAGACACGAAAACTCGTCATCAATAAAAACTGAACAGAACTTTGCATAGTTTTTTTAATGTCATGTTTTTCGTTTAAATTAAAAATGAGTGTCAACGATTTTAAGCCTTACTTTATAGTGGTGGGAAATATTTATTTAACTTTTTTATACCTAATGTTACTTATTAGGAATTTACTATTAAACTCAATGTTTTAATGCGTTTTGAAGGGAGTTGCAAACTTATGTTGGCATCTTGTTTTTGTAGTATTAAATATAAGTTCAGTTTTTGTTCAGTATTTAAATTTAAAAAAAGAGCACTTAACTTTTCCTTGATTTTAACTTAAACATATGATAAAGAAATTTTATTATAAAATTAAAATGTTCAGTTGAGATTTATCTAAAAAGCAATTTTATTGGTTGATGCATGCCTTTTTTTGTGGTATTTACTTCTTAGAAGGAAATGGAAAGAACGATATAATGTGTAATAAAATACATATAATTAATCGTTACCAATTTTTAAATTAATTTCAAGTCTTTAAAGAATGGTATTAAAGTGCTATCTAGAATACGACAAGCCCAGATAAAAAAGATTTTTTTTTTTTAATACCCGTTATAAACTCTATCTATTCAAGGCATATCCAGTTGCAAAATATAAATCTGAATACATATTATTAACAATACGAGTATTATTGTCTATTTTACTAAGTAACAATATAACACCCAAATTGAATTAGAAAAAAAGGTTTCGTTTACAACTGGCAAATTTTAAATATAAAAATAGAACAAATTGAAATATTGTTTCGAGAAAACATCTACTATATAAAATGTATATCACACTATGGAAGAAGCTACAAATTAAATTATCAACTTTTAAATTATAATAAAAGAGCGCACTAAATTGGTGCGCTCTTTTATTGTATATAAACTATTTTATGCTTTGTTAAACTTTAAAGTATAAACATTAAATAGAATTTAATGTTTTAGCTCGATGTATTTTACCCGAAGCTGTATCTATAAACTTGTTTACAAAATACACCTCTTTTGGCTTCTCATATTTTTCTAAATCATCAAAAATAGCATTGTCTAAAGTTCTTTTTTCTCCTTCAATTAACATAATAACGCGCTCGCCTAAAGTGTCATCTTCTTGAGCAGTTACAAAAAATTGCTCTGGTATTTTATCTTGAAGCTTTTCTTCTATAGTTTCAGGATAAACTTTAATTCCGCCAGTATTAATTACATTATCATAACGCCCTAACCACTCAAATTCGGTATCAGAATGAATTTTTACAATATCGTTAGTAACAATAGTATCGTCAGATAGTTTTGGAGCATCAATAACCAAACAACTTCTATCATCAACAGATAGTTTAATATTTGGCATTACTTTAAAATAATTATCAGACTCGGTGCCATCAAAATTATTTATTTTTTTAATAGCAATATGAGATACGGTTTCTGTCATGCCATAAGTTTCGTAAACCTTTGGTTTTTTATCCTTAATAAGCTCCTTTATAGAATTTGAAACACGACCTCCACCAACAATAACAGTTTTAATACTTTTTAAATATTTAGCAAAATTCTTTAGTTGCATTGGTGTAAAAGCACAAAAATCGTAATCTTTTTCATAGTCTATTTGTGGCAAAGAAGCTGGTGCTACCATATCTAATTCTAAACCTAAAACAATAGCTCTTATAATCATCATTTTACCTGCAATAAAATTGGATGGTAAACAATTTAAAACCTTTTTTCCTGGCGTAAGGTTAAAGAAGTCTCCTGTTGCTATAGCAGAGTTTACCATAGCCTGTTTTTTAATTTGTAGCTTTTTAGGTTTACCGGTAGAACCCGAAGTTTGTACGGTAACGTAATCATTTTTATCTAACCAATCTAGAAGAAAAACCCCTAACGCCTCTTGGTAAGGCTCCCCTTCTTTAACATAGCTATAAGCTACCTCCATAAGACTGTCAAAGTTATAACTAATGTTGTCTAACTTAAATTTTAAATGTACTTTGTTGTAGTTTGGAATCATAATCTTTAGTTTATAATTTTATAATCTTCTTTCGGGAGTTCTTTTACAGTGCCAAGTAAATTTTCTTTCCAGTTGGTCCACTTGTATTTTTTAGATAAAATAAAAAGTAAAATAGGAAATATAACAAATACAGGTACAATTATTTCTGCTATTTTCATGGTTTCTGGATCGCTCATATCTTTAAAAACAGAATGTGTTTGCAATGCTGTCCAGTCTGCTGTTACCAACAATGCTGTAAATAAATTATTAGCAGCATGAAAACCTAAAGCAAGCTCTAAGCCATCGTCCATTAACGTAATAATACCAAGAAATAAGCCAGTACCTATATAATAAATCATAATAATAGGACCTAGTTTATCTACTTCAGGGTTAGCTATATGTAATAAACCAAAACCTAAGGATGTAATAATTAAAGGTGCCCATTTATTTTTAACTACAGCGCCTATACCTTGCATTAAATACCCTCTAAATAAATACTCTTCGAAACTGGTTTGAAGCGGAATCATTATCATGGCTATTACACAAAGAATTAAAAAAGGAACGGGTTTAAAATTTAAAACATAGTTTTCGGGTGATAAATAATAGTCTACTACCAATATACTACTAGATATTATACCCCATAAAAAGAAAATAAACCAAAACCTTTTCCAATCTATTTTTCTTCTACTTGTTGTAAAATTTAAAAGCGGAAGTTTATGAAAATACTTAACAACTACAAACAGCGCTATTAAACCAATTGCAAACATTAATAGCATAAAAAACAGGTTTAAATTTGGCTCTAAAACGGAAAGTAATTCGCTTTCATTTAAATTAGTTATGTCTCCGCCTTCTCCTAATAATTTAACCATTACTGCTATAAAAAAAGGAATACCACCTATTACTTGCCAGGCTATAGAAACAATAACGAGTCCTAATAAATAACGCCACCATTCGTGTAATCCTTTAAACGCTTGAGCTATATACATATATTTATAAATTTATTTTCCATGTTTTTAAATTATCGTATTGTAAAGTACCATTTTTAACCACCAAAGGCGAATCAAAATTATTGGTAAATAAACTACCTGTACCTAGGCCTTGAGGCAATTTACTTTGTTTGTTGTATGTGTACTGTGCAATGGCGTTTAAACCTACATTACTTTCTAATGCACTAGTTATCCACCAACCAGTATTATTTTTTTCTGCTACATTAATCCATGTATCACTTCCATTAAAACCTCCAACTAGCGTAGGTTTTAAAATTATATATTGTGGATTAATAGTTTGTATCAATTCTTGCTTTTTTGTTACCGAAAAAACACCAATTAATTCTTCATCTAATGCAATAGGTAATGGTGTTTCTTTGCATAAATTAGCCATAGCTTCAATCTGGCCTTGCTTAATAGGTTGCTCTATAGAATGCAAGTTATAATCTGATAGTATTTTTAATTTTTCTAATGCTTCATTTGCAGAGAAGGCTCCGTTGGCATCAACTCTTAATTCAATATCTTTTGATGTGAATTCTTTTCGTATCGATTTTAAAAGTTCAATTTCACTATTAAAATCTATAGCTCCAATTTTCATTTTAATACAACTAAAACCTGCCTCTATTTTTTCTTTTATCTGCTTATTCATAAAGGCTTTTGTACCCATCCAAATTAAGCCATTTATAGCTATAGTATCTTTGCTTTCTGTAAATTTTGAAGGAAATAAATTAAACGTATTTGTGCTTTTTAATGACAAAAATGCCATTTCTAAACCAAATTGAATACTAGGAAACTCTACTAATTCGTTTAACAAAACAGCTAAACCTAAATTAATATTATGGGTAGCCCAACGTAGTTTTTCTTCGTAATCTGCTCTATCGTCTATAGATAAGCCCTTAAACATACCGCATTCTCCAATTCCAATTTTATCATTTTCTTTTATTATGATAAGCCAAGTAGATTTGGTTTTTAAAATGCCTCGCGAAGTACCACTAGCTTGTTTAAATTCTAAAATATGTTTTTTAAACGAAGCCTGCATAGTTTATAGTTCTATATTATCACCTATGTTTAAAAGCATCAGGTCTTTATCTTTATCGAAGAATTTTCGTTTTGCAACCTCTTTATCTATTTCAATATAGCCAAAAGTATCAAAATGATACCCTAAAACTTTATCGCATTCCACAAAATCGCTAGCTAATATAGCGTCATCAATTCCCATGGTAAAATTATCTCCAATAGGTAAAATAGCCAAATCTAATTTTGTTTGAAGCGGAATTAACTTCATATCGAAAGTTAAAGCAGTATCGCCTGCAATGTATATATTTTTATGCTCGCTTTCTATAACAAAACCTCCTGGTTGACCGCCATAAGTACCGTCTGGAAAAGATGATGTATGTATTGCATTTACGTATTTTATGGTGCCAAAATCGAAATCCCATGTACCGCCATGATTCATAGGATGTCCTTCTAAACCAAGGTTTTCATAATGTTTTATAATTTCGTAATTAGAAACTATTACTGCATTAGTACGTTTTGCTATGGCTTCTACATCTAAAATATGATCTTCGTGAGCATGTGTAACTAAGATATAATCTGCTTTAAGCGTATTTATATCTATATGTGATGCGTTTGGGTTTCCTGTAATAAAAGGATCGACTAAAATATGAATGTCATCAATTTGAATACCTAAACTTGCATGACCGTAAAATGTAATTTTCATGTTTTAATTTTAAAATTTAAATAATATATCCAACGCCCATTAAAACAGCTAAAAGAAATGTACTTAATGCTAGTTTTTTTAACTCCGGATTTAAATCTTTTGGTTCTGTATTTTTCGAAACTTTTATTAAATGTAAAAGGATAGGTACAAAAGCAATAAAACAGATAAAATTATAGGGCGATGTATAATATAAAATTGCGAATAATAGAGATAAAGTTAAAGCAGAAATAACTAAAAAATAATGATATCGTTTAATTTTTTTACTTCCTAATTTTACAGCCAAAGTAATTTTGTTCGATTTTTCGTCAGATTTTATATCGCGCATATTGTTAAGGTTTAATACACCTGCGCTTAAAAGTCCAATAACACATGCTGGTAAAAACACCACATGATCTATAGTTTTAGCATACAAAACATAACAGCCTGCAACGCTAACTAAACCAAAAAATATAAATACAAATACGTCGCCAAGTGCCCTATAGCCATAAGCTTTATCGCCTACAGTGTAACGAATTGCAGCAACAACAGAGGCTATACCTAGAATAAAAAAGAGTAGTGTTAATAAAAAATGTTTTACTCCAAACGATACAAAAATGAGCATAATAGCCAAAACAATACAGATTAACACATTAATTTTAATAGCATTAAACATTTTTTCTGGGCTAATTTTACCAGATTGTATAGCACGTTCTGGGCCTATTCTGTCTTTATTATCTGTGCCTTTAACGCCATCGCCATAATCGTTTGCTAAATTAGATAGTATTTGTAAACTTAAAGTGGTTAACATAGCAAGTGCAAAAATACCCCATTTAAAAACACCATTATACTCGGCAAAACAAGACGCTACTATTATACCAGATACCGATAAAGGTAGTGTGCGCAATCGCATTGTAGATATCCATAAAGATGCTTTTTTAATCATGGAATCCATTTTTTATCAAAATTAGGCTTACGTTTTTCAAGAAAAGCATTTCTACCCTCTTTCGCCTCCTCTGTCATATAAGCTAATCGAGTTGCTTCTCCTGCAAATACTTGTTGCCCAACCATACCATCGTCTGTTAAATTCATGGCGAACTTTAACATTTTAATAGAAGTTGGCGATTTAGCTAATATTTCTTGAGCCCATTGATAAGCAGTATCTTCTAATTCTTCATGCGGTATTACAGCATTTACCATACCCATTTCGTAAGCTTCTTGAGCGCTATAATTTCTTCCTAAGAAAAAGATTTCTCTTGCCTTTTTTTGACCTACCATTTTTGCTAAATAAGCAGAGCCATATCCTCCATCAAAACTAGTAACATCTGCATCGGTTTGCTTAAAAATAGCATGTTCTTTACTGGCTAAAGTTAAATCGCAAACTACATGTAAACTATGTCCGCCACCTACTGCCCAACCTGGCACAACAGCTATTACAGCTTTTGGCATAAATCGTATTAAACGCTGTACTTCTAAAATATTTAAACGATGATACCCGTCTTCTCCTACATATCCTTGATGGCCTCGTGCCTTTTGATCTCCGCCACTACAAAAAGAATATACACCATCTTTTGTAGATGGGCCTTCTGCAGATAGTAAAACAACACCTATGTTTACATCTTCGTTTGCATCATAAAAAGCATCATACAATTCGCTTGTTGTTTTTGGTCTAAAGGCATTTCTAACATTTGGTCTATTAAATGCTATTCGAGCAACTCCATTACATTTTTTATAAGTTATATCTTGATATTCTTTTACTGTTTCCCAATTTGCTTGCTCCATTTTCTATATTTTATTCAAAAATAAATTTTATTTAATAATATCAATCAATTACAAGCTAAAATAATGTTTAAAATACACTTCCTCAAAAGGATGTTATACAAATTGTAATAACATATGTAAGTGCTTATAAATATTAACTTATTGTAAAGATTAAGTAAAGTAAAAGAGACTAAAAAACGAATTATTTATTCGTTACAACCAACTTAATGGTATTATGCTAAAAAAAACGTTAAAATTTTATCAAATTAAGAAAATACATAGGAGTATAATTGACTATAATGTAAAAATAATTATACTTATTTATAAGTGTTGTTTCGTAGTCCTTTATTGGTTAATTTTGTCCAAAATAATTAACATACCGATGGAATTTGCTTTTAATCAGTATTTTATGTATTTTTAACAAATAACAAACCCCAGTTAATATATGGTATCTACAATTACAATTACACTTATTACTTTAGTAATTTTAAATTTACTTCTACTAAAATTTAGTTCTAACAAAGTTTCAAGAAGTAAGAAAACAGTTAAAAAACCTGTAATACTACATCCGCAAGCAGCTTATACTGTTGGATCAGAAAAACTAGCTTTAACAGGAAGCTAATATTTTATTTTTTTTATTACCATTTTATAGTAAGCAAATTACAAGCTTTTAAAGCTTTATTTGTCTTACTAAAATTTTTATTGCCAAACCAATACCCTCTATTAGCGCTTAAAGGAGATGGATGACCAGAAGTAAAAACAATATGTTTACTGGTATCTATTAGCTTTTCTTTTTTCTTTGCATAACCTCCCCAAAGCAAAAAAACAATATTTTCCTTTTTATCACTTAATGTTTTAATTACAGTATCTGTAAAAACTTCCCAGCCTTTTTTTTGATGACTTCCTGCATTGGCTTCTCTAACCGTAAGTGTTGCATTTAATAATAAAACACCTTGTTTTGCCCAACGCTCTAAATTGCCACTTTTGGGATAACTTATATTTAAATCTTTTTCAATCTCTTTAAATATATTAACTAAAGATGGAGGATGCTTTACTTTATCTTTTACAGAAAAAGAAAGTCCATTAGCTTGATTTTTGCCATGATATGGGTCTTGCCCAATAATAACCACTTTTACATCGTTGACATGACAATAATTAAAAGCATTAAAAATTTCTTCTTTTGGAGGGTAACACGTATGATTATTATATTCTGTATCTACAAAATGCTTCAACTCCTTATAATAGGGTTTATTAAACTCATCACTTAACAACTCTCTCCAGCTTTTATGTAAATTCAGCATATTTTATTCTATTTCAAAATTCGAAAATTAAAATTAACACTATCTTTATTCTTATAAAAACTTATTTAATTTGAAAACCATAAAATTTCCTACAGCTCAAACTATTTTATTAATTATAGCTGGGCTAATTGCTGTTTTAACTTGGATAATTCCTGCAGGTAACTTTGATACTTTAACGTACAATAAAAAAGAGAATACATTTAGTGCTAAAAGTTTAGACAATAGTAAAACATACCCTGCAACACAAGCAAGTTTAAATAAGTTAAATATAAAAATACCTGTAAATAAATTTATAGATGGTGATATTTGGAAACCCATAGGCATTCCTAATACATATAAAGTTGTAGAATCTAAACCGCAAGGTGTATCTGATTTTATTAAATCGCCCATTAAAGGTATTATTGAAGCTGCTGATATTATTTTTTTGGTATTAATTATTGGTGGACTTATTGGTTTAATAAATTATACTGGAGCTTTTGATGCGGGTATTTCGTGGCTCGCAAAAACATTAAAAGGTTACGAGTATATACTTATTATTGTGGTTACCATTTTAATAGCTATTGGTGGTACTACATTTGGTTTGGCAGAAGAAACTATAGCCTTCTACCCTATTTTAATTCCGGTTTTTCTTGCTGCAAAATATGATGCTATGGTAGCTTTAGCCTGTATTTACTTAGGCTCGTCTATTGGCACCATGTGTTCTACAACAAACCCTTTTAGCTCTATAATAGCGTCTGATGCAGCTGGAATAAACTGGACTACGGGTTTAACAGGCAGATTTATAATGCTTATATCTTGTACCATAATTTGTTTAATTTATGTTATTGTTTATGCACAACGTGTTAAAAAAGACGCTAGCAAATCTATAATTTACGACCAAAAGGAAGCTATCGAAAAACTTTTTGGAAATACAACTAATGCCTCTTTAAAATTAACAAATCAATTACGTTTAATTCTATTTGTATTTATAATGTGCTTTATTATTATGATATACGGAGTTTCGAATTTAGATTGGTGGTTTGTAGAAATGACCTCTGTATTTTTTGTTGGTTCTATTTTAATAGGTTTTATTGCGCGTATAAAAGAGTATAAATTTGTAGATCTTTTTGTAAAAGGTGCTGGTGAGTTATTAAGTGTTGCCATAATTATTGGTATTGCAAGAGGTGTTACTGTACTTATGACCGACGGACAAATAAGCGACACCATGTTGTATTATGCAAGTAATATTACTAATGGTATGAATAAAGGACTCTTTGCTAATGCTATGCTTTTTATTTATGGCGGACTTTCATTTTTTATTCCCTCGTCATCTGGTATGGCTGTTTTAACCATGCCTATTATGTCGCCTTTGGCAGATGGTGTGGGTATTGGTAGAGAAATTGTTGTAAATGCATACCAATACGGTATGGGGTTATTTGCATTTATTAACCCAACAGGGTTAATTTTAGCCTCGCTAGCTATTGTAAAAGTAGGCTATAATAAATGGCTAAAATTTGTAATACCATTAGTTGTTATTTTAACCTTATTTACAATGCTTATGCTAACTTTACAAGTATACTTATAAGTATTAATTTAAAATTCTAAAAAGAAGTTCTTTTAATAAGTCGCCTTGAGGTACCGAGTTAGCCCCTACGCCTTTACTTTTTACATCAAACTCCCTTAACAGAGCAATAACAGCACTTACTTTACGCATCGGGAAATTTCTAGCTGCAACATCATAATCTTTAACAAAATAAGGGTTTACTCTAAGTGCAGAAGCTACATTACGAGGCGATTTATCGCTCAATCCGTGATAATTTAATAATTGAGAAAAATAACTAAATAATAACGATACTGTCATAACCATAGGGTTATCCTTAGGGTTTTCTGCAAAATAATTTACAATTTGGTGTGCTTTAACAACATTACGCTCGCCAATAGCTTTTCTTAATTCGAAATTATTATAGTCTTTACTTATACCTATATTTTTTTCAATATCTTCTGGAGTAATCTGTGTGTCTTTATCCAGAATAATTTGAAGTTTTTCTAATTCATTATTAATTTTACTTAAATCTGTACCCAAAAACTCAACAAGCATTTGTGCTGCTTTTGGAGAAATGGTATATTTTTTTGGAGCCAACACACGCCTAATCCAATCTGCAACTTGGTTTTCATAAAGTTTTTTACTTTCGTAAACAACACCAACCTTTTTAATAGCCTTATAAAGTCCTTTACGTTTATCAATCTTTTTATATTTATAATTAACCACTAAAACAGTTGTTGGCTGTGGGTTACTAGCGTAACTAACTAGTTTTTCTATATATCTAGATAAATCCTGCGCTTCTTTAACAATAACAACTTGGCGTTCTGCCATCATTGGGTAACGTTTGGCTTGTCCAACAATATCGTCTATAGTAACATCTCTACCATACAAAACCATTTGATTAAAACCTTTTTCTTCTTCTGCAAGCACAGTATTTTCAATAAAATCTGAAATCTTATCTATATAATAAGGCTCCTCTCCCATTAAAAAATAAATAGGTTTTAATTGTCCATTTTTAATATCGCTAACTAATTGTTTGACTTCGTCCAAAAGCTATAAATTTTCGTAATTATAAGTACTAATATTCAAAATTGATAATTGAATATTGTGAGTTATCATTTTGTGGTTTAACTTTGAAAAAAACTAAAAAAGCCCATTGCAAGCATTAAATTTTCCAAAGTTTTCTTTTCGATTCAAAAATAGCGAAAATAAAATTTCTATTTTCGATGTCATCCGTAAAAAGTTTGTCATTTTACAACCAGAAGAATGGGTGCGTCAACATTGTGTTGCCTATTTAATAGAGCATAAAGGCTACCCTACTTCGTTAATTAATGTAGAAAAAGAACTAACCGTAAATGGATTAAAGAAAAGATACGACATTGTTGTTTTTAACCCTGACGGAAGTATTTTTTTAATGGTAGAATGTAAAGCTGATAAAATTAAAATAGACCAAACCACATTCGACCAAATAGCAAGGTATAATTTAGCGTTAAATGCAGAGTTTTTAATGGTAACCAACGGTATAAATCATTATTATTGTCAAATGGACTTTAAAAATGAATGCTACAATTTTTTAAAAGACATACCGCATTACAACCTACAATAAAACGTTAAAAACTAAAAAAGAACAAACTTTGAAAATAGCAATTGTTATATTAAATTGGAATGGAAAACAGCTTTTAGAACAGTTTTTGCCATCGGTTATAAAACATTCTCAAAATGCTATTATTTATGTTGCAGACAACGCCTCTACAGATGATTCTATTCGTTTTGTTACAGAAACATACCCATCTATTAGAATAATAAAGAATGCTAAAAACGGTGGATACGCCAAAGGTTATAACGATGCATTACAGCATGTTAATGCCGATGTGTTTTGTTTGTTAAACAGCGATGTAGAGGTTACAGAACATTGGTTATTGCCCATAATAGACACCTTTAAAGCAGAGAAAAACACTGCTATAATTCAACCTAAATTATTAGATTTTAAAAACAAAGATACGTTTGAGTACGCTGGAGCAGCCGGTGGTTTTATTGATAAATACGGTTACCCATATTGTAGAGGTCGTATTTTTGATACTTTAGAAAAAGACACCAAACAGTATAACGATACCGCCGAAATATTTTGGGCCTCGGGAGCTTGTTTATTTATAAGAAGTGAAATTTATAGACAACTAAATGGCTTAGACGAATTGTTTTTTGCCCACATGGAAGAAATAGATATGTGTTGGCGTGCAAAAAACTTAGGATATAATATAAAATATGTGGGTAACTCTACTGTTTATCATGTAGGTGGCGCAACTTTAAATGCTGCAAACCCTAAAAAAACATATTTAAACTTTAGAAACAGTTTATTTGCTTTAACTAAAAATGCCAAAGGAAACATTTTTGGTATTATTTTTGTGAGGTTAGTTTTAGACGGTATTGCAGGTGTAAAGTTTATGTTCGAATTTAAATTTAAACATGCTTTTGCTATAATTAAAGCACACTTTAGCTTTTACCATTATTTAAAAATCATGTTAAACCAACGCAAAACCATTGTAACCCGTGTAAAATACTACAGAACTAAATCTATTGTTTACAATTACTTCATCAAGAAGAACAAAAAATTCAAAAGTTTATAAATACTTTGCAAAAATTTTGTTAACAATGTTACTTTCAACGTATTTTTATATACTTTTGACCTTACAACAACTAAAAATAATCCATATTTCAAAACATGAAAAGAATTCTATTACTTAGCGCAACATCATTATTATTGTTAGGTTCTTGTGTTGCTAAAAAAGATTTTTTAGCCTTAGAGCAAAAACAAAAAGAAACTCAAGATTTATTAAACTCAGCAACTGTAAAACTAAACTCTTGTTTAGAAGAGAGAGCATCTGCTACAGCTAAAGCTTCTGCTTTAGAAGACAGAATTGCAGATTTAAAAAAGAGTAACGATAACTTAACAATTCTATCTACAAAAGGAGCTAGTAATGTTGAGAAAACGCTAGAAAGCATTAAAGAAAAAGATTTAAAAATAACACGATTACAAGATGCACTTACACAAAAAGATAGTGTAACATTAGCCTTAGTAACTAGCTTAAAAAGAGAAGTTGGTATTAACGATCCAGATATCGAGGTTAATGTAGAGAAAGGTGTGGTATTTATTTCTATAGCAGATAAGTTATTATTTCAAAGTGGTAGCTACAACGTAACATCTAAAGCTAAAGATGTATTGGCTAAAGTAGCTAAAGTTGTTAATAGCAAACCTGATTTTGAATGCATGATTGAAGGACATACAGATAGCAGATCTTACTCTAAAGGTGTTCTTGTAGATAACTGGGATTTAAGTGTAAAACGTTCTACTTCTATTATTAGAGTATTACAAGATTTAGGTGTTAACCCAGGACAATTAATAGCTGCTGGTCGTAGTTCTTACGTACCGTTAGTAGATAACGATACCGCAGAAAATAGAGCAAAAAACAGACGTACACGTGTTGTTGTTCTTCCTAAAATCGATCAGTTTTACGAAATGATTGAAAAAGAAATGAAAAACTTAGAAGGCAATAACTAATTGTTTTAAAGTATAAATTAGAAAAGCTCAACCGAAAGGTTGGGCTTTTTTTATAGCGTAAAAAAGAGAAATAATACATTAAATTTTGATTTCAAATTGTATTTTTACGTGAGGAGCTGCAAATCAATAATGTAAGAAAAAGTATAATTAAAAGGTTTATCTGCAAAAAAAAATATGCCTTATAAAAACTATTAAAATACTTTAGATAAAAAATTAAAATATCTCTAAATCTCCTTTACCCTCTCTTAAAATAACAGGTTCACCGTCAGACAAGTCTATAATAGTAGATCCAAGATTACCGCCATAACCACCATCTATTACTAAATCTACAAGATTACCCCATTTTTCTAAAATAAGTTCTGGGTCTGTGGTGTACTCTAAAACCTCGTCTTCGTCGTGTATAGAGGTAGACACAATAGGGTTACCAAGCGCCTTTACAATATCTATAGCTATGTTGTTATTTGGTACACGAATACCAACGGTTTTCTTTTTCTTAAATGGATTTGGTAGTGTTTTGGCGCCTGGTAAAATAAAAGTATAAGCACCAGGCAATGCCCGTTTTAATATTTTAAATGTAGTTGTGTCTATTTGTTTAACATAATCGCTTAAATTACTTAAATCGTGACAAACAAAAGAAAAATTGGCTTTATCGAGTTTTATGCCTTTAATTTTGGCAATACGCTCTAGGGCTTTAATATTGGTTATATCGCAACCTAAACCATAAACAGTATCGGTAGGATATATTATTAAACCACCTTTTTTAAGAATAGCTACTACTCTATCTATTTCTCTAGGATTTGGGTTTTCCTCGTAAAGACGTATATATTCGGCCATATTTATTATGTGCATTCTTAGTTTACTAAAGTAATATATTTATTTAATGATAAAAAATTGTAACATTTCTCAATTTTAATAGTCTTTAATTATATGCTTAAACTGGGTTTTGCTTTTATAATTTATATTTCAATAGTTTGCTTTGGTAATGCAGCTAATGAGGCAAAACTCCCTATTCATTTTCCAAAGGCCGAAATACTTAATAAGTATACTACTAGAATACCTTTTAAACTGGTAGACCATTTAATTGTTGTTGAGGCAGAACTTTATAATAAAAAAGGTATGTTTATTATTGATTCTGGTTCTGAAACTATGATTTTAAACAAGGTTCATTTTGGAAAAACATACCATTTTCATAGAAATACTAATAAAGTTTCTGGGGTTAATGAATTAATTGACTATTCTTACAAGAAACGAATTAAAGCGTTTGATTTAAATGGCTTTAAACTTGAAAATAAAATTTCTGATGTTATAGATTTATCTCATATAGAAACCAGTAAAAAAATAAAACTTCTTGGTGTAATTGGTTATAATATTCTTAAAGATTATGAAGTTTTTATTGACCTCTATCTAAATCAAATTACCTTAACTAAGGTTGATAAAAAAGGAAATAAATTAAACAATAAAGTTTACTTAGAAAAAATAGTAGATAGTTTAAATTTTAGTTTAAAAAAACATACTATTGTAGTAAATGGAACAATAAATAAACATAAAGTAAAACTGGGTATAGACACAGCTGCAGAGTTTAACCAAATAAACAAGAGTATTAACAAAAAAGCGTTAAAATATTTTATACCTAAAAAACGATTAAAATTAAACGGTGTTAGCAACAAAACAATACGTGTTTTGGCAGGAAAATTGCATCGTGTAAAGTTAAATGACAATGTTTATTTTGGTCCCATGTACACTGTTTTAACTAACTTAAATAAAATGAATGAGGTTTTTGGAATACAGCTAGATGGTATTTTAGGTTATGAGTTTTTTGCGCAAAAAAGAACTATTATTAATTATCAAAAAGAAAAATTATATTTTATAGATTACCCGCTAAACACACAATGAAAATTTTAAAATCACATATTATATGTATCGTATTTGTTTTTGCTTGTTTTAGTGTTTTTTCACAAACTAGTGAATTAAAAGGGTATACGATAGAAAATGATACTGTAGTATTTAGATTTGATGTTAGAGATTACTCTAAATTTACAAAAGAGCATACGGGACAATTACTTGAATTTGGAGATTTTAACATAGAAAGTGTTGTGGTAGCAGGAGATTTTAATCTTTGGTCTAGAGATCATTGGAAGATGAATAAAGTTAATAAATACATTTACGAACTTAAGAAAAACATACACGATTTTACAGACGAATTTTCTTGGGATTTTAAATATGTAATTAATAATTCTTATTGGGCAGAACCATCAAAATACGACCCTAATATTTCAAGAGCTATAAAAAATGGTAGAAAGCTAAGAGGCATTTATAATTTAAAAATGTATACCGCTTACCCTTATAAAAATGGAAATGCAAGCTTTAAATTAAAAGGTTATAAAAGTGCTAAAAAAGTAATTTTAGCAGGCTCTTTTAATAAGTGGCACGAGCATCTTTTTAAAATGAATAAAACAGAAAATGGATGGGAACTAACGCTGCAAATGAAACCAGATATATATCAATATAGATTTATTGTTGATGGTAATTGGATAGAAGACCCTAATAATACTAACAGAACACCAAATGAATTTAATGAATACAATTCTGTAATAGATATTCAAGAATATACAACCTTTACTTTAGTAGGTTACCCAAAAGCTAAAAAAGTTATTTTAGCAGGTAGTTTTAATAATTGGAATGAGGATGCTCTTAAAATGAATAAAACAAATAAAGGTTGGACTTGTTCTTTACCGCTTTCTGGAGGAAAACATCACTATAAATTTATTGTAGACGGAAAATGGATAACAGATCCAGAAAACCCTTTAAGAGAGTATGATGGCGATGGACATATTAATTCTGTTTATATGCTAAAATAATATATACAATTAACGCCTCAACCATCTATCTCATCGATTTTAGTTATTTTCTTGTTGTTTAGATTTCAGTCCTCCTTTCTTAATTCTTTTGGTACTTAAGCCATGTATAAAATTATTTTCTTTTAAAATAGCTTCAAAATTTTATAATCGTAATTATATGCATATTTATAGCTTTTCTAACTTTTATAAAAAGCTTGTTGTTCTTTTTAACTTTAGTTTATAACAACATTTACATCAAATAAAAACCCTAGCCATTTTTATAAATGTTTAATGTCAGTGCTTCTAGGTGTTAGCGCTCTTTAACATTTTGTATATCTGCTTACGCTTTAATAATATAAAAGCGTAAACAGATAATATCATTTAAAATAAATGTAAATTTCTAATGCTATTTATATGCTAAAACACAATGTATTAGCCTATAACCTCTAACTTAGCAAAACGCAGTAACAACTTTTTAGTACCACCATGCTGAAACTTAATTTCTGCTTTTGTATCTGCGCCTGCACCTTCTATTTTTAAAACTTCGCCAGTACCAAATCTTAAATGTTTTACTTTATTTCCTGCTACCAGTTTATTATCAAACAAATTGGTATTACCTCCTGTTTTTGCAACTGGTTTTAAGTTTTTGGGCGTAGTAACCTTAAACTTTTCTGGTTCTTTTTTAGATTTAAAATCCTTTTTTAAAACAGCTTGTTTGGCAGGTTTAAATCTTATTTTATTAGGCGATGCTTTTTTACTTGTTGCAGAAGGAGTGTCTCCAAAAATATCGGCACTAAGCATGGGGTTAAAACGTAACTCTTCTTTTGGTGTTGTTATTTCTAAATACTGCTCGTCTATTTCCGAAATAAAACGACTTGGCTCTGAGTCTACCAACTTACCCCAACGGTAACGCGATAAAGCGTAAGTTAAATAGGCTTGTTTTTCTGCTCTTGTTACTGCAACATAAAAAAGACGACGTTCTTCCTCCAATTCTGCTCGTGTATTACCACTCATAGCACTAGGAAACAAATCTTCTTCTAAACCAACAATAAAAACATTAGAGAACTCTAACCCTTTTGCAAGGTGAATAGTCATTAACGCCACATGATCTGGATCGCCTTTATCTGCATCTGCATCTGTTGCTAAAGCAACATCTTCTAGAAATTCTGCTAAAGACCCTGTAGTATCGGCAATTTCTTTTTGTCCTTCAACAAAATCTTTCATACCGTTAATAAGCTCTTCAATATTTTCCATTCTGGCAACACCTTCTGGTGTACCATCTTTATTAAACTCTTTAATAATTCCGGTAGTTCGTGTTACATGTTCTGCTAACTCAAAAACATCTGCAGTTTGGTTAAGTACTTGAAAACTCTCTATTAATGTTACAAAGTCTTGCAGTTTCTTTTTAGTACCAGAATTAACTTTAACATTGGTTTTGTCAATGTTTTTCATAACCTCGAACATAGTACGGTTATAACCGTTTGCAGATACTATAAGTTTATCTACTGTGGTTTGACCAATGCCTCTAGGCGGAAAATTAATAACACGTTTTAAAGCTTCCTCGTCTGCAGGATTTATAATTAACCTTAAATAAGATATAACATCCTTAATTTCTTTTCGTTGATAAAAAGATGTTCCTCCATAAATTCTATACGGTATATCGCGTTTACGCAAGGCATCCTCTATAGAACGCGATTGTGCATTTGTTCTATACAAAATGGCAAAATCACTATTATGAAGTTGATTATTCATCTTTTCTTCAAAAATAGTACTTGCAACAAACCGCCCTTCGTCTCCATCAGTTAACGATCGGTTTACTTTTATTTTTGCACCCTCATCATTCGCGGTCCATACCACTTTATCAAGTTTAGTTTGGTTTTTGTCTATAATAGAATTGGCTGCATTTACAATGTTTTTTGTCGATCGGTAGTTTTGCTCTAACCTAAACACTTTTACATCGTCATAATCTTTCTGGAAATTTAAAATGTTATTAATATTTGCTCCTCGAAAAGCATAAATACTCTGTGCATCATCCCCTACCACACAAATATTCTGAAACTTATCTGACAATGCTCTTACTATTAAATATTGCGAATGGTTTGTATCCTGGTACTCATCTACCAAAATGTATTTAAAACGGTTTTGGTATTTCATTAAAACCTCTGGAAATCGCGTTAACAACTCATTGGTTTTTAATAGCAAATCATCAAAATCCATAGCGCCAGCTTTAAAACAGCGCTCTACATAAGCTTTGTAAATATCTCCCATTCTAGGGCGTCTTGCCATAGTATCTGCTTCTTTTAATTCTGGATTTTGAAAGTAAGCGCGAACCGTAATTAAACTGTTTTTGTAAGACGATATTCTGCCTAACACCTGTTTGTATTTATAAATATCTTTATCAAGATTCATTTCTTTAATAATAGACGCTATTAAACGCCCAGAATCTTGAGAATCGTAAATAGTAAAATTGCTTGGGTATCCTAATTTATCGGCTTCAATACGCAATATTTTAGCAAAAACCGAGTGAAATGTTCCCATCCATAAGTTTTTAGATTCGCTAGAGCCTACTATGGTAGAAATACGTTCTTTCATCTCTTTTGCTGCCTTATTTGTAAAGGTTAAAGACAAAATATTAAACGGATCTATGCCCTTATGCATCAAATACGCAATACGATATGTTAATACTCGTGTTTTACCAGAACCCGCGCCTGCAATAATAATCATAGGGCCTCCAATTTGTATCGTTGGCTCTAACTGTGCTTCATTTAACTGACTTAAATACTTTTCCAATCTGCATGTAAATTTAAAGATGTGAAATTAACCATTGTTACGCTTTTATTAAGGTAGAATTGTTAAAAATTATAAACAATTAAACTTAATTACTGCTTAATTAAAATTTAAATATCTTTAGACTGAAAATAAATTATAAATTTTATGAAATAATTCACTTTTTTTATAGAAAAAAGACCGTTACAGAAATTACCTTTGATCTTTTTTAAAACAATTTACATGGATATAGTTTTAGATTTTCTTTCGAGCATCTCTTGGTGGATGTGGGTTTTAATTCTTTTAATAGCAGTTGCTATTAGAGATGTTTTTTTTAATAAAAGACACACTATTAGTCATAACTTTCCTATTGTTGGCCACTTACGCTATTGGCTAGAAAGTATTGGCCCAGAAATGAGGCAGTATTTTGTAGCGAATAATAGAGAAGAATTACCTTTTAACCGTATAGAACGTGGTTGGATTTACGCTTCGGCAAAAAAAGAAAACAACTACGAAGGTTTTGGTACAGATAGAGATATTAACGAACACGGACATATTTTTATTAACAATGCCATGATGCCTTATAAGGTAGACAAAAACCATCCGCACGATATCGATAAAACCTTTTTACCATGCGCTAAAGTTATGGGCGTGCATAATAAAAGAAAAAGACCTTACAGACCTGCATCTGTTATAAACGTATCGGCTATGAGTTTTGGTTCTTTATCTGCAAAGGCCATAGAATCTTTAAATAAAGGCGTGAAAATAGCAGATGCTTACCATGTTACAGGCGAAGGTGGTTTGTCGCCTTACCATAGTAATGGTGGCGATGTTGTATTCCATTTTGGTACAGGTTATTTTGGTGTACGCGCCGAAGATGGAGGTTTTTCTATGGAAAAAATGATAAAACTAGTAGAAACTAATCCATTTATTCGCGCCATAGAAATTAAACTATCTCAAGGTGCTAAACCAGGAAAAGGAGGTGTTTTACCAGGTGCAAAAATAACTAAAGAAATAGCAGAAATTAGAGGCGTAGAAATAGGCAAAGATGTGCTTTCGCCTCCAAACCATAAAGCGTTTTCTAACGTTCCAGAAATGGTAGAGTTTATAGAAAAAATTGCAGATGCTACAGGCTTACCTGTAGGTATAAAAGCAGCCATTGGTAAACTAGAGCAATGGGAAGAATTAGCTAACTTAATGGCCAAAACAGGAAAAGGACCAGATTTTATTACTGTAGACGGTGGCGAAGGCGGTACAGGTGCAGCGCCTCCAAGTTTTGCAGACCACGTATCTTTACCATGGGTATATGGGTTTAGCGACTTATACAAACTTTTTCAAAGTAAAGGTTTAAGCGAGCGTATTGTTTTTATAGGCAGCGGTAAATTAGGCTTTCCCGCCAAAGCAGCTATGGCATTTGCTATGGGTGCAGACTGTATTAATGTAGCTCGAGAAGCCATGATGAGTATTGGCTGTATACAAGCCCAAGTTTGCCACACAAACCGCTGCCCTGCAGGTATAGCAACGCAAAGCAAATGGTTGCAAAACGGTGTAGATCCTACTTTAAAATCTGAACGATTAGCGCAATACTTTAAAACATTTAGAAAAGAATTTGTAGAAATTACACATGCTGCAGGACACGAGCACCCGTGTCAATTTAACATGAAAGACATCGAAATTAATGTAGAAAACCGCAGCAAGTCGTCAGAATTAAATAACACCTTTAAATACGAGAAAACAGAAGTCCCTTTTTCTGGTATGCAACATTTAAAAGATTGCATGCATTTAGGCGGTTGCAAATAATAAAAACAAAACTTTTAGTTATTAAATATATTTGGGGCGTAACCCTATCGGGTCGGGCTATACATTGCAAGTCCTCGGTCATACTTCCCTGTGGGCTATTCATTACTATCCCTTACGCGGTATTTCGCAGCAATATTGTTTAACTATTAATAGCTAGTATTTATGCCAAAGTTATTTTTACATAACCATACATCTAAAGGCAGATATTTTATTTGTAAGATAAAATCAAACCCACTATGTTTGTAAAAAAACAACTATTATTTATGGATGCTAGCAGATTTGTTGACTTATTATTCTTTTTAATACCGTCTCTATTAACCGGACTTATTGCTTATTACTTTTTTAAAGAGCATACAAGAAACGAAGATGGACGCAGACGTTTTTTATTAAAAAAAGATTTGCAAGTTAACACCATGCCAATGCGCCTACAAGCTTACGAACGTATGGCTCTGTTTTTAGAACGTATTACACCATCCAAATTATTAGTAAGAGTACCACCAATGTCTACAAATAAAAACGATTACGAAGCATTACTTATAAAAAGCATAGAGCAAGAATTCGAACATAATTTATCGCAACAAATTTATGTAACAGATAAATGCTGGAGCATTATCTCTACAGCAAAAATAACCACTATTCAGTTAGTAAGAAAAGCTTGTTTATCAGAAAAAACAGATTCTGCCAATAAGTTAAGAGAAGTATTAATTACAGAAATGATGGAGCGTACAGCACCAAGCGATACTGCTCTAGCATATATAAAAGAAGAAGTATCTCAAATGTGGTAATTATTTATCTATGCGTAACTCGTTCGAGTCCGCTTCCATAAATTTACGCTCAGCATAATTATAGCCTTGCTCCCACCAAGAAAGCATGAGTTTTTTATTAAAAATAAGGGAGTTTTCTGTAAGTTTAGAAGGTGTATAATACAAATTAAGCTTAACATCTCTATTAATAGCAGCAAGTTTACCTATTGTAATATCGCTTCGCTCTACTTGGTCTAACAAATGGCCAAATAAGTTAAGCATTAAAGAAAACGGATTTTTTCCCAGCACCTTATTATACTGCATGTTTTCAGACTCTAAAATAATAGCGTCTATCTCTGTCGCACCTCTTAAAATAGCTTCTCTAATAGGAACAACACAACCAAAAGCACCATCTGCATATTCAAAACCATCAACTTTTGCCAAAGACATAAACGGAATATAGTTACAAGAAATCCAAATCCAATTACAAAACTCATCATAAGAGAAATCTTTAATAGACTTATACTCCACTCTATTTTTAGACAAATTAGAAACCGTAACAATAACGTCTTCTTTGGTAGTTCGTATCAAATTAAACTCAGCCTCAGTAAAATGTTTTCTTAAATAACGCTTTAAAGCTTTACTTTCTCCAAACGTTCTTTTACTTTTTATAAACTGAATAAGTGTATTAAAATAATTAATGGTAACATACTCTCTATTATCCTTTTTACGTAATACAAAAGGGTTAATACTAAAAATATTACTCTGTTTTACATTAGTAAAAACACCATGTAATTTATCTATTTTACCCAAAGCTAAATGTGGCACAAGCAAACTACCTGTTGATGTGCCAAGGTACATATCGTAATCTCGTTTTTTTTCCTGAATTAAATATTGCGCTACGCCACCTGCATACGCTCCTTTGCTACCTCCTCCAGAAATTACTAATGCTTTCATTTATTTTTCTTAATGCGTAAATATACTAAGAAGCATTACAAAAATTTAAATCCATTTTAAAATATTTTAAGTCCAATACCATAAATAATACACTAAAACAACTTATAATTAAGCATTTTTATATAAAAAGTAAGAATATGTGTCTTTTAATAATAGTTACATAAAAAAGAATAATTATTTTAGTTGCAGCTATTAACATAATTATTACACATGAAGAAAAATTATTTCTTTACGGTCTTGTTGTTTTCTATAATCAGCTTATCAATTTTTGCATTAAATAAAATTGACACCACCAAAAGCCTTAAAACAAGAGTAATACACCTTGCTCTTAAAACCAAAGATAATTCAGCTATATTTTTACCGCCAACTGCTAATATTTCTGGCTCGACTAATGTGTGTAGAAACGATCCTGCTCCCCGAGTTACTTTTACAGGCTCTAACGGAAACGCCCCTTACACCTTTACATACACTATTAACGGAGGAACTCCAAACACCACAACCAGCACTTTCGTTCCAGTAAGTACAAGTGTTGCTGGCACATTTGTATACGAACTTATCTCTGTAGAAGACGCTAACAATGACGTTACTACATTTACTAATAGACGAGTAACCATAACGGTTGGTGAACCGGTAGTAGATTTCTCTTTTGATAACGATGGTGTTTGCGCTGGTACTAATGTAAACTTTACATCTACAGTAACAGGCAACGCACCTTTTACTTATAATTGGAGTTTTGGTGATGGCGGATCTTCTGCAAGAGAAAACCCTACGCACAGATTTAATTTATTAGGTTGTAATATGCAAACTGCTAATGTAACTTTAACAGTAACCGATGCTAATGGTTGCACCAATGTTGTAACAAAGCCAGTTAACGTACAGCAAAAGCCAAGATTAGAATTTCAAGATGTTGATAATAGGTTCGATCCTTTTAATAATTGTGGAAACAATACTACAGACCCTTCATACACCATAAATGTGGATATAGAAAACGTATCATCTTGTATAACTTCTTACGATGTAGATTGGGGAGATGGTAGCAGCATAGAAACCAATGTAACATTTCCTGCTACACATACATACACACAGTTGGGTTCTTTTAATATGGATATTACTGGTAGAGGTACTAATTGCGATAATACAGTTACCTATTTAATTAAAAACTCTAGTAACCCTACAGGTTCTATTGTTAACCCAGGAAATACCGTTAATTTATGTACGCCAGTTAACCCTATTGAATTCGCTATAGGTTCTTGGGCTACCAACCCGCCAGACACTAATTATTCTATTGATTACGGAGATGGCAATACCGAGAACTATACACAAACTCAATTAGAAGCTTCTACTTATTTTGATTCTGCAAATCCTGCAGCTTCTCAAAATTACCCCATACCACATACCTATACCGAGTCTAGTTGCCCAAATAGTTACACTGTAATTTTAGCTATTACGACATCTTGCGGACAAACAAATTTAACTGCTGGACCCATTATAATTTTAAGAAAACCAGAAGTTAGCTTTGAAGATCCACCTACAAGTTGTGTTAATACACCTGTAAGTTTTAATAACACATCTTTGGATGGTTACAGCAATAATTGTAGTGTTAACGATGGTTATTATTGGGATTTTGGAGACGGTAACACATCTACCACAAGAAATCCTTCTCACACATATACTTCTGCAGGAACCTATACCGTATCTTTATATGCAGAAAACTCTTGCGGTGTTACCAATACCGTTAGCAAAACCATTTGTATAGAACCACAATTAACAGCAGCTTTTACTGTAGATGCCAATAATGGTTGTTCTCCTTTAGCAGTGCAAACTACAAACGCTACCGATTTAAGCTTAAGTTGTGGCACAGAAACTTACCTTTGGGAGGTTACCTATACTTCTGAGTTTTGTGGTACAGTTCCTGGACAATGGAATTTTACTGGAAGCACAGACCAAACATCTGCATCGCCATCAATAAACTTTATAACAGCAGGAAGTTATGAACTACAATTAACTACCACCAACTCTTGCGGTACAAGTATTGCTACCCAAACCATTGAAGTAAAACAACCTCCAACAGCAACTATAGATGCTATTCCAGATTTTTGTGGCACTGCTTCTATTACACCTGTAGCTACCATAAATAGTTGTGCACCAGCTTCTGAAACCATAACATATAGTTGGACATTTCCTGGAGGTACACCTGCGACAGCAAGCACATTAGATCCGGGCACTATTACTTACGCGTCACCTGGAGACTACCAAATATCTTTTAGTATTACCAATAATTGCGGTACAATAACAGATACAGAAGACTTTAGTGTAAACCCAATTCCGTCTGTTACTAACACTAATTTAAGTCAAACTATATGTTCTGGCACAGACACTGCCACAGTAAACTTAACATCGAATATTGCTAATACTTCTTTTTCTTGGACTACAAATGCACCATCAGGAATTACTGGACATACAAGCTCTGGAACTACAAATGTTATACCTGCCCAAACTATTTTTAATTCTAACACAACATCTGAAGATGTTATCTACACCATTACACCATCTGTTGGAGGTTGCGCAGGCTCTTCTGTATCTTTAATTATCACTGTAGATCCTGCACCTGCATTTACGAGTCAGCCACAACCAGAAACCATTTGCTTAAACGGACCAGTAAATACGCTTTCGGTTGCTGTAAATGGTCCTGGTACATCATCATACCAATGGTATAGCAATACCTCAAATAGCTCTACTGGCGGAACCGCTATTGCAAGTGAAACAAATGCCACTTATACACCTCCAAATAATAATGTTGGTATTATGTATTATTATAATGTTGTATCGTTTACATCTGGTGCTGGTTGTAACGAAATAACATCAAACGTAGCGCAAATTGAGGTTGTTAATGGTATTCAAATAGACACCCAACCTATAAATACTCAAAGTATATGTAATGGTGGTAATATTACATCTCCTTTAACTGTAATGCATTCTGGAGGTACAGGCTCTGTGACATATCAATGGTACACTAATACTACAAACTCTAACACAGGAGGCTCTATTATATCAGGCGCCACAGGAGTAGATTATACACCGCCTATGTTTTCAACATCTGGCAATTTTTATTATTATGTTACAATTTCTCTAACAGGAAGCGGTTGTAGCGCTGTTACAAGTAATGTTGCTCAAGTTGTTGTAACAGAAGATCCTACAATAACAACACAACCTTTAAATTCGCAAACTTTATGTCAAAACGTAACACCTACAAATTTAGAAGTTGCAGTTTCTGGAGGTTTAGGCTCTACATACAATTACCAATGGTATAGCAACACATCAAACTCCAATATAGGAGGAAGCTTAATAAGCGGAGCAACCAATAATACATACACGCCACCAACAAATACAGTAGGCACTTTATACTATTATGCCGAGGTTACGCAACCAGATCCTGGTTGCGGTGTAACCAGTAGTACAGCTGAGGTTATTGTTAACCCTGCACCTAATTTTACAACACAGCCTATATCTAATACCTATTGTTTAGGAGATAACTTAAATACATTATCTGTTTCTTACTCTAACGGAGTTGGCTCACCTGCTTATCAATGGTATTCTAATACAATAAACGACGCTTCAACAGGAACTCCTATTTCTGGTGCTACAACATCAACTTACACCCCGCCATCTACATCAACCGGTACAATATATTACTATACTATAATTACATTTTCTGCAGGAGGCTGTACCGAAATCACATCGGATGTGGCAGAAATAACGATTAACCAAACGCCTCGTGTTAGTGATAAATCTGATATTATTTGTAGCGGAACTGCATTTAATATTAGTCCAGATTTTGCTGGTGGAGATATTGCACCTTCAGGGACATTTTACACATGGCCTACCCCCAGTGTTTCTCCTTCGGGTACTATTACTGGAGCATCTAGCCAAACAACAAATGAAACTACAATAAGTCAAACATTAACAAATACAACAACATCGCCAGCAACCGTAACATATGTAGTTACACCAACTATAGCTAGTTGCACTGGTAATCCGTTTACAGTTACCATTACTGTAAATCCTTCTATTAGCATTGTAGAAAATACAGTAAATAGCAATTGTTATTCTGCAAATAATGGTTCTATCGATATAACAATAAGTGGAGGTGTCCCATTTTCTTCAGGAAGTCCCTATCAAGTTTCATGGTCTGGACCAAATGGATATACTAATAATACAGAAGATATTTCAAGTTTAGCTCCCGGAAATTACACGGTTAATATTCAGGATGATGGAGGATGTCCGTTTACAAAAACCTTTAATATTACAGAACCTGACGAATTGATTTTTAGTGCCATAGATTTTAATCCTGAAACAATTTCATGCTTTAATGTTAATGATGGAGAAATTGGTATTACCGTAAGTGGCGGAACCACACCTTATCAATACAATTGGACTAAAAACGGATTGCCTTATGCTACAACCGAAGATTTATCTAATCTTGACGAAGGTATTTATGAAATTACTGTAACCGATGCTAATAGTTGCACGCCTATAACCCAAACCTTTAATATAATAGAGCCAGACTTACTAGATGTAAGCCTAAACAACCAAGTCAATGTTATTTGTTATGGAGAAGCCACAGGAGAAATTTACATTAATACAAATGGTGGTAGACCAACTGAAACTAGTCCTGGTAATTTTGATTACAGCTATGCTTGGACAGGTCCTAACGGTTATACCAATAGCACCCAAAACATTACAGGATTAATAGCTGGAACCTATAATGTAACAGTAACAGACAAATCGAATTGTACAGATACACTAGAAGTTATTTTAACCGAAACCAATGAGATTTTAATAGATTATACCGCAACAGAAATAGAATGTTATGGAGATAATGATGCCTCTATAACTATAAACAATATTTCTGGAGGTAATGCTCCTTATACTATTACTTGGAGTAACTTAGGTTCTGGCGTGTCTCAAACTAATTTATCGCCAGGCGATTATACCATTACAGTTACAGATAATACCAATTGTCCTAAGTCTGTAACCGTAACAATAGAAGAGCCACCAATATTCGATATAACACCAACTACAAATAACGTGTCATGCTTTGGAGCAAACGACGGAAGAATTGTTTTAAATTTAGTTGGAGGCATAAACCCTGTGTCGTTAGTTTGGGATGATGATGCTACAGCAGGTGTAGAAAGAAATAACATTGGACCAGGAAGTTACACGGTAACCATTACAGATGGCACACCTTGCGAAATAACCGAAACATTTGTAATTGCAGAACCAGCAGCTTTAGCCTTATCTGCAAATACAACCGACGCCTTAAATTGCGATAATGCCAACAGTGGCGCTATAAATCTTATTGTAACTGGAGGTACATTACCTCTCTCCTATTTATGGTCTAATGGAGAAACTACAGAAAACTTAAGCGCTATACCTCCAGGTAATTATTCTGTGGTAGTTACAGATGCTAATAACTGTGAAATAACAGGGAGTTGGAATATAAATAGATTTGAACCATTAGTTGTTAATGTTGATACTTTAACAGATTTTGATTGTGAAACAAAAACTGTAAATCAAACATTTGAAGCAAAACCAGAAGGTGGTGTACCGCCTTATAACATCAGCTGGTCTAACGGAACTGTTAGTGGAGCAAATGGTGAATTTATGAATACCTCTCAAAATGGATTTGTTATTATTGAAGTTGAAGACAGTATGGGATGTACAACAAATTACTCTTATAATGTTGATATTACAACCTTAGGAGATCCTGGTTTTAATATTTCTTCCAGTACTTATAATAATTTTGGTTTTTATTCAATTCACGATCCTATTCAATTTACAAATACAGCAACAGGAAGCTACACCAATGTGAGTTGGAATTTTGGTGATGGTCATTTCTCTATAGAAGAAAACCCTGTTCACACCTATACTAACGAAGGTAATTACACCGTAGAACAAACCGTAACCTATCCTTTTGGGTGCGTTTACACCATGCAAATATTGTTAATTGTTGAAAAAGGATATCGAATTATTATACCCAATGCGTTTACACCCAACGGAGATAATATGAATGAGTATTTTGTGCCAGAATCTATTGCCTTAAGCGAACTAAGTTTTAATATTTATAATACTTGGGGAGGTTTAATATATTCTGAAGAAGGCGAAACCATAAAAGGTTGGGATGGAAAAATTAAAGATAACCAAACAGAGAATGGTAATTACTATTACACTTTTAGTGGTAAAACATTTTACGGAGAAACAATAACAAGAAAAGGAGCATTTGTTTCTATTAAGTAACCTAAAGCAGAACGATGAAATTTAAAATTATAATCACACTATTTATTTGTTGTTTTTCTACTTTTGTAAAAGCGCAAGATCCCATTTTTTCTCAATACTTTTTAGTTCCAGAAACCATAAACCCCGGTTTTTCTGGTTTTGAAGATGCCACATACTTTGGTATTATGCACCGTACACAATGGCCAAATCTTAACTTAAAAGTAGAAACCGAATATGCTTTTTTTAATACCTGGGTAGAAAATTTAGGTGGATTGGGATTTAGCATTTTAAATCAGCACGAAAGCAATACCAATTACAATCATCTTCAAGGTAATATAAACTACGCCTACCATGTTAAATTAGCTAATGCATGGTATTTTAGACCCGCTGTAGAGCTAGGTTTTGGTGCCAAATCGTATAATTTTAGGAATCTGGTTCTTTCAGATCAAATAAATATTGGCACAGGCACTATTAACCCTGTTTCCTCAGATGTTTTTGCATTAAATGCTAATAGAAATATTATGTTTTTCGATTTTACAGCTGGCTTTGTTTTCGATAAAAAAAACACAAGTAACGATACCGATTTATGGATTGGTGCCACATTTAAACATTTAAACAGACCAAATATTTCGTTTGTAGAAAATAACAATGTGCCTCTAGATATTTTCTATTCGCTACATGCAAATTATAAATTTCCTTATTATGATAGAAACGATTTTCTTTTATCTGCAAATTATATGCAGCAAGGCGAATTTAATAGATTAGATTTAGGAGCAACCATGAAAATAAATAAACTTTTTTTAGGAGCAATAGCGGTTACAAACCCTGCAAAAAACAACAATAACAGTTATTTCTTAACGTCTGTAAACGGACTTATAGGTGTTGAGTTCGAAAAATTAAGATTCGGATTCTCTTACGACATAAACACATCAAACATAGGAAGAACAGATGGTGTTTACGAGCTTTCTATAACCTACCTAGCAGGATGTTTAGTTTGTAGAAATCCTGCAAGACTTGAGCGTAGAAAATAATTAGTTTGTTTTTAAAAGTGTTTTAGCAAATTTTGACAACCTCCAATTATGATGCTTAGTTGCCTCTTGTAAATGCGCTTTACATGCAGTGCCACAAGCTTGTATTTGATTAAGATATTGAAAAGCACTTTGACGAATATCGGCTCCATATTTAGAACTTGTATAATCGGTTAATTCATCAAAATATTGTTTTTTGTTTTTAACCTCAAAATCATCAGTAACTAAAGCTAAGGTTAACCAAAGCATTCTCACATTTTTATCGTTAAAACCAATAATATGCTTAGTTTTATTTAAGTAAATTATACGATCTTCTGGAAAATTACTCCACAAATTAAACAACATCGTTTCTATAGTTACATAAGAAGCATCATCCAAAAGTGTCTCAAAACCTTCTTTTAAATGCAAAGGTATTTTAGATACCGTTTGTGCTATAGCTTGACGTAATTTTAGGTTTTTAGAGTTTAATCCATCAAGAATAATACGATTATTTATAAGTTCTGGTTTAATATTTAATAAAATTTGAGATTTAATTTTAAAACTATGTGCTATATCAAAATACCTACTATCTTTTATATTTGATGTATTTTCTATAGTAGACAACTCTGCTTTAAGTTCCAAAAACGCTTTAATTTCTGTAGATTTTCGTTTTAAATAATCCAAACAAAACTCGTTTTTAAATGTTTTATTAACAAGCCAAGCCTCAACAAAATCACTTAAATCTATCTTGCTCACCTGCTCTACTTCGGTAATAAAATCTTGAGTAGCTACATTTTTATATTTATGTTTAAGTAAATAATTTTTAACCGCAGCTTTAAAAGCTTTATCGCCTACACGATCGCGAAGTATTTCTAAAACCCAAGCTCCTTTTTTATAAAATGTTGTGCTACTCGATTTAGGGTTAAGTATTGATGTGCTAGCGCCTGCAAGCTCTTGTGCTAATAGCTCTTTAGTGTAGTCATACAAGGTCCAATAGTAATAATTATCTCCAAAAATGTCTTTCTCTGCTAAAAGCGCATAATAGGTTGCAAAACCTTCTTGTAACCAATGGTGCGTGCCAGATGTTTCTGTAACCAAATCTCCAAACCATTGATGTGCCAATTCGTGAGCATTTACGTTTACATAATTTTTATCGACAAAAGCTATAGAATCAGTTAAAAAGGCATCAGAAAAAATGGTTGTACTAGTGTTTTCCATTCCTGCATACAAAAAATCTTTTACAGGTACTTGTTTGTAATTTTGCCAAGGATAAGTCACACCTATTTCGGCTTCTAAGAAATCAAACATTTGTTTTGTGTAACGGTAAGTAGGCTCAAATTTTAGAGAATCTTTTGGGTAATAATACATCTCTAAAGGAATGCCACTTTTAGAATAGGCTGTTTTTTTACTGTATTTACCAATAGCAAAAGCAAGCAAATAACTAGACATTGGTTTTTGCATTTTATATTGCCAATTAATTAAAGTATCGGTTATGTTTTTATTTGTAAGCTTTCCATTCGCAATTACCTGATAATCTTTACTAAAAGCAATGTTTAAATCGAATATTACTTTTTCGTTCATATCATCAAAACTAGGCAACCAATTGCTCGTGTATTTACCTTGGCCTTGTGTCCATACTTGCTTATTACCGCCTTCGTTATTCCAATCAATAAAATACATGGCTTTTTTGGGGTGTGTTTTCCATGTTATTGTAACCTTATGCTTTGTTCCTGTTTTAAATTTGCTTTTTAAAATAAGTTGCTTTTTATTATAAACAGTTTTAAACCTCTTGCCATTTAACGTTGCACAAATAGTATCAATTTTTTTTGCATCAAAATAAATAGAGTCTGTATTTTTTAAAACATCGAATTCGTAAGTTACTTTACCAAAAACAGTATTACTTTTTAAATTACCAAAAGTTATATTGGTATTAGCAGTTTTAAAATCTACATATGATGTTTGTTGTGCGAACACAGTTAAATTGATTAATAAAAAGAGAGTGAATAATGTTTTTTTCATATTAAAACTACAACAAGTATTAGACCAAAATACGCTTTTAATAACTATCTTAAAAGTTCGATTATTATAGATTTTCAGATTCATAAGAATTAATTAAATTCGCTTTTATGTCTGTTAACCTTCAAACTCCTATAGATTATTTAAAAGGCGTTGGTCCAAACCGTGCCGATTTGCTTCGAAAGGAATTGGGTATACACACATATCAAGATTTAATTAATTTATTTCCAAACAGATACATTGATAAAACGCGGTATTATAAAATAAAAGAATTACAGCGTAACACATCTGAAGTACAAATAGTAGGCAAAATAGTTGGTTTTAAAGAAGTGGCACAAAAGCGAGGAAAACGTCTTGTAGCTACCTTTCAAGATGAAACAGGCACTATAGAATTGGTTTGGTTTCGTGGGCAAAAATGGATAAAAGAGAATCTTAAACAAAATTTACCTTACGTTATTTTTGGAAAAATAAACTGGTTTGCTGGTAAATTTAACATGGCTCATCCCGATATAGAAACTGTAACAGCGCATAAGTCTGGTATAAGTATTGGCATGCAACCTATATATCCATCTACAGAAAAATTAGCGACACGTGGCATAACAAACCGCATGATAATGAAAATTATGCAGCAAGTGTTTGTAGAATCTAAAGGGCGTTTTGTAGAAACGTTAAACGATAGTTTGTTAGCCGAGTTAAAATTAATTAATAAAAGTAGTGCACTTTTAAACATACATTTCCCAAAAAATCAAGAACTATTAGCTCGTGCTCAATTTAGGTTAAAATTTGAAGAATTATTTTATATTCAGCTACAACTCATACTTAAAAATTTAATTCATAAATCTAAAATAAAAGGGTTTCCTTTTGATAAAGTTGGAGACAACTTCAATACGTTTTTTAAAGAGCATTTACCCTTCGAATTAACTAATGCACAAAAGCGTGTTTTAAAAGAAATTCGTGCAGATATGGGTAGTAATGCACAAATGAATAGACTTTTGCAAGGCGATGTAGGTTCTGGAAAAACCATTGTGGGCTTAATGTCAATGTTAATAGCTATTGACAACGGTTTTCAAGCTTGCTTAATGGCTCCTACTGAAATTTTGTCAGTTCAGCACTATAATGGTTTGCATAACCTTTGTAAAAACTTAAATATCAACATATCAATACTAACAGGTTCAACTAAAACTTCAAATAGAAAAGTAATTCATGAGGCTTTAGAAAATGGTGAGTTAGACATATTAATTGGTACGCATGCACTACTAGAAGACAAGGTTAAATTTAAAAACTTAGGACTCGCTATTATTGACGAACAGCACCGTTTTGGAGTTGCACAGCGAAGTAAATTATGGAAAAAAAACACGTCGCCTCCACATGTTTTGGTTATGACAGCAACACCAATTCCTCGTACTTTAGCCATGTCTGTTTATGGCGATTTAGACATCTCTATAATAGATGAATTACCTCCTGGCAGAAAGGCCATAAAAACGGTACATCGATATGATAATAACCGCTTAAAAGTTTTTAAATTTATTAGAGACGAAATAAAATTAGGCAGACAAATTTATATTGTTTATCCGTTAATTAAGGAAAATGCAACCATGGATTATAAAGATTTAATGGATGGTTACGAAAGTATTTCTAGAGATTTTCCAATGCCAGAATATCAAATATCTATTGTACATGGTAAAATGAAACCTAATGACAAAGAGTACGAAATGCAACGGTTTATAAAAGGCGAAACCCAAATTATGGTTGCCACAACCGTAATAGAAGTTGGCGTTAACGTACCTAACGCATCTGTTATGATTATTGAGAGTGCAGAGCGTTTTGGCCTATCGCAACTACACCAATTACGAGGTCGTGTTGGTCGTGGTGCAGAACAAAGTTATTGTATTTTAATGACGGGGCATAAATTGAGTAGCGACGGTAAAACACGCTTAGAAACCATGGTAAGAACTAGCGATGGTTTTGAAATAGCAGAAGTAGATTTAAGACTTCGCGGACCTGGTGATATTATGGGAACCCAACAAAGCGGTATTTTAAACCTTAAAATAGCCGATATTATTAAGGATAATGATATTTTGCAACACGCACGTTATCATGCAAAAAAGGTTTTAAACGAAGACCCTTCGCTATCTAAAACAGAAAATCAAGTTATTTTAAATACGTATAGATCTTTAAGCAAGTACAAAAATATTTGGAATTATATTAGTTAGAGTAAACTATTAATGAGGTAATAATTACTTTTGTAAAAAATTAAAAACATGTTAGGATTAAAATTAGCTACAGACCCTCGCTGGGTAAACATTGTAGAATCGAATATAGAAGAGATTTTAACAGACCATGCATGGTGCGAGCAAAAAGCTGCAACAAATGCTATTACTATAATTACACATAACTCTGAACATGAAGATTTAGTAACAGACTTACTATTGCTTGCTCAAGAAGAATTAGAGCATTTTAAAATGGTACACGATATCATAAAAAAAAGAGGTTATAAGCTTGGCAGAGAGCGCAAAGACAGTTACGTAAACGAATTGTATAAATTTATGAACAAAGGTGGAAGTAGGTTGCAAAGTATGGTAGACAGACTCTTATTTTCTGCCATGATTGAAGCTAGAAGCTGCGAGCGTTTTAAACTACTATCTAAAAAAATAAAAGACCCAGAATTATCTAAATTTTATCATGATTTAATGATTAGCGAGGCTGGACATTACACTACTTTTATTGGCTTTGCCAGAAAATATGGAAAAGATATAGATGTAGATAAACGCTGGCAGGAGCTTATTGATTTTGAAGCTGAAGTGATTCAGAATTACGGTAAATCTGAAACCATTCATGGATAAAAGTCCAACCGCGATTAACGATTGGACTTAAAAACTGATTGTAATTTGATTGATGACTATTTTGATATTAAAACCAAAAACAATTAATAGTCAACAAATTAAACATTTAAAACATACAACTATGTTATAAATAAGTTAAAGACATACAGTTTAACATGTCTTAAACTTTAAATATATATTACGCCCTTGTTTTTAATTAAATAAAAATTAATTAACAAGCACATAAAACACCTAGCATTGTTTGAATGCTAACTTCAATATTTTATCTTTGCTGCCTTAAATAGCAAATATTACATGAAGATTTCATACAACTGGATAAAACAATTTATTAAAATTGATTGGACACCAGAACAAACAAGTGAATTACTTACAGACTTAGGATTAGAGGTTGAAGGTTTAACACCTTATCAATCTGTAAAAGGAGGATTAGAAGGTGTTGTGGTTGGCGAAGTGTTAACTTGCATTAAACACCCTAACGCAGATAAATTAAACATAACAACTGTAAATATAGGTAAAGAATCTCCTTTACAAATTGTATGCGGAGCGCCAAACGTTGCTGCTGGGCAAAAAGTTCCTGTAGCTACAATAGGCACAACGCTTTATACAGATGAAGGCGAAGCTTGGACCATTAAAAAAGGTAAAATTCGAGGCGAAGAAAGCCATGGAATGATTTGTGCTGAAGACGAATTAGGTCTAGGCAAATCTCATGATGGTATTATGGTTTTAAGTGAAAACATACCTGTTGGAACCCTTGCAGCAGATATTTTTGATATAGAAAACGATCTGGTTTTCGAAATAGGCTTAACACCTAACAGAGCTGATGCTATGAGCCACTACGGTACTGCTAGAGATTTAAAAGCAGGACTTATTCAAAAAGATACCAAGTTAGAACTTATAACACCATCTGTTAGTGCTTTTAATGTTGAGAACAGAACATTAAAAATTGATGTCGATGTTAAAGATAAAGATTTAGCACCACGCTACTGTGGTGTTACCATTTCTGGTATTAAAGTTAAAGAATCGCCAGAATGGATACAACACCGCTTAAAAGCTATAGGCCTTACTCCTATTAATAATGTGGTAGATGCAACCAATTATGTACTACACGAATTGGGTCAGCCATTACACGCATTTGATGCTGCAAAAATTACCGACAATAAAATTGAAGTAAAAACAGTAGAAGCTGGCACTAAATTCGTTACTTTAGATGGTGTAGAACGCGAGCTACACGAAGATGACTTAATGATATGCGATAGTGAAAAACCATTGTGTATTGCAGGTGTATTTGGAGGTTTAGATTCTGGAGTGTCTGAAAACACAACAAGCATTTTCTTAGAAAGCGCATACTTTAATCCGGTAAGCGTGCGTAAAACAGCAAAACGCCATGCCTTAAACACAGATGCTTCTTTTAGATTTGAAAGAGGTATAGATCCTAATATTACAGAATACGCTTTAAAACGTGCAGCTTTATTAATTCAAGACGTTGCAGGAGGCGATATTACTAGTGATATTACAGATGTATATCCGTCAAAAATAAAAGATTTCGAAGTGCGTTTAAGCTTTGAGAATGCTAGAAAACTTATTGGAGAAGAAATTCCTAAAGAAACCATTAAACGTATTCTAGCATCTTTAGATATTAAAGTAAATAATGTTACAGAAACAGGCTTAGGCTTAACCGTACCTGCATATAGAAATGATGTACAACGTGAAGCTGATATTATAGAAGAAATTTTACGTGTTTACGGTTACAACAATATTAAAACAACCACTAAGCTAAACGCATCTATAGCAAGTACATCGCGTTTTGAAGATTATAAAATTCAAAATGTTGTAGGCGATCAATTAGCAGCTCAAGGCTATTACGAAATACTATGCAACTCTTTAACAAATCCTAGCTACAACAATTTAAGCGAGCAGTTAAAAGACGAACACAACATTACTATGCTAAACCCTTTAAGTAACGATTTATCTGTATTAAGACAGTCGTTATTGTTTTCTGGTTTAGAATCGTTAGCACATAATATTAACAGACGCCAATTAAATTTAAAAATGTTTGAATTTGGCAAAACATATCATAATTATAACGACAAACGCGAAGAATTTAAGCACTTAACACTTTTTATAACAGGTAATAAAAATGCTGAAAACTGGACGTCGCCAAACCAAAAAGGAGATTTCTTTTTAATGAAAGGAAGTATTATCGCTATACTTTCTCGTTTAGGAATTTCTAGATACAACGAATCTGTTATAAAAAGCGATTTATTTAGCGAAGGTTTATCTTTAAGCTTAGGAAAAACTAAAATTGTAGATTTCGGACTCGTAAAAAAGTCTATTTTAAAACATTTTGATATTTCGCAAGAAGTAGTTTTTGCAGATTTTAACTGGGATAACATTTTAGAAATTGTAAAACGAAACAAAGTATCGTTTAAACCTATTACCAAATACCCTGAAGTTAGAAGAGATTTTGCTTTACTATTAAACGACGATGTTATGTTTGAATCTATTAGAAAAATAGCAAAACAAACAGAAAAACAATTATTAAAAGAAGTAAGCTTATTTGATGTTTACCAAGGTAAAAACCTGCCAAAGGGAAAGAAAAGTTATGCGGTTAGCTTTACCTTACAAGACGAACATAAAACACTTAACGATAAGCAAATAGATAAAATTATGTCTAAATTGCAAAAAAACTTCGAAAAGCAATTAGGCGCAGAACTAAGGTAACATGAATTTTAAAAAAGTATTATACCTGTGTATCTTTGTATTTCTATTTGTGTTTAAAATAAATGCACAACAAGAAAAACCTAGCGATACAGCATCTATAGGCAAATTAGCTATTTACGATTTAAAGCAAAGTGTAAAAGGGATAGGCTATTCTTTTTCTAGACCAGCACATTGGAAAAAGAAAGATTTTACCACCTTAGGCACCTTTTTAGTAGGAAGCCTTGCTTTATCTACTATAGATGATGAAGCAACTGATATGTTTTTAAAAAACGAAAAACATGTTCCTAATTTTTTAATGGAAGCAGGGCAACGTTTTGGTAAACCTCAATTGTATTTTGCAACTAATGCTGCGCTTTATGGTGTTGGACTTTTTACAAAAAACGAAAACTTACGACGAACTAGTGTGCTAATAATATCGTCGTCTGTAACAACAGGTGTTATTCAAAGCCTATCTAAAACGCTTATTGGTAGAGCAAGACCTACCGGGATTTCTCAAGGGCTAGATAGTAGAGATTTTAAATTTTGGGCTGATGATGCTGGTTTCCACTCTTTTCCGTCTGGACACACTGTTTTATCTGTAACCATGGCACATGCAATAGCCAAACAATTTAACAACACATGGACTAAGGTTGGTATTTATGCCTTAGGCTCAATTTCGCCTATGTCTCGCTTATTTGCTGGCGCACATTGGTTAACAGATGTTGGCGCAGCTGCTTTTTTAAGTATTGTTGTTGTTGATGCTGTTGATAATTTTTTATTTAAAACAAAAGCATACGATTACCCTCAAAAAGAGAAAAAAATAGCTTGGAACTTTTCTTTCTCTGGTAACAAAGTTGGTGTTATTGGGAGGTTTTAATTATTAAATTGTATTAAACATAAAAAAAAAGGACTTATAACAGTATTAATTATAAGTCCTTTTTTTATGTTTACAACACTCCTATTTTCTTGTGTAAGTCATCGTGCCTTCTGTGTAACCACCCCAAATACCACCAGGCATGTCCATTGTATAAGTGCCTTCAAACTTAGTTCCATCTTCATTTAAAGTTCCTGTATACTTATAAACTCTTCCGTTAAAATAACTACCAGAACTATTAGTCCTTACATCTATTGTTAAAGTTGTTCCATCAAACTCCAGTTTATTTCTATAAATAGACTCAGAATTAGTATAAAAACTAAACTCAACCGAACCACAAACCACATCTGCAGGACAAAAACCTGTTGCACCTTCTAAAAACTCGACATCTCGTTCGTTTAACACGCTATGCATTTCGCAGTTTGGATTTACACTATCTGACCTAGCAGGTTTACACTCTGTAATAGTACTTTCTCCAAACCATATACCTTCAATACTAATAGTCTCATTTATACCTGTTCCAGATAGTTGAATTTTATTATTTATCTCATCTACATCATTTAGTATATTTAGTGTTGTGTTACCATAACTCTTAGCTATTGTTGGGTTAAAAGTTATAATTATTTCCTTTTTCATAGATGGAGATAAAACACCGCCATTAACCCATCCAGTTGCTGTAAAACCCTCTGGCAAATTAGGAAAAGCTTCAACATTAATAGATTTATTTAAATTATAATTGCTAATAAATAATGTTCTAGTTGGTGGTGTTTCTGGGTTAACTACAACGTTGCCAAAATCTAAATTACCCTCAAGTGTAATAGTATCATCTGTTCCCTCTCCTGTAACATCTATAGTGTTATTAACATCATCTATATTATTTACAACTTGAATAGTACCATTATAGTTCTTAGCCTCTGTTGGCTCAAACACAACAATAATAGTTTGACTTTCTTTGGGCTGAATTGGTTTGTACTCCCATGTAGAAGTATAACCATCTGGTAAATTGATAGACGAAATATTTAGAATTTCATCAGAATTATTTGTTATCGTTAAGGTTTCCCCCTTAGTTGTATTAACTCTAATATCTTCAAATACCATATTTCCATATAAAGCTATAGTACTTGGAGGTGTTAAAGTTATCAATACATCTTTAATTACTGTTGATGTAAAGTTTGGTTTTATCTTTACAACAGACTCTTCGGTTCCCATTTCCATTTTCACATTTAAAACACCTTCTGTGTTTGTATAAATATGAGAGCCATTATTAAATCCGTTATCAGATATTTTAGCGTCACCAGAAGTAATTTCTGGAGTAAATGGCAAGTTACTAGGCTTAGACCACTCATCAATTTGTGTAAACAATGTTTCTATAATACCATTATCAACATCATAACTTCTAGTTAATTCCTCAATTTTTTTAGTATAAACATGTTCTGTTTCTGAATCTCCTTCAAATTTAACTTCAGCCTGTTCTTCATCTTGTTTTAAATGCCCAAAAGACACTCCATTATAAAAATTACGTTTTTCTTCTCCTGATATTTCAGACGCTAAATAATCTCGTAGAAATAAAACTAATGTAGATACATCTTCAACCGTACTTAAATATTTTGTCGCGGTACTACCTAACAGTTTTAAATACAATTTTGAGTTTGATGTAGCACTTAAACATTGGCTAAAAGCCTTCGTTGCCGACTCACTTAAACCTATTAATATACCAATTAACGCACTGGTTTCTGGAATTTCCCTTTTAATTGCTAATTGAGAAGCTTTTGTATAAACGTCTGCCATTACCTGTGTAGTAGCATCTGTGCAATTTTTCTCTAACTTTAATGTTTTTAAACTAAAAGGAAGTATATACCCAACCATGTTTGCTGCTAGGTTTGCATTGTTTTTTTCTGCTATAATGTTATTCAATTCTGAATCTACACCATTTCCATTTGAAAAAGAAATATTATAAGCACCATCGTCTTTTAATTTAAAAGATTCAACTTTCACTTCATTATTATCAGTAAAAAACTCATCATAGGCCCAAGAAATAATTGATACAGGAGAAAACACTAAGCTTTTACTTTTTAACATTGTAGATTTTAATACCGTTTTACCAGTAGTTTCATTTTTTATACTAACCCCAAATGCTGCATAAAGTGATATTTCGTTTAACCATGATATATTTCCTTCTCTATCGTAAGTAAATTTAAATGCTTCTGCTTTTACGTCTTTATTTTTAGATGTAAAAGATTCTTTTATTACCACACTAGTACTTTTTATTAACTTAACAAACTCAGGATTGTCTACAGGAGAAAGATTATTACTTAAACTACTAACTACAAGTTTTTTCATTTCATTATAATCTTCGCTTACCTTAATTCCTGATAGCACAACCGATTCTTCAATGCCTTGAATGGCTATCTCTGGATAGGTTAAAAAATAAAAGAGGAGAATATCATCTATTGTTACCTTATTTGTTTTTAGTGTGTGTGGAAAATACCCAAATAACACATCTTCATCTTGAACAAATAAAACGGGTAAGTTTTCTACCCCATTATCAATATATGGATTCTCGAAAATTCCGTCTGTTGATATTTCATTATTAAAATCTATTGTCAATGCAGAAACAGATTCGTAATTAATAGACTCTAATCCTTCAACCGTAATTTTTACTTGAGTTGGTTCTGGTTCTTTTACATAAAAACTAGGATCTATTGGTTCTATACTATTATTACAAGAAAATATAATAGCAAAGAATAAAAAGTAAATACTTTTCTTCATTTTTAAATTATTTATTATTAATAGCTTATCAAATATAAAGCTTTGATACGCTAAAGCAAATACCTATTAGTAGGTATTTGATTAAATGCATTTTAAAACCGCTTAAATCATATTTTATTCGTATATTTAATAGAACCCATTAATACATAGCATTATGCAAAATTCAAATTATATAAAAGTATTTACAGGCAATTTTATAATGGCACAGCGTATTGTAAACGATTTAGAAAAGGAGAACATTAACGCTGTGGTTAAAGACGAAGAAAAATCTGCAAGACTTTCTGGTTTTGGCACTACCATTCTTGGGCAACAAGATTTATTTGTTCATAAAGACGAATTAGAAAAGGCTACATTAATTATTAAACGCTTATCGGAAGAATTAGAAACTTATATGTAGTTATATTTGTGTTGTGCAACAATTAAAACCAAACTATGAAGAACATTACTTTACTATTGTTTTTTACCATAACATTAGCATTTTGTCAAGAGAATAAAAAGAAAGCTGACGTAACTGACGATTTTGAAAAATCATATAAAGAACAAAAAGACGCTAATTTATTACCTGAACACACCGAGCATTTTGATTCGATAACAAATTTATACTCTAACTATAAATACAAAGTATCATTTGACGCACCAAATCATTGGTCTTCAGATGCAGGAGTTTCAGAACATACAATTTTTCGAACTTTTCAACCAGATTCAGCTATTACCTTCGCAATTAATGTTATTGAGTTAAAAGTGGCTGAAAATGAAAAAACACCTGACATATGGGAAATGTATCAAATCCAAAAAGAAAAAATGGATTATACATACAAGGTTTTGATACCGAAACAATTCAATTCAAAAGCAGAGGATTTTAAAGCAAGTAAAACGTACTTAAAAAATAAAACCACACTGAAAAGACAGTTTAAATATTTGGTACGTGAATTAGATTTAGAATATTATAATACATCAATAGTTTATCAAACTTTGATTGACAATCTATCGTATACATTTAGTCTCGATGTTCCAACTATGTTTTATGACGAAAATCCGAGTTTTTATGACAATCTTATACGAAACGTTTCATTCCTTTATGGTAAAGACGATGTGAATAAATACTTGAATAAAAAAGGAAACTAAAAATGGACAATAGACAACTTGCAAACGAAGTAAACTCATTGAAAGAAACAATGGAATCTCTAATTATGGAAATTCAATACTTGCGAAATGACCTTGAAACAGCAAGTAAAGAAAATGAAGGAATGAAATAGAAGAAGCTTTAATAAACGCAAAATAACAGTTGCTAACAATGGCTATAAGTAATTGCTTCTTCTCGCCTACTTCTGAAAATCCTCGCGGATTTTCAGCTTGGTGTGTACTTGTAAAGTTAAGTGCTAAACCACGCAACTACTCATAGCCGAGACCGTTGTAAACAATACCGAATGAACCCGACTTTCAAAATAATATTCATTGCTTTTTTGACTATTTATAGCTGTAAAACAAAGCAAAATGAAAAAACAGAACCGAATACTAATCCTCCAAAAGTTGAATTTTCAGAATATGATTTAGGAAAAAGTGATTTACCAAAACTGAAAAGAGAAGTAAATGACTTTGAGTTTATTTTCACTCTTGAGCAACTGGAAAAATTGACTTTAATTATTAGAGATTTTGAGAAAAACTCGTCTAATCAAATAGCTATTGTTTCCATAGATTCTATTAGAAATTACACGGATTTTGACAAGTTTGCGGTGGACTTATCAAATTATAACGGAATTGGATTGAAAGTGTCTCGTCCTGAAATATGGCTACAGGTTAAAATTGAATTTACGCTGATAATTTATATACCATATTTGGTGTTTTATAATCTAAAGATAAGTGTAATCTTATTTCATTGTATAAATTAATTGCATTT